>VYFT01000003.1 GCA_009842245.1 Gammaproteobacteria bacterium | reverse complement strand
AATTTAGGCAGCTCGTGCGCGCGGAAAACGCTCCTTTCCGACAGAACAGTAACCCCTGATTTCACACATCCAAGATATCGATTCACCTCTCTCGCAATCCACGACCCCACGACTTCGACAACGTCCTAAACCCGCACCGTCTATTTACATACGCAAACTTCGGCGAGCTAGTTGTGAGTGTACTAACATATGAACAAACTATTGCATCGACTATACGAGGTAATCTAAATGGAAACAATCAATGAATTCTTTTTCGTAATCAACAATGCTCCTTGGATGAGGTGGGTCTGGCTCGGGTCTCATGTTTTCTTGATAGTTCTTGCTACTGCGTGTGTGCGCCTGATAGCGACGGGACTGTTGAACAAGTTCGTCCAGAAAAAGACCGAGACGAGGAGCCGGTGGAAGGATGCCCTGAGCCGCGCGGCAAGTAAACCGCTCGATTGGGGTATTTGGGTCGTCGGTTTGAGCTTCGCCGGTAACCGAATCTACGATGACGTACTCACAAAACAAACACTCGCCGCGCTAGCAGAGACTGATCTAATAATCAACGAAACCATACGCGATCTTCTCGCGCACGAAGGTGCTGATTCCATCTTTGAGCGTGTTGGCACCCTGCGTAGCGTTGCGCTCGTTGTATTGGTGGCGTGGTTCACTAATCGATTCATCAAGGAATTTCAAGAGGTTGTAGCATTACCGCGTCGGGACGGGACCGAGTCGCGTTGGGATCCCGCGACCGCAAGCGCAGTGGGAAGAGTTCTACGTGCGTCGGTAATAATCACGACAGGACTGTTGATTCTTCAAGTCTATGGTCTACCTATTGAAGGGGTTTTGGCTTTTGGTGGGATTGGTGGTATCGCCGTGGGGTTTGCCGCGAAAGATGTGTTGGCAAACTTTTTCGGAACGCTAATGCTACTCGTTGACAAACCATTTGTCGTAGGAGATTGGATCCGTTCGCCAGATCGAGAAATTGAGGGGACCGTCGAAGATGTAGGTTGGCGAACCACTCGAATACGCACTTTTGATCGAAGACCACTGTATGTACCGAACGCTAACTTTGCAAGTCTCACGGTTGAAAACCCACAACGTATGGAAAACCGTCGAATCTACGAAACGTTTCGTCTACGCTACGAGGACATGCCAAGAGTGAAAGAGTTAATGGACGAAGTGCGAGAGATGTTGCGAAATCACCCGGCGATCGACGTAACGCGCACACTGATGGTCAATTTAGACACTTACACAGAATTTTCCGTGAATTTCTTCGTGTACACATTCACGAAAACCACCGAATGGACCGAATTTCATGAGATCAAAGAGGAAATACTCCTCTTGATTTCAGATATCGTCCACAAACATGGTGCTGATTTTGCGTTCCCTACACAGACGTTGTATTTAGAGAACGATTTATCCCCCCAGAGTACCTGAGGTTGCATCGCCATGTCGTAGTGCTGTGTTTCTAATAATCGGTGGTTGGATGCATGTTTGATCCCTGAAGCGTTGCTAAATTTTGAAAAATAACCGGATCTAATATGGTAAATCGGTACCTGCAAATGGAATTAAGTTTCTTATTGTTGGTGTCCATCAAACTGAGGCAACTTCACAGGGTTTAATTTTCAATTTAGAACATGAAAACTTTCTTAACAAAGGAACCTAAACAGCGACAGATCGAAACAGTGCTTTAGTATGGATTAGCCTTGGTTTGTTGGAAGCCTACGAATAGAAATCGAGTACGAATCGTGTCGGGGCTCTCCATGAGAGGGCAAACGGTGCAGTTTGTTGATCAAAGAGTGACTATGCAGTTTTCCCAAAGACGTGCTCAGACGCTACCATGGAAGTTGTAATGGAAATCGGTTGGAGACCAATAGAATGGAAACCCCAATAAACTCTAGAGTTAAACCAGAAACTGCTAGCATCGTCAGGTTGTGTGTCAATGGTCGATTACAACGTCGAGACACACGAGGTGATAACATTTCTGCAGCCCGTACGTTGATCGTGAGAGCTCTTCATAAAGATTGGCCGAGTGGAGTACAAAGAGTCGATTTCACGGTTTTGCCAGGAGGATTCATACTTCACCAGTTCCCAATCGATCTAGACGCGATAAATACGGGATGGATATCCGATAATAGCAGCTTCGAAGTGTTGAAGGGATATGGAGAAAAATGCATTCGTCGTGTCCTCTCCGAAGAAGCAATCAGGGTTCTCGCAAAACGAACGAGATACTTAACCATCGGTATAGATCTCAAGCACATAAGGGACGACAAGATTGGAAAAAAGGCAATAAAACGCCCTCACATCGAACTTGTAGCCGTTCTCAAACTCACTGGCAGGAGAGCTTCAATAGTAGCGTGGACGGGAAAATCTTACCCAACAGACGAGCAACAACACTCCCTTGTTCATGTCGTCGATTTGAGTACGCATTGTGTTACAGTTGATGGATTACGGATCCTCGTTTTGGGATGTCATGACCTAAATATGTTTAACCCTAGGATTCCTGAAAACAAGAGATTAGGAATGAATCGGCGAATCCGTATTAAGAATATGCGAAGCGAAGCTGAGCGATTTGAACCTTCTATCGTAATTCAACACCCCCATCAAACCGACTCTCCAAGAATCTGGCTATCGGGATGGAGCGGTATCAAGAAAATTTTGCCTAGTGTCGAACAAGGGTTGTCGGGTATTGCATATTTTCCGCATCCTCTTCACCGTGCAACACGTCGTAAACTACCCAAGGTAATAGACGGCACCAAATTTGGGTCTAATATCGAAGATGTTGTGATCGAGGGCTTTAAAGAAACTCGAGCCAAGAATTAACCCCGCCAAGTTGAAGAGCAGTAAAGACTAGGCGACTCTCTTGAAAATCAATTTGATCGGACATCGACTGCGACCATGGTCTAGCACTCGTACAGAAGTCAAACGGGAGTCTTTCCTACCCCTAAGGGTTTTACAATCCTCACTGAATGCGCTCAGCACTGGATTAATCAGTCCCCAGAAGCTCATGTACGGTGGTACCTGGTAAACCAATTTCTACAGCAAATCTCAAACAAGCGGTCTATCAAACTGAAGCGACTTCATACGACACCGGCAGAGCTTCATTCAATTCAAATCGCGAAAAATTTTGTGATGTCTATATCATCACAAAACCTACATAACGATACTCACGGGTAGCTCCATTTGGTAGTGGAAACTGGATTGCCGAACCGATACGCTCTAATTCACTCGCGTCTTAACTGCCCGCCTGTGTCGAAGATGCCTGAGACAGAGTAACTATGAATTCGTTACTAATGTCTACCACTGTACGAATCTTTTAACTGAGGCTCGGCACAATGCGCAAAGATTAGACCGAGCACTATGGGATGCGACAGGTGAACATCTCAAGCGAAATGTGAGATTTGAACTCGAACGTCAATTTCTACTTCCAGCCAATTCTGAGTTTGCTCTGATAGACTTCAAAGGAGTTGACGAGGTACTGGCTAAACTAGTTCCTCAGCCGGCTTCTGATCCGTGCGCCAATACTTGCGCAATTCTGTTGGAGTGGGCTTACCATATTGTCTTTCGATCGCATCCAAAATGATGTTTCCCGTACCATACCGATTGATCACCTTCTTGCGGTTTTCCTCACTCAGAAGCGTCAACTGCTCATCGACCGTGAGAGTTTCTTTCAACGGCATGCCCAAGTTGACAATTACCGCGCCAAGGCGCGAGTAATAAACGCGCTCGAACCCATTAACGTCGCAAATGAAGTTGTACCTGGGGTCTTCGAGCATCGCAGGATCATGCATTCGCGAACCGTAGAGCCCTGTCTGTACGGGTGGCGTCCTAGTGCGAAGTTCCATAGTACGAATCTACGAAAACACTCTTTTCAACCGCTCTAAGTCTTCCGATCACTCACAAACGGCAACCAGATTTTTCGTTACATCAGTGGCTACCAGCTCGAACACATTACTGGGGTCGATGAACAAACAATTCTCCAACCGTTCGATGACCTACTGGAGGTGTCCGATGACGACTTAGAGCACGTAGTTCGCGTGTCGGAGGTTTAGCGCGTACTGCGGATCTTGTTCCAAAAAGCTCTCAGACACCTTTACTTTGGGAATAAATTCGGCGAATGAAAACTCATTATCAGACTGAAGTAGTGCTCTAATCTATGAAGATTTCAATCAGCGCTGAAATGAATCAGCGCAGTCTAAAATAACCCTCCTAGATGTACTACAAAATGAAAAGATGAGCGTGAAATCACTGTAGTTATTTCTTGACCTAATCCAACCAAACAACTTGTTAAAGGAATGATTAACTTGGATTAGGTAAATTGAATCTGAGAACAAAACGACTTGAAGGACAGTTTAATGAACCGGTACATTCTTCACTACACTCTTAAAAACCACAACTGGTTGGGATACGTTAGCGTAGAAAATCAGATTTCCAGTCTAGGAAACGCGTGGAGACACAATGTTTGTCCAACAATCCTCCGCTTGGATTCTGAACTTTCACCCATGCAACTTCAGTCTCAAATGAACTCATTCCTAGATCTCAAAAATGGCGATACCTATTACGTTGCTCAAATATCTGAGTACCGCTCCAAGTGTAGTTGGACAAAACTCAATTGAGCCAAAGAGTGCGCAGTGTCCCGCGCGCCTGTATCGAAAAATACTTTTTGTATCGGGAGTCTAGGGATGTTTCATGGCTGCACTGGTACTGGATCATCTTGTTGCGGAACTGCTTCTAAACGGAGAGCCTCAGCATGGAGAAAAGTTCATGCTGAAATTGAATCGTGCAATCTGTTCTCGACATTTAAGAACTAGAACTGCGATCTTCCTGTGAAATTCACTCCCCAACACTCTCTAGTCTCGTGTACTCATCAAACAGTGGTGACTGTAATTCTGAGAAAGTGTATTTTCTCGTCAGCAATCAGTAACTAGATGCAACTAGAACCGGGTGACCTTGTTCGTTTGAAGCGCGATCCCGTACGTGCTGGAGTTCTACAAGACGCAGAGAAGAACATCGCAGGACAACGGATGGTTACCGTGCGATTTTCTGATGGTCAGATGTCCTGGTTACCGTATTCAGCACTTGAGCATGTTCCAGAGAACGGCGAGAGTTGTTATGATCGTTTTGTGAACGGTAAATTTGTCAGTCCTGACTGGCTCCGACGTACGTTAACACGACTCCGAGTAAGTGGTCGACTCAGCGAGGTTGTTTATAGCATGGAAGCAACCGAGACAGACTTCTACCCTCACCAGTTTAAGCCAGTTATCAAACTAATGGAATCACCGACCGATTCCCTGCTAATCGCAGATGAAGTAGGTCTCGGAAAGACAATCGAAGCGGGGCTAATTTGGACTGAACTTCGAGCTAGACACGATTGCAATCGCCTACTAGTAGCTTGTCCAAAGACTCTGTGCGAAAAGTGGCAACTCGAACTAGGAAGTAAATTTGGTGTAGATGTGCAGTTGGCGAACGCAAGTACATTGCTAAAAACTTTGCGTCGCTCGAAGGAGACTGGAGCAGGCTTTGCACTGGTTTGTAGCATGCAAGGACTTCGCCCACCACGAGGGTGGGACAAACTCGAGGAAACAGAGAGAGATAAACAGGGAGTTAGGGTCGAACTCGCACGATTTCTTTCCGACGAAAGCGATGGGGAACCATTGGTTGATCTCTTAGTCTTTGACGAAGCTCATCACATGCGAAACCCTTCCACAATGCTAAACGCTATAGGGAACTTAACCAGCGGAGTATCGAGTCATAGACTTTTTCTTTCCGCGACCCCAATCCATCTTCAGAACCGAGATCTCCATTCTATTTTGAAGATGGTTGACCCCGATACGTTTGAATATGCAAATACACTTAATGAACTCATTGACGTTAATGCACCACTCGTTAAAGCTCGCGATCTTCTTCTTAAAAAGGGTACCAAACAGGATATCGAAGAGCACCTTGTCCAAGCCCAACAACATGAACTGCTATGCGAAAGCAAAACCTTGGGGCAAATATTGTCAAGATTGAACTCTCAACCCTTGGATACTACTCTACGATCAGAGTTAGCTGTGCGTCTCGAACATGTCAATCAACTTGCGAACTACGTTAACAGAACAAGAAGACGTGATGTTAAATTGAAACGCGTTTTTCGTGATCCGTCGACTCCCACATTCACGATGAACGAGTACGAACAGCGTTTCTATGAAGAAATATCCGCAGTCGTTAACGAATACGCCGAGTCGAAAAACGCGAACGAACTATTTCTACTGTCGATGCCGCAACGTCTATTGACATCTAGTTTAGCGGCGGCATCTGCGTATTGGGCAACCATATTACCGAACAGTACCCTAGAAGGAATAGAGGAGACAGACACTGATCTTGACGAGGAAACTTCAAACGCTCGACCACTTGTTACGAAAATTGCAAAACGGACGAGAGAACTAGGTCTGACTAAGCTTTTGCAAGAGAATGACACGAAATTTCAAAGTCTATTAGATGAACTCAATCAGCTCTGGTGCAAGGAACCGCACAAGAAAGTCATCATCTTCTCGAGCTTTAAACCGACGCTTAAATATCTTCAGTCTCGTTTAACCGACAATGCGATTAGAACTGAACTTCTTCACGGCAGTATTTCCGAACCGAGATCGACAGTGTTAGAGCGTTTTGAACAGCACCAACTCACACCAATACTACTATCCTCAGAAATTGGAAGTGAGGGAGTCGATCTGCAGTTCTGTTCCACAATCGTTAACTATGACATTCCGTGGAATCCGATGCGGCTTGAACAAAGAATAGGTCGTATTGATCGTCTAGGACAAAAGAGTGAAAAGATTCAAGTATTGAACCTGGTGTTTGACAACACAATAGATAGTCGCATTTTTCACCGACTGTATGACCGCCTGACCACTAGCGAAAAAGTTCTAGGAGAAATGGAGGCTATTCTCGGTAGACAAATTCGCGAAATGACAACAAAGCTTCTCGACCCGAGATTAACCGATCGACAAAAGGAAGCATTAATCGACGAAACGGCACAAGCGTTGGAAACTCAACGGGAACAAACCGATCGACTTGAGTCTGAAGCAGGATCTTTAGTTCAACATGGGGACTATATCCTCGAGCGTATTTACGAGAGCAGAAACAACCGTAGGTGGTTAAATCGTCAAGATGTTCTCGTATATGTGAAGGATCGTTTGGAGCAAAGTTTCCCCGGAACAATAATCGAGAGCAGTCCCCCTAGCTCGGACAAGTTTAAGATTTCTTTTTCGAACGATGGTTTTAGTGCACTCTCCTACTACTTATCAAAACACAACCTCAACGGAAGCACACGTATATTAGCCGACGATGCGCGTCAGAGATTTGTTTTCACCGAGTCGGTAGTACAAAAATCGGGTCGAGTCGAACAGATATCTCAGTTGCATCCATTAGTAAGATTTTGCGTAGATATCGATCAAAAAGACATCTCCAACCGAGAAGCTCAAGCAATAGCGGCGGTAATCGATGGATTGGATTCGACAGGAAAGTTAGATCAAGGCGTGTACGTCGTGGCAATTAATCGGTGGAGTAGCAACAACAACACATCAGACGCACACACTAACACACGAATAGGTTACATTGGAGCAAATGTTGAGACAGGAGAGCTAATTTCTTCGAACTACGCGGAAGCTATTGCAAACGAAGTATCCGATAACAAACCTCCTATGGTTAACCCTTCTAGCCATCGTTTGTTCAAACAAGCCGCCACATTACTAGGTGACGTTGTATTGCCGGAGGCAGACAAACAATTTGAAACGTTTTTCTTACAGACAACAGCTGAAGTAGAAGACCGGCTGAATATACGACTGCGTGCTCTTGAAAAACACTTTGAAAGAAAGTTTGAAACTCTTTACCGTATCAAGGCTGACCTAATACAAAACGCAGCATCAGCCGAAAGTGCTAATGACCTCCAAAGAGCCAGCAACTTACGCAACTTGGTGTTAGCTCGAACCGCACAAATCTCTAAATTAGAAAAAATCCTCCAAGCGAGAAGACACGAAATTGAACAACAACGATCGCCAATTCCGGAGGTTGCTGACATAAGCCTCTTATTAGTCGAGGTCCGCTGTTAATTTAATAGACCAGGAAACGATCTGAATGTCGAATCACTACAAGAATACAAGAAATGAGTCTACCACTCTCGGTTCAAAATTGTCACGGGGTAAGAGAAAAGCACTTCAAAAAATCGGAAAAGAAAGCCAATCGAAAATTGAGGCCGCGTTGCACAGGCAACGATCTAAGAATTCAACGAAGCTCGTTCGGCGAGCTGTCGACAGTCCACTCCCTCCAAAAACTGAACTTCCACCAATTGCGGAATTCGAAAGTTGGGATTTTCCTACCGGAATGCGCAGTCGTGAACCGGCACCGCGTCCGAACTTCGACTTCGACTGTACTGAGCTTGAAAAAATGCTTGAACTTAACGAGAACAACACAACCAAAGATGATGCTGAAAAACTCTACATAAATTTAGGTATAGATTTTGGAACCAGTTCAACAAAAGTGGTCGCCCGCTTCCCTTATGAGTCTGGGCAACCAACGTTTGCGATCCCGGCTCCAATTCCTTGCCGTGTTCCTGGTAACCCACACCTATGGCGCACCATTCTCTGGTTAAAAGACGATGGATCAATATTCATGTGGCCGATAGCCAATGCTACCGTTCTCGACACACTCAAGCAAGACCTGGTGGTGGGCAGTGTCAATTCCAACCGATTTCGCACCTCTCTAGTAGAACAAGTAAACCATGAACAAATCGCAACAGCGTATCTGGCTTATGTCATCAGTTACGTCAGGGGATGGCTGACAACGAATCAAGCGCAGGCCTTTCGAACTCGTGAACCCGTATGGAGAATAAACGTTGGGATGCCGACCGACAGTTTTGACAAACCCAAGGTTGCTGAATCGTATCGTCGTGTCGTCTCCGCGGCTCTTTTATTAGCCGACGTTGGTTTACCAATAGCGGCTGACAGCACAGAATTGGTACTGAGTGAACCTGAAATAATTCACGCAGGAACATTCATTGACATTGCCGAAGAACGAGGTGTAGCCGTGGTGCCTGAAGCGGCTGCAGAAATGACCTCATTCGCCAAATCAGAACGTAGAGCCGACGGACTCTACATGATGATCGACGTTGGCGCAATGACACTCGACGTTACTACGTTCACGCTACACTCTAACCCACAACTAGGAAAAGATCCTATATATTCCTTCATGACTGCTAACATACAGCCACTCGGAGTGGAGTCGTACTACTGGTATCAAAGAGAAGGTACATCGAAAGATGCGTTTGTCGAACAATGTAGACACACATTGAGATGGCTAATTAATTCCACTCGGCGGTTTAGAGACCCACATTCTGACCGATGGAAAGCGGGAGAGAGATTGCCTATTTACCTCGTTGGCGGAGGGGCGAACCACCGTCTCCACCGGTCAATCGTAGATGATCTCGACCCTTGGATGAAACAGTCTCTTCCAAACGACGGTACGCGATTAGTTCCTTCCGACGAACTTCCGAAATCGATGGACACAGCCGGCTTTGATTTAGATTATGGACGGATGGGGGTTGCTTGGGGACTGAGTTTTAATTTCGCTGAAATTGGTGAAATTCACAGCGTGAGTCAAACTAAGGATGAGAAAATTCAGAAAAATGAGAATTGGAAAGGCAAATACCCAGGAAGTGAAGTTATGTGATGAGCCTGTCATCATTCTTAACGGCAAGAAGTGGTAAATCTAAGTCCATGTCTGCTACGGTAGATTGTCAGCTATTTACCGTAGCAAGGCAAATATCTATTTAAAGCGAAATATTTACCATTGGGCGTGAATCCTAGGTTCGAGCCACTAGTTTTGACACACAGGAAATTATTCACTTAACTATACAGAGACTCGCATATCTGGCTTGCCCGCTCAACGGTAAAACAAACTTACTGGGGTCTGAGCACGGTTTGGTGGACACATTTATAGTCACATTTTGGTCAACGAGTTGCAACGTTCTGTGACTCGTTTTTGCAAGATTTTTTACTGAATGCTTGCCTACTAGAAGATTCCGTTCAGAGGACTCGACAATTGACTAGAAATTAACTGACGATAGATTTCGACGTATGGGACCTCGTATCTAGAATCGCGCCGAACTTATGCCCTTCCTTGAAGTCATAGAACTAAATCGAACTTTCAACTTTCATATCTACGGAGAAAAAATATTGAAGAACTCACACCGCTCATTTCCCTTCGCGGTCTTGTTTAGCACTCTGATTTTGATGCTTACATCTGGAGTAGTCGCCAAAGAGGCTGGTTTCTATCTACAGGCCGGAGTTACATACTGGAACGACCTTGAGGAACCCGAGATTGAAATTGAGACAGATGAAGGGGGACTGCCAATCGAAGCTGAAGAGTTCATTACCCGGCAATATGAAATTGATGGTTCTCGCAGCCAGCTTTCAATAGGCGGGGGCTACAACTTCAATGAAAATTTGGGCTTCGAAGCGTTCTATGTCCGCTCACCGGAACTGAACCTCTCCCTTGATTTAAGTGTTCCTTTCGACGACTTCGGTATAGAAGAATCTTTATCGCTTTCTTGGACCACGACCCTACAGCACACGGTGCTTGGAGTAGGTGCGGTATACGACCTAAACGTGAATCAATATTTGTCTGTGTTCGGTAAGCTTGGAATTGCGTTTACTCAAAGTTCCTACGATTCCAACATTTTGTTTTTAGGGCAGCCTCTTCCAGAGGAAGAATTTCCCTTTGGAACACTCAATCAAGATGAAGAGAATCAAGAAGTTTATGGTGCGGTTGGTGTGCGCGTCCCTTTGAAACTATTGCTAGGATCGACCGATTCTTCGATCACGTTTGCGTACCAATTTTTTGAAACAGCGGAAGAACGAGAGACCAGTTTTGAAATTGGGTTTCAGTGGAATTTCTGAAATGCTGTTTAGCGAGTCAGTATCCTCGAAACTAATTTTTTAAGGCGAACCCGATAGCCAGCACTTACGGTTGTGGAATCGAAACTGTAGAAGGTCCCAATGCTGGGTTGAGTGTCGGGATCGACCGCTCTCGAATCACAATTTCCACGAGCGACTGAAGCTGTTTCTGCTTGATGGACGGTCAATTTTGGGTCGAAATACAGATCAATCATTCGACGAAGAGTGTAATCGAAAAGGACTCTAGAGAACTCGTTTCAGCATAAGAGTTTGACTCGCCATTAAATGCTATCTCTGTACTTTCCAGACGAACTTCAAAGTTAGCTGTATCTTACCCTTTACGGATGAGCCAACAAACCACAGGTGCAATCCGACCAGCGGAAAATTCGTCCCAAGCCTCAATCGGACAAACTCACGTTCTACACAAACTTGGAATAGGCGTGGTGTATTCTGGCGAAGGTTTGCTACTCAGATTCTTCTTGTAATACGTTGCTGGAGTGGTAGTCTGGTTCATCGTCGATAACAAACCGACCCACCAAACGATACTCCCCATCGTCTTCCGGTTCATAGGGGCATAGTTCCCCGGCGGTGATTGTTGATTCGATGTCCGACCAATCTGAACTCGAATCTTCTCTCTCCTGCCATTTAGACTCTTTCACCGTGAATTTCACGTCGTCCACTTCTAAATTTATTATCTCCGTACATTCGGATATGGCGAGTGTGTCCAGTGAAATTTCGCCCGATTCTACCGTCAATTCTGTTAGGCGTTCATAGACGATTTCACCAAAGAAATTACTCGCGAATTCAATCGACTCACCGTCGCGCATAAACGTTGCAACCATACGATATTCTCTTGAGTCTGTAGACGAATACGAACACAATTGACCAGTCTCTTCTGTTCCTTCAATATCCGACCAAGACGAGTCGACGGTGCGTCGCTGCCACTTTGAATCAACGACGGAATATCTCACATTGTCGACCACCCAGTCTGATGCAGTGAGGCAACCGTCTACAGCAATATCGTCATTGAACTGAATTTGATTCTTGGATGCTTGTAATAGATCAAGTCGGCGAAACCGTTGCGCCTCAATTTCAGCCAAGTCTGTTACTTCGTTTCCAAAACGCTCAAATATGAGAATTCCATGGTCGCTAGTAGCGACGTAGACGTGTCGACCATCGGGACTTGCTTCGACAGGACTCGTTCCTCCTCTTCTAGTAACAGCAAATTGGTACGGTGGTATACGCCTACCAAAACGATCTGGAATCAGGGTTCGATAATTTACGTTAGCAATATGGTCGCTCAAACTAATTTCACCGGCTTCAGGGGAATATTCCACGACGTAACCACCATACCGACAGAGCACATCTACGGCTTGGGACCCCGTTCTTGGGATTGCTGCGATACATATTGAGATGCCTAGGTTATCAATTTGATCTGAAAAACTTGGTTCAACAACACCGGTTACATAATCAATCGTATAAAACGTTAAGTCTGCTTGTACGCGCGCTTCCCGAGATGCGGTGAAAAAGTAATCATCATCGCCGGAGAAAGCACCAGTGAAAAAGCTTCGATGAGTATTTATCCAAGGTTTTGAGACCCGTTGAAATAAACCGCTGCCAACTTGGCGTCCAAGTAGTTGCATTTCCCATTGCCACCATTGCCACCAATGGTTGCCATTGGTCGACGGAAATACATCTTGGCTAAATACAGAAATATCCCCCACGACGTTTAACGTACCGTCCGAGTTAAATGAATAGACAGACTGAGAGTTATTTATTGTGCGATATAGATAGTCTCCACTATTACCCATGAACAACACAGGACTTCCTTTGCTCTTGCTTCCAAGAAGGGGGCCAATCCCATGGTCGGTTTGGTCAAGAATAAACTCCGATGAGTCTTGCGAACTAGCGCTAAAGGTCCACCAAGAGTCTTCGCTGTGCGCATAGAGGCGGTCGCGGTATGAGTCCCAGAGTAGGAAACTACTAGCGTTGGGTTCATTGATCTCCTGTTGCAAGCTCAGGGTTCCTGTCATGGGCTCGCGCTCGAACACACTAATACCCGCCGCTGTGGAGGCAAAAAGAAGCGTTCCATCGGAATTAAACGCCAGATCAGCTAATCCCAACAACGAAATTACTAGTCCAGAGAAATCCCGTTGTCCATCGGCAACTCGTCCTCGGTAGATGAGCCAATTTGGCGAGTCGGTAGTGGACCAATGTAGCTCAAAATTTGAACTCGTGTGGGCGCGTGTACTTCCCACTCGCAACAGTACGCTTGAACCTCGTTCAATGTAAATAACAACCTCCACGCCTTCGCCCGGTATCCTTGTAGTTCGTGAGGCCATTATTAGTTCAGGATTCAGATTCGACTCCGACGGATGAAACGCTGATAAAACGGATGTCGAATTAGCACCTTCAACCCAAAATTTGTACCAACCTGTTTCATCGGCTTCATATGAGTACCAAAGAGACGAATAACCTAAGTGTCGACGAAAAGAAGAGCCTGTCGTCGCAAATTGGTTGGAACCGGATACATTCCCGGTGCTACCACTCAGTGAAATCGCGCCGCTGATCCAATTGTTTGTGGGAGTTTCTCCCCAACGTAGCAAAGTACTTGTAGGGACTCTCGTGAAGGTGTAAGCTTGATTGTTGGCGTTCGCGCGTCCTACGGATATTGCGTACTCTTCTCCCTCAACTGCATCGAAAACGAACTCCGATCCGTTCGCAACAACGTTATTCTCATCCGCTTCCGCCACACTCAGTTCTCCTACCGCTTGGCCCGAAAATGCGTTGAGTTGGAGGCCAAGAGTGTCCCAATACCAGGTAAACCGGCCGTCCCTAGGTGAGGTCCATTTCAGCCATCCTGTTTGAATACCCGACGCTTTCGGTTCGTTGGGTTCAACCCCCAGCGTGAGTCCTAGTCGCAGCGATGCACTGCCAGTCTCGGTAGTTGGTAGTCGTGAGCCAATGTCGAACCAGTCCCAACCACTACGAGTTGTTGTTCGCCGTTCCCAAGTTAGTTCGTCGAACTTGTCGCCCCCAGAAAACGCGTCTGGAGATGCCACCATAATGTGATAGTTTTCATCTTGAAGAGCAGCTACGGAGACGGGATCACCCTGATCGGCGATACCAGAGACTAGCCTTAAATCATCAATCGTATCACCCGTAAAGACTAATACATGCACGACTTCCGCATCCGCTATCTGAAATTCCCAATCGCCGTCTTCAGGTGCGGTCCATAGATACCAAACGGATGAAGCAAGTTTGCCATACACCTCCCCCGGTTCGATCGTGGCACCTACGTTGTGTCCCGATACGGTACCGGATTCACCTGTCAGCGTTATGGCGTCAACGAAGTAATCATTGGGAGGCCGTTCTCCAACAAACCAATTCAAGGTCAGCGGCATCGAAGCGTGAGAACCGCTCACTCGAATTCGATACTCTTTCCCTTGCTCGGCAAAAAATTGCACGGACCAGATAGAAGAAGCAACAAGTTGGGCACTCGCGATTCCACAACAGTGTCCTGTTTGGAGAAAGATGTCAACCCCGGGAGTAAACCGATTCAAATACCAAGAGGGTAGCTTAAGCCGGGGATTAACTACAAACGATGCCAGACCGGATCGCTCGGCAGTCCATTGAAACCAAAGCGATTGTGTGGGTCGCCGATCCGACTCACTAAAAATAGGTTCACCAGACTCCGACGCTGCCAACAGCGTGTCGATTTCAAGGACTCCTCCCCCATTCTCCAACAGCGTAGGTGTGTCATAAGCGTCGTTAAGTGATTGTTGCGCCTCACTGGTTGGCTCGTCATCAGAATCAAATTCGCGAAAAATTACCGAAGTACTAGTGCTCTTCCCGTTCCACGCGGTAACAGTGAAGTAAACTCTCAAGGGTCCTTCCAAACGGGATGCGAGTTTTAGGATTACTTGCTGTTCTTCGCCATGACCGACTTCGCCTAAGTCCATACTCTGTACGAAGGGATGATAGGTTGTTATCCCATCCTCTCTTTGTGCGGATCCTCTAAAAGTTCGTAAGAAGCTGGAAAAGTCAGAAGCCTCCACGCCCAACGATTCGCACGGACTGTCGTCGGCAGTCCGACAATCCACATGCAACATCGTACCGGCAGCAACATAACCATCGTTCGATATCGTGACTTCAACAGTATGGTTGTGCTCTTCACCGCTCGCTACTTCGTATATAGTTTGGTCCACTTCCAGTGAGAGCTGTGGGGTCGTAGGACCTCGAATCATCGTCCACGCAACTCCCGCGCGAGGCGGGGTGGTGTAAATACGTTCCCCTGATACCTTGATTCGGTACGTACCCGGTTCTGGATCTTGAATAATTACCCATTCAACGTTGTCGATCTTCGATTGCGACGAATATTCCCCACAAGGTTCAGACGTACAGTCGGCTCCAAAGTCAATCCAAAGATCCAGATCGTTCAATACCGTGCTGGCTATCGTTTCCGCTGGTGGTTCATCCCAAGTCATTACGATGTCAAGTCTCTCTGTCCCAACTGGGACAACGATGTCTTGGTAACCATATTCATCATTCTCTAGTGTGAGCGTCGCACCAGAACTTGTCCATCCCTCCGGAACATCGTGGTTGACAATACTTGTACGCGCAGAAACCAAACCCATGCCGTACATGGCTTGCATGGTTCCTGGTCCGTTAGTGTTGTTTTGTGGAAAAGCGAGTTCTGATTCGAGCCACGCATCCGGTCGAATTGCACTGGCCATCAGTCGTGCACGCACCAATGCTGGTTCTTCGCGGTGTTCAGGCGAGGCATCCATGAGTAAAGCAGCTACTCCAGCAACAGAAGGTGAGGACATGCTCGTTCCACTCAACTCACGATAACCTTCGTATGAACCGTCGCCTGCTGTAGACATAACGTCGACACCCGGTCCTACTAACAAAGGTTGTAAACGACCATCGTACGTTGGTCCATGACTACTGGTTTCTGCAATATCGCCATTGTCATGAACAGCTCCAACCGATAGCGAATTCTTTGCGGACGCGTAGTTTGAGTAACTGTAAATACTGCGGTTCGAGTTGGATACGACATACAACTGTCGGTGTGTCCAAACTATTGAGTCCAATTTTCGCGCGCCGGTTGAAATTCCCGTCCAAAAACGGCTGTTCAGAGCAAGGCTCATATTCACGATCAAAGGCTTCACTTGATCTTCAGTCCATCCTTCTTCTGGACACGAAGTAGATTTTGCTAGAAAATCCATCCCTTGAATTACGTCCAATGTTGACCCATAACCGCGGGTGTTCAATACTTTTGCGAAGCGAATATGCTCTACGCGTGGTGCGATTCCCGCATACTTTGGTTGAAAATAACCGTTTCCCGCTATCGTTCCTGTCACATGTGTTCCGTGCCCATATTTGTCTACCCAAAGATCGTGATCCTCATCCTCGACAAAGTTAGCGCCACAAATACTTTTCCTGAAGGATGAGAGGGCAATGTGATTTGCGTTGAGTCCAGTGTCGATAACCCCGATTGGAACCGAAACTCCTGTGAATCCAGTGAAGGAATCGGCCGCGTTACCCACTGAGCGAAGCGCATCACCACCCACAGCTGGTACGGAAGAGTCGTGGGTAGCCGACACTGTACCAATTGGTTCAACTGCTTGAACGAAGTCCAGCTCGACGAGATCGGTCAGCTGGTTTCCCTGAATGACTGCAGAAAAGGTCCGAATCGGCGCGTCAAAGTGCCCAACAACTATTCCGATCCTCTTGAACTCGCTACGAAAGAAGTGCTCCATCTCCGCGGTAGGTACTACGACAAAAATAGCAATTGGAGACCTAGATCCGGTTTCCTTTACAACGTTTTCTACGTCACCGAGCAACTTAAGCTCTTTTGGTAGTGCAGCAAAACCGTCAACCCACGATAGCAGATTGATCGCCTCTAAGTCTTTTCGATTGTGCGGTACTTTGACGCGAATCAAGGTTCCAGAGACTCCCAGAAGACTTGCATCGAACCGACTCAAGTCTCTTTTTATATCCGCAGTTTGGATCGAATGTTTCGATCTAATCCAACCAAATGTCCAGTTTCTGTTTGCGTTCTCTGCTTGTTGAAGCATCGCATCGATCGAGGAACTGTCGTTCAACCATGCTTGGTTATCGAACGCACCGACGCTGGGTGAACCCACCGACTCATCTTCGTTTAATCTTCCTTTTCGAATGCTTTTGCTTACTGACACAAGCGAGGCACCGTATGCATTGGGACTAGAACTTGGAGACTTGTCTGGGTGATCTGTCGAATCGCTGTCGACTATGGGCTGATTCGGACCCCCTGCTAATCGTTCTTTTGTCCGGTCGCCCTCATAGTCAATGATTTGCTTGATCGCACTTTTATGTGCTCGATCAAATTGATCGCTGTTAACCGTACTTTCTTCGCTAACCGATCTCTTCAAATGCCAAGTACTGAAAAGTATGAGAATGGCGATTGCGAGCGCAACTAGGAATAGTGATTGAATTTTTTTTGACATAGCTTTTTAGGGACGTTTCTTGAAGTCGTATGGGGACCGATAACTCTCATACCTTTTGGGCAAACAGAAGCTACCAACATCAATTCTCATCGGATTCTTCTTGTAATACGTTGCTGGAGTAGTAGTCTTCTTCATCGTCGATAACGAATCGACCTACCAATCTATACTCGCGACTGTCGTTGGGGTCATATGGGCAAAGTTCCCCGGCGGTGACTGTTGAGGCGATGTCGGACCAATCGACTTCTGAGTCGTCTCGAACCTGCCAGTTTGATTCTTTCACCGAGTAATTAACGCCGTTCACAACTAAGTCTGAAATCTCGGTACATTCGGATATGGAAAGGGTATCTAGGTGGATTTCACCTGATTCAACTGTCAAACTACTGAGGCGCTCATAGACTATGTCGCCAAAGAAATTACTAGCGAATTCAATTGTTTCATCATCGCGTGTAAACGTTGCAACCATTCGATAATCATTGGTATCCGTGGGTGAGTATGAGCACAACTGTCCAATCTCTTCAGTACCTTCGATATCCGACCATGACGAGTCGATGGAGCGATGCTGCCATTTTGAATCAAGGACTGAATAACTTACATTGTCAACCACCCAATCCGAGGCAGTGATGCAACCGTTTTCAGCTATATCGTTGTTGAACTGAATTTGATTCTTGGATGCTTGTAGCAGATCAAGTCGCCGAACTGGAAGCGTTTCTGGATCGGTCAAGTCCGTCGTTTCATTTCCTAAACGCTCAAAAATGAGAATTCCATGCTGATTAGTAGCGACGTAAATGTGCAAGCCGTCAGGACTTGCTTCTACAGAACTTGAACCTGAACTAGCACGTGAAAGCCAATACGAAGGAATACGCCGACCAAAGCGATCCGGAACTATCCTGCTCGACAGAAAATTAAGTAGATAGTCGCTCAATGCGACTTCTCCTGATTCCGGTAAGTACTCAACTACGTAAGCACCGTACCAACACAGTACATCTACGGCATAGGAGCCTTTTCTTGGGATTGCAGCCGCGCAATCTGTAAGACTAAGATTGTCAATTTGACCTGACGTGGACAGCATCAGAGTGCTAGTTCCTCGATCAATGGAATAAATCGAAAAATTCGCTCGAGGCCGTGCGTCAATTGATGTCGCAAAAAAGTACTCATCTTTGTCAAAAAACGTACCGGTGACCTCACGCCAACCACTTGCGTCAAATTCTTTCGAAATTTGTTGGAACGATCCACTTCCAACTTTACGCTCAAGCAGTTGCACGTCTCGAACGTGCCATCGCCACCAATAATTACCATTGATTGACGGATAAACTGCAGCACTCACGACGGAGTTGTCGCCAACGAACTTGAATGTACTGTCTGAGTTAAACGAGTAAATCGATTGCTCATGTCGCATTGATCTGTACAAATAGTCTCCGTTGTTACCCATGAAGAGTACGGGACTGCCTAGATCCTTGTTGTCTGTTATGTGTCCGATACCGTACTCCGTTCGATCGAGGACAAATTCTGAGGAGTCGTCTGAACTGGATTTGATGGTCCACCACGTGTCCCGGGTGTGCACATATAAGCACTCGCGATATGGATCCCAGAATAGGAAACTACGCGGTTCTGTTTCATTGATTTCCTGCTTCAAGCTCAGGTTTCCAGTCGTGGGTTCGCGCTGGAACACGCTGACTCCATCGTCGGTGGAAACAAACAGAAATGCGCCGTCTGAATCGAATGCCATATCCGCTAAACCAGACAACGAAGAAATCACTTGCCCCGTGGCATCCCTTCGTCCCTCCGCGATTCGACCCCGATATATCAGCCAATTCGGCGGATCCGTAGAAGACCAGTGCAACTCAAACTCTGAACTTGAGTGAGGGCGCGTACTTCCAACACGCAGAAGTACAGTTGAGCCACGCTCGATGTACACAGTTACCTCGACACCTTCACCCGGTATCCTTGTAGTTCGCGAGGCCATAATTAGTTCAGGGTTCAGATCAGACTCTAACGGATGAAAGGCTGACAGTATCGCAGTCGAACTAGCACCCTCAATCCAAAATTTGAACCATCCTGTTTCTTCTGCTTCGTAGGAATACCATAGCGATGAATATCCCAGGTGAGTACGAAAAGAAGAACCTGTCGTCGCAAACTGGTTGAGACCAGTCACATTGCCTTCGCTACCGCTCAATGAAATTGCCCCACTGATCCAATTGTTCGTGGGTGTCTTTCCCCAGCGTAGCTCCGTACTAGTCGAAGACTCTGAATATGTATATGCCTGATTGTTGTCCTTGGCTCTTCCCACAGAAATCACATATTCGTCTGTCGCTACCGCATCAAGAACAAATTCCCTACCCCCGGACACGACGACAAGATTTGCGCCCAACTCGGTCACATTTAATTCTCCAACCGAGTTACCCGAAAACGATCTGAGTTGAAATTCTGGATTGTCCCAATACCAGGTATAACGTCCGTCTTCAGGAGCAATCCATTTCAGCCATCCCGTTTGAATACCTGTGGTTTCAGGTTCGTCGGGCTCCACACCTAACGAGCCCTCGTGCGCTAAAGACACGCTCCCACTTTCCGTAGAGACTAGTTGCAATCCAAGGTCAAACCAGTCCCAACCACTGCGGGCTTTAGTTTGCAGTTCCCAAGATAGATCGTCGAACGTCCATCCACCCGAAAAAGCATTCGGCGATGCAACCATGATGTGATAAGTTTCGTCTTGGACGGTAGCTACGGAAACGGGCTCCCCCGGTGCCGAGATGCCAGAAACTAGTCGTAAATCATCGATAGTGTCACCGACAAACACCAATAAATGCACGACTTGTGCATCTTCGATCTGAAACTCCCAATCGCCGTCTGCTGGTGCGGTCCATCGATACCAAATAGTTGAAGCAAGTGTGCCATATACTTCGCCTGGTTCGATCGTCGCTCCCAAGTTGTACCCCGGGACGCTTCCGGATGCACCAGTGAGTGTGATGGCATCTGCAAAGTAATCATTGGGGGGTCGTTCGCCAAAGATCCAGTTCAAAGACATCGGCATAGAAGCGTGAGTACCGCTTACGCGAATTCGATACTCCTTCCCTTGCTCTGCAAAAAATTGAACAGACCAGCGGGAGATCGTAACGTACTGAGCGCTCGCGATTCCACAACAGTATCCAGTTGCGATATAGACGTCTAATATGGGTAGATAAGATTCCAGATACCAACTGGGTAATTCATCTCGAGGCGCGACTACAAACGACACTAGCCCTGATCGCTCCGCAGTCCATTGAAACCAAAGAGATCGTGTTGGTCGCTGACCCGTCAAACCTAGCTGTGGCTCACCAGGCTCTGACGTCGCCAAAAGCGTATCAATTTCAAGAACTCCTCCCTGACTGTCAAGCACCGTGGGTGTCTCATACGTGTCATTGAGCTTTGGCTGGGTCTCGATGTATGGTTCGGTATCCGACCTTGATTCGCGGAAAACGACAGCTACAGAATCAGAAGTGGCATTCCAAGCTGTCGCGGTCAAGTAAATCGTCAATGGTCCGCTCGATTCAGAAGCTAGCTGTAAGCGCACTCGCTGTGCTTCGCCATGACCGACTTCACCCAGATACATGGATTGATCGTTGTGGTAGTACGTGCCAAAGCCATCTTCTCTCTGCACAAAACCTGAAAATCGACGGGTAAATACTGACACTACATGCGAAACAAAACCGAAGGATTCGCAAGGTTTGTTCTCGGCAGTCCGACAATCCACATACAGCTCAGTACCTGCAGCAACATAACCATTGGTTGATACGGTGACTTCCACGCTGTGGTTGTGATCTTCGCCGTTCTCTACCTCGAATGTAGTTTGGTCTACTGCCACAGTGAGTTGGGGTGTCGCAGGTCCTCGTATCATCGTCCAAGCTACACCCGCGCGAGGTGGTTCGGTGAAAATACGATCTCCCGACACCTTGATACGGTACGTACCCGGTTCGGGATCTTGAATAATCACCCATTCAACAGTGTCGATCTTCGACTGCGACGAGTATTCACCACAAGGCTCGGATTGACAGTCTGCACGATAGTCAATCCAAAGATTCAGATCGTTCAATACCGTGCTGGCTATTGAGTCCGTCGGTGGCTCATCCCAAGTCATAACGACATCAAGTCGCGTGGTCCCGACTGGAACGACGATGTCTTGGAAAGCGTATTCCCCATTCTCCAATGTAAGCGTCGCGCCAGAGCTTGTCCAGCCTTCTGGAACATCGTGGTTGGAGACACTCGTCCGCGCGGAAATCAAACCCATACCGTACTTGGTTTGCTCGGTCCCCGGTCCATTGGTGTTGTTTGTTGGAAATACTATTTCCGAATCGAACCACGCATCGGGTCGCACCGCGCTAGCCATCAACCGCGCCCGTACTAACGCCGGTTCTTCGCGATGCTCGGGAGAAGCGTCCATGAGTAAGGCAGCGACTCCAGCAACAACCGGTGAGGACACGCTTGTTCCTGACGCAAGACTGTATCCGTCGTAGGACCCGTCGCCTCGTGTAGAAAAGACTATGGAACCCGGTCCTACCAACGAAGGTTGCAAACGACCATCGACCGTGGGGCCGCGACTGCTGAAAAAGGTGATATCACCGTTGTCATATGCGGCTCCCACAGCTAACGAGTTCTTCGCCGATCCGTAGTTCGAGTACCCGTAAAGATTTCGGTTCGAGTTCGCTACAACATACAGTTGGCGGTGTGTCCACACGACTGAGTCCAGTTTGCGCGGACCTGTTGTTCGACCATCGAAAACGAGACTATCGCTCGCAAGGCTCATATTCACGATCAACGGTTTCACACTATCAGCGGTCCAACCCTCTGCTGGGCACGAAGTAGATTCTGCTAGAAAATCCATTCCTTGAAGCGTCCGCAATTCATTTCCCTCGCCACGCGTACTCAAAACTTTTGCGACTCGAATATGCTCGACGCCAGGTGCTACTCCCGCGTATTTTGGTTGGAAGTAGCCGTTTCCCGCTATCGTCCCAAACACATGACTTCCGTGCCCACCTTTATCGAGCCAAAGATCTTGGTCTTCCCCCTCAACAAAATTCCTACCGCAAATGCTTTTTCGCCACGAGGAAAGTGCTACATGGTTTGTATTTAGTCCAGTGTCCATAAATCCTATGGGAGTGGATCTGCCATTGATGCCTGTATAGACACCTAAATCATTTCCTAAATCGCGGAGAGCATCCCCGCCTATTGCAGGTATAACGGAGTCATTCAAGGCCATTACTTCAGCAATAGGTTCAACCGCTTGAACGAAGTCTAATTTCACGAGTTCGGTTAGTTGGTTGCTCTGTAAGACCGCGGAAAAGGTCCGAATAGACGCGTCAAAATGCCCTACGACTAAACCTATCTTCTTAAGCTCGCTTCGAAACAGGTCCTCCATATTTGGAGTCGCCACGACTACAAAAACAGGTATCTGTGCCCAATGGGCGCTGTCTCGAACAATCTCCTCTAGTTCGCTTCCTAATTTGTAAGTCGAAGGCAATGCTCCAAGTCCCGTTATCCACGAAAGTTGTGCTATCGCTTCGAGCCTTTTGCGATTCTTGGGTACCTTCGCACGGATCAAATTACCGGTTTGTCCCAGTACACTTGCACCAAACCGACGCAATTCTTCCTCGATTTGCTTAGATTGGAGAGGATATTTCAGTTGGATCCACCCGAATGTCCAGTTTCGATTTGATTCTCCAGCTTGTTGCAGCAAAGTATCAATCGAAGAACTAGTGTTCAACCACTCGTGATTGTTAATCTCGCCGGTACTCTTGGAATTCTCCGTTCCATCGGCTTCCATTCGTCCCTTTCGAACATTCTTGACAACAGAAACGATCGAATCATCGTATGAGTTGACATTTACATTGCGAGAAATATCACCTTGGTGAGGCGAATCTATGGCGACTTTGGGTTTGCTCGCCCCCACTGCGGAGTGTTTTTTCGTCCGCGTACTCTCATAGTTAATGATTTGCTCAATCGCGCTTACATTAACCTCAGTGTCTAGCTCACTAGAAATGGGTTCTTGATCCCACTTCGTTACCCATATTAGGGTGATAACCACCGCAACCAGGAGGAAAATGAGCGAGCTAACTCCGACGAGTAAATTACGCTCCTTTCTAAGCCGCTTCACAATTTGCAGAGTAAACCCTTCGAGACAGTATTGTAGATTTACGATTTAGCAACTAAGTGCCATGTCTTTGGTGACGGTAAAAACGGAACTTCAATTCAGTAAGAGAATTGGTTTAAAACAAGTCTCAGATGTTGATACTGCCACGTACGAAATTCCCAGCGAAGAAATTGAAGGGGGGACGAAATGGTAGGCTTGGATTTGGCTCGAGACAATGACTACTCACTACCGCGACGCTAACAGTTCAGATGCCCGGTTCACGTTCGTATATGGGTAAATTGGCGGTTAGTCAATAATTTTGAGCTGGACGTTGAGTAAGTTGACATACCTCGTTGCAATGAACTCTTGTCGCTCTCCTTCAAAGTTGATGGAATTGCTTCAGTTGCACCACTCGGTATGTTGCATGACCTAAGAGGAAGATCTAGCACTGAGTTTTCCAAGGTCAACTATTTATGCGATGCGTAATCTCTCTCCATCTGTGAGGCACTCCGTATTTAGTTTTGAAACAGTCCGCTGATGTGACTCAATTGACCGCTATGTGTTTTTTGGAAACTAACTCAAAATCACTTTATACACTTTCCACTCTTCACGTGAGCGTGTTGAACTTTGCCCGCCACGAAGTGTCGAATCTACGTGTTCTGTTTACATTCTTGAAAGGAGAAATAAAAGTGTATCGCAAATTTTGTGCGACGATATTGGTCTTCAGTTCTTTTCATATTGCGTTTGCGCAGACCGAAGAGAACTCTTCAACTAGCCGAGATGCTGAATCAACCGTGAACGACATCACGCTGAAAGAGTTAGATGTCAACAGTACTTCTGCTCGTGTGGGTCTTGATAGATTAACCGAAATAAATGTACCCGTAAATCGGAAGACGTCCTGGACGCTAGGTTCGAGTGATTTCGTGTCTTCCGGAAGTTTGAACCTTCGAGGAAGCGGTTTAGCTACTGATTCGTCCGCAAAGATGGGTTTGCGAGATCGTTTGTGGATATCTTTTGACGAGTCTATCTTCAGCGAGAATGCCGGACTGATCGTTCACAATGTACCGCGTGAAACCAAATCCTATACAGAGGAGATTTCATTGCTATCGCCAAAGTTTGCATTAGGTTATCGAATCACGCCTTCGTGGTCTTTAGAACTAAACTTGCAATTTGGTCCGCGTGAAAGTTTTTTGAGTACTAACCGTGATGGTGAGACTTCTCTTTACGCTTCAGTTGAGAGTCGTTTCCTATCAGCTGTAATTTCTAGAGAATTTTCTCTTCCTCGAGACTTCGTACTCGAGACGAAAGCAGGATTAACCAACTCCTTGTTCGAGAACAGCATCAAGACTGATCGTTCCGCACATTTGCGATGGACGATTGAAGAAACTAGTCCGGTAGCAACGCTAGGGATTAGACGTGAGATTACTGACAAACTGTCAGCAAGAGTTGGATTTTCTAGCTACTTTCTTAAGAAAATCGAACCTGTAAGTTCTGCTTCGTTCGGTTTACGCTATAACTTCTAACGCACTAAAACTGGTAACGAAGAAGTTTAGCTGATACATTTATTGTGTCTGTGGGATCCACCGAATAGCATCTGCGTAAACCGTCTGTCGGTTTGACGCTCCCGAGATCCAGACTTCCGCGTGCTCTGAAGCTACTTCGAATTCACCGATGGTGTTCCAGCCATACTCTGCTGCTGGAGCATTAAATTCGATCACTTCCCTTTTCTCGCCTATAAGAACTTCGATCATTGTTATTCCAGGAGTGAATCTCTCGTACCAATCCGTTGGTTTTTCTTGACTACGCTGAATTGCGTTTTCCCGACTATTTTGACCTAGTGCTTCGACGGGCATGTGATACTCCAACTGCCATTGTCCAGTTGTAGGTAGTGTCGCTTTGAACTTGGCATAAGACGGCCTATTCG
This sequence comes from Gammaproteobacteria bacterium, assembly GCA_009842245.1. GTDB lineage: Bacteria > Pseudomonadota > Gammaproteobacteria > Pseudomonadales > Azotimanducaceae > Bin55. Next base: position 22,649 of record VYFT01000003.1, on the reverse strand, counting down.
CTTTGCCTGCGTATACAAAGGCGTAGGTGCGTCGATATTTACCAAATGCTCTGGGATCAGATAGTCGTACCCATCTCTGTTTTGTTGGTTGCACGCCGCGTGCCGGTACATATATCGGCAGTCCATGATCCCATAGGTCAACCGTGGATATCCCTAGTAAATCGCGAGCGAATGAGACTGCTCGCATAGTCGTCTGAGGGGGATTCTCATAGACTAGTTCGAATCCGGCATCCAAATCGTCGATAACTATTTCACTAGTGCTCGGAGGCGACCAATCAATATCGACAACATAAGGAGCAGCATCCTCGTTAACGATCGTACCCACGTCGAAGTGCGCTGGAATGTCAATCCGAACCGCTTCGTGATTGAGTGAAAGATATGGCTCAAGATATACGACGTCAATAGGTCGAGACCAGTGAGTAACCATCGACAATCGCACTGATTCGTTACCACGCACTAAAAATGCTTTTGAATAAACTCTAGTCCTGTCGCGTTCGCCGCCTCGCGGTTGTTTGTGAAGCCACGATACTCTTGCAAATCCATCAGTCGGTTCGGCGTTGTGGACGACTAGACTCGCTTGAAATACTTTGTTCAGCGCAGCATCGTCTGGTAATCGTTTTATAGTGGGCTCCGCCAGAATGAAGCCAGGTAGACCTTTTGCGTATAGCCAGTTTCCGATTAACTCTTCTAGGTCTAAATCAACTTCTCTAGCCGCGTTGATCAAATCTTCGTAACGGTACGCTGTTCCTCTGTATTGGTTCGCTAGGTGCCCCAATAGACGAACAGTTGAATCTTTACCCAATATCTCAACCACAAGCTTCGACATCGCCGCGGACTTCAGACGAATTACTCGAGACGACCTCTGCGGAGCTTGCTCGAATTTAAGTTCGCCCAACGCATACCGTTCAAGATCATTCCACACTTCAGTATCAGATCCGTAGTGTAATAAAGCTAACTCTTCGCGGCTTTGTTCAGGTTTGGTATTACTGAAATCGAACATATCATAAACGCTTCTTTTCGCATTTTCCAAGCCTACATTAAAAATAAAAGATCGCCCTGCACCTAAATCGATTCTGTCAGGCTCGAATATGCTTCGGTCAAACACCAATCGTTGTACGATCTCTTCAATCACGTGACTCAAAGCTATCGCTTCTGGCCCCGTATGTGAGGCTTGATACGCAACGAAGTTGCGAGCAAACCCAATCGTTGGGTCTTCGCCAAAAACGTTACCCCTGAAGTATGAAGACAAATCTGAGCGATAAAAACTAGACGATAGCAATATATCTTCAGAAAGTGCGTCTTCTGGTGTGTTTTCCAATAAACTATCAATCAAGGTTTGAAACGCCAATTCGTGGCCGATTGAAACATTGGTAGTTGGGAGTGAAGATTCCCTCATCAAAACCATGCCCGGAGGTCCCAAATTCGTGTCCATGTTCCAACCGCCACCATACACGCGCAGGTACGTAGGGACTTCCACCAGAGAAAATTGCTCATAAGGATAGACAAGCCCCAGCTCTCTGTTATGAAAGAGTAAACTCGCAACACGCATCTTGAGGGAGTCTTCGATTTCACTCATATCTCGAAATCTGCGCTGGTGTTGTTGGGCGTATAGGACTTCAAACTCAACATCTTGTATCACAGCACTCGCACGTTCGAATTTCGAGCTTGCTAACGTGATTTCGGGAACGGGATTCTTCGGTGCAATACGAAAGTGTGACTTCCTTCGCGCATCCGTCGAGATTGACTCACGATGTCCTGGTCCCGCAATTAACCAGTCTTTAGGCACCGAGACGGTGAGATCAATGTTGTACAGATCTCGAGGTCGTACTCCCCAATCATCTTCACCCGTCGCAGCGCCGGAAGTGGGATACCACTTGATCCCAGTGGTGAGGACCACGAAATTAGGATGAAAGATGAAACTTTCAGTACCCATAGCAAACAAATTTCTTGCCTTTTCCCCAGCAATGTCTTTGGTCTTGACGCCAGCATCCAAGTAAGCAAAGCGCGCATCCGGTCTACCTCGGGCTCTAATTCTGACGGACACTATATCCTCATCCACGGTATCGATCGGGATTTGTAGGATCCCTTGCTCGAAGGAATGTTTGTTGATTTCATTGTCTTGTACCCAAAGATTCGAAATTCGATATCCTGGATTCAACGACAACACCATGTAGTCGCGCTCGTTGTTCTTCGGTGGGATCAATTCGACGGAGAGGTCCAGCTCAAGTTTGCGACCGGGGACTATGTCGACACTGCCACTGATGCTAGTAATGTCAGGAAACGTACTCAGATCCAAAGCATCGTGTGCGCGGACCCAGCTGTCTATTTCATGCTGTCGTTGTTGCTGGTAAAACAGTGATCCACAGATTGTCAAACTGCTCAAAACGCAGGAACTTATGCCGAGTAACACTAAACGCTGACGCTGTACTAGAGGACGTCGCCAACCACAACCCGCTAACACTACAAATCCTGTAGTTAGTAGCAACAACGAGAATCGATTGATAAGAATTTCAGTCGACACAAAACGGGGTGCAATTTCCGATGGAAACAATGTACCACCAGTAGTAGTTACCAATAACTCAGCTACATTAAGAGGCAAGCGAAAGAAGAACCAGAAGAAGACAATGATGCCCACTAAGGAGATTAGAATGACGGTTACTCTGGATCGTATGACGGTAGCAAGAAGAATCGTCAGCGCACCGAAGAATGTCAGATTGGGCACTAGATCCCAAATTAGGAACGACGCAACGCTGTGTAATTCAATCAGATTACCATAACCTAAGCCTGCAGTCTCTGCAATCCAACCGTAAAGAGCGATCGCTACGATAAAAACTGCGATCGTCATTGCAAGTAGTAAAACTAGACCCAACAACCGCCCTATTACGACGAGCACGTTCGAAGCTGGAACGACTCCCAATACCTCATTGATCCTAATCCGGCGATCGACTTCCCAAATATCGCAAGAAAGCAAAACAATCACGAAACAGAAGAGTGCTAAAAAGTAGTGCCCGAGTGTTGCGGACAAATAAGTAGGAGCCATCATTCCCACACTCGCGGATTCGGCAGCTCTCAGAACATACTGTAGTTCAACGAGAACGTAAAAGAAGACACTCAGTAAGAAAGTAAAGAGAAGAACGAACTTTATTCGGTGGGATTTGAGGGAGAGTCTTAACTCGGTGACAGCTAACGCTAGCAACGTCTTTGCGTACATGTACCCGATCCGGCTAAAAGATTGAATATTGCTTTAATGAAACAAATACAGAGATGAAATAACACAAGAATACGACACACTCTTAAAGAATTCTGTGTTCTCGTCTTCGAGATCTTCTATCTCCATACTTCCCGCTGTTGGAGTATTTCTTCGACAACGGGTGTTTCCGTAGCTTCTAATTCTGCCAAGAGAAAATTTGGTTCCGCGAGCGGGCTACGCTCGCGAATCGAGACTACTCCATTGGTAGTAACACCAAGTCTTCCTTTTCGTCCTCTGAAACGTCAGAGAGATCTTTGATTTCTAGTTCTAATTCGTCTGAACTGGTCGATTGATAGTTTGACTCGATCATAACATTTTTTGGTAGAGCCCACATATCGCCCGTGACCGCATCGATAGCGAGAAATACCATCACACGCGATCCTTGGGAAGCTATTGTTGGATCGAAAAAATATCCATCACTGAGAGGAATAAGAGCGAAAGGCCATAGATTGCCCCAAAACCATCCACTTATAGTGGCCTTTACGGTTGTTGATCCTACTTCTTCACCGTCTTTGAATGTCTTGAACGTGTAGGTCTCTCCACTCACAAATCCTTTTGCTGCCCTGAGAACGACTGTTGTTGGGGTAGTTCCTTCATGCACACTTTCTCCATCGCTGTCGTATATTGCGAATGACATGTTAGAGGGAGAACTGTCGACAGCTACAGGATAGTCTGATTTGCTGAATAGGGTAGCGCAACCACTGGAAAAGATCACAAGGATCGTTCCAATTACGGTCCAGTGCAAAGTTTTTAAGTGTGGATTCATAGATATCACTCCATCGATGTTGTGTTAAAGGAGAATGAATCATCCCTTCTCAATACTGAACAGGATCGAACTGATACGATTTCGCGACCGTTTCACGTGTGAACTCTTCACTGAATCGCCTCAGAGTTCCTCTTTTCTTAGAGTCAGTGACTGTCAAATCTCTTCTATATATTATCTTGACTACTGTTCTATCACGAGCGCTCAGACCCTGATGTTCCGTACGATTTAGATATTTGATCACGGTCTCAACCAAAAACAAACACTGCTGGTGATCGAAAAGATGTCGCGATCTCGAATACGAGGGGTTTGATTTGCGGTTAACTCAAACGATATTTGCGTGGACGAAATAAAAGACCTGCTTCCATAAAGAAATCATCTGAGAAAAATTAAAACAAAAGGGAAGTGCTATCCTTCACTTCGGAAGCTCGACTCGTTCCAACATTCGCCAAACCAAATCTCTCGATAAATCTGACGTCATTGGAAAGTTCAAGTCAATACTTCAAACCGAACAAAACCGGATCGATGGTTGCGGTATTGGCACAGAGGCCATCAAATTTAGGCAACTTAAACTGGCTACAATTCAGTAAGCTGAAAATCTTTTAAGCACCTTCGTTCCTGGGGGTAGAGTACTCACACATCAAGGAGATTAAACCATGAAAAAATTTCTAGTGGTATCTTTAGTACTGTTGTCCTTCTGCGTCATTGCAGATGAACGCGTGATTCTTGGGTCTTTTGAGCGGCAAACGGAAGAAGCCGAAGTCGATTACTTTGGATTCTTTTTTAAATCAACAGCGAATGGAATCGGTCTGCAATTTCTGAATTTTGTCGACTCGGGGCTTTACTTAGGAGCAGAATTCTCTCACCTATCAGGGGACAGTGAAGCTTGCGTAGGGCCACAATGTGTATCCGCGGATACAGACTTTAATCACACAATGTTCTCCGGAAAAATAGGAAGAAATTATGGTGACTGGACTCCGTTTGTCGGCGCGTCATACAACAATACAGAATCCGACGGCGAAAGCGTCGATGGTTGGGGTCTAGATGTTGGCTCGTGGTTACGCTTAGACCCCTTCAAGTTACATGGAACTATCACTAATGTTGACGACGAAGACGTAAGGGGGATTTCTAGCGGGCTCTTGTTTCAAATGAATAACACATGGGTCCTTGGCGCTGAAATCGGAACGTTGTTAGATAGTGAATTGGACGTATTCAGCTTTTCGCTTCAATTGGGTCGGACTTTCTAAACAGCATCAATCTTGTGATCACTCGCTCATGGAGCCTGCAGCTAACTATCGACCTGATAGTGTGATGTGGCCTCTTTTTGTTGGACTGTTCAACTTTGGATTTGCCGTAGATCCAAGCTCCACCACAAGTCGCCGTACAAGCGATTAAACTATTAGACGTGTATTGTGATCTATGATCGGAACGCTGAATAACTTGTGTCGTGAACAGGAGCAAAGATTGAACCTCCGGCTGCAACGCCGGCACGGTAAAATCGGTTTCTTTAGCTTCTTGCAACTAATTCCGGTTCGTTCATTGAGCTAAACCAAATTCCTTCGCCACCGACGTGATCGAACACCCCGATTTCACTAACGCGACAATCTGTTCGCGATACTCCAAAGAGTAGTGTTTTCTTGCCATAATATGGACTCCTCAACACTCTATATTTGTTGGTGTCCATCAAACTGAAACAACTCCAGGACCCTATGATCCGATACAACCTGATCCTTTTAGAATCATAGTCTTGGGCTACATAGCCGTAGACTCTGTCACTGGATCGATGTGGAGGCTACCAGACGAAGTAATGATTCAATCAACAGGTTCAGATTAGCAGGGTATACATTTCGAAGAGTGAGAAATCGAACCAGTCTCTTATGGTGCTAAAACCATGCTCACATTAACCGTGCTGAGCTGAGTTACTGATTTTCATTTCTCGTTTCACTGAAGTTGCCTCTGTTTGGGGAACGGTTCATACTGGGCTTACATGCGACGAACTGCTATCAACACTCGAGATAGTAGTGTATTCGTACCTTAAAATGCTTGCCTCATAATCAAATCATCGTGGATTTTCTGCGCTGTGATCGAGTCAATACATCCGGGGAACACTTATACATGAGAGTCATTCTGCACTGTGTATTGTTGTTATCCATAGCAACAGCTCTGATCTCTTGTAGTATTCAAACTCCGAAATCTTGGACAGTAACCGGGTATTTGATCAAGATGCAACCGGACTCCATGGAGCAAGGAAGAGTAGATACAACAAACCTCCCTCCAGGTACTGTACTCGATGATAAATCTGAGATAGACCTATCGACGGCGTCAGTCTCGATCAACAATTACGTAACAACCGAGGTTGGAGAGACTGGCACAATTGAGTTAGCGTCAGGTAAATTCGAAGAAGAACAAGTAATACTTCAAGGAAGTCTCGACACGTTCACCGAAGTAGAAATAACCGTAGAACTTGACTCAGAAAACGTACTGACGACTACTGCTATGATAGGACCTGGTTCCACCGTCTCCTTCGCGTTGATTGATTCATCAGAGCCTGATCTTGATCGCGTAGTGCTCTACGGAGACTCCAATAAGGCCACTGACCCAGAGAATAAATTCGTGATCGCTGGTAATCTCCAAGATATAGTCGCTTCAGATCAACTTGCGATCGTAGATTTCACAACCGAAATATGGGATGAGGACGGAGAATGGGACAGCAAGGAATATGGAGAAGTTCTGATACGCGACGGTAGATTTCACATTGAAGCTGATGTTGACGAACCTACAGTCGTTGATATATACATCGAGATCGTAGGCGATCAATTTACGCACTTTGGTAGCGTAGCCGTGGTTGAACCCAAATCTACAGTTGAAGTGACATCGCTGAGATCATCTACTGACTTGATGACTTCCTCCGATTCCGAACTGCATACGATGCTTGTCGAGTCATGGCTACAGAACGAGGAGTATCAGTCCAAAATGGACAGATCGGAATCGTTGCGAAAAGAGTTCCGTGCTGAACGGCAAGCGCGACAAGCAGAGACGCAAGACCCGGTAGAAGATGTCGGTGACCAAGAATCTTCAGAGGACGATGACAGTCCCGCAGAGTCGGAAGACTCCACGATCTCTGATACCGCTGTCGCTGTGTCTACTGCGGAAGGATGCGAGCATGTCGATCTGACTCACGTGAGACCGAGTGCCGCTGAATCCTTCGAAACTCCAGAATTTCGCGTGGTGGAAGATGAAGCTTGGCAGATTCGCATTGATACGTTAGAAGAAATCGCGCTGAATACCGAAGATCCTTGGGTTCGACTACTTGCCGTAGAACTGGGGGCTTTCGAGTATCACTTCGGCGATCGCGAACAAGCATTTACCGTCTATGATGAACTTGAGTCTCAGTTTGACGAAGACATTTTTACGCGACGTCTAAAACCACGGCGAGATTTGTTTAACACCTACATTCGGATTGAGAGAATCACTGAGATTGACAAAAGACTAGTACCAGGTCAAAAAGCTCCCCTCTTCACTCTTCCTGACTTACAGAACGACGAGATCGCACTGCACGACGTTCTCAAGTCACGAGACCTTGTCTACATTGACTTCTGGGCTTCTTGGTGTGGACCCTGTATTGCAACCTTTCCCGAGCTGAAAAAACTGTATACCTCCTACAAAGAGAAAGGATTCGAGATTTTGCTCGTCTCAATCGACGATACGTTTGAAGAATGGGAAGAGGCATCCCGCGAACACGATCTTCCGTGGTTAGACCTGGCAGACATTGGAGGCTTCGAAGAGGAGACTCCAGTCTCATACGGTGTGCGATTTATCCCAAAAGCGTATCTAGTCGATACTGAGGGATGCATCATTCAAAAAGATCTAGCGCCGGAAGTATTGAAAGAAGTTCTAGTTCAACAATACGGTGAATCTGCTCAATCTGTTGAGTCGAACTAGAGCAAGCAAGCTAGGTACTGTAAGCTCTTCACAAGTTCGCTTCGCTCCGTCGCAGTTAGAACAAATCGCTTGCTCATAGCGTCCACAACTCGTTGATCCTAAAGTAAACATGGCATTGTTTGCTTCCATGTCTAGCGAACGAGACCCTAATCGAAGTGTAATGCGGTGTCTCTTACTCGTGCTTGTCATCGGTTTTGTCAATCTTGGCATACCGCATGCCACAGTCTCCAATAACGTCAAATCACTGCCGTCGACGAACATCACCCAAATTGCCTTCGGATCCTGCATCGACGAAAGAAAACGGAACCATCCTATTTGGAAAGCCCTGAACTCGAAGAAACCGGACGTCATGGTCTTTATGGGAGATAACCTCTACTACAAGCATTCAGACTTGAACCAAGACACCACTTTAGACACGTTGAACATTTACTATGATCGATTAGGCAAGACACCGGGTTTGCAGCGTCTACGAGAATCAAGCACAGAAATACTCGCGACATGGGACGATCACGACTACGGTCCCAACGACAGCGACTCTACTTTCTCACTGAAGAAATTAACACAAACGCAGTTTTTAAATTTCTGGTATGGTACACCGGTGGACGCTGAACACAGACCAGGCATATATCAGAGCGTTTTCTACACGGTTGGGGACAAAACCTTACAAGTTATTCTCCTTGACACCCGATTTTTTCGAACACCATGGAAGCGAGACTTACGCGCCGGTGAACCCAGTTATGGAGCGATCCTCTCGACCACGGAAAGTGGTGAAACAATGCTAGGAGATGCACAATGGACTTGGTTGGAAGATCGGTTTCAACAACAGGCCGATCTACATATCCTAGTTTCAAGCATCCAAGTCCTGCCTGTTGATCACGATTCTGAAAGATGGGACGGGATGCCAAAGGAGCGTGATCGACTACTTCAGTTGATATCAAGTGCAAGTGCCTACACGATTATTTTGAGTGGAGATCGACACCTTGCTGAAGCTTCGAAACTACCGAGATCTGAATACGCGGACCTGAAGTATGACTTGTATGAAATTACGTCCAGTCCAATGACCTCTGGAGCGGGACACGGTCGGAAAGAAATCAATCGTTACCGCGCGTTGAAGAAAAACGTTAGGGTCAACAACTTTGGACTTCTGACCATTGATTGGTCAGCGGATACCATCAAAGCAGAATTTATTAATCGCAGAGGAAATTCGGTTCAACAAATTTCCATTTCAAAAGAGTTCAATATCAAAAACTAGGGGGAAGGAGACCATACAAATGCAGAAACGACTCAAAAGGCAGATTTGTGATCTGATTGAGACGCAAATTGAGCGTCATGGCTTAAATGATGACGAGCGGTTGATAGTTGCCGGTCCGATATCCGTATATGATGTAGAGGACGTGGATTCGATTCTTACAAACAATCGGGACCACTCTTTCTTTAGGGTTACGTTAGAAAAGGTCAAACCTGAAGACCGTTCTTCGTATTTTTCGATGTCTGTGATTCTGCCGTATCGGAAACTTCTTGAAGGATCTCCGTTTGTCAGAAGTACGTTATCAGATTTACGACGAGGTATCCAAAGAAAGTATCTAGCAAAAATTTCGGAAGATGAAATCCAAATTGCAATCCAAAAACTGATTCAACGCCTACAAGAGCGACCACTGAAATGAGTATGGACTATTCAGTTTTCAACCATGGCTTCCCTCTGTACAGGTCCACACAAATTGCCGCTAACACGAGCGCAAACTGCAATATTCGAGCCCACAGCGGCTGACTGAACGGATCTTGGTCTATCAGCCCCATAATTAGTGCAGTGACGTAGGACAAGAACACAGCGTATGTGCTGGTCCACGCCCAAAACGATGGATAGACCATCGCAAAAGGCAATAGCCATACAACATACCAAGGGTTGATAACTGGTGAAACTAGTAGCAAACAACCCAGAAGCAAATCTCCACGAGGAATTTCGAATGTAGTCTTTCGGTAGTACTTCAGGAAATATAGTGTGATACCGCAGACAAGCAATACACCCAGGACCAGCCTAGACAGATCAGATCCAGCAAATTGACTTAGCATTCCATAGAGAAGTGAATTGAATTCCCAATGGCGCGCGAACGCGCTTAGAGTCTCAAATTCGGTTGCACCTTGCAAAACGAAGGGAATATAGAGCAAGCCTAACGTAACTGCTAAAGATACCCATACTTTCCATCCCGTACGCAGTAACAGAAAAGGTACAAGAATCCACGCAAACACTCTTGCTCCGATCGCTAGTCCAAGCAAGATCCCCAGCGGTACCTCGGCATTGCGTTTACGACCTATGACGGCTCCAACGAGACACAATATCCCAATCGCTTCAGGGTGGGCAGTGAACGCAATTTCCTTGATGACTAATGGACAAAATGCATAGAGAAAGAGGAAACGGCTTGAGCACTCCGTCCTCATGAGCCAGATGAGTGCAACATCCATGAAAATCAGGATTAGTTGTAAGCCTACCAATTTGCCAGGAGAGAGCCAATAGGCAATGAGAAAAGCTAATTCAGTGGTTGGGCCGTATATAGTTGGCAGATCGGGATAGTTGATTCCGTTGAGTATTAGTTGAAAAGACTGGGGAACGGAAGGATCATCGAAAAAATCGAAAGGCGTGGTCCCGTATGGCGTACCGTCCATAGCGAATCGGTATCCGTCCCAGAGGTATCGAAAATAGTCGTCTTCGAATAGTGGGACTCCTAACAATCCACACAACCGAAGTAGAGTCGCCCAGAACAGTATGCTGGTTATGGAGAACTCTCTACCTTGCCGAGTTGCAAAGGTGAATAGACCGACCGCTGGCAATCCAACCAACGCAATGCAGGTAAAAAAACCGACTAGATTCGGTTCTCCAAAGGTTCCTCGAGAATAGAACGCAAGAAATAGATAACCTAGAAAGCTAAAGATTCCTACCGCAATTAGATGCCTATCGGCCGAGGAAGACTGGTTACGACCCGAGTCAAGCTCTACGGGTCTTCCCAACTGAGAGTTCTTTAGTGAAATTTGGAGTTTTTAATGAGTCGGTAACGAACGGTCTTGCTGCTGTCGCGAGATGCCATTTCCGTGCATGGAGTGCTCAGCTAGCGCACCCTCACAACTACTACCTTGTCCCGCGGTGCAACCGAAGCAATGATCTGCGGTGCTTATACGTTTATTCGTCAATGAAACCCCGTCTTGCAGGTCACGAATATGCAAATGTGTGCCCTGCGATGTTGTTCCCATTCCCAGCATTAGATTAAAGTCGCAGTCGTAGAGATAGCCCTGCCAATCAACGCTTAGTGTATTTCGACACATAACAGAACAGAGATTTTCTTCACGATAATTGGACTTGAGCAACGTCATGTACTCATCCAGTTTTCCATGGGCACTTAAGATTGAGCCAAACCGATTGATCGGCATATTTGTCAGGGTGAATAGACTGTTGAACTCAATGTTGTATCGAGTTTTAAGCTCCTTTTTGTAGACTGCCTCGAGTTCTTCTTGCGAGGGCGGCAAGACCGCTCCGATTGGGTTAAAGACTAGATTGAGTTCAAGGTGCGGGGTAGTCGCATATCCCAGATCATTCAGCAGTTGTAGTGCTCTGATACTCAGGGAATGGACGCCTTTGCCCCTTTGTTGGTCGACGTTTTCTTCCAAGTAGCAAGGTAACGATGCGATAATGACTACGCCTTCTGTTGCCAAGAAAGCCCCTAAGTTCTCTTGATTGGGTTCGAACAATATGGAGAGGTTGCATCGATCGATGACTTTTAGTCCTTTGCTGCGAGCTCGAACTACTATGTTCCGAAAGTTGGGGTTCAATTCGGGAGCGCCACCCGTAAGATCAAGAGTCGTCACCGGTAGTTGGTCAAGAGCATCCAAAATCTCTTCGACTGTGCTGGCCGTCATCATTTCGGTACGGTATGGACTTGCAGCCACATGACAGTGAACGCAGCTTTGATTGCACTTGTAACCTAGGTTTACTTGTAGCGTAGAAACGGACTCTCGGAATATGGATGGAAAGTCCGATGCAATGAGGGTGGAGTTTGAATCAAACATCTGTTTCATTTATGCAACTGGATCAACCCTAATGATCGGTCACGTTGAATTGGAAACTGCTGCTTAACCGTGTGTTTCACGTACTTAAGGTGCATTTAATTTCCAGTCGTACTCGTGTTTGAACTTCGTGAAATTCTTGAGCTGTTCTGCCAAGTCGGGATTCGCATATTTACGCAAATGAGCCAATACTCCTTCATTGCTTCCCTCAAACTCGTCTCGGTACCAGTCATAGATACTAGAAACTACCAACCGATTTTTCTCAATCGATACGCCCCGCGCGTGATTAATGTACTCTCGCGCGCCGGCCTCTAATAGTTCTTCGATGTTGTCAGACCGATAAGCCGTAGTTGCCAAATTTGGGCAACCTAGACTCGCGCAATTTAGGGCATAATGAATTCGACTATCCTTCCAAATCGGTCGTAGAATTCCGTGTTCAATATTGTTGAGAGTTATTGGTTGATCCTGAATGGTTGCGAGCTTTAAATTCCAAGGACCAAAGTCAAATGCGCCACTTTTAATTTCCTTGATGGATTTGACAGGATATCGCGTCGTCACGATATAGACCGTCAATGCGTTATAAAAATTTATCCAATAAGATAATTGCTCCGCTTTGGCAAATGATCGTGGATCTAACTCGGACAGTCGTAAGAGGTAGTCGACGAGAAGCTTGAAGTCTTCTTCCTCCTCTTTGAGTGCGCCGTAGTCGAAACGATTGATTCCAGACGGATGTTCTTCAAGGTAATCGTCCAGTAACTGCTGCCACTCAGAGTGATCAATCTCTGTTGTATTAGACTCGTCACTGTTATCCCAGAACGGAATCAATTCGGATTTTGGAGCAGCTAGAGTAAGCGTACTCAAGAGAGTCAATCCAAGTCCAAAGGATAATTGGAGTATGCGAGATTGAATCAATGTTTAGTTCCTACGCCGACACGCGCTTACCCGGTCGTTTACCGGTAGCGGATAGTTGATGTAGCAGGATCGAAAATTCGCAACTGAATAATCTTGAAAAGGATTGTTGTGCCCGCCAAGATTACACCCTTAATCGTACCGCTAATCTTTGAGTATCCGAGACGTACTCTTGTATTCACTGGAATTTCTACGATGCGCATGTTCATTTTTATTGCTTTAACCTGCATTTCCACTGTCCATCCAAAAGCTTCATCTTGCATGCACAACCGATCAAGAGCGGTTGATCTGATAGCTCTGTATGGTCCCAAGTCCGTGATCGGTGCTCCCCACAATAGACCAATTAAGGCTGTTGCCACCTTGTTCCCAATTCGTTGCGCAACTGATAGTGCTCGGGGTTCACAATTACCTAGAGTCCGCGAACCTATAACAAGATCTGCTCCTTGATCGATTGAACTCAGCATCGTGGGAATATCACTTGCGTCAAATGCGTGATCACCGTCCATAAAGACGACAACTCCGGGCGACTTTTTTCGTATGGTATCAATTGCAGTAAGGCACGCACGACCATAGCCCTTTTTTCGATCTGATACAAGTACCGCACCAGCCGCGGTAGCAACCCGCGCTGTTGAATCAGTAGATCCGTTATCGCACACCACTAAATCGTCAACAATTTGGGTTCCGTCTTCGTTACGTTGAGAATAGATATCGCGAACTACCAGTCCAATTGACTCCTCCTCATTCAGTGCTGGGATAACAACTCCGACTCTGACGCCGTTAAACATTGTCTCCTGAGCAATACCTGTTGTTTGGGCTTTAGGTTGGAGAAATCAAGGACGGAATAAGTCGACGAACAAGGTGAAGGTCATGCTTACGATGTCAAAGTCTGCCGTGTTTCGGCCACTCAGCGTCCTATGAATATTGACGTCCCAACTAAAGTTCTGATACTGTAGGTTGACCCCAGTCCGAAATCGAGAATAGTTCTCTTGTACCTCCGGAAATCCCGCAGGTGTAAATCCTGAGCCTCCGATGTCGAGATCACCGTTTGACTGTTTCAATTGATACTGCGCGTAAGCACTGATATATGGATTTACAAAATAGTTGCCTCCCGCGCTCAAAAACCACTCCGACGGTACGTCATTGGTTGAGAATCGAAAGCCAAATTCCCCAGCGACCCCAAAATTAGGAGTAAGATATTTTCCTACGTTTACAGACCCCGCAAAAGAGTTCGCTCCATCTCCTAACGAATGGGGCTGGCCGGTGTCGTAATCTCCCGCGAGTGTGCCCGCAACCCGCACGGACACGCTGAATGTGCCGGTTTCCAGTTCATCTAACAACGAACGAGTAATACCCACAGTCGCGTCCTGCGTACCGTCAGAAGATCCAAGTGGTCCAGCTTCCACTTCAGATGTTCCAAACTGCACATCTATAGCGGTCTTATCGTTTAGGCCATATTTGCCACTGAACCACAGTGTTGTTTGATTGAATTCACCGAAGGGTAGGTTGGCATGGGTATCTCCCCTATAAAACTGATCCGCTTCTTGTACAACGCGCGAAACAGACAGTGAAATTGTTTGTGGTACTGGTAACCAAGGAGATCCTTCGGCGACCAAGGAAGAACAGAAAAGAAGTGCACCAGTCAGCGTGCACAGTTGCAATCGGGAACGTGTCATGTAATTCACCTCGATGACCTATAAGAAAGTGCGAATGGAATTTGTGTGTTTGAAAAAATTTTTAGTCTTTTATTTTGAAACGACGGGCCAAGTAGTGTTCTACTTTTTCTATCTCCGACTCCTCAAGCGAGGACACTACTTTGTCCATTTCGGATTCGGTTTTCGATAGTTCGTTTCGGGATCGAATCGCCGATACAATCTCCTTAGCTTTATCGGCTGTGACTTCCTTGCGCGTCATGGGGCATCCTTCGCCGCAAGCAATTTTCTTGAAGAATATTGCTTTGCCTTGAGTGTACACGTGTCCAAACTTGCTAGGTCCGCCGCCGCCACCAACTGATCCAGAAGCAACGACCAGATGCGCAGAGATTGCGACAACAATCGCCGCTACCAATGTAAAGATTTTCTTTGAAGATTTTTTAGTATTCATGAAGGCTTTCTCGTTTGTTCTGTTTTCAACGATTGTGCTCGGTCACGCAAACGCTCATCGTTCGCAGTGTTCACAAAGTCATTCTACGCAATTCTGAACCATGACACACTGAGAAGGTTTAACTGATAACGCACTATCGGCAGTTCATGGTCCGATACCAATATATCATGTGGAAGTCTGGATCCGATTCTAAAAAAATAGTCGGGACCAATCCTTCTTTAGGGTTGCCTTAGAGGTGGTCGTCTCCATCTTCGATTGGATCAATCATCGCTCAGACTAATGCGACTACCCAAACAGCGAATGTCCACCCTAAGAAGATATTGACAACGATTATCCCCGTTCTGTTTCTACACTTTCTCTTCACCGCGACCATAGTGGGTATAAAGTAAAAAATCGCGGAAATTAACACAACAAGGACGAATAAAACTATTAGACTTTGATCATCGGGCGACATAGTTCACTCCTAAACAACAGTGCCCACATGTTATAGATCAACTAACAATTAGTTGATCAGTCTATGAGAATTTCGGGAACTAGCGCCGTTGCCTGAGTTTGGTGGCTAGTGGACATATGAGATACATTGCACTGTGCTCATGTCAAACGTTCTCCATTGTCTCTTGTATCGTAGCATCAACAACCTCGCGTAGTGCCTCGTCGGTGGACTTCTGATTGAGCAAAGCCAGTCTATATAGATCGAGCTGACGATCCGCACTCGTTCCAGTCTTCACGATTTCTCGAGCATGTTCGATCTCACTGACACAATCTAAAGCTTCTGCGTCTTCGTGAAGTTCAGAAATCAGTCGATCCAGAATATCCGCAATATCGGTTCGAGTACCGTCATTTGGGTCAGCTAAGAACGCAAAGATACCGTATCGTTGAGCCTGAAATCGGTTCTCAAAAATGATTTCCGTCAGAATCTCATCGGACGCTAAGGATCCCGCAGACTCTGTTCTCAAATACTTACGAATCAAACTTGCATAGAGTGCGACGATGGCCACCGCATCATCAATTCGTGTACAGACGTCGCACACCCTGAGTTCAATCGTAGGGTAAGCGTTTGAAGGTCTGATATCCCACCACATCTCACCCGCATCACCGATAAACCCCCATTTTTGAAACTCGCGTTCAAGCGACTTGAACTCCTCAAAACTTGACAATGCTTTAGGTATTCCCGTGCGAGGTATTCCTGCCAAGAAGTTCAAGCGAGAACTCTTGTACCCAGTTTCTAATCCGTCTCGAAAAGGTGAGGACGTAGATAGTCCCAATAACAACGGCAAGTAGTGTCGCACCGCATTCATGACCCGAATTCTCATATCGGGGTCTCCAAATCCAGCATGAACGTGCATGCCACCGATCACCAATCTCCTTACCAGTTCTTGATACAGCATAGCAGAAGATTCGTAGCGTTCTTTGGGTGTCGGACTCTGATCCTGCCAGGCTGCGAATGGATGGGTTGATATTGCTGCGATGTCGTAATCAAATTTCTTGGCAGTTTTATAGATTAAACCGCGTGTCTCAATTAAAGCTTTGCGTACTTCGCTAACCGAATCGCATACCCGAGTGTTGGTTTCGATTTGAGACCTCAGCAGTTCGCGTACAACTTTGTGTGGTGCCGAATTTTTCTCACATTCGTCGAACAGTTGCGGGTCCGGGTCCGAAACTAAATCTCTTGTCTCTGGATCAATAAGAAAAGCTTCTTCTTCGACACCAAGAGTAATGTTTAAATCAACGTCATGTACCATGGATCGACTTCACCTTCTTTAATAAGTTCAAAGAGTGTGGCTCACTCTATCATGTGTTCGGCTACTCAGATTCTTCCTGCAACACGTTGCTGGAATAGTAGTCTTCTGCGTCGTCTATAACAAACCTACCTACCAATCGATACTCGCGAGAATCATCGGGATCGTAAGGACAGAGTTCCCCCGCTGTTACAGTGGAGGCGATGTCAGACCAATCGCTCTCTGAATCGTCTCTGTCCTGCCATTTAGACTCTTTCACCGTGTAATTCACGTCGTTTATATCTAAATCTAACACTTCCGTGCATTCGGAAATGGAGAGAGTGTCTAGGGTGACTTCGTCCGATTCCACCGTCAGACTCTCGAGTCGTTCATAAACGATTTCGCCGAAGAAGTTGCTCGCGAATTCGATTGTTTCACCATCTCGTGTGAACGTTGCAACCATACGATACTCGTTGGAGTCAGAAGGCGAGTAAGAACAGAGTTGTCCCGTTTCTTCCGTGCCGTCTATATCTGACCATGACGAGTCTAAGCTTCGCCGTTGCCACTTCGAGTCGATGACCGAATAACTCACATTGTCGACGACCCAGTCCGAAGCGGTAAGGCAACCGTCTTCAGCCGTATCGTCATTGAACTGAATTTGATTCTTGGACGCCTGCAATAGATCAAGCCGAAGAATTGGAAGTACCTCAGGATCGGTTAAGTCAGTTACTTCGTTTCCAAATCGTTCAAAAATGAGAAGACCCTGATCTCGAGTCGCGAGATAAACGTGTCGACCATCGGGACTTGCTTCGACAGGAGTCGCGCCAAGGCTAGTGCTTGAAAGCGTGTATCGTGGTATAAGCCTGCCAAAACGATCTCTAGTCCTTGTTCGAGAATTGACGTTAGCAACATGGTCACTCAACGTCAAGTCACCATCTTCAGGGGAGTACTCGACTACATACCCACCGTACGAGCAAAGCACATCAATGACATAAGACCCTGTTCTTGGAATCGCTCCAGCACACGAGACGAGCCCAAGACCGAAGAATCTCTCTGTTAAGTTTGGTTCAATAGCACCTGTCAAATAGTCGATGGTATAGACCGTGAAATTTGCTTGCGATCGAGCTTCCCTTGATGCAGTGAAGAAGTACTCGTCATCGCTTGAAAAAGTCCCGGTAAAACTCGATGATTGAGAACTTATCCAAGGCTTAGAGATCGCTGGAAATTCACCCGTTCCAACTTCGCGTCCAAGTAGTTGAAGCTCGTTCGATTGCCATCGCCACCAATAATTGTCATCGAACGACGGAAATACAGCACGACCTGACACGGAATTGTTGCCCGTGGAATTTAAAGTACTGTCCGAGTTAAAAGAATAAATCGTCTGTGAGAAATTTGTTGAGCGGTGAAGGTGATCTCCATTGCTACCCATGAACAGTACTGGACTTCCATCACTCTTGTAATTGGAACCGACTCCAATACCATGGTCCGTCCTATCAAGGACGAACTCGGAGGAGTCTTCTGAACTAGTGCTAAAAGTCCACCATGTGTCCTGGTTGTGCGCATATAAACGATCTCGATATGGATCCCAAGCTAGGAAACTCCCACCGTCAGGATCAGTGATTTCTTGCGTCAAAGTAAGGTTTCCAGTCGTGAGTTCGCGCTCGAACACGCTCACGCCCGAGTTTGTGGAGACAAACAGGAACGTGCCGTCTGAACTAAGCGCCATGTCGGCTAACCCAGACAATGAAATGACTTGCCCCGAAGCATCCCGATGTCCCGCAGCGACTCGACCTCGATATACCAGCCAATTCGGTGGGTCTGTAGGCGACCAATGTAGCTCGAATGATGAACTCGAGTGCGCGCGTGTCGTTCCCACTCGTAAGAGCATACTTGAACCTTGTTCAATGTATAAGACTACTTCTATACCCTCATCGGGCAACCTAGTTGATCGAGAACTCATGATCAATTCAGGATTAAGACTAGACTCCGACGAATGAAAAGCCGACAAAATGGATGTAGAACTCGCGCCCTCAATCCAAAATTTAAACCATCCTGTTTCAGCTGCTTCATAGGAGTACCATAGGGACGAGTAACCCAAGTGTGAACGAACAGACGAACCTGTTGTAGCAAATTGGTTAGAACCAGCCACACTCCCCTCGCTGCCATTCAATGAAACAGCCCCACTGATCCAATTGTTCGAGGGAGTCTTACCCCAACGCAGCAACGTACGAGTCGATGAAGATGTTGATAAGTTGTATGCTTGATTGTTGTCCTTGAGTCGTCCTACAGAAATCGCATATTCTTCTCCCTCAGTCGCATTAAAAACGAATTCGGGTCCGCGCGCGACAACATTATTCGTGCCCGCATCGGTCAAACTCAAACCTCCTACGCTGGTTCCGGAAAAGGCACTGAGTTGAAGTTCGGGACTGTCCCAATACCAAGTGTAGAGTCCGTCTCCCGGCGAGGTCCACTTTCGCCATCCCGTTTGAATACCCGTGGATTCTGGTTCGTTCGGCTCTACTCCTAACGAGAGTGCATGGGATAAAGACACATTTCCACTCTCGGTAGAGGCTAATGCCGGTCCGCTGTCGAACCAGTCCCATCCAGCGCGCGCCCTTGTTTGTTGTTCCCAGGTGAGGTCGTCAAACTTCCAACCACCCGAAAGCGAGTCCGGAGAGGCTATCATGATGTAATAGACTTCATCTTGCGTGGTAGCAACGGAGACCGGGTCGCCCGGTGGCGCGATGCCCGAAACTAATCTCAAATCGTCAATAGTGTCGCCTGAGAACACCAAGACGTGCACGAGTTGAGCATCCTCGATCTGAAATTCCCAATCACCGTCCTCTGGAGCTGTCCACCGATACCAAATAGTCGACGCAAGCGTTCCATAGACTTCCCCTGGTTCGATTGTGGCTCCTAGGTTGTTTCCCGATACGGTACCGGATGCACCAGTCAGCGTTGTCGCATCCGCAAAATTGTCATTGGGTGGCCGTTCCCCAAAGAGCCAATTCAAGGTTAGTGGCATGGATGCATGTGATCCACCCACGCGAATTCGATACTCCTTCCCTTGCTCTGCAAAAAATTGCACGGACCAATCGGCAGAACCGACTTGCTGGGCACTCGCAATCCCACAACAGTGTCCCGTTGCGAGAAATACATCTACCACAGGTTTGAACCTAAGCAAGTACCAACTAGGTAATCTGATTCGAGGGCTAACTACGAAGGAAGCTAGCCCTGATTGTTCGGCAGTCCATTGAAACCAAAGAGACTGTGTGGGTCGTTGACCAGTCGATTTCCGGATCGGTTCACCCGATTCTGATGTTGCCAAGAGAGTGTCAATTTCCAATACACCTCCCTCACTTTCCAGCACTGTGGGTGAGTCATATGCGTCGTTGCTCGGTGTTTGTGTCTCACTATCTGGCTCGTCGTCTGAATCTAACTCACGAAATAGAACTGAAGTACTTGCACTTGTCCCGTTCCACGAGGTGACAGTGAGGTATATGGTCAAAGGTCCTTCCGATTTGGAGGCAAGATGAAGAAATACTCGTTGCTCTTCTCCATGACCGATTTCACCTAAGAAAATATCGCGAACGTGGGAACTATCGACGCCGATGCCGTCCTCTCTTTGTACGGACCCTCTAAAGTTTCGGAAGAAGTCCATTGTGTCCGCTGCCGAAAATCCAAACGATTCACAAGGTTCATCGTCGGCAGTTCGACAATCGACATGCAATACCGAACCTGCAGCAACATAGCCATCCGTCGACACCGTTACTCCCACGTGATGGTTGTGATCTTGGCCACTCTCTACCTCGTATATGGTCTGATCCGTTTCCAACGTGAGCTGAGGCGTATCCGGGCCTCGAATGATTGTCCAAGCGACCGCTGCGCGCGGAGCTTCCGTGAAAATTCGTTCTCCGGATACTTGGACTCGGTACGTACCAGGCTCAGGATTTTGAATAATCACCCACTCAACGTTGTCAATCTTCGACTGTGATGAATGCTCACCGCAAGGCGATGATCCACAGTCCGCTCCATGGTCCAGCCAAAGATCCAGATCGTTTAATACGGTGCTGGAAATTGTGTCCGCGGGGGGCTCATCCCAAGTCATTACGACGTCAAGTCTCGACGTCCCTATCGGGACCTCAATGTCTTCGTAGGCATACTCGCCATTCTCCAACGTCAGTGTCGCACCAGAACTAGTCCATCCTTCCGAGACATCGAGATTGACGATACTGGTTCGCGCCGAAACCAATCCCATGCCATACTTAGCTTGTATGGTCCCTGGTCCGTTGGTGTTGTTCTCCGGAAACAACACCTCCGAATTGAGCCACGCTGTTGGTCGCACGGCACTTGCCATCAATCGGGCTCGCACCAATGCCGGTTCTTCGCGGTGCTCGGGAGACGCATCCATTAGTAGCGTCGCAACTCCTGCAACACAAGGCGCGGACATGCTTGTTCCGTTTGACGAACGATATCCATCGTAAGACCCGTTGCCTTCGGCAGACATAACACCGACTCCTGGTCCGACCACTAACGGTAGCAAACGTCCATCAACAGTGGGACCATGACTGCTGAAATCAGCCAGATCGCCATTGTCATGAACTGCACCTACTCCTAACGAGTTCTTTCCCGACGCATAATTCGAGTATCCGTAAATAGCGGCATTTGCGTTTGACACAACGTACACCTGTCGGTGGGTCCAGACGATTGAGTCTACTTTTCGTGGCCCAGTCGATCTGCCGTCGTACTCTAGACTACGACTCGAAAGGCTCATATTCACGACCAACGGTTTCAATTGATCATCGGACCAACCTTCTTCTGGACACGACGTAGCTTTTGCCAAAAAATCCATCCCTTGGATGATGATCGAAGTGCTCCCAAGACCTTGACTATTCAATACTTTTGCAAAGCGAATATGCTCGACGCCGGGTGCTACCCCTGCGTACTTCGGTTGAAAGTAGCCGTTTCCAGCCATCGTTCCGGTTACATGAGTTCCGTGCCCAAAACCGTCATTCCAAAGGTCGTGGTCTTCACCCTCCATGAAGTTACTTCCACAGATACTCTTCCTATTGGACGAAAGTGCGATGTGGTTTGCGTTCAATCCCGTATCCATAACTCCAATTGGGACTGTGCTCCCAGTGAATCCCGTGTAAGAGCCAAAGGTGCTGGCCACGGAACGAAGAGCGTCACCGCCTACAGCAGGTATGGCGGAGTCGTGCGAAACTCTCGCCTCAGCAATAGGTTCAACCGCCTGCACGAAGTCTAACGCTAAGAGATCGGACAGCTGACCTCGTCGAAACGCTGCGGCAAACGTCCGTATAGACGCGTCGAAGTGACCCACCTCTAATCCTATCTTCTCGAGTTCGGTTCGAAATAAGTCCTCCATCTCTGAAGTAATGACAACCACAAAAACCGGTATGAGTGCTGATTGAGTGTTGTCTTCATGCATCTTCTCGAGATCACTGCTTAACTTGTGATTTGGAGACAACGCTCCAAATCCGCTTACCCAAGAGAGTTGCGTAATAGCATCCAAGCTCTTGCGACTCTTAGGTACCGTCAAACGTACCAAGTCGCCACTTTGCCCCAATGTGTGCGCGCCAAAACGACGCAGGTCTTTTTCTATTTCTGCGGAATCGTGCGGATGCTTCAATCGAATCCACCCGAACGTCCAGTTTCGATTTGCACTCTCAGCTTGTTCTAGTATTGCGTCAATCGCAGCACTCGCGTTCAACCAATCTAGATCGTCGGACTCATTGGTGCTCCGAGAAGTCGTGGACTCATTGCTTTGCATTCGCCCAACTCGAACCTTACTACTCACAGAGACTATCGAATCGCCGTGTAGGACGTTTCTTAAATAACTAGACGAATCGTTTTTGTGACTCGAATCTGCGCCGACTCTCGGTCTGTTCGCGCC
>VYFT01000073.1:6209-9338 GCA_009842245.1 Gammaproteobacteria bacterium | reverse complement strand
GTGGGCGTGCAGCTTCGCGGCGACGTGCATCGCCGGCCTGGCATTCCGGGTGCTGCCGTGCGACCGGCAGGCGGCGTTGCGCGGCTTCGCCGGCGGCGTCGGGATGGCGCTCTGGCTGATGGCCGTCGTGTGGATGCACTTCGGACCGCGGTGAGAGAGCGATGAGCGATACGGAGCAGTCCGGCGAAGTTATCGGCGTGGCGGAAGCCGAGCAGTTGCTGTTCGACGCCCAGCAGCGGCTGCTGGCGGCGATGCGCCGGGGCGCGGAGCTGGTCGAGCGGACGACCGGCCGGCTGGAGGCCGCCAACGCGGCGGCGGCCCGGCGCGAAGCGACGCTGGACCGCGCCTACGAGCGGCTCACCCAGCTCGTGCAGCACGAGGAGGCGCAGGCGCAGTGGATCGTGCGGCCCTGGTCGCTGGCCGCCGCGCTGTTCGGCGTCGTCGGCGGCCTGCTGGGCTGGACGCTGGCCGCGGTGACGGCGGCGTTGTGGTGAGCCGTGGACCTGCTGCGCTGCGCCCTGGGGCTGGTCCCGTGCGGCCGGCTGCTGCCGGAGACGCCGTACGAGGCGGTGGTGCTGCTGGTCGTGGTGGCGTTCTCGGTGTTCGAGCTGGCCGGCCTGGCAGGTCTGGCGCTGCTGCCGGTGGCGTCCGTGACGTGGGGAATGCGCGCCTGGCGGCGCGCGAAGGAGGAGCGACGATGCGGGAACAAGAGCGGTGGTTGTGGTCGGCGGCGCTGACGCTGTGCCTGGTGGTGGCCTATCAGGAGCTGCTGCTGGCGCAGGGGGCCTCGCCCTGGGTGCAGGCGGTCAACAACGTGCGGCAGGCCTTCACCGGCCCCATCGCGCGCGGCCTGGCGCTGGTGGCGATCGTGGTCGGCGGCATCCTGTTCATGTTCAACGAGGGGGGCGCGAAGCAGACCCTGGCCGGAATCATCTTCGGGGTCGGCATGGCGATGGGCGCGGTCAACTTCCTGAACTGGATCCTCTGATGCGCACCGTGCTGGACGTGTTGCGCGGCCGGGACGAGGACTACGTCGAGCTGGGGCTCGGCACCGTGGTGGACCTGGCGAAGGACTTCTTGTGGGGTGCGCTGCACGGTGCCGTCCTGCTGTACGGGGTGCCCATCTTCCTGGGCTGGATCTTCTGATGCGCGGCAGCCGGGCGTGGCCGGCCTATGGGGTGCTGTCCGAGCCGCTGAAGGTGCTCGGTGTCGAGCGGCGGTTCTTCCTGCTGGCGATGATCGCGGCCGGCGGGCTGTGGAACGCGGTCAACAGCCTGCTGGCCGGCCTGCTGATCTTCGCCGTGATGTACGGAGCCGGGTGGCTCGCGTGGCGCTACGACCAGCACCTGCTGAACGTGGTGCGCCTGGCCATCCGTTACAAGAACCGCTACGACGCGGGCCTGCTGCGCGACCGCGCGCCCTACGTGGTGCTGCTGAAGGAACGGCGATGACGGACGACGACGTCGGCGCGCTGGCCGAGGAGCTGCCGTACTGGGGCTTCGTCGACGAGCGGACATGCCTGACGCGGGCCGGCGAGCTGGTGCGGGTCAGCGCGCTGACGCCGGTGACGACCGACGGCCGCGCGGCCGAGGACCTCGACGCGGTATGCAACCGCTGGCAGCGGATGCTCTCCGGACTGCCCGATGGCATGCGCGTCTACTGGCTCGTCGAACGCCGGCAGCCGTCGATTCCCCTCCCCCCTGTGGTCTCCGACATCGCGGGCCTGGCGCAGCGCAAGCGGCAGGCGTTCCTGGCCGAGCGGGTGCAGGACCTGCACGTGCACGTCGTCTGGTGCTGGGACCCGAAGCTGCGGCAGAGCGCATCCTCGCGCAGCGGGACCTGGTGGCGCGACTACGCCGCGGCGTGGCTGCGGCGGCGGCGCTCCCCGCACGAGTCGGTCTTCCTGAACGAACAGGTCGAGCGCGCCGTCAAGCGGGCGGCGTCCTACGTCGCCACGGCGCAAGCGCAGGTGGCCGAGGCTACCCCGCTCGAGATGCTCGACGCCGAGCAGGCCGCGGCGGTGCTCTACCGCCTGGTCAACGGCGGCGTGGGCGAGTGGGTGAAGGGACTGCGGACCGATGCCGGCGTCAACTGGCGGCTGGCGGGGACGGACCTGGCGGCCGAGCGGCAGGTGCTGCACGTCGGCGGCGAGCAGGTCGGCGTCTGGTCGTGCGTCGGGCCGCCGGCGAGTGCAGTGGCCAACGCGCTCGAGGAGCTGTACGGCTCGGTGCAGGCCCCGCTGACGGTGGTGCTGGAGTGGCGGCCGTGGACGCGCGAGGCGGCGCGCTCGAAGCTGCGCTCGGCGCAGCGGCACTACTTCTCGAAGAAGTACTCGATGGCCGCCCACATGCAGGAGAAGGAGGGCACGGCCGCGGCGATGGAGGACGCGGCGGCGACGGTCGAGGCCAACCGCGCCGGCGCGGCCCTGGTCGAGCTGGAGACCGAGGGCGTCGCCTACGGCGGCGTGTCGTTGTCGGTGGCCATCCGCGGCCCGGCATCGCGTCTCGAGGAGTGGGGCGCCGAGGTCAACCGGGTGTTCGGCGGCATCGACGCGAAGGCCATCCGCGAGAGCTACGGCCAGCTGGCGGTCTGGTTCGGGCGGCTGCCCGGGCAGCCCAAGTCACGCCAACCGCGGGAGGTGTTCGTCTCGGCGGGGGTGGCCGCGGCGATGGCCCCGCTGTTCGGCCCGCCGCGGGGCGAGCGCGGGTGCCGCCACCTCGACAAGCCGGCGATGACGGTCTTCGAGACGCCGGCGGGCACGCCCTACCACTACGACCTGTTCGCCGGCCGCGACGTCGGGCACACGCTGATGCTCGGGTCGACCGGCTCGGGCAAGAGCTTCACCCTGAACTACCTGCTGGTCCAGGCGCTGCAGTACGGCCCGCGGGTGCTCGTGCTCGACCTGGGCGGCAGCTACCGCGCGCTGACCCAGTTCGTCGGCGGCAGCTACCTGGAGGTCGTTCCCGAGGAAGCGCGCCCGTTGCGGCCGTTCAGCCTGGCCCCGTCGGAGCGGACCTACCAGTTCCTGACCGCGTGGGTGCTGCGGCTGCTGCGCATCGGCGGCTGGGAGGCGCAGAGCGGCGACCTGACCGAGGTCCGCGCGCGGGTCGAGGACCTGTATGCGCTGGC
>VYFT01000073.1:4608-6199 GCA_009842245.1 Gammaproteobacteria bacterium | reverse complement strand
GGGCCCCGTCCGGTGGCCGGGGGGGGGGCGTCGTCCCGTTAGCGCTGGCCCCGGCCCACCGCACCCTGGGACGGCTGGCCCGCTCGCTGCCG
Source organism: Gammaproteobacteria bacterium (assembly GCA_009842245.1). GTDB lineage: Bacteria > Pseudomonadota > Gammaproteobacteria > Pseudomonadales > Azotimanducaceae > Bin55. Next base: position 6,107 of record VYFT01000073.1, on the reverse strand, counting down.
TCCGGCATGGGACCGCCGCTCTCCCGCTGGCATGGCGCGGGAGCCTGGGGGAAGTGGTTCGACAACCCGCCGGCCGAGGACGGCGAGGACGACCTGCAGGTGGCCGACTGGCAGGTGATCGACCTGGCCGGGGCGGTCGAACACGAGGACTGGTGCGAGGCGGCGCTGCTCTACCTGCTCGAACGCCTCCGGAGCGAGATCGAGGACCCGAAGGAGCTGTCGCGCCTCAAGCTGATGGTGGTCGACGAGGCGTGGCGCTACCTGCGGGACCCGAACGTGCTCAACCGCCTGGTCGAGGCGGCCAAGACGTGGCGCAAGCGCAACGCCGCGCTGTTGCTGGCGACCCAGTCGGTGACCGACATCACGGAGACGCCGGGGGCGGCGCCGCTGCTGGAGTCGATGCCGACGAAGCTGTTCCTGGCGAACCCGGACTTCCCCGCGGCCGGGCAGTCGACCTTCCAGTTGTCGGACGCCGAGCTGCGGCTGATCCGGCAGCTGCAGCCGAAGCGGGAGCTGTACGTGCGGCGTCCGGACACGGCCGCGGTGGTGCGGCTGACGGTCGACCCGGAGAGCTACTGGCTCTACACGTCCTCGGCGGCCGAGGCCGAGCGGCGGGCCGCCGCGGTGGATCGCTGGGGCCTCGAAGGCGCGATCGTGCGCCTGGCGGCTGGCGAAGACGTGGGGAAGACGGCGGTGATGGGATGACCACAGGGGGAGAGACGTGAGAACGGAAAACGGCGGGCGGTCAGTCGGCGGGTTCGTCGGGCTTGAAGGCGTCGAAGATCAGGGTGCGCAGCTCGCGGATGTCGTCCTGCATGTCGTCGATTCGCCGGTGCACGTCGTCGAAGCGGGCGTTCACGTCACCGAAGCGGGCGTTCATGTTGGCGTTCAGGTCGTCGATCCGGGTGTTCAGGCCGGCGATTCCGCCGGCGATCTGCGCCGACAGCAGGCCGCCCAGCACCAAGCCGGTCCCGACGATGGTCCCGATGATCGCCTTCGTGTCGGTGCTCATGCCCGTAGCGTAGCACCGATCCGGGCAGCAGTCGCCTGCGTCGCGGTCCTGGCGGCCGTGCCGGCCGCCGCCCAGGGCATCCGGACGGTGACGGCAGGCGATGTGCCGATTCCGGTGCTGACACAGGTGCGGCACACGACCACGGTGGTGGTCCCGCAGGCGGAGACCATCGTCGACGTGGTGGCCGGCGACGCGGAGTACTGGGACGTGTCGGCCGCGGCGAACGTGGCCTACATCAAGCCGCTGGATGCCGGCGTCGCCTCGAACGTCACCCTGGTCGCCGGGAGCGGCCGGGTGTGGGCACTGCTGGTAGCCGAGTCCTCGACCGACGACCCGGATCTGGTGGTCCACGTCGAGGACGCCGAGCGGGCGACGCCGGAGCAGGCGCGCCGGCACGCGCCGCGCATCGTGCCGGGCGGCGAGCTGGCCGTCTACGAGGCCGCCGTCGCGAGCGCGCAGGCCGAGCGGCAGGCCATCGACGAAGCCG
>VYFT01000073.1:0-4598 GCA_009842245.1 Gammaproteobacteria bacterium | reverse complement strand
ATCGACGAGGCCGCGGCCGACGAGGTGGCCGGCATCTGGGCGCAGCACGACACAGCGTGGTCGCGCTGGCTGGCCGACTACCCGCGCCGGCTGCGCTTCCCCTACCGCCTCGAACCCGAGGCGCGGCAGGCCCCGTTCCTCGTCGACGCGCTGTGGCACGACGGCCGGTTCACGTACCTGCGGAGCCGCGCACAGGAGACGCCTGCGCTCTACGAGCTGCGGGAGGCGGACCGGCGCTTCGGCCGCACGGGGCTGGACCCGGCGCTGGTGGCCTACGAGGTCTTCGACGACGGCCTGTACGTGGCCGACCACGTGCTGGGCGCGGGCCGCCTGCAGATCGGCGACTCGCAGACGGAGTGGACCGTGGACCGCAACCCCGGCCAGTGGTCGTGGGGCGCCCGCGCGGTGGTGGGCGGGATGCTCGGCTCGGTGGCGGCGATCCTGCTGCACGGGATGACGCGATGAGGAACCACGTCTCCGCTTCCGTCGCCCGCTTCCGTTCTCCCGGCGCACAGCGCCGCCTGCTGTGGGTCTTCCTGCTGGCCGCCGCCTGCGCCCTGGCCGCGACCCAGGCCGCCGGTCAGGACCTGCGCGCCCCGGCCGCGCCCTCGGATGCGCCGGTCACGGTAACGACCCGGGTACGCCACGTCACCACGGTTGTCCTTCCGGAGACCGAGTCGATCGTCGACGTGGTGGTGGGCGACGCGGAGTACTGGGACGTGTCGTCGGCGGCGCACATGGCGTTCATCCGTCCGCTGGTCGAGGCGGCCCGGTCGAACCTGGTGCTGCTGACGTCCGCCGGCGCCGTGGTAACCCTCCTTGTGGTCGAGCGGGCCGACGCGCCGGTTGACGCCGTCGTGCGCATCCGGCCTCCGGACCACGCGCCGTCTCCAGAGACGGCCGCGCCCGGCCCGGTGCTGACGACGACCGAGGCGGTGGCGTCGATGGCCAACAGCGCCGTCGAGGCGTGGGAGGCGGCCGAGGAGGCCGAGGCCAGCGCCACCGAGCGCATCGGCGCGGCGCGCACGGCCGCGCAGGAATCCCTGGACGGCCGCCGCGAGGCGTATCCGCGCCAGTTGCAGTTCGACTACCGCTGGGCGTTCGACGCCGAGCCCGAACGCCATCCGTGGCTGGTCAAGGGCCTGTGGCACGACGGCCAGCGGACGTACCTGCGCACGCGGGCGACGTCGCCGGTGCTCTACGAGCAGGTCGAGGGCGTCCTCGAGCCGGTACGGGTGGCAACGGTGCTCGACGACGTGCTGCACGTCGTGCCGCGGGTGCTCGGCGCGGGCGCGCTGGAGGCCGACGGCCAGCGCATCGCGTGGACTGTCGAGCGACGGGAGGCGGGACCGTAGATGGCCGAGGCGAAGTGGCGGCAGCTGCTCAAGAAGCCGGCCGGCGTGATGCCGGAGAACGTCGTCATGCGGGTCACCCTCGTCGTGGGGGCCGTGATGGTGGCGGCGCTGGTGCTGACGATGGGCGGCGGACCGGAGGAGGACATCTTCGAGGAAGCCGAGTCGTCGGCGGTCGACCAGGGGATGTTCGAGCAGTTCGTCTCGCGCATGCTGCGAGACCGGGAGCAGGTGGCGCTCGAGCAGCAGATCGCGGCCGAGCGCGAGGTGGCGGCCGAGGAGGCGGCGCGCGAGGCGGAAGCGACGGCCGCGCTGCTGGCGCGCGCCGGGACGCTTTCCGGCAGCGGGTTCGGCACCGGCGGGCCGGCCGGCGGGCCGGGCGAGGAACTCGCCCTGCAGACCGCGGGCGAGATCGAGCTGGCGGAGACGTTGCGCCTGGAGGCGCTGGAGCGCCGCACGCGGTCGCTACGTGCGCCGAGCCTGGTGCAGACCTTCCGCAACCCGGACGAGACCACAGGAGGGGGAGAGAGCTTCACGCTGCCGCCAACCGCACGACAAGGGGCAGCGCTCGCCCCGGTGGCGGCTCAGGAGGTTCTCGCGCCCGTACCGCCACCGCTGGCGCAACCGGACCCGGCGGCCCTGGCCGAGCAGATGCAGGCGGCGACGGCCGGGCTGCTGTCCGACCTCGACGGCGCGCCATCGACGCGCCGCGAGCCGCAAGCGCGCACCGTGCCCGGCGTCACCGGCCCGGAGGCGGCGGCCACACCCGAGCCGGCGACGGTGACGACCCCGCTGGACCCGCCCGGCACCGAGCGCGTCTACGAGGGCTCGATGCTCTCGGGCGTGCTGGTCAACCAGCTCGACGGCGACTTCGCCGGCCCGGTCCTCGCGCAGGTGGCCATCCCGTTCTACTCGCGCGACCGCCAGCGCATCCTCGTGCCGCGCGGCACGCGCCTGCTGGGCACGGCGCAGCCGGTTCAGGACCAGGACCAGAGCCGCCTGGCGGTCGGGTTCCACCGGATGATCTGGCCCGACGGCCGTTGGGTCGACCTGTCGTTCCACGGTCTGAACCAGATCGGCGAGGGCGCCCTGCAGGACCAGGTCAACCGGCACTACTGGTCGATGTTCGCCGCGGCCGGCGCGGTGGGCGTGCTCGCCGGCCTGACGCTGCAGGGGAGCAACCCGTATGCCGGCGGAGCCGAGGGGTTCCGCTCCGGAGCCGGCCAGGGCTTCGGCCAGTCGGCGACTCAGATCCTGCAACGGTTCCTCAACCGCATGCCGACGATCACCATCCGCGCCGGGCACCGGCTGCGGGTGTGGGTGACGTCGGACTTCCTCGTGCCGCGGCCCGCGCCGCACCCGGAAAGGATGTTCCGATGAGCAAGAAGTGGCGCTGGCTGATGGCGGCGGCCGCCGTTGCGGCCGTGGTGATGATCGGACCGCGGCAGCGGGTCGAGGCGTGCCTCCTGGGCACCTGCGACTCGATCATCATCGCCAACCAAGTGACGCAGATCGCCCAGATGGTCACGCAGCTCGCTCACATGGTGACCCAGATAGACACGCTCGACGACGTGCTGACGGACACGAACGAGCTGCTGACGTCGAACACGTACCCGATGGGCCACATCGGCCGGCTGCGCGAGATACGCGAGCAGGACTTCTTCCGCCGATACTTAAAGAACGGCCTCGCGCAGTCGACGGCGCTGGGCGCGCCGGAGGGGCTGTACTCAGCGCGAATTATCGGGCTGTCGGACGAGCCTGGCTGGCTGAACGTCCTGGCCGCACCACGCCTGGGCGACCCGACGTCGAGCACGGTGCTGCTCGGCGGGCGGCCGGCGACGGAGACGAACGTGGCCGAGCCGAGCGCCTTCCGGACGTGGCCCGTCCCGAGCGGCGGCGCGTGGTCGAACGCGGCGCGCAACGCCGCCCGCGAGGCGATCGACGTACTCGGGGACGTGGCCGAGGGGACGGCGACGTGGCGGACGGTGTGGGACGACATCGAGGCGGCGCTGCCGAACACGGTCCGCGCCGCGGACCTGCGGGGACTGCGGCTGGCGCGCGCCGTGACGAACCGGATGGTCGAGACGTGGCGGCGGCGGGAGCGGCAGGCGGCGGCGGAGCTGCAGCACGCGCACGCCATCGCCGAGGCGGCCTCGTCGCTGCAGGCGCAGGTGGGCGAGACGGCCGCGCACCTGGGGGAACTGCGCGACGACGACCTGATGGGAGAGGAGCGGATCGATCAGGCGGCGCTGACCAACGGCGTGACGCAAACCGAGCTGCTGCTGGCGCAGGCCCAGTTGCTGGCGCAGGAGCAGGCGGCGGCGGCCCGGGCGCGCTACGAGGCGGAGCGGGCGCGGCGCGAGCGAGAAGCCCGGTGGCTCGCCGATATCGTGCGCGCGGAGACGGAGATGGAAGTGTTCACCAACCAGTCCAGGGGACTGGCGGCGCGGCGGACGGACAGCTTCCAGAACGCGCTGCTGGGGGTCACCGGGCTGTAGTCTCCCCTGAGAAACCGACTCGGAGACCACAAAGGGGGAGAGAGATGGGACATCGGACAGGCGCAGGCGTGTTGTGTTTCGGGCTGCTGGCAGCGGCGTGCGGCGGGGTCGACGAGCGTGAGATCGAGGCGCTGATCGACGAGATCGAGGCGATTCATGCGGAAACCATCGCGACGATGGAGGAGCAGGCGGCGCTGGTGATCGAGAGCAGGGGCAAACCCGACTGCAACGATGAAAGCTGGCATTCGCCGGAACGGTTGCAGGCTCTGCTCACGCGGCGGGTACAGGATGCGGAACAAGACTGGCAGCAGCGATTGGACGCGGAGCGGGAGCGTCAGACGGCGACGGTGGAGGGACTGCGCGGTCTGCTGGCGCGCGACGGGTGGGATTCGGTCCGGGGCGAACCGGTGGAGTACGTCGGCAGGTTCAAGGAGCGCGCCATCGAGGCGCGCACGCGGGCGAGAGATTACCTGGAAGCGGAAACCGAGGGGCGGAGTTTCTGGAACCTTCAGCGTCAGCTCGCTGACACCGTGACCAGTCTGGAGCCGGCGGACTGCGTGAGGTAGCGAGCAGGCATGACCTTCTTGCAAGAGATCCTGCTGCTCCTGGAGCAGAGCGGGATCTTCGTTGAGCAGCTCCAGCAGGCCGTCGCACCGGACGTGATGGCGGCGGGCATGGACCTGTGGCGGGGACTCGCGGCCATCATGATCGTTTGGTACGGGACGCAGATGGCGCTGCGGGGCTACGG
>VYFT01000015.1:18774-48809 GCA_009842245.1 Gammaproteobacteria bacterium | reverse complement strand
ATATATATTATGTTAAATAATATACATCTACTGATACGATTGGATGACCTCAATTCGGTGAAGTAGAACGCACTCTTGGTTTCAAATCGCCAAGGTACGCCTTCTGTTCAGTCCCCTAATACCAAATTACAAGAGAGAGTCCTGTAGATCTCAGGACATCGGAGACCGTAGTGGTTAGTCTCAGCGACATGTTTTCAAAGCTAATTCCTGGAAATTGAAGTCGGACTCCAATGTCTCTCTGTACAAAGGCAGAGAACTCTGTTCCAATCGAGTCCGCAGTGGTTTGTCGAACCGAAGCACCTATTTCGTATCCTTCAGAAACACGATAGCGAAAGCCCAATTGCACTAGGTTTCCGTATTCGATGTTTGAGTCTTCTGAAGCGAAGAAGCCATAAATGGATGGCGGCGGCTCGAATATATCGTCGCTTCCTAGCGGCAATACCGGAGCTGTTTGTAACCCTGATCGCCGCTCAAACCTAGCGTAACTATAGCCTACCCCTACACCAATGTATGTTGAAAACACTTCAGATGTATAGTCTATACCTAATATAGACTTTATTTGCTGTAGCGTTAGCTTGTACGCGGAGTTGTTTGAAATATTTCTAGAATGCGAAAAGTCGCTCTGAAAGTGAACGCCTAAGTCAAAGTTATCATATTCTCGAGTGAATAGGTGCCGTGAAAATACAAAGTCAAACTCGACATTTAGATCATCTGAGACGAAATTGGACTTTCTGTCCGCGACGAATCCACCGAAACTCAAAAAGTTATACGAAATGTCGTCTGAATGCACGGACCGTACACAGGTGAACAAAAATACAACAAACAGTCCGGATAGAAGTAGCTTCTTCATGCGATCACCTCGGGTTTAGAATGATACACATGTTGAACGTTCCTTTGCCATGAAGGACCAAGATCAAGCTGTTCACGAGAGTAAATCACGCTTTACTGGAAGCAATTTTGCCGGTGCTCGCGCGTGCGGCTGAAGAGTTTAGACTACCTCTGTGTCTGAAATGTGCTGTTTCAGAAAGTCAAGACCTACCCTTCTGCTGCACAACTAAACATCCAGTTTACTCCAAACTGATCTCGGCACATGCCGAAGTACGCCCCCCAGAAGGTGTTTTCTGCCGGCATGGTGATGGCTCCGTTGGCAGACATTTTCTCCATAAATACATCCGTTTCTTCCGCTGATGCCGTAGTAACAGAAATTGAAAAATTATTTCCGATCTCTACGGGTGGTGTACCACTAAAAGTGTCGCTTCCCATGAGTAAGTCGTCCTTTACTCGAAGTGAAACGTGCATGATGCGATCACTGTCTTCAGGTGCCCTCTCATACTTTTCTGGAAGTTCATCGAATGTTGAAATGTACTCAAACTCGCCGCCGAAAACGCTTTTATAAAAATCAAACGCTTCTCGACAATTTCCATTGAAAGTTAAATAGACGCTGCAATCGGACATAGAAATACCTCTAATAAATGAAAAAAATGTTTCCATCGCTCCGTGAAGATAGAACGTGGAACGTAGCTATCTTACTGAAGAACCAAGCTAGTTGAAACCATACCTGGGTCCGCTTCGTAAAAATTGACCCTCTCGATACGCATTCCACCATCCTCTTGCAGAGCGAAAATCCAGTTTAAAACGTCCTGAAAAGGATGTGGATCAATATTTATGGTAGCTCCCTCAGATCCGCGATCAATGCTTTTGATTTCGATGTTATGTAGTTCGGCGTTACTGTAGATGGGTCGCCAGTTTCCTTGCTCTCGAGCGATACTCAAACCCGCCTGCAACTTTGCTTGTTCTTTATTGGCGTTCACCCAGTCTAAGCTCGCAAGACTCTGGTTATATTCCGCAACGTTTGAATTGCGAAAATTCTGAGCAGAAGTGAGTAATACGAGGCTCAAAACAATACCGGCAAGAACTAATACGACGTATATAAGTACTTGTTCTCGCTTTGAAAGACCTCGAAACCACCTCGCAACGGATGAATCGGAAAACTGTCTAACTAGTGCATTCGTCATGGTAAGGACAACTTTAAAGTGGCTGTAACTGAATTTTCTCTTTCGGTTGTAGCGTTTCCGGGGACGACTGTGAGATCGTTGTTTTCCAACGCTTCTGTAAAGGTCTCCATCGACTCATAGTCTGATATTCTGTATTCGACGTCGAGTTCCTGTCGTCCGGCTGAATATCTTAGCGACTTAATTGTCGGCGAATAAGCCGGTGATCCGACCACTTCTGCGAGACGTTCTATCAATGAATCAAACTCTCGTGAAGTGTCTGCACCAACTCCTAGACGCCGTTGCATTTGTTGCACGATGTTGCGTCCGCTTGGCTCTTCATCGTAAATTTCAACAAACGTTGCTCTCATTTGGTTTTGAACAGAGTTCGCTTTAAACATTGCCCACACTCCTTCTGAAGTTTGAAGAACAATGTATGCATACAAACACACCACGCCAAACACACCAGTCATGACCCAGCGTCTAACGTTTACCGTCGCGTTTTCTTTGGTCGAGTATTTACCCTGCAACAGGTTTACACAGCTGCTTGCATCGTAGTGTTCAGCGGCGAACGAAATCAAGCTACGATCACTATTGTCGAATACTTCTTGCTCATACATGCTTTCATCGAAGAAGTCCAAACCTCCATTTCCAAAATTCCAAATTCGTACGGTAGGAACAGGATCTCTGTGACCGGAAATCGAGGACACCGCGTCGGACAGCGAGTCAAGATTGAGAAGTGCTAAATTTTCCGATGTTCGGAGCCACGCATTAGAGTCGTCCATCACAACGTGCGCATCATGCTCTTCCTCTGGTCGCGGAATTTGCATACCAATTGTTGTACAGGTTGTTGGATAAATGTCTGATAGTTTGAGAACTTGAAGCATGTTTGCTAGTGTTTCGCTATCAATAACTACACAATCGATCGCGTTCCCACGTGAAATCGGACCATGCGCGATATGAGTATTTTCAAGATCGTCCGAAAGATAGTTTTCTACGGCAAAAGGAAGCGCACGTCGAATTTGCGGAACACTTCGTCCCGGCACTGTTTCTCGAACAAACAACGTGTACGAGTCGTCTAGAAACAGGATAGTTGAGTTAAACCGACTTCCATCATGGTGCTCAGAAATGTCTGTTTTCAAGTCTAAGACATGACTGACACCCTCGATTGTTTCCGCCCCCTCTTCTCCTTGAATTAACCATCCGACAGTACCGGAATAGAGTACTTCGTCTTCAGTCTCTTCGCAGGAAAAGTCTCGTAGATACAAATAGAGAGTCTTCAATTCGCTTCGTCCATTAATAAATGTCTAGTTCTTCCCATGTATGTCGTTTTCCAAAATCACGTTTGTAAATGGTTACGTCGCCGGTATCCGGATGTCTAAAGAATTCAGTCGTGAAGTCGATTCGGCCAAGGTTGGGCACACTCACCGTTCCTTCAAGTCTGAAAAAATTGCTGCTGATTGCTAAGTTTGGACGTAAAGCTTCCATGTATGGATACGCCGCGATTAAACTCTCTACATCCGTGAAGTCGCGGTCATCTCCGATCAACGAACTTACGTTTTCATGGACATCAACACTCTTCAGCAAAGCTTCAAGAACTGGCTCGGAAACAGTATTAATATTCACAACTAGTTGATTGGTTGGGGTCAATGCAACATGTTTTCTTAAAAATTCCGTTTCTTCTTCGTTAAAGTCGAGGAAATAGTTAAACTCGGACAAGTCAGCCGCAAGTTGATTTGGTGTTCGAAACGGTGGATCATACCTCGAATATTCAAAATCCTCACCACCACTTGGTTGAATACTCTCGTCGTCATCAATCCAGTCTCGAATCTTTGGTGCGGCGTCATACGGTAGGCTGAAATTTGAACAGAGTTCACTAAATGCCCCTCCAGCGATCAAGCTATCTGGATCGTTAAGTGAGTTAGCGTTGAATTGAGCTTGTAAGTCAAAGACGCGAATGTTAAATGTACTGTCTTCAACGTCAGAGAATTCGACGTCGATGTCAGTTGAAGCCCAATCTTCCTCGTAGTTGTCGTAGGGACGATCGTCAGCCTCAAGCCAATCGTATAGCAACCGGGCTGAGAGTAGTTCTTCTAAGCCAGAAGTGTAAGCCAACAATTGATCATAGTTTTTTGTGAGTCTCACGTGAGCAATTGACACTGATTGCAATGAAACTAGCTGGTACGCGAGCATGCCTGATACGCCAACAATAGCGAGAACGCCAAGCAAAGCCACGCCTTTGGTGCGGGATCGTCGTGTTGAAGATGAACGGTTTTTCCTCGCTCTACGATCCTGGTGCATTACCACCCTCACCTTCTACGATTTCAGCTTCTGGCATCTCAGGCACATTCGGTATTACCCAAACTCGATCGAATGTACCAACATTCGGTATCGTGAACTTAAATCGAATGGCCACTGGACGTACTTCCTCTTCCTCTTCAGTCGGATCGCCAATCTCCGGTACAAGTTCTTCTACTTCGAGGTACTCAGGATAGGTATCAAGTTCTTCGCCAGCAGAGTCTAACAAAACAAACTCCATGCCCACTCCCCGCATAACTGTTTGGGTCACTGGAGAGCTATCCTGATCACGGTCCATCACGTGCCAGTAACGACGTGTTAGTGTCCCTTCCTCGATGTCGATGCTGTATTCCACACGTTGAACCCCTCCTCTAGCCTCGTCAAAGGGATTCAACCAACCCATACGACTGAACTGCAAAAGACGTCCATCATCTAAGGTCAAAGGATCGAAAAATTCCCCCAACTCATCGCGAATACCACGATTTGCGAGTTGTCGAATATCTCGATCGACTATGCTCATTGCTCGATGAATGTCGGTGAGGTAATCACTTCGACTAACCATGGTTAAAGAAAGATCCGCTGTGTGATACAACATTTGACTTGAGATCAACCCAATCATGGCAAACAATGCTAGTGCCACTAGCATTTCCATGAGCGTGAATCCTGATCGTCTCATTCGCTTCTACGCATTACCGTAGTCATACGATCGATCAAGTAGTTTCCAATGTCAGGATCGACTACCTCGACCGAAAATTCAATCATTTCTACTGTATCACTGTCAGTGTCTAACGGCTCACGGACAACTAGGTAGGTACTGTTCCCGATCTCGAGTCGTCGCTCCTCTACCGGGTCACCGTCTGGTTCAACAATGCGAAAGAATTTCTCTTCTTCAATTGCGTTCAGCAGTAACCAGTGCCCGATCGTAATCTCTTCCAACTTTAACTGATGTCGAATAGCATTACTGTTGCTCGAATAGATAATCATCGCAGAAATAGCGAGAATAGCAATCGCGACCATCATTTCGACGAGGGTGAAGCCTCGCCTAAGAAATCTACTCATCATCGGTAGGTTGTTCTGTCGCTTCAGCCAGAGACATAACTTCGACCTCATTAATCCCGTCCGACTGTAGAACACGTACATGTTCGTTTTGATCAGTCGAACTATGCTCGTGTTTACAGTGCAGAATAAAAGGCGTCATTTCACCGCCAGGTACCACCATCATTTCAGGCTGTAGCTCATCGATTTTGTCGATTAGTGTGGGTATATTGAGACTTCCTTCAAATTGCAAGTACAACTTGGCGGGTAACTTGTGATTACGATAGAGTGCGCCCTCGACCTCTTCCCACTTTTGTTCGCTCTCTTCGAATCGTAAGAACCTATAGCTGTCACGGCTAATACTGATACCCCAAGTTTCATTGTGCGTAGTCGCGACGCGACGAAGTAATTCGATCTTGCGCGCCAGCTGAGAGGCTTCTATTCGAATCTCGTGCTTGAAGCTGTTCGAGGTAAACGAAACAGCTACAAAAGTAATTAGGATTCCTACTATTACAAGGGTAACTAGCAATTCAAGAAGCGTAAAGCCTCTTTGCGACTTGTTGCGCATGAGCAAAGCCGGTCTAGAACGAAAGATTAAGGTGCCTACAGGTCGTCGGAATCAATGTCCGCGGCGTACTCGTCTCCACCCTGTTTACCGTCCGAACCCCAACACATGATTTTGTAAGTACCATCTCGTTCGAGAGTGTATTCGTAGTCATTCCCCCATGGATCCTTAGGAATCTTTTTACCTTTGAGATAGGGTTTTGGTCCCCAAGCTGGAGGTGCAGGGAAACCGGTTGGTTCGTTTATAAGCGCGTCTAGACCCTGTTCGGTCGTAGGATACGCCGAGTTGTCAATTAGGTACAGATCCAATGCACTGCCAAGTTCACGGATTTGCGATTTTGCGGCAGTTACTCTGCTTTCTGCTGGGTAGTGCGCGATATTGATGACTACGATTGTTACGAGTAGCCCAATGATCAACACGACAACCAGCATTTCCAGCAAAGTGAATCCTCGTGTCTTGTTCTGCTTGTTCAATGGTTTTTTCATAAGTTTCATATTACATCGCTAATTGTGTCATACTGAGAATTGGTAAAAGAACGGCGATCATGATAAAAAATACCAATCCTGCCATAAGTAACAACATCATTGGACGAAAGAGTTCGACCATGGTGTCGATAATACGTTGCAAATCTTGTTGCTGATATTCGGCTGACTTAAAGAGCATCTCGTCGAGTGATCCGCTCATCTCACCACTTGCAATCATGTGAATGAAAATCGGTGGAAACTGTTTAGTTGAATCTAGTGCCCTGTTTAGGCTTGTACCTTCGCTAACGTAGGTGTACGCTTGTTCTAGAAGTCTTCGAATCCAAAGGTTATTAACAACGTTGGAAGCGATATTCATTCCATCTACTAATGGAACCCCACTAGACCCTAATATAGCCAAAGTATTTGCATACCGCGCTGCGTTCATACTACGAGCAAACCAGCCAAGCATAGGTAATTTTAGTTTCACGCGGTGCCAGGACGTACGAATCGCTGTAATCGATAAAGAATAGCGAACTATAAATAGGAAAAGCAGAACACCAAGCAATGCAGCCCACCACCAATTTTTTAGAAATTCGCTTGTGGAGATTAGGATCACCGTGACAATGGGCAAGTCTTGTCCTGTGGTTTCGAATACTTCCACAATTGTTGGTACGACGCTCGTCATTAATCCACCGACTATGGCTACCGCTACGACGAATAGCAATACTGGGTAATACAGCGCGGACTGCACGTTGCGTCGCGATTCATACTGTCGCTCGAGGTAGTTTGCCAGACTCTGAAGGACATTGTCGAGTTGCCCGGACTGTTCACCAGCACCTACAGTCGAACGATAGAGTTCGTTAAATGTACCTGAATGCTCCGACATTGCTTTGGTAAGCGTTAATCCTTCAACAACTCGTGTTCGGACCGACATGAAAATCTTGCGTGCCCGCTTACGGGTAGTCTGTTGAGCGACGGCAGACATAGCTTCTTCCAACGGAAGCCCGGCATTGACCAATGTAGCTAGTTGGCGAGTAAAGAGTACCATTTCCATAGGTCTTAACTTGCCAAACATTCGAGCAAAGAAGCTCTGCTGACCCTCTTTCTCGACCACTGTAGTGAGCTCGACGTTCATTGGCGTGAGTCCAATATCACGCATCAACTGCCGGACATGGCGAAGGCTATCTCCTTCGAGAATCCCCTTTTTGGTTTTTCCGTTCGCGTCTAACGCGGTGTATTCGAAAGCCGCCATTGTTACGTTTCCAGGGTCACTCGCATGACTTCCTCAACAGTGGTGATTCCTCGACGAACTTTATCTCGACCGTCCTGCCGAATGCTTGGGTAAAGCTCGCGTGCGAGTTGATTGAGTTCTTGTTCCGAAGCGCGATCATGTACTTTTTGGCGCATTTGATCATCGAGTAGCAACAGCTCATAAATTCCGGTTCGACCACGGTATCCAGTTTGACCGCAAGCGTCGCAACCTCGCATGCTGTAATACTTTGCATCGACTCCACGCATAAATTCTCGCTCAAGTACTGTGGGTCCACGTTCGGTTCTACACTGCGTACAGATAACGCGGACTAGTCGTTGAGATAACACGGCTGTGAGACTAGTCGCGAGTAAGTATGGCTCTAACCCCATGTCGACTAATCGCACGACGGTTCCAACCGCCGTGTTAGTATGTAATGTGGATAGCACTAGGTGGCCGGTCAGACTTGCTTGAATCGCAATTTGTGCAGTTTCAAGGTCACGAACTTCTCCAACCATCACGATATCCGGATCTTGTCTTAACATCGCACGCAGTCCGCGCGCAAAGGTCATACCAGTTCGAGTATTGACTTGCGTTTGTCCTATTCCTTGTAGGTTGTACTCTACTGGATCTTCCACCGTGAGTATGTTTACATTCTCGGTGTTCAGTTCGGACAGGGACGCGTACAACGTGGTAGTTTTTCCTTCTCCCGTGGGACCGGTGACCAGAAATATACCGTGTGGAGAAGCAATGATGTTGCGAACATGTTCAACATCTGATGGTTTCATTCCTAGATGATCAAGTTTTAATCGACTTGCTTCTTTATCTAAAAGTCTGAGTACTACTCTTTCGCCTTCGCCGGTGGGCATAACAGAAACACGAACATCTAACTCGCGACCACCAATACGCAAAGTCGTACGCCCGTCCTGAGGTACTCGCTTTTCAGCGATATCGAGTCTCGACATCACCTTAATTCGAGAAACGAGCAAGGGAGCTAAACTTCGTTGCAAACGCACAATCTCCCGTAGAACACCATCTATTCTGAAGCGAACGACTACGGTGCTGGGAAAAGTTTCGATGTGGACATCTGACGCATCTTCTCGAATCGCTTGAGTTAGTAGCGCGTTTATCAGCCGAATTACGGGTGCATCATCCTCTTGTTCCAAGAGGTCTTCTGCTTGCGGGATATTGTCGGCTAAGCTTGCAAGGTCCATAGACTCATCAATGTCCTGAACCATTTGACGAGTCTGTTCCGAATCTCTCTCATAAGCTTTTTGAAGTAGCGAGTTGAACTCGGACTCGGATACACGAACAAAGTTGTTCCTTTTTCCAGTGAACCGACGAACTTCTGCTAATGTGCGCAAATCTGGAAATCGACGACAATAGACAGGGAGTTCTACTTCATCACCAGGTGTCTCACCCGTAAGGAGGACACCGTTGCGATTAGCAAACGTGAAAGGTAGAAGTTTTCGAGCGGAAGTCCCTGTTACATCGGGTTGCGCGGAAATTTCAGTCAAAAGTGTTTTTCTCGGTTCGTCTAGTTCTTATATTTATACGAAAATTCAATGCGAAAGTGTCAATTCTCGGTGTGGTAGATACATTAACAAAGCAAAGAGTTTCTCTAGGGGTTATCTCCTTTTGGTAGTTCGATTACGTGAGAAAGTTGTCTCCAGTCTCTGATATGACGCTAAAGCACGTTCGTTTCGACAGATTTAAGCAGACCGAGATGGCTGTTCAAACAGAGTTTGCTAACTTGTTAAGAACACTGTACTCCATATGTTGTTTGCTCTGCTTCATCTGCACGTTTGTGAAGATGTTTTTAGGCGGTGTGATCTTCTTTCGAAACAGAGATATGACACTTAGGCTCAGGCTAAAGAAAAACCGGCAGACTATTCCGGGTGAACTGAGTCTGCAGCTTTTGTGGCCTGTCGAAAAATCCAAGAAAGTGTTGAAGACGCTTCAGTTCAATTTCTTGAACAAGCAAGCGAAACGAACTACCGTTTCAACTCTCGATAAAATTCGAGATAAATTTCAAACACCGAGCAGAGACTCGAAGGAGAAATTATGAAAACAATTTTTTGTGCAATATTTTTTGTTTTAACTCTACCAATCGCCGCTCAAACGAACTTTTATGTGTTCGCGGGCGCATCTATGTATGGCGAGGACGCCGAGGCGGCTACTGGAGACGGTATCGGTTGGCGCATCGGTCTCGGTAAGCATTTCCGAGATTACATTGGTGTTGAAGTAATTTATGACCAAGCGGTAGCAATTTCTCCGATTCCAGCTTTGATAGACGTGGATGAATACGAGATTGAAGACCATGCGAACGCTAATACGTACTTATCGGTTTTAGGCACCTACGCGTATCCGTTTAACGACCGCTTAGCCGTAGCTGGGAAGGTGGGATTTTCTCGGTACACGATTGACGTGGAGTTTACCACTGAAGGACACGAACACCACGAAGACGAGGATGAAAGCGAGCATTTTCTGCTTAACGAAGACGGTGTAGAACTTGCCTTATCAGGAAGTCTGATTTTCACTACGAGCGACAAAACTGCTGTTGATTTGTCCTTTTCCAAAATATTCGGAGATTTCGGAACAACTGCGTTTAGCTTAAACTTTCGTTATAGCTTCTAGCGAAAACGGGCTAGAAACGGAAACGGGAGAAATTGTAGCTCGCGAAAAAACATTCCGACAGCGAGTTTTATTGTTGAGTTGGCGATCAAGTTTGGTTGTAGACGCCCTCCGTCTTTAGCGAGGGAATAAATAAAACCTGTGCAAATTAGGTGCCTTCATGGAGTTGTTAGAAGTTATGGTACGATACCTGCTGTTGTGGTTTGAACTTCGTCGGTAAACACATTCTTTCGGTAGCTCAGCTCAGTCGAAGCGATGTCGAACAGATTTTCTCGGTGGCCGACAAAATGATCCCTTACGCCCAACGACAACGAATTACACGGGTGCTGGCGGGGGCGATCCTTTCTAATCTCTTCTTCGAAGCTAGTACCCGCACACGACTTTCGTTTGGTGCGGCATTCAATCTTCTTGGAGGTAATGTTCTTGAGACAACCGGCTTAGCATCATCGTCGTTAGTGAAGGGCGAATCGCTGCAAGACTTCGCGCGCGTAATCTCTGGTTATAGCGACGTCATTGTTATGCGACATCCAGACGCGGGTTCGGTGGCTGAATTTGCAGAGTCATCTCGAAGTCCCGTACTCAATGGTGGTGATGGGTCAAACGAGCACCCCACTCAAGCGTTGTTGGATCTATACACGATTGAAAAGGAACTAAACTATCGAAGGAAGAGTCTGGACGGTCTTCGTATTGCGGTTGTCGGGGACCTTAAATATGGACGCGCGGTTCATTCATTGCTCAAACTACTTAAAGTCTTTCACAATATCACCGTGCATATGGTCTCCCCTCCAGATTTGCGCGCACCAGAGAGAGTTATTGCAGAACTGCAAGAAGCTGGACATGAGGTTCGAGACTTTGATCAACTGGAGCTTGGTATTCAAGCAGTCGACGTTCTTTATGTGACCCGAACTCAGGAAGAACGATTTTCTTCTGCTGCTGAAGCAATTAAATACAAAGGCTTGTTTCGAATAAACCAAGCCGTTTACACCCAACATTGCGAACCTAATACTGTCATCATGCATCCGCTTCCGCGAGACTCCCGGGAAACCGCGCAGGAACTGAGTGAAGATTTAGACTCGAATCCTAATTTAGCCGTGTTTCGACAAACTGATAACGGTTTGTTAATACGAATGGCTTTATTTGCGTTGATTCTCGATGTCGTCGACAAAATCGAATTTCATTCCGCACCTGTTGCTTGGCGAGCAGATCCAAAGAAATGGGAACAGCCGCCGTTTGACTAGTATTTGCGAGAGGACTAGCTAGGCGTGTTCTTTGAGTTTTCGGATAAACTCTGGGACAACTTCAAACAGGTCAGCGACTAAACCGTAATCAGCGAGCTGAAAAATTGGTGCGTCAGGATCGTTGTTTATTGCGACGATCACTTTAGAGTCTTTCATACCTGCTAAGTGTTGAATTGCACCGGAGATCCCAACAGCAATGTAAAGTTCAGGCGCTACTATTTTTCCAGTTTGTCCTACTTGCATGTCGTTGGGTACGTAACCCGCATCAACAGCAGCGCGTGAAGCTCCGACTGCAGCACCCAGAGCATCTGCCAGTTCTTCAAGAAGTGCAAAACTTTCACCACTTCCAAGTCCCCTGCCCCCGGACACCACCACTTTTGCGTTATTGAGTTCGGGTCGTTCCGACTGCGCCAGCTCATCTTTCAAATATTTCGTCGGACTGGGTTCGGGAAAAGTTGAATCTGGCAGTGTTTCAATGGTTGTAGAGACGGACCCAGTAGTAATTGGGTCGAAAGCGGTACCCCGAACAGAAATGACTTTAGTCGCATCATTCGACTTCACGGTCGCAATTCCATTTCCGGCGTACACTGGACGCTTAAATGTGTCTGGAGCAACTATTTCCGTAATGTCTGAAATCATCTGCACGTCTAATAGTGCTGCAACTCGAGGGAGGAAGTTTTTCCCAGTCGTTGTATGCGCGGTGAGGATAAATTGATATGATGCAGCCAGCGTTGCAACAAGCGCTGCGATGTCTTCTGCGATCGCATGTTCAAAACTTGGCGACTCTGCTATGAGAATTTTGTGCGCAACACCCAATTTCACGACAGAGTCCCCTACCTCACTACACTCATGACCAGCTACTAAGACATCGATCTCTTCACCGATTGATCTTGCGGCTTGCAGCGTATTCAGAGTCACGGGTTTCAACTCTGCGTTGTTGTGGTCTGCAATGACTAGTACGCTCATGAGAGAACTTTCGCCTCGCTTCTAAGTTTGGAAACTAACTCGTCAACGGAGTCGACAATAATCCCAGCGGTTCTTGTTGGTGGTCGTTCAACTCGTAGTGTTTCTGTATGTCGTTCGAGGGAAACTCCTAAATCGTCGGAGGATATCGTGTCAATTTGTTTGCGCTTGGACATCATGATGTTCTTCAAGGATGCAAATCTTGGGACATTTAGACGTAAATCTGTCGTCAGTACCATTGGCAGTGGCACTTGTAAAGTTTGTAGGCCACCATCAACCTCTCGGACAACCGTAGCGAGATTGTTTTCAATCTTTAAGTCGGATGCAAAGGTCGCTTGTGGAAGATTGGTGAGAGCGGCAAACATTTGCCCGGTTTGGCTATTATCGCCGTCAATACTCTGCTTGCCAAAAATAACCAGTTGAGGTTGTTCCTGCAGGTAAACTGCCTTCAGAATCTTCGCGATCACGAGGGGCTCAAGATCGTCTGGAGCATCTACTATGATGCCTCGATCTGCACCAAGCGCTAAGCACACTCTAATTTGTTCTTGAGTCTTCGCGGAGCCCACAGATACAGCGACGATTTCATCAGCTATACCGGCCTCCTTTAACTGAATTGCTTGTTCCACACCGATTTCACAAAATGGATTAACCGACATCTTCACATTGGTCAACTCAATACCACTACCGTCGCTTTTGACAACGACATTTACGTTGGCATCAACGACTCGCTTGATGGCACATAGAATCTTCATTGGTTTACTCGCAGTTCTTTCTCACTTAGTTCGCGCTAGTTGTAGAATTTTCCAAAAAGAGAAGTTTAAATAAGAGAAATCAACCACATATTTTCCTATATCTGTACTTTGAACCCTGTTTAAGTGAAGTAATCCACGAAATCCATGATTAAGACACAACGAGAATCGATGACGTTTGATGTCGTCATTGTTGGTGCAGGCCCGGCCGGTTTAAGTACTGCGATTCGCACGATGCAGCTAGCCAATGAAATGGGTCGAGAAACCAGCGTATGCGTGCTCGAAAAAGGAAGCGAAATCGGCGCGCACATACTGTCTGGCGCGGTGATTGACTCGCGTGGTTTGGACGATCTGTTTCCGAGTTGGAAAGAACTTGAACCACCGTTAACACGAGTCACAGAAGATCGTTTTCATTGTCTCGTGAACGATCACCGATCGATAGCAGTACCGCATGCACTAATTCCAAGACCTAGCCGGAATGAGCGAAACTACGTAGCGTCATTAGGCAATTTGTGTCGATGGATGGCTCAGCAAGCTGAAGAACTTGGAGTTATGTTGTTTCCAGGCTTTGCTGCAACGGAAATTTTGTACGACAAGCAAGACAAGGTTGTTGGAGTTGCTACTGGTGATATGGGAATAGACCGTTCTGGTAAGGAAAAGTCAACGCATCAACCCGGACTAGAGCTCCATGCGTCTTACACGGTGTTAGCAGAAGGTTGTCGTGGGCATTTAGGGAAACAATTAATCGCAAAGTTTGATCTCGATAAAAATCGTTCACCTCAACATTACGCGATCGGATTGAAAGAACTGTGGGAAGTACCCGCAGATCATCACCAGCCGGGACGGATCCTTCACACGATAGGATGGCCGCTAGGCTTTTCACGATCAGCAACTGGTGGTGGCTTTCTATACCACATGGAGAATCAACAAGTTGCACTTGGATTAATCGTAGATCTTTCATACTCGAACCCATACCTTGATCCTTTTTATGAGTTTCAAGTGTGGAAACATCACCCGATGATCAAAGAACATCTCCTCGATGGACAGAGAATTTCTTATGGTGCCCGTGCGATTTCAAAAGGTGGGTACGGCTCGTTACCAGAATTGGCTGTTGCAGGTGCGGTGTTAGTTGGTGATGACGCGGGGTTTTTAAACCCTCTGAAAATCAAAGGTACTCACACGGCAATGAAGTCTGGCAAACTAGCTGCTGAAGCGATCATGCATGCTTTGGGTGCGGAACGGAAGCATGATGTCGTCGATCTACAACGTCGATACGAGAAGTCCTGGCTAAGACGCGAACTCCACCAAGCTAGGAACGTCGGACCGGCGTGGCATCAATTTGGCATGCTTGGTGGCTCTGCATGGGCGTGCGTGGAACAAAACTTGTTCAACGGTTGGAACCCTATTCGTTTACCAGACACCACCCCAGATCATAAGCGATTGAGATACGCAAGTGTGAGTAAAAAGATTCATTATTCCAAACCCGACGGGGTCTATTCCTTCGATCGGAATTCGAGCATTTTCATATCCAATACGAACCATGAGGAGGATCAACCCTGCCACTTGGTTCTTCAGGACTCCGACATTCCTATCAGAAAAAACTTACGAGATTTCGCCGAACCCGCACAACGCTATTGTCCTGCTGGCGTGTACGAAGTGATTGGTGAAGAAGGTGAAGAAGAATTTCGAATCAATGCGCAGAACTGCGTGCACTGTAAGACTTGTGACATCAAGGATCCGTCTCAGAATATTACTTGGATAGCCCCCGAAGGTTCCGGTGGGCCGAATTACCCAAATATGTAGGTAAATTCCAGCGCGTTTGCTTGTTTAAAAACACCTTGGAGAGTTTAAATAGAGCTCTGCAACATAAAAGGAAGCAGTAAGAGCGCTTACCTTACTACACACAAATTCGTCAAGACAGGATTCTTCATTTTTGCGGTTTCTCAGCCACCAATGAATTTCATCACAGTGGTCTCTCCGGTGAACGCTAAGCGTTGTTTTAACTGCATTGCAGATTTCAATATGCTTTGCAATTCAGTTATTGCAATCGGATAGGGCTTGTCGAGAAGCTGCCGGATTGAGAAAGCCTTTGAATTGGACAAGCAACCAAAGATCTGACCATTGGAGGATAAGCGCAACCGAGTGCAGGTCCGACAAAACGGTTCGCTTTCATTTGCAATAATACCGAATCGTCCGTAATCAGGGATTTCAAATCGAAGCGAAGTTGAATCGATAGGAGCATCTATTTTGTAATATTCGTACTTCCTACCAATTTTGTCAAGTATTTCATCCATGCCAATGAATTCTTGCTCGTACAACTGGTTATGCTTGAGATGCCCCATGTTCATGAGTTCGATGTAGCGAAGTTCAATGTTGCGATCTAAACAATATTCGAGTATAGGTAGCAATTCGTCAATATTTGAGGTTCTGATTGGGACACAATTGACCTTCACTTTCAGATTGGCAGCTAGTGCTTCTTCAATTCCTTCTAGTACGGTGGCGAGATCACCACTGCGCGCGATACTTCGAAAAGCCGATGCGTCAAGGGTATCAAGACTGACGTTAATTCGGGATACCTGAGCATCTAAAATCACTGGGAGTTTCTTCTTAAGAAACTGTCCGTTGGTAGTAATGGCGATGTCCTTTAAGGACAAGTCCCGCAAACTACCAAGAAGTGCGTCAAACTTCTTGGAAATCAACGGTTCTCCACCGGTTATTCGTAGTTTGTCTACTCCTCCAGCATCTATCAGTAGCCGTACCGCGTATATCAACTCAGCTTCGGACAGTTCAGCACTGAGTGCTTGAAGCTTTTTACCGTCTGGGACGCAATAGGTACAGGCGTAATTACATGCTGCGGTTAAGCTTACCCGCAGATTTTTAAAACGCCGGCCGAGAGGATCGATTATCAAATGGTACTACTAATCCCAGTCAATCAATGGTCGCGTGTCGTTCAAATCCCACTTTAGACCCATCTTGCACGATCAGCCTAACTCGATCCCCTTCGCGCACATGTAACTTTTTCAATACGTCAGCTAAGTAACCAATCTGCAACCCCGTTGTCGAAGCTAAACGCCAGGTAATACTCATGTCTCTGCAGTCTAGTGGAAAGTGAATTGGTACTCGGGACCGAGTATTTGGTTCACACTTAAGGTAAAAAGCTAACTCAGGGGGTAGCCCTACGACAGAATGCCCCTTTAAGTGTCGAGCCTTTACGTTTATGATCCAATATGGAGCACCATTGCCAGTTCTACCATCAATAGTCTGTGCCAACGGTCGTAGGCGAACATCATCTTCGGTACTCAGACGGATCATTTTGTCCTCAATGACGAACTGCGCGGTGTACAGATACGCGGTTATCGTCGAGTCTTTGACATTACATCGCCTTTTGATCTCGGCTTTGAGGGTCTGAACCGCTACTTGTCCTCCGTGCTGTTCGATAACTGTTAGCATTTCGTCCACTACTCCCACGTATTGTGAACTCTTTGAACTACCAAGAGCCCACATATTGTTGGAAACTTTTACGACGCCTCGAATCAACCGAAGTCGATTAGTAAGCCTGTCCTCCGAGACTCCAGAGTACTCTGCAATCTGTTCTTTAGTAGCTGGTATGCCTAAGTGTTTTAACGTATCGAGCACACGAGTAGATACACTATCGTTGCGGGCAAAAGAACCATAGGGCAATCTTACTAAGCCAAGACATTCTTTGATCTCTTCTCGGTATTTGTACCAGAATTCAAGATTTATACGGGCTAGCGTTAGTTCGTCTACCAACAGTAAATTGTTGGTGTTGATGTAATGTGCATAGTTTGAAATTACGATTTCTCCGGCAGGAGACAGGTAATAGCCATTTCTAAAGTGATACTTTAAATTTCTTAAAAATATCTTTGTAAATAAAGCCTTTATTCGAATGGAACTATCTGGTAACTCCTCGTTGATCGTGCGTGCAAGAATTTCATTGGGGATCATCGCGCCATATTTGTCCACGAGTCGTTTTCTTAACACTCTGACATAGTCTCCAACACGCCCTTCAAATCGATCGACGATTTTTGATTCGAGTTGCCGTATCCGCTCTCGTGTGAGGTCCAGCTGATCCCCAAGCTCTTGTAGAGTACACTTGGAAGTGTCAACCAACCGACGTTGCGCGATAAATTGCTCACGCGGAGAATAGGAATTCCAAATATTCTCCAATTTCGTTCCTAGATTTGGTTCCTGGTCGGACATCAAAAGATCACGTTTGGTAGTCGAATTCGAAGTTGAATGAAGTCTCAAATTGACGGTTTAATTTTAATGATACGTTGCCCTATCCTTTTTTGCAAATGTCAATCTTTACCATGCCAAAGCGTTCAACCCTGGTCGCCCCCCGAATTTGTAGCGAATGACAAACCGCGCCTAAACGGTTTGTTGTTACCGAGACTTTCTCACGTATCGACCAAGACTTCTTTTTTGTCGAGGCCTGTTCTCAAGTAGGAATGCGCGGGAAAAGAACGAACTACCTATTTGTCGGACCACGATAACACTCACAAGTAGGAGACCGAATATCGTTAAATAAACTGGCCAAAATGGTAAAACGCCCGTACGAGATATCATGACGAACGGCGCAAACGGCGGAAAGAAACTAAGTATTGAAGCGGCCAGCGTATCCGGATTGTCAAACAATGCAAATACGACATAGCTCGCTATGGATTGCACTACAAACACAGGAATCATGATTGCAACGAAGTCTATTTGATTATTACACTTAGATCCAATCGCTACTACGATATATCCGTAGAAGGCCAACGCGACGAATATAAAAAGAAACCAATGTAAGAGATGCACGGTGTGGAGATTTGGTAGGATTTCAAAAGGCATATCTGGAGTCACAACAACGAGATAGACAACTCTAAACACTACCCAGCAACCCAAGATTGACGCGATTCCCATAATTCCGCCCCACACTTTTGCGTCAAAGAGAATTTTCGCATTGGTACTCGCAAGCAAGGTCTCTGCTAATTTACTCGATCGTTCTTCTAAAGTACTGAGCACAAAAACTGGCCCACTCCCGATGACACATGCCAAAACGACGAAACTCACTAGTGCGGGTAAATGATCTGAAACAAAGCTTGCTAATTTTGCTGGAGAACCCCAATCTTCATACCGTATTTGATCCGTATCACCTTCTATATTGCTAGGAACTACTTCGCTCCGACGTATTTCTAATACTCGCAGTTCAGCAACGGTCAGCCGCCCCCGCTCCATCTCTATCTGTTCACGCACGACATCTCTTAAGACAGATTGATAAAAAAGCTTTAGCTCGTCGACAATTAATGTGGGAGTATCTTGAAGAGTTACGAGCTGCAAACCGTCGTTGTTTTCGGTTAGGCTACTCGGAATGATGAAATAACCTGAGATCTTTCTCGACCTGAGCATCGATTGCACACGATCAATTGAACTATCCTCAACGTTAATTTCCTTAAAGAACGCGAATGACACCAAAGGTGCCAATTCGACGATTTTCTCTGGAATGTTTATCCACAACTCTAGCAGAGAGTCGGTTGAAGAATTTAGAGTGTTAGAGCCTTCTTTCTGCTTTAGACGCTCTGCTAGTACCTCAGTCTGTTCCCGAATTGACCCTTCAGCTACAAGGTCACGATGGAATTCACTCAAATTGTTTTGAAATCGCGAGCTATCGTCGATCAGATGCACGTTGTTTAGTTCGTTAGTTGCTGCGTGCGCCCATTGAGCAAACTCAGATTCTTCCAAGTCATACAAGACGTCGAGAAACACATGAAGATCGGTTTTGAGAAGTTTCTCTTTAACTCTCCGATGCACCCAAGTACTCTGATCAATCACCGAAAATCTAATGGTATTAGTCTCACTATCAGAGGCGATTGAATCTTCCGTTAGTCTAGGGGTTGCTCGTGTGGTCCGCAGCAATCGGTCCTGTTCCGTCTGCCAATCGCGAATCCCATCAGAAATCAGCTCGTAAGTTGGCGGATAGAGAAGAATTACAAGTGGAGGAAAAAATACTAGAGCAACAAAACTAAAGGTGAACGCAAACCTTTTCCACTCGCCAATTGCGATCACGAGCAGAGATTGAAGAGGACGTGCCCGTCGCGTAGTAGTCTGGTTAAGCCTAGCTTTCACCGAGACATCACATCGTTCGAGTCGATCTTAGGGTTCAGAGTTGCACTTTCACTATTGGGTCAGCATGGTTTTTACTAAACCACCAATCTTCCTTGGTACTGCGTCTAACAATATCCCTCTTGCAAATACGAGAACCAATGCATGTCTAATCGCCCACAGAAACGTTATTACGAGGGCAAGTAACACGAGGTAGACTGGCCATGCTGGTAAAGAAGTTGTATGACTCACCATGGCAAATGGAGTCACCGGTGGTACAAATTTAATCACCGATGCAAGCGTTGAGCCGGGGTCAAGTGTCGTTAGAAGGCCGATACCAAACAGCATACCTAGTACTAAGTATGTCAAAGTTGTTACGCGATCTGTTGAAATCAGCGCGCCTAGTGCCGTGAGCATATATCCTAACATTGTTATTCCAAGTAGAAGAAACACCAACCAGTTCAAGAAGTAAATTGGGCTGAAAAGTTCTCGTAAAGCATAAGAACCCAATTCAGGTGAGAGAGCAATAAGACAGGTGATGGGCACCCCGAGAATAACCGCCCACGAACCACAGAGAGTGAGAATGACAAGTGCATTTCCGATCACCTTTCCGTCCATCAAATTCATATGAGACACACTGGAAAGTAAAACTTCTGCGATTCGACTTCTTTTTTCTTCTGTGGTATTGAAAGACATACCGTATACACAATAGAACATCGCCAGCCAAAATAATGCGATCCAGATTGAACGAACCCATAGCCCAAGATAGCGAGGTCTTTCACCCAAATCAAAGGAAACACTCGCACTCGTAGTGCCTTTTCCAAAGTCGTTTGGGGAAATTAACGCAGTGGTAATGGCAGGCAACGAGTTGATCGATTCCTCAGTAACTAAAGGTTCAGTCTTTAATTCAGTAAGAACTCCAGAAACAAGCTCTTCATACCAAAGTCTTAACAGGAACGCAGATCGTTGATCATGGCTGTCTGTTAACTCTCCCGTCACATACTGTATGGTTGCGTTAGAGTCGGGAAATCCCTCCGGTACCGTGAAATACGCGTTCAACTCCGTTGAGGCTAGAAGAGCATTGAGCTGCTCACGCGTAATGTTGTCCTGTATTGACTCTAAAAAATATCGCGAAGAGATGTCCGGTATAGTTTGACCTAAATACTCTACATTTGAGATCCACCAACTCGCGAAGAATCTCGCGTCAAAGTCGTCGCCTGCATCATCAATCCCTCGTGCTAAGTTGTTTATGGAATCGACAAGTACGGATATAAGAGCGTCGCCCCCTCCGGTTGTATTTCCTTCATTTTGAATCCTCTCTTTGAGAGCCCTGATGCTCTCCGCAACATAGTTGACCCGATACGAGTTAATCGACGGTAAAGCTCTAGCAAAGTCTGCGATATCTTTGTCGCGCACAAACTCGACAACATGAGATACATCCCGATGAAGAATTTCCCTTCGAACCAGTTCTCCAATTTTCGAGCTAGAGTTGTCTACGACATAGTACTTGGTAGGTTCCGCTGGAATATTCGCACCGATCAACTGTTCGATTTGTCGATTTAGCTCAGGATAGTGCCGAACTAACTCTGGATCGTCTTCATCTGAAATCACCTGAACTAATAGAACCGCCAATACAAAAAGCCAAAAAACTAGAGATAGGAAAAACGGATAAATTCCCCCAACGCCGACAAACACTTTTGATAGAACTAGTGTTCGCCATTCGCGGATCGTGATTATCGCGACGGGAGTCACGTCTTGACACAATTTACCGAGCGAACCTCTAAGTGAAAATTTAGGCACGACCTACCCTATTGAAGAATCTCAGAACAGAGATCAGATTTCACTCAATACAAGTGGAAAATTACCGAAGTTTCTCACGCCGCATCTATTCTCCGCTACGATGTTGGTAAGAGAATCGATATCAGAGCGTTTGGATGGAACTTAGGGGCAGCACGATACCTAGTTGATTCGGACTAAGAATTTTCTGATACAAACTACGCGTCCGTTACGATGAAATTTGGTACGCGTACTTGAGCTCTCCTCTCTCTTGGGATTTCCTTTCAGCAAAACCACACAAAATTCGTAACAAGCTCAAATTTAGAAGCGACACGAGTAAGATCGACAAGTACATTGGGAATTCCGGTAACTCAGAAGTCAGTCCTAGAGCAGCATATGGTCCTATAAAAGGCAAGAAACATAGTCCCACGACGAACCCCGATGAAAGGAACGTCATTTCTTTCGCCATGATGCAAAGTAGAACAGTAAGCGGAAATACCTGCACAAATCCTTTTATCAAGCTGAACAGATGAAAGACGTAGCCGAAACCAACAAGTCCAACTAACAAGAAAAGCCACGAATGCAATACGAAGAGTGGGTGGAAAAACAGTCCTAGCGCGCCCGCTCCAAGACTTGGATTAGAACCAATTAGGGCGAAACCCGAAGAGATGAGTAACACAAACCAGATTCCTAGGACAGTGCCTACTTTCAATGTCATGCCGAGGACTCGACTGTCGATGAGATTGGAAGTGATTGATTGGTTGGCATTCTCACTCTTTACTAGATTGCGATCGAAGAATAACAGACACAATCCACCAATTAGGGCTGACATGAACACAAACAGATACACTTGCTTTCGTAGTTCCTTTGTCTCGGATGAACGCATTTTCACTGTCGCATGTGTTGTCAACCCAGTGACGATCGACATATCCGAAGGAGAAAACTCGTCAACAGACTCTCCGATTAGAAAACTTTGAAATTGTTCATGAATTGCTGCATTAGCTACGTCTCTATACCAGTCTCTTGTCTCCTTCGAATCGAGATAGAACTCTGGATCGTTTATAAAAAAGTCAGTCTGTCCAAATGGTTCGTCGCTCGATTCATAGAGTTTAAAGTACCCTTTAAATACACCAGTCGCTTGCCACATGTCGCTGGCGTCAAATATCTCGACGTGTTTTGCAAAAGAAATTGCAGGGATCTTTTCCGCAATTTCTTGGTAGTGCTGATTCCAGCCGTCCACGAACCACGAAAAGGTGTCTTTAGTCGTAGCTAAAAGGTAAGACCGCTGGGAGTCGTGCTTAAGAGCATATTTCTCGATGAATTCCTTCGCGGTTAAACTCGCAGAATCAGTAAGTAACGAAGAATGATGCGTAGGATCGAGATCAGTACCAGAAAACCATGAACTCCACAAGGCTTTAGAGTCTTCGTTGATAAATTGGATGAAAACTGCTATGTCTCTTCGCAAGATTTCTTGACGAATTGCTTCGGCAAAGTCTAAGTTAGACGTGTCTTCGACATAGAAAACAAATCGATCGTCTGCTAATTCAAAGGCGTACGTACCCTTTAGTTCGTCAGAGTAGCGTTGGAGCTCACTCTGAAAGTACTCCCATTTGTTGGTACCATCTCCAGTCGAAGATGGAAAGTACAAGATGATGAACCAGGAAAGGACAGCAATGACTAGAGGGACAGCGATTCCACCGATGCGAAAAAACCTGGTACGTAAGAAGTTTCGCCAATCATGTACCGCGAAAATCGCAACGTCTTTAATCTGATTTAGCATCGTGGTTCTTTAGTCGTATCGTCTTTGTTTCGTATCACGGTATTACGTTTCACAATCACGCCATTGTACGACAAATCTAAGAATTGACATCCATTTAGTTCTAATACAGTACGCTGTGTTCTAGTCTATGTCGCCATTGCGGGCGATTCTTTTAAGAAAAACTGTGTCGAGCATGAGTGCCGTGGTTCTTCTGAATCTTGGTAGCTATTCATAGGTTGGTATACCGTAAGTACCGTTGTAACAGTTGATTTCTTACTTAACAAATTGCTATTTCATGTAGTTCAGTTTGAATCGCCTACTTCAAGTGGAGAGATTTAGTTACCTAGAATGGTCAATTGAATATAGCATCAAGTTGTTTCAGTTTTCCGTAAGGATTCTGTAGCACGCTACGTTGGCTCAGACTTAAAGAAATATCATGATGAAACAGAGAGAACGAGGTATTCACGACCTGTTTGCACAGGACCCAGAAAAGGCTGATTGGGAGGCTTTTGGTCGTCGTGCAAACCCCATAACCCGTCGAGGTTTTGTCTCAGGATTAGCAGCGTTTAGCGCACTAGTTGGTGCAAACATCCCTTTTGCAAACGCGGTACCGCAAGGCTTAATTCCAGCACCTCAAGCAAATGCTGATTCTGCTTTCCGCATCGAGGGAAAAGATGGTTTAATTTTGCTGAATGATCGTCCGCTAAATGCGGAGACTCCTCCTCATCTTTTAAATGACGATGTGACTCCAGCCAATCGTTTATTTATCAGAAACTATGGTTTGCCACCGAGGGACGTAGACGTTGACACTTGGACCTTAATTTTTGAAGGTGAATCTATCGGGTCTTACAAGGTGTTCACAATTAAACAATTGAAGGAAAGGTTTGAGAATATTAGTCGTCAACTCGTTCTTGAGTGCGGTGGAAATGGTCGGGCGGAATTTGACCCACCAGTGTCTGGAAATCAATGGACTCTCGGCGCAGTTGGCTGTCCGGAGTGGAACGGTATCCGTCTCAAAGACGTTTTAGATGACGTGGGTTACAAATCAGACGCTGTTTACTTGGCTTTCTACGGTGGTGACCTCCACATGAGCGGCGACAAAGAACGGGTAACAATCTCCCGCGGCGTCCCGATTGAAAAAGCTATTGATGACGAATCAATGATTGTTTGGGGTATGAATGGCGAAGATCTTCACCCCATGAACGGACATCCTTTACGGCTTGTTTTCGGCGGGTGGCCTGGGTCCGTTTCAGGGAAATGGCTGAAGCGGATCACTGTCAGAAACACTGTTCATGACGGCCCCAAAATGGAGAGCCCTTCGTACCGCGTTCCTCGCACACCTGTCGCACCCGGTTCAGCTGTTGCAGACGAAGACATGCGGATTATTCATGCCATGCCTGTAAAGTCCCTGATTACGTCTCCTAAGACCGGCGTTCAGATCAGCGTAGATGACACTCTCAAGGTTCGGGGACATGCGTGGGCAGGAGAATTTTCTGTAGATAGCTTAAAGGTGTCGATCGACTTCGGAAAAACTTGGTCCGACGCGACCATCAAGCCTGCCGTAAATCGATATGCATGGCAACATTGGGATCACAGCATCAAGTTTCCGACAACAGGATATTACGAAGTCTGGGCTCGAGCGGTCGACGATCAAGGAAATTCGCAACCCATGGTTCTACCCAGTTGGAATCCAAAAGGATATTTAAACAATGCGTGCCATCGTATCGCGGTTTACGTTAGCTAGCTTCCTCTTTGTTGGTTTTACAGTTTTCTGTTTAGCTAACGAAGAGTCTGTCGAAACCGACCCAAAAACTGGTTTAGTTAAAGACGTTGATGATAACTGGAAGCTGATCAAAGCCAACTGTAGCGCGTGTCACTCAGAACGTCTGTTGACTCAGCAGCAACTCGATCGAACAAATTGGGCAAAAGCGATCAAACGCATGCGGGAGCAGGAAAAACTTTGGGATCTAGGTGCTAACGAAACGAAGATTCTCGATTATCTTACCACTTTTTACGGTGCTGCTAGTAAGCCTAAGACACAAAGGGTAAGACGAGCACAACTCAAACTGGTAGAGTTCACGCCTCTCGCAACATCTGAACCTCAGCCGTCTGAGAGTGAAGAGGATTCGACACCAGATGATGCCGATGAAACAGATACGTCTGACAATCAGAGCTCACAAGATGAAGAATCGACGAGTAACTGATAGCGATTTTTGCTATCACAATGACTCTTCTCAGTAAATTTCTGCTAGCTTAACAATCAGAATCTCGCGCAAGTCCTCGTTACCACTCATTACTCATTGTGGGGCTGAACTTGTAATGACTTCATTTGTTTTCTTTTCGATATTCTGAGTTCATCAATGAGACCTCGCGCGAACATGCCAGCAGAAAGCGCGCGGGACCCAATGACACAGAGCACTACAACAATCACGATTGCGCAGTACATAGGCAAATCAGGTAAAGATCCAGACCTTGCCACCATCACAAACGGCGTACTTAGCGGAAAAAGCTCAAAACGTCTTGTAGCCCTTTAAAAGGAATAAAGGGTACTATGACAGTGGGCATGACGAACAAAAACAAAACACCAAACTGAAAATACAACGCAGCACTCATAGCATTGTTCAATCTGCTAAATCTAGACGTGAACGCAACGATGAAATATCCGTACAGCGCGTAAACCAACAGCAGAAACAAAAAGAAATTCAATACTACAACGGGTCGAAAAAGGTAACTAAGAATTGTGGGATCTACATTGCTATGCCATCGACCTGTTACGACCACGAATATTGGAATGAAGACTACCCAGATCGCTGCTACGGTAAGGGAAAGCAATGCAGTTCCCCATAGTTTTCCATCGAGTAAGGTAACTGGGCTCATATTTGCTAAGAGACCATCGGCAAGCTTGCTTGTCTTCTCATCTACGATAATTGCAACAAGTCTCATGGATGTCCCCAAAAACACGAAATACAGCAGGAGCGGTAGAGCTACGTATATGAACTGATAGAAACTCTTTGGAATGATCTTTGAATCAGAGTCTTCAACGACTACATCGTTGGTCTCAAAATCAGCTCTCAGCAACAAGAGTTGACGGGTCTGTGGATCAACTCCAATTTCTTCATATTGCTGCTTCTGTAGAACATCCGAACCGACACTGCGGTACCAGTTTACTAGATCAAGAAACTGACTTCGGGGGGTATCGACTCGGGCGACAAACTCAGCTTCCGCACCCTCAGCACCAAAGTCTTCTGGAATCACAAAGTATCCAACGATTTCTTTAGAGGCTAGCATCAAATTGACGTCATCTTCCTGTACGTCTACATTAGTGATGTCATTGAAAAAATTGCTCGATATCGCCGGCACAACTTCTTTGATAGCTTCCAAATTCACTTCCCACCAGTTCGCTAGCCGTGTCCGGAATCCAGGTATGTCAACACTCGATAATTTGTCGCTCGGTGGTAGGAATCCTACAAGTTGACTAACTAACTGTTCGATTGGAATTTCATCGTTTCTTTGTCGCAGAGTCTCTATTTCGCTTGTTATGAATGCTTCTCCTTTGCCGAGAGATTGTCGGAGAGAGACAAACTCATCATCGTTCAATTCGAACGCTTTCAACAAAAAGAGATACCAATCGTTTTTCAGAATTTCCTCTCGGATATCGGCTGCTAACTCGTCGGTAGAGTCTAAAACTGCATAGTTCAAAATATCTACCCGTCCATCCCTGCTACCGTACAACTCTTGTTCAAGAAAAAACTCCCAACTTTTGACGTTTTCTTCTTTCAATAACGCTTCTCTTGAATCTTCTCCCAAGACCCATTGAAACAGCAGGAACAGACCGAATAGCATTATTGGTGTCATGAGAGTCGCATACCAGAACATAGGTCTGGTAATTGTCGAATGCCACTCGTTGTGCATTACCAACCAAACTGACTTCAAAGTTTGCAGTCTCACGATTTCGCTGCTAACTCAAGACAACACAACACGCGGAAAGAACAGATCTGAGCAACGTTCAAGCGGCATTGGAATCAAACCGGCCGTGAGGCGAGTTTTAAGATTCTTTGAAATCCACCTGGGGTATGCTCTGACAGCATACCGTGTGCGAAAAGAGTCGTTGAAAACTTTCTTACGATCAGAATGCTGGCACACATCACCATTACGACGAGAATGTATACCGGCCAATCAGGTAGAGACGCGGAACGACTAACCATAACTGAGGGTGTTAAGAATGGAACGAAGCTCAACACTTGAGCAATTTTGCCATCAGGCGCAAACATGACAAAAACCACTGCTGGTAGCATACCGAACGTGTTAATGAACGTAATGGGATACAGAGTTATCGCCGTGTCTTTCATGTCGTTGCACAACGAACCTAGAGCGCTTTGAATATAACCATAAAAAGTGAACGCTAGGAGTAGAAATAAAAACCAATTTAATAGCTTCCCTGGGTGCAAGAACTCGGCGAATGTAGTAGATTCATAACCCGCCAAAGAACCAAGAACACCAACAATCGGAGGTCCGTTGATTAAACAGAAAGCCAAGATCGGTAAGAGCACTACTACCATACCCCCGAGCAACTTGCCATCTAATATTTGAGATGGGTTTGAATTAGCCACAATCAATTCAGCAACTTTAGTGGATTTTTCCTCCACCGTGTTTGTTAACACTAGATTAGACGCGGAGGATAAAACCGTTATGAAGAAGTACACATACGGTATAGTGGCAGCCTTGACCCAATTTGGAAGTGCAGAACGTGAAGAATGCGCTTGTTCGTGGGTCTCTGCTAGTGTCGACGACAGCTGGTGAGCTGGTACCACCCGACGAATCTCGATATTTAATGAGTTCAATTCTGCCGTTGGAGAATCTCCAATGTTGTTATCGACATTCAGAATCGCTTGTCGTCGCACGCTAGTCGCGATGTCCTCGAACCAGTGTTTCAACTCATCTAACTTTCTTGCTTGCGCCCGGTTCAATTTGTCTGGTCGCACAAATTGAGCTCCTTGGTTCGAGAATAGAAAGTCATCGGGAAGGATAAAATAGCCCGCGATCTTGCCAGTCTCGAGCCAACCGTTGACTGTTTCAATCGATACATTTGGTTCTTGAATCTCTTGAAATTTGTGCAGCGACAAGTCTGACACCATTTCTACTAACGAAGGATAATTTTCAACCCATTCATGAAACTCTTCGATAGTCTCGGGTCCGTGCCCGTGTCCGCGAATGAACCGTCTTCGTTCTCGTTCGTAAATTTCTTGTCTAATGCTGTCGGAAAGTTGCCCAGTACGGTCAATGACGTAGTAGTTCAGTGGATCTCCCCACAGAAAATTCCGGACAACACCGAGTTGGTGGCCGAATACTTCGTTGAACACTTCAGACACTTTGATGTCCTCTTCAATTTGAGCCTTTACGTCGTTGAATAATGGCAACGCTACGAACCACATGATGTACAACGGTAATCCAACCAGTATGGGACCGGCAACAGAGATAGACCAGAATCCCTTGGTTCGAAGAACTGCGACGATTTCACGCTGCGCGACAGTCCATACCGTGTTCAAATATGCTTTCATGACTTGATTTGTCTAGGGGTTTGTCAGGTTCGTGTGAGCGTGAAGTTAAATGTCGTTTCTGAGCGGATTAGACTTTTTTTCCTTCGCCGCCGATTCCCGCAGTAAAGGGAGCGACACAAAGTAGTCGAACAACCCCGATACTAAACAACATAACAGCCATAATGGCTAAATACATTGGCCAATCTGGAAGCGTTGTCGTAGCTCGCGCGATCATCATGTAGGGTATACAAGGAGGCATCAAACAAATACCGTTAAGAATTACGTCAGACGATGTAAATTGAACCGATATAGCAGGAATCGCGAAGGGCAATACCAAAAATATCATGAAAAAACCCATTACAAATCGTGTGTTTTTCACATTCTCGTAGTTTGAGGAAATGGCCGTGACTGCATACCCATAAAAACCATACAAGAGCAAGTTGAAGAGCAGGAAGTGTACCACGACGCTCGGATTGAAGAAAAAACTGAATGCTTCGGAGAATCCAGCCAAATCTTTGGACCATGGGATTTGAACGAACACCGCGAATAAAACTATCCAAATTACTAACATGATCAAATAAACAAAAGAATTCCCCCACACTTTTCCATCTAACAACTCGCCCGGAGTAAGGTTTGACATCAAATGATCAATCAGTTTGCTCGACTTTTCTTCCACCACCGAAAACGTTAGACTTTGCATTCCAACACCATACAGGAGAACCATAAAGTAGAGTAACGCCCATAGAAAGTACCGTGGATGTGTGTGCACACTCTTCATGCGTTCATCTGTAGATAGTTCTTCCATCGCGATTGATGTTTGAATTAAATCTAGTTGTGCGACTTCAGAATCAATGCCTGCAGACAGAAATCGTTGTTTTCTCAGAACGTTGGTGGCGACACTACGATACCAGTTTATCAAAGCGAAAGTATGGGAGCTTGGTTGTTCATTTCTAGATACAAACAACAAATCCGTGATATCTCCACCAGTAGTTTCAGGTATCACAAAGTACCCCTCGATTTCATTGGATCGAAGGAGTGTTTGGAAGTCTGCTTCAGACGGTACATCCGCCGCGGTCTCTTGAAAGAAATTTGACGATATAGTTGGTATGTCTGTCGCAATCTGCTCTCGATTTAGGGACCACCAATCAAAAAATTCTTCGACGAAATTTCCTAGCTTATCAGCGTACTCTGACGAGTTGCTTGAGCCAAAGCTTATCAATGGGTCAAGAACTAACTCCTTCTGTTCGTCCCTAGACAACGTGCGAAGTGACTCAAGTGTTTTTAAAAAAGGAGCAGAATCACTTAAAGTTTCTCCAGTAATTTGTTGCTTCCAATTCTGAAAGCCGCCCTCGTCCATATCCAAAACAGTCGTTAAAAATTGGTATCGATCATTTCGTTCGATTTCGGTGCGTATATCTAAACTGAGACCATCGCTTTTATCAAGTACGCCATAGGTTCGCGCTCCTGGGTTCGACCCCTTATGTCGATCAGCTAACCAATCAAGAAAATATTCCGGTCTCTTGACCTCGACCTCGTCCATCCATTGAGCCGGCTCTGATTCGTGAAGAAAAAATTTAATACCTACACCAATCAGAAAAAGTATGATTGGTGCGGCACCTGCTCCTAGCCAGAAAAACCAACTCGTCATTGAAGCTTTCCATTCGTGCCCCATCAG
>VYFT01000015.1:12356-18764 GCA_009842245.1 Gammaproteobacteria bacterium | reverse complement strand
TCAGGATCCAAACAGTCTTCCAGTGTGGCGCTTGTTGAACAGAGTTGTCCACGATCTACAAATTATTTCGGTTGGCGCACAAACTTGAAGAGTGTAATCAAATTTACGAATTTTCGCTCTAATAACAATCCAGGTAAGAATATCCTGACCGAAACGTGTCGGATAAGTAATAGACTAGAGCCCATCAGCAGAACAAGAAACAGGTACATTGGTAAATCAGGTAAAGCAGCGGTTCGAGCTACCATGAACAGTGCTGTTAACGGAGGAATGAAGCTCATCGTAGAAGCAAAAACACTATCTGGATGCAACAAAACAAACACCATCATCGGGAGCACGACAAAAAAAGCTATGAGAACGAACGGTTGGTTAACGTACAGAGTTTCCTTTATGTCTGAGCACGTTGAACCTAGTGCAGCATTTAAGTATCCGAATGACAAAAACGCGAACGTACCGAAGATAAAGAAATTCAGTACTTTGTGAGGATCTAATACATAATTCACCAATCCGCTGACCGCGAGTAAGCCCAGAGACGGTAGACCGATGACTACAACCCAAGTTAAGAGTGCTATTCCTACCACCAGTACGTTTCCTATTACCTTTCCGTCCATGAGTGAAAGTGGGTCCACGTTGGAAACGAGCATTTCCCCTACTCTACTCGTTTTCTCTTCTATAGTGCTAGTCAAGACTAGGTAGCTGCCACTACCCCAGACTAGTGCCAAGAGTAACAAATAAGGTACCGCCGCGACTTTCTCCGCGATTGAAACTGATGAGCTGTTTATCGACTGTTGTTCCGTTGTTGATCCAACTGATTGGCCAGCGTTTGAGGAAACTATCGTGTCGATATCGGCGGACACTCTGATCATTAGGTCTTCAAATTGTTCGGTACTTACTCCCATTTCTTCAGCGCGGAGTTCTTTAAGAGCAAGTGTGGTTAAACTCTCATACCAACTCTTCAATTCATTTAGTCTCGACAGCATTGAAGCTTGTGTGGTCTTCCTGTGAACAAAACGTGCGCCTTTATTAGTATCAACTAAGCTTTCGGGCAACACAAAGTATCCCACGATCTTGTCCTGGAGAATCCAGGTGTTCAATGTTTCAATAGGAACATCAGTTTCATCTACTTCGCGAAAGTGGTTTAGTGACAATTTCGGATAGTAGTCAAAGTACGGACCAAAACTTTCCCGCCAATCTTGATAGTTTTCTACCATACGACTCTCTCGAGGTCGACCGTACTCGAAGACGAGAATGTCTTTGTTTTGCCTATCGATCTGATTACGTACACGACTTGACAGATCTGCAGTCTCATCAAGTACCGCGTACTTTAAAATCTGCCCGCGTAGAAGAAATCGCCACTCTTCCTTAAATGATTCAATTCCATCCGCGAAAACTACATTCACGTCTTCATCGACATCTACCAATACCACCATTGATCCTACTATCACAAGTACAGGTAATGCGAGAAGAATTGGATATAGAAGAGTAAAAAACCAAAACGTTTTGGTTCGAATTACTGTTCTGACCTCCCGAATCGCGATCGTCGAAACTACACGAAATCGATGTTTCATCAACTTGAACCACCAACGAGACGTACCAAACCCTTAATTCCTGCCGGTTTGTTTTCTAATAAGATCCCTTTGGTGTAAACCTGTTTGGCCAGCCACCGAACACCAAGCGTACAGGCAGACATCCACGTAAAGATGATCACGTAATTTAACCAATCTATTTCAGCTACGACATTCATCATGACAAATGGCGTGAACGGTGGAATATAGGACATGATTGTCGCTAACGGACCCGTTTTATCCAACGCGATGGGGAACATCAAAATAAGCGGTACGATGGCTATTAAATTGATTGGCGTTGCCATCATTTGCGCTTCTCGAATGTTGGAACAAACAGAACCAAGCGCAGAGAGAGAGTAGCCGTAAAACGAAAAACCAAGAACGAAGAAAATAACGAAATTGATTACGTGAAGCGGATTGAATATCGAGTTGAGTACCCCACTCTCCAAGAACTCTTCGGCTTGTGGGAGAAATGCTATCACTGCGCCGGAACCCATCATAACCGGCAGCGATATCAAAAATATCCATAGTCCAACGACGGTAAGCAAAGTCAACGCTGACCCCAACAACTTTCCATCCATTAATTCGACTGGATCGAGATCGGAAAGTAATACTTCTACTAATTTCGTAGATTTTTCCTCTACTGTATTGGTCATTAATACTGTAGCACCGATAAACACTAAGAACCAGAGAATGTATTGATACACGATAGGTGCAAATTCACCTGCCGCTTCCCATGCGGTTACTTCTTTGGTAGTTTCTTCGCCTGCACTAGACGCGGTGCCCGCGGTCGAATCAGTACGTGAATCTCGGGACGACGCGATTGCCCTGCTCGTTCTAAATGATGCGCGTTGCAATAGCCACATTGCCGTTTCACGGCTGATATTGGACTCAGCGAACTTTTTATTCTGAATTACACGTGTGGCAAATCTCTCATACCAGTTTGCAAGATCCTGTTTAAGAATCTTTTCTGTGACAAATTTCGCGTTCTCACTGGAGCTAACAAAGGTTTCGGGGATTATGAAGTATCCCAGTATTTCTTCGTCTTTGAGCAAAGAAATGAGCTCTTGCTCAGATAGGTTGGGTGTTAGAATCTCCTCGTACTGTGCAAACGAAACGTTTGGTGCGAGTTCGATTATGCGATCTTTATTGTTCGACCACCACACGCTAAATCTTTTGGCTAATGAATCTCCCGATGTTGTGGTGAAATCTCGTTGGGGATGTTGTAGATGTTCCACGAAGGAACCTACAAGGACTGGAATCGTACTCGTTTGAGTCGCTTCGTGAACGTCTCGAAGAATTTCTTCGTCGTCTGATCGGGGATCCCGATCTGCAAGTACAAACATAAAGTTTGTCAGGTCCGATCGCAAAATTTCATTACGAATCTCCTGCGCGAGACCGTCGCTATGATCAATGACATAGTATGAGCCCACACTCACCGAGGTACTCGCGATGGTTGCTGCGACCATTCCGAAAATGGCTAACGCAAACGTTACCACGGGCATGAGTAATGCACTCAGCCAAAACATTTTCGTGGTTGTCGCTTCGAACCAATCGCGTTGCGCGATTAGCCAAACCGAATACAAGCGGTCAAGCATCGGGAGTCGTCTGAGACACGACCTCGGAGCCACCTACTTCTCGTATAAAGATCTCATGTAAGGACGCAGAGTTTGAGTTGAATTGTGTAACTCTTGTACGTTCAAAAATAGTTTTTAATAGTGTGTGTACGTCGTATTCTGGATCGACTTGCAATGTAGCCGCGCGACCTACTTGTTTGACTGATACAACGCCTTGCAATCCATCAAATACAGAAATGTCACCGTCGTGATCAACGGAAACGACATCGCCTTTCCGAATTTCGTCGATAGGCCCTTCAAGGACAGCTTTACCCTTGTTGATTAGAACAACCGCATCGCAAAGCGACTCTGCTTGTTCCATGATGTGGGTGGAGAGAATGACTGTGGAGTTTTCTTTCACTTTGTCCAAGATTATCGATCGAACTACTTCCACGTTCACCGGATCCAATCCACTAAATGGTTCGTCCAACACCATGAGTATCGGATCGTGTACTAGCGTCGCCATGAGCTGAACCTTCTGACCCATTCCTTTTGACAGTGCTTGACACTTTTCTTTTTCCCAATCTGTAAGCTGAAATTCACTGAGCAACGCTTTGGCTTTTGCGACTGCGTCCCTCTTACGCATACCATTTAGACGCCCGAAGTAAACGATGTAATCGACGACTCGCATTCGCTTATACAAACCCTTCTCTTCAGGAAGATAACCTATGAGATGGCGTACGTCTGTGACGTCGTCTGCATCTAGTACCTTAATAGAGCCAGAGGTAGGTTTGCTAATCCCCACCAGGATGCGCATTGCTGTGGTCTTACCCGCGCCATTGGGACCAATAAATCCGTACACACTTCCTCGGGGTATCTGCAGGCTTAGCTTATCAAGCGCAACCAGAGTGCCGAATTTTTTTCGTGTTTTTTCAAAAGTTACACTGTGGGATGAATTGTTCGTGTTCAATTTCAATATCTCAAAGGTGGAGTTAAAGGTCTATTACGAGCTAGAACTATGCGAGTTCTTGACGGAGGTTTTGCACAAAGTTTGCCTGCCAAAAGAAACTATTGGACCCCTTAACGAGTACTACGTCCTGTCTATTTAGCACTCCGGCTAGATGGTTTAGGAGTTCACTACTTACCTGCTCAAAGAAATGTTTTTCCAGAGAAGAGTCGACGTTCTCATAGAGGTGTCGCATTAGATCACCAACACAATACAGGATGTCAATATCTCGGACCTCAGGTGCAATGCGTTCGTGTAATTCTTTTGCATGTGATCCCAACTCGTTCATCTGTCCTAGTAAAGCAATTTTGCGTCCGCTAGCTCTACGCTTGCGAAGTTCTCGCAGGGCGGCAATCATGCTAGTGGGATTAGCATTGTAACTGTCGTCAATAATAGTCACTTCGTTGACTTCAAAATAATTACCGCGTCCCGGTGGTAATGTCGGCGCGAGCTTTTGTAAATTCTCCAAAGGTTGATTGAGAGCAACGAGAACAGCACCACACGCAGCAACACTTTCTGCACGATGCTGACCTCCACCAGGCACCTCAACGGTGATTCTTTCAGTGCCGTGTATAAACTCAAACCTACCTTCTTCGACGTGTTTTATTGCTACGTCTGATTCTGGTTCAAGTCCGAAAGTTACTCGCCGAAGTTCTCTTGAGACATATTTCGTGTTCATCAATGAATACGGTAGGACTACACATCCATCGTCGGTGATTCCCTGCCCGATGGAAAACTTCTCCTCTTCAAGAGCTTCAAGATCTCTGAAATGACCGATATGTACGGGAAGCACGTTAAGCACGGCTACTACATTAGGTTGGGTTAGTTCACTCAGCGGTCCGATTTCTCCTGGGTGATTCGTTCCGATTTCATAAATCCCAATCTTTGTGTCCTTGGGAGTCACTGCCAAACTCAGCGGAAGTCCAATGTAGTTGTTGAAACTTCCTTGTGCACTAAATCCGCCGGTCGTAGACTGTAGAAATGCTTTGAGCGTAGTTTTTCCGCTACTACCAGTGATCGCTACCACTAAACAGTCGGTTAATTGCCGTCGCCGGAATCTTCCCAATGTCCAGAGAGCGTCAATTGAATCGCTTACTCTTAAATTGGGAACAGTTGTATCGACCTTTTTGCTAGCAAGCAGACCGACCGCACCGTTTTCGATCGCACCTGAAATGTAGTCGTGCCCGTCGCGCTCGGATCGAACTCCTACCTGAAATCTTGGGCCTGGATCTCCGGGTAGTGGCAGAAACAGGTCTCCTGGTTGAATTAACCGAGAGTCAAAGTGAATCCCAGAGACATCAGGGCCGTCTATCTCAGGTAAGCCTAAGCTTTGGCAAAGTTCAGCCCAAGTCCAAAGAGGTTGACGCGCATTCACTTATCGTGATACTGAACTTTAGGATGTATGCAGAGCATTTCGTACACTAAATTTGCAGCTAACAGCGACGTAGCCTTCGACAGATCAAACGGGGGGCACACTTCAACTAGATCGCATCCCACAATGTTCAAACCACGACATCCACGAATCACTTCTAGTGCTTGCACGACTGACAAGCCCCCTATTTCTGGGGTGCCCGTACCTGGCGCGACCGAAGGATCTAATCCATCAATGTCAAAGCTAACATAGGTTGGGTGATCTCCGATGACACCTCTAATCTCCGTCAAGAGGGGGACCAAAGACTGATTCCAACACTCGTGTGCTTCAATAACGCGGAAACCTTGATTTCGGCACCAATCAAAGTCGTCTGGGTGATATCCGGTGCCTCGAAGTCCTATTTGAAAAACTTTATTACACTCCAGAAGTTCCTCTTCTACTGCGCGTCGAAAAGGTGTCCCGTGAGTGTAAATCTCTCCAAACATATGCTCATTAGCATCGGCGTGTGCATCAATGTGTATGACTGCAACAGGACCATAGACGCTTCGCATCGTTCGCAGTATGGGTAAGACTATGGAATGGTCGCCGCCTAGCGCGAATGGGACACATCCACTTACAAGGATTTGCTGATAGTTCGAGGAAATTATTTCGTAGCTTTTTTCGATGTTGTAGGTATTGATCGGTAGATCACCTACATCAGCTACCTGCATGGAGTCGAATGGTTTGGCACCGGTCGCCATGTTGTAAGGACGCAGTAATCGCGACTCGTCTCTGATTTCGCGTGGGGCTAAGCGCGCACCGGGACGATTTGAAGTCGCGATGTCAAGTGGAATTCCGACGATTCCCGCATCAACTGCCTCTCCGATTTGTGCTTCTGCGATCCGCATAAAAGTCATTGGACCACCGAAACGA
>VYFT01000015.1:0-12346 GCA_009842245.1 Gammaproteobacteria bacterium | reverse complement strand
GACAACGGTTGATTGAATGTGTGTTTTGAATTCAAAAGATAAACTCGATCCTCAAATTAACCTGAAAGAGGATGTATTGCATCGTCAAACAACGATACGTCGCGTACAAAATGAATTTTAGAGTTAGAAAGTGCTGAATTTGGTTTAAGAGTACGATTATGGATTGATGCTACGCAATAACGATCGTTCTCGGACGTGGTATGAATGGTGCTTAGAAAGACCTTAGTTTTTGTCTAGAATTTCCACTTTTCTTAAACAACCACCCTAATCTAGTTATGAACGACCAAATTGATTCGACTCCTCGAATAGAAACTCCAAAGAAAGCAAATATTCTTCTTCGGATTTGGCGCGGAATAGCTTCGGTGTTTCGCTTCATTAGAGTGAGTATCGCAAATGTTCTGCTTGTGATTGTGTTCATCTTTGTGCTCGCGTTCCTGTTTTCTGGTCCCGCGATTACGGTAGAACCTAATTCTGTTCTCGTTTTTACACCGAATCAATCTCTTGTTGAAAAGCGTCAGAGTACCAATCCGCTATTTGAGCTGATAATTGGAAGTGCCGGGACAGACGTGACTGACGTGCATGAAGTGGTAGCCACGTTACGTCACGCTGCGAAGGATCCGAGCATTCTCGCGCTTGAAATTCGACCCGACAGCCTAGC
Source organism: Gammaproteobacteria bacterium (assembly GCA_009842245.1). Lineage (GTDB taxonomy): Bacteria > Pseudomonadota > Gammaproteobacteria > Pseudomonadales > Azotimanducaceae > Bin55. The sequence goes on along the minus strand of VYFT01000015.1, from coordinate 11,688 downwards.
AGGTGCATCACTAGTTCACCTAGACTTGATCGGAGGAGCGCTTAAGACTTTTTCCGAGTCTGGCAAACCGATTTACGCATTTTCAGAAGATTTCTACCAAAGCTCTTACCTCCTGTCGTCTTACGCTGATGCGGTGTACTTGAACTCTCTTGGGTCCGTGAGCTTTTCTGGAATAGCCTTTGAATCCATGTATTACAAAACCATACTCGATAAATTAGATATCACAGTTCACACATTTAGGAGTGGTGAATACAAAAGTGCAGTAGAACCTTTCTTGCTGGATTCAATGTCCGATATTGTCCGAGATTCTTACCGTCCAATCATTGATCAATTGTGGTCGGCAACAACAGAATTGATCGCCACGAATCGAGAAATAGATCAAGCAAGAGTTGCTAAATTTACAGAGGGCTTTGCCGACCTTCTCGGACCAAATCGCAACAGACTGAGCGAACTTGCGATCGAGTACGGCTTTGTCGACGCGTTGCTCACATCAGATTCGTTGACGGCTAAAGCTCGCGAGAGATTTGGACTCAATACACTGAATGAGTCGACAACGCGAATTTCGACAGAAGATTATCACTTCACCATCAGAGACAGTAGAGATTTCCGAACCTCAGCTAAAGCTACCGAGAACGCGAAGCCGTTAACCAAACGCGGCGGAACAATAGCTGTCATTACAGTAGAAGGAACCATCTTCGGTTGGCCAGGAGCAGACACTGCGCGTCTCGTAGACTCCACTGGTGCAGTTGAACACTTACAGCGCGCAATTGACGAACGAGTAGACGCGGTAGTTCTTCGAGTAAATTCACCTGGAGGATCTGTAGTGGCATCTGAAGCGATTCGTCTGCAAGTCGAGGCAGTAAAGAAACGAGGAATTCCTGTCGTTGTCTCCATGTCAAATACAGCTGCTTCCGGTGGCTATTGGATCTCCGCTGGAGCTGATCACATACTCGCATCTGACTCTACGATCACCGGATCAATCGGTGTATTTTCAATGTTTCCAACGGTCGAAGAATTAATGGAAAGAGTTGGAGTGAGTACCGATGGTGTATATTCGAGTAAAGGTCATTTTCGAATTGATCCCACTACAGGTTTATCGGAAACCGAAGCGAAAATGCTTCAAGCTAGTGTAGACGATGCGTACGATAGGTTTTTAGACGTTGTCAGTATCGGACGCGGTATCCCAAAGGATGAAGTAGACGCGATTGCTGGTGGTCGAATCTGGACTGGTCGTCAAGCATTGGAAATTGATCTCATTGACGAATTGGGGGACTATGACGATGCTATAGAGATCGCGGCAAGCTTAGCTGGGTTGAAGTCATACATCGTCGAGAGATATGGATTCGTACGACGCCCTCCCTTTATGAATCTAATTGCGAGAGCTTCAAACTGGGTACCTCAAATTTCTCCTGAGTCCCAAAGACTGGTACAACATGCGCGAAATACTTGGCGTGAAGTCCAAGATCATCTCTCTATTGAACCGAGAACAGTCTACGCTCTTTGTGAGTTTTGCCCCAATTTCTAGATCCGAGCTGTACACATGCTTCAAGCGAAAGGCAAACCTTTGTGTCAACATATTCGAGGCACTCTGAGTAAAACACGATGTCACTTGCCATGAAAAGGAGACACTTCTACAAGATTGCTGAGAGGTTCGGCCACACCTAGATCCAACATCACTTGTTCAAATTTGTCAAGCATCACCCCTTCTCGAAAACCTATCGTTGTGCTTGCCTTTAACGTCTCAATAGCAACACGACAGCTGGTTTCTTTTCCACGTCGGTCTCGTATGTACACGGGTGCTCTCCTACAAATCTGATCCACCAACATTTCTAAGTCGTATTTCACACCCGCTTCATCTAAAGATAGTAGCCCCTCAATGGATCGATCGACAAATTTTGTGAAGCCTTCATCTGGGTCAGATTCAGTAACCAGGATTGATCCAAACTCCCATAGACTGCCTGCGTCATGAAAGTGCTTCAACCATGTAAACTGTTTGCGGCTGAACTCAATTAGAGAAGAACTTACGGAAAGACCCAGACCATGAGGTTGTCGGATATACGACAAACTAGCTGTCTTTTCGCCTAGGTGAGCTGCAATGACTTTAAGAATTTCATATGTATATACGTTCATAGCACTTTCATTGTGTTCATTTATTCTCAACGAAAAAGTCATATCCAAATTCTTACCGACTTCGATGACTTGTTCAAATTGTTTGCGATCCCGATTCCAAGGATCAAACAAAAGTGATTCAAGGTCATGCTCAGCGCACTTGAGTTTTTGCCATTTAAACAGTGAAGCAGACTTCCAACTTTCTTCTTTTAACCTGGATAACTGCTGACCGCTCAATTCTCCATCATCGTTTGTCGCTCGAAGAGTAAGTACCTCATCTAACCAATGGGCGGGGTTTGGGTCATCGACAGGATCGTATTTGGTCCAATCGACATCTGTGATAGTTGTGCTAATCGCGGTCCAGCCTAATTTGCATATGTTAAAAAAGTAAGCATAGGCTGTGAACGAATCCGCATGGCAGGACTCTCTCAGGTCATGACGAATCTGTTCGCCTGTCTCGAAACGACATTCAGAACGCTGGAGAGCTTCAAAGACCAAGTCTCGATCTTGTTGCGGATCCTTAAACACTCGCTGATTTGAGACAAGATCTGGTAAGTCTAACCATGGAAATCCACCTTGCGGTATGAATCTCAAATCGAAAAAGTACGAATCTAACATTGCCAAGCATTGCACCGACAGTTCTGGTTGATCCGTTTTACCTACTGCTTTGGGACATTCGCGCATCAGATCTTCGATTGCAATTTTCTCATGAACAGTTACACTGCCCTGAGTTCGTTCGAATTGATCGAGATGCGCGACCTCGACATCATTCAACGGTGGCACGTACGCTGGATCTTCAATCGATACGGAGGAAGCAGACTTCTCTTTTTCGCGAATCATCAATAGCACCGAGAGAACGACGAGTGCAACACAAACCCCCAGGATTCCTAAGAAGAGTAACTTTCGAGATAAGGCAGTCACTTCACTCAAACGTTGGTAAGTGCTGCACACTGCACGATCTGGTCAGGAACACGCACACAATCAATAGTTTTTGAGTTTTGTCCAAAGCTATTCCACCATCGGATTTCATAGTCAGTATAAACGATCTTGGGTTTGCTGCGATTGCAAGTGAAACACAAACACTGACTGCTCGCCGTCGAAACTGACCTCAATACACTCCAACGTGCCCAATCGCCTCAACTATCAAAGCGCTAAGCAGCTGTTTTTATTCCGATCTCCAAAAACTCCTAAAATTAGGACTTCGTTGTTGAGTATCCCAACGATCCTGAATATATCGTGATAGTAGTGGTGCATCTTCAAATGGTAATCTCGGTACATAAAGTGCTCAGATCATTGGAATCTACGGGGAATCCCCGTTTGGACGAATTTCAATCTCGATGACTGTCTCCATGACAAACAAAATTGACACGCGCTTTCCTTTTACACCCTTCCCTATTGGATGGTATTGGGTGGAATTTAGTGAGAACATCAAGAAAGGAAAGTTGTATAGCAAAAAGTGGATGGGCCGAGAGACAGTGTTCTGGCGCGGCGACGATGGAGAAGTATGCCTAGCCAAAGCAATATGTCCGCATTTAGGAGCGAACCTAGCTCCTGAGCGTGGTGGAAAACTGCGAGATGGATGTCTAGTCTGCCCCTTTCATGGCTTCGCATACAACTCAAAGGGTCAGTGTGTAAACACACCTACTGGTCCTTTGAGTACGTCCGTACAACTCGAGACCTACCCTATCTTTGAAACAGGTGGTGTGATATTCGCGTACTGGCATCCAGCGCAAACTGAACCAGATTGGTGTGTTCCAGAACTTGATCCCCGTGATTGGTCTAGGTTCATGTACACAGCGCAAGAGATTCGAACTCATCCTCAAGAAACGTCAGAAAATGGTGTGGATATCACGCACCTCCCGTACGTACATGGATACTCCGAGGTCGAGAGTTTAGGAGCAATTCACGTTGATGGTCGTCTTCTTCAAAACAAGTTCAAGTTGACTCGTCAAATTGGTCCGACAGCGAATTTAAGTATCAAACTGAATGTTCGAGCTACTGTATCGATGTGGGGTGTGGGTTTCTCGATGATCGAACCTGTAATGGAAAGTGCAGGACTCTACATTCGTCAGCTCGCTCTTTGTACGCCAATCGACGAAGAGAAAGTCAACTTTGTGATGGCGATTCAGATGAAAGACATTGAGAAACCGAATGCACTCTTTCCAGGTCTTGGGCTGATGCCAAAGCGCATTCTCAATGCCCTATTGCTTCGATTGTTTTTCAAAGTATATCTGACCGACATATCGCAAGACTTTGAAATATGGGAGAACAAAAAGTACTTGACGTATCCCAGATTGTCTACTTCGGAGAGCGCGATTATTCAATTCAGAAGATATTGCGAGCAGTTTTACGCAGTCCCTGACTAAACAATTCGAAGCAAAGAGTATTCTGAAAGAATGAAGACCATGGACGAAGAAAGAGAAATGATCACACTCAAGGACATGAAAGCTCAATTAATGCGGGATCCTCAATTCCGACGGGAGTATGAGGACGCGGATACGCAATATTCGATTGTGGAGTCGATAATCGCAGCCCGACTATCTGCAAATCTAACTCAGACCGAAGTAGCCAAACGTATGGGTACAACACAATCTGCGATTGCGTGTTTGGAAAGCGGGTTGGTTTCACCTTCGTTCGCGACTCTACGCCGCTTTGCTAAGGCTACAGGTACGTGCGTTCGCGTGCAATTCTTGCGACAGGAATCACCAACAGCAGACAATCCCGACAGTCAAAAATAGTTTCAGCGAAATTTATAACGACTCTATACGCGTTCATCGTCTTTCACAATCCCCGATGTAGGGGTGAGTCAGGTGCGAGACTTTACTGCATATTGAACGTCTAACACTGAACCATTTGTTCGTAGTTTCGCGCATTGTTAACCTTACAAGCGTTGCTCACGTCGTTCTGCTTGTGTCAAATCTCTATTCATTATCATAGCGATACTACAACAATCACCTGATATCCGAGAGCTTGCTCATGAATATTTGCTACGACTCCCTTAAACCCTCCCTCATAGCAGGGATACTGATTCTCTTTGCGCAAGTTCAAATGAGCGCTGAAGAGCTAGATACCGAAGAAGATCGTACAACTCCTTATGTGACCACCGACACTTTTTACGTGGAGGTGCTCGAAGCTGACACCCCAGTACTTGTCGACTTTACTGCTACTTGGTGCGTGCCTTGCCGTGAAGTAGATCCAATCATTGACGAACTTGCTGTTGAGTTGGATGGCAAGATGAAAGTCTTTAAATTAGATATCGACGAATCTCCCGAGATCTATCAAGAGTACAGAGTAAACGGCATTCCGCACATTCTGTTCTTTCGAGACGGTGTTGAAGAGGACCGAATCGGAGGAGCGCAAGCCAAGTCGATCTATGTTGAATACACAAACGGAATGCTTGCCGGCAAATCTGCTTTTGACATCACGCTAGATATGCTTGAGGGCGATACATTTCGCCGATATTTCATTTTGAACCGAGATTTAGCAGTTCTGGAGTCTGCGATTGAAAGCGTTCCGACTCTTTTGACTCAAACATTTGAAAACGGACAAACTCCTCTGTCTCTGATCTTAAATCGTTCTAGTGTGCGCCAAAACGACTTAATAGATTTGACGCTCTCATTCGATCCAGAAATTAGCACTCATGACTTGGTGGGATTAGGGCGATGCGAAGAGTTTTTGCAAGCCATAGAAGAGAATCCTGAATTGCTAAACCAACCTGACCCCGATGGAAACTCGGTTTTGATAACTGCGATGATGCGGTCTAGGCGGCTCGGTGACCTAGACTGCACGGACGCAGTCTTGTCAGCTGGTGTGGATCTCAGCAAACAACAGCATTCAGTGTTTTCGCTAGGCAGAGCGGTAGTACTGCAAGACGATGTTGAACTGTTGGGGAGATTTATTGAACTTGGTTGGGATGCAGACGTACAAGACGCACAAGGTCATTCAACACTGCAATGGGCAGCATATTACGGCTACATTGACAGTGTCCTGTACTTATTAAAACAAGGTGCCGATCCGACGCTTAAGTACTCCGATGATCTGACCGTCATCGACTATGTCAAGCGGTCCCATTCTCGCTCCAAAAACTCGTTGGAAACTATGCTGGCTAACGAAGACGTTGATTTTGCTGAGCGGATCGAGACGATGCGGGCATCAATAAAAAAACATGAGCAAGTGTTAGCATTGCTCGAAGAAGAGTCAGAAGCGGACGAAACCAAAACAGAGTCGGAAACTACTCTTTGAGTTCGAACAGCGCAATCGCTTCAACAAAATTCGTTCCTGATCTGTCTCGCTCATCTGAACAATTCAATAACTAAAACTTGGTAAATTTAATTTCATGACCCACGACAATGACTTAAAGATCACGCTTGGTGTTGAAGAAGAGGCGTTTCTAATAGATCCAAAGACGAGAGATCTTATCTCCGACCCAGATCCGAAGATCTTTGACGAGTGTGAGCAGAAATCCGTACCACATAAGGTCGTGCGCGAGATGCTTCGGACTCAAATCGAAACTAACACGCGTGTATGCAACTCTGTCGCGGAAGTGCGGGAATCTCTCTGCGAGACACGCGGCCTAATATCCGAGACCGCGAAGAAATATTGCGCGGAAATTGTCGCGATGTCTACGCATCCATTTGCAGCATGGCAAGCTCAAATACCCTCGCCAAAGGAGCGATATGAATCCTTTGCAATGCTCTATCAAGAAATCATACGACGGTTTCTCATAGGCGGAATGCATATACATGCGGGTTTTGGTGATCCTGATATGAGAATTCGAGTCATGAACGTGGTGCGTCATTATCTCCCTCTGTTTCTCGGATTGTCTACTTCCTCCCCTTTCCGCGAAGGAGCCGAAACTGGATTCAAGAGCTCTCGAATGAATGTACTGTGTGGATTGCCCCGCACCGGCATTCCAAAAGCACTCTCGAGTTATGAAGAATTTAAAGCTCTTGAGGGAGAGTATCAAAAATGGGGCTTCATATCCAATTCTGGTGAGATCTGGTGGGACATTCGTCCCTCTCACGCTTACCCTACTATTGAGCTACGAGTCTGCGATGTGTGCACGAAGATCGATGATGCGATGACAATTGTCGCGTTATACGCCTGTCTAATTAGAAAGTACATGAGGACACAGTCTGCTGGTGCGCTTGTGTCAGATGAGATTTTGACCGAAATTATTTTTGAGAACCGATTTCAAGCGCAAAGATATGGGACGTTTGCGTTTTTCGCCGACCCTAACGACGCGACTCGTACAGACATTGATGACGTTTTGAAACGGTTACTGAATGAACTTCGAGAGGACGCGGAAGCGTTAGATTGTGTCAGTGACATAGAGCATGCTCAAGACATAGTGAAAAATGGTACCAGTGCAGATCGTCAGCTCGACCTCTTCCGGCTAGCTAAACTCAATAATAAATCTACGTACGAAGCACTGTGCGAAGTCATTGATACCGTTGTGCAAGAAACTCTCGAGGGTGTCTAGTACTAAGATTCACGATGGACATGGCTTTTTTCACGAAGTCGTGCATTTAATCATCGTGTTCTACGAACCGAAAGATGGTCCTTAAATTCGGTCAAGCACTGAATTAGATTAACCCGCGTCCATTTAGTAGTATCGTTCAAGATACAATCGTGACATCATAAGACGGTACGAGCCATTTACTCGTCTGATTTACTCACTGGAGTACTACCATGAAAGCATTTAGTAATCGAAAAATATACACCCCATGCTTGCTAGTCTTTGCATTTGCGTTAGGAGTTGCATGCACTCTATTAATCGGTGCGGTGCCGGTTGAACGGAAGGCGGGAGTTGACTTCAATCGAGAAGAAGAACCAATACTGAATGCTGTTACAGAAGCGATAGAGAAATTTCAAAACGAAGCCGGTACGGAAGAGCTGACATTCACGAAGAACGAAATATGGGACTTAGTTGAACTATCTTATTGGTTTGGTGTGTACTCCCATACGGTCAACAACGGCATACTCACTTCTTACTACGATTTCATATTGCGTGACCCGCGCGAACGCGGGAACTCACGCGCCGTTCACATGGATAAGTTTATATCGGAACAGTGTGAGATACAGACTAATCGATTGGCAATCGAAATGCGAAAGAAATTTGAGGCCAACACTCCCGAATTCAAAGCAATTTTCGGAGAGATGCAAAAATTGCTCAGCGTCCGTGCGGATGCTCAAGCCCCTAGAGTGGTCTGTCCGTTCGACGAAGCAGGTGTCGATCTCTACGATACTGAAGACTCTGAGGACGAAGACCTGTAGAAATGCATCAAAGGCCTTCGACGAGTTAGACGTCAGGGACTTCGATTAAAGAATTCCTTCGTTGTCGTCTTCATTTCCTTACTCAAAAGCGTAATTCCGAACAAGTTTGGTAGTGCCATAAAGAACAGAGTAACTGCGGAAATCTTCCACACTAGTCCTGTATCAAGCAGTGCTGCGATCAAAAACATCAACGTATAAGCGATTCTGTAAGGTAACAGGAACTGTACGCCAAATAGGTAGACAACCGCCCTATCACCGTAGTACGACCACGCGACCGCAGTGGTGAATGCGAAAAACACTAGAGTTATCGAAACAATATGAGGTCCAAAGTCTCCGAACAGACTGGATCTAAACGCTTCAGACGTAAGCGGCACAGAGTGTATTAGAGACTTCCCTACCATAGACACTCCTGATGGAAGTTGTCCATTTTCATTGATCTGAATTGTCCCAGTATGTAGTTGTTTCCCCTCGTTTGCATCGTGAGAGTAAACTCGAATCTCTTCGGCGATTGACCGATTGTGAATAACTGTGATATCAGTCTCTTGGATCACGCCATCGACTACATTCAGCGTACCTTCAAAGCGCTCTACCCATCCTCCACTTGGAGCAGCAAGGTGTTTAGCCAAAGATTTGGTGTGTTCTTGATTTCCTTCTTCATAGACTCCCTGTACGATTTGTATAGACGTAAATTCAAACTCGTTTTCGAACTTTTTCGTCCAAACACCGGAAGAAAGAATGACTAAAGCTGTGAGCGTGCAAATCACGAGAGTATCAATGAATGGTTCTAATAGGGATACAAGTCCTTCGGCCACGGGGCTCTCACCTCTAGCACTTGCGTGGGCAATCGGCGCAGACCCAAGACCGGCTTCATTGGAGAACAACCCACGCCCTACTCCTTTGGTAAATGCGAACGCAAAACTGGCCCCCAAGAACCCTCCCAAAGCCGCAGAACCAGAGAATACATACGAGAATATCGAACCAAGTGACGGAAGAATCTGGTCATAGTTTGTCAAAATCACGGTAAGGGCACCGATCACATACACCATTCCCATGAATGGCACCACGGAAGATGCAAACGTTGCAATTCGTTTGATACCACCAATGATGATCAATCCCAGCACAGTCGCCAGAACGATCCCAGTGACCCATGGTGGAATTGAAAAGGAGGTTTCTAAGCCAGCAGCAAGACTGCTACTCTGTGGAAGGTTGCCCACACCGAGTGTCGTAAATATCGTCGCAATTGCAAAGAGCACCGCCAGCCATTTCATGTTTAACCGACGTTCCATAAAGTACATCGGTCCACCAGCCATCTCGCCTTTTTCGTCCGTTACACGGTATTTGTGAGACAGTGTGACTTCCACAAATTTTGTGGTCATTCCAATGAAGGCTGTCGCCCACATCCAAAATATCGCTGCGGGACCGCCAACGAAAATAGCTAATGCGACTCCAGCAATGTTTCCAGTACCTACCGTACCAGAAAGGGCTGTGGAGAGTGCTTGAAAATGAGTTGTATCTCCCGGCGAGTCTGCAGGTGTCTCTTTGCCGGCCAGAATGCGCCATGCTCGGGGAAAGTAACGAAGTTGAGGAAGTCCCAAATAAATGGTAAACCAGATGCCGACTCCCAATAGTGCAAAAGCGAACCATGGATGTCCGCCTAGTAAACCGTCCAGCGCATCAAGAAAACCGCCAAACCCTTGAAGAAAATTATCGATTAGTGTTTGCATAGATCTCCTCGCTACCTACTTGACAATCGCTTCGTGTCTAACAAAGATTTATACGGAAAGATGGAGAATTGCAAACTCAGTTCGTTCTACTGCGACGCATGGTCACAAATTCTTCAGCAGTTGTAGGATGAATCGCGATCGTTTGATCGAGGTGCGCCTTCGTCGCTCCTGCTGTAATCGCTACGGCAAAACCCTGGATGATTTCACCTGCGTCAGGACCAACCATATGGGCACTGACTAACTTGTCGGACTCCTTGTCCACTATAAGTTTCATGTAGGTCTGTTCGTCGCGCTCGGTTATCGTGTGTTTCATTGGTTTGAAAGAAGATTCAAAGATTTCTATTTCCGAATATTCTCTTTCTGCGTCTTCTTGGGTTGGACCTACAGTTCCGATATTCGGTTGACAAAACACGCAAGTCGGGATGGCGGAATAGTTCACAGAACTCGACCGATGATCAAATTCTCGTTGCGCGAACGCCATTCCTTCCGCGATAGCAACTGGAGTGAGTTGTACCCGATCTATCACATCACCGAGAGCAAAGACATTGGCTGCTGCAGTTTGGTAACACTCATCGACCTCTATTGCGCCGTTTTCTCTTGTGTTTATACCAGTGTTTTCAAGCCCCAAATCGCTTGTTAGCGGTTTTCTACCAGTTGCATAGAGTACAAGATCGGTGTCTATCGAAGAATTCCGGTCAGTCGTAAGCACAAATCTATCACGATGTCCTTCAACTCTCTTAATATTGGTATTGAACATCAATCGAATCCCCTTCTTCTCGAGCTCGTGGACGACGACTCTGCGGATATCTTGATCAAATCCTCTGAGAAACATAGGTCCCCGATACACAAGAGTTGTTTCTACTCCGAGCCCGTTCATGATTCCTGCAAACTCGACAGCGATATACCCACCACCAACGACGACTATTCTTGAGGGCAACTTTTCTAGATGAAACATGTCGTCTGAAGTACATACACGATCAGAACCTGGTAGAGAAGGTACGAACGGTGTAGAGCCCGTCGCGATTAAGATTTTTTCAGCTCGAATTCGATTGCCGTTTATTACTAAAGTGTGATGATCTTCGAACCGTGCGTGAGATGTAAATATCTCCACACCAGAATTGGTCAGTAATCCCTCATATATACCATTGAGCCGAGAAATTTCTTTAGTCTTGTTGTCGCGCAAAGTTGACCATTCAAACGAAGTGCTTCCGACGTTCCATCCATAATTGGTCGCGTCCTCGAACTCTTCTGCAAAGTGAGAACCATACACAAAGAGTTTCTTAGGCACGCAACCCACATTAACACAGGTGCCCCCGAGAAATTTTTCTTCGGCTATACCGACCTTGGTACCAAACTCCGAGGCTACTCTCGCGGCCCTTACTCCACCGGACCCAGCACCGATCACAAAAAGATCAAAGTCGTACTTCTTGGAAATTTTTGGGACTTATATACGAAACTACACACCAATTATAATAGGACTATGTCGTATAGAGGCATAACATATCGTTTAATACCTGGCACTCAAGCCCGAGCGCGACAACTCGCGTGTTTAGCGGGCGCGTGTCGGTACGTGTGGAAC
>VYFT01000056.1 GCA_009842245.1 Gammaproteobacteria bacterium | reverse complement strand
CAGGACGTAGGGAGGCTCTAAACCAAGAGCAGAAGGAAAATTTGATCGCGCTCCGGTACAGTGGGCATTCGTTACGTCAGCTCGCGAAGACTTTTGGGATCTCCAAGACGACCGCACAGCGTTACGTCAAACTCGCGGAAACACCATAACTTCAGGCCGCTAAGAGATCGTACGCCAAGGGGCGACAGCTTCACATTAGATATTCCCAGCGCTAACGGTAGTGGTCGTCCAAGTTCGCGTCCACACTACGTTATACTGTTCCGTTGTCGTTCGAATCATTCCGGCAGTGCACACGCTAAGAGTGAGCCATACCATAAAAAGGACTATTGGTTCTTACGATTGGGGAAAAGCGCGATCAGTCTCAGTCAAATTTCTTAACTAGCTACTTCCCAACTTTGACCAATGCGTTTGCGATACTGTAGAAAACAACCCTGTTCGATCGAGTCTCGTATTTCGCGCATCAAGTTGTGATAGTAATATAAGTTGTGGATCGACATCAGCGTCGCCGCGAGCATTTCACCACATTTGTCTAAGTGGTGTAGGTAGGCTCGTGAGAAACTTTTGCACGTGTAGCAGCTACAACTGGGATCTAAAGCATCAAACTGCTTTTTGTAGGTAGCGTTTCTAATTTTTACTACGCCCTCGGACGTGAAGAGGTATCCATTGCGCGCGTTCCGGGTAGGCAAGACACAATCGAACATATCTACACCTGCCTGTACACTCATAAGTAGATCTATTGGCGTACCTACACCCATTAGATATCTGGGTCTCTCCTGTGGCATCGATGGTACAATTTGATTCAAAGTAGCGTACATTTGTTCCGGGGACTCGCCTACTGACAATCCACCAATAGCATACCCGTCAAAGCCGATTGACGTGAGAGCTTCCAAACTCTCTTGACGCAAATCTTCGTATACGCTACCCTGGGTAATTCCAAACAACTCTCCGGTTCCACGGTAGGAATCGCGACAAATTTGCGCCCATTGCATCGAACGGATCATAGCTGTACGAGCATCCTTATGTGAAACTGGATACCTTGTACACTGATCCAACACCATTGCGATGTCAGATCCTAGTGCTGTTTGTACATCCATCGACGTCTCCGGTGTGAGTCGAACGGGCGACCCGTCAACCGGAGACTGAAACGAAACACCATCGTCATCTACCTTTGTCTTCTCTTGAAGTGAAAAAACTTGGTACCCACCCGAATCAGTCAAAATTGGACCACGCCACTGCATGAACTCATGCAATCCTCCCAGTTCACCAATTAACTCATGACCTGGACGAATTGCTAGATGCAACGCATTTCCCAAAAGAATAGTTGTGCCCGTGTCGCGAAGTTGCATAGGTGTCAAACTCTTGACGGTACCATAAGTCCCACACGGCATAAACACAGGTGTTAGTACCACCTGATTTCGAATCGTCAATTCACCCGCTCGCGCGTTCGCGTCGGAGGCGACGACTTTAAAGCTCATATCGCTCGCACCACATCGCGTCGCCGTAGCTATAGAAACGATAGCGATGATTTACTGCACTGGCATATGCTTGCATTGTTCGTTCATAGCCACAAAAGGCACTCACTAGCATAATCAGGGACGACTGGGGTAGGTGAAAGTTTGTCAATAGGATATCGACTTCGTGAAAGCGAAATCCCTGTCGAATAAACAGGTCGGTCTCCCCTGCCAATATATTTGTGCGAGCTACATGTTCTAACGTCCGAACGACCGTTGTACCTACCGCAATACATCTGCCAGCGCGAGATCGAATTGCGTCAAGTGTCTGTTGGGAAATTGAGTAACGCTCCGGGTGTAGTTGAACTGCATCAAGACTCTCCTCGCGCAATGGTTGAAACGTGCCCGCGCCAATGTGCAGTGTTAAATACACTACTTTAACCCCAATAGCCTCTATCTGCGTCAACAACTGTTCGTCAAAGTGCAAACCCGCAGTTGGCGCAGCCACCGCTCCTTTCTCGCGAGCAAAAACAGTCTGGTATCTCCTTGCGTCGTTAACCTTGGGAGGACGATTGATGTATGGCGGTAACGGAACTTGTCCATACTTTTCCAATACGTCAATCACCGGTGTATCGAACACTAATCGGTACAGATCACCCACTCGTTCTCGCAGTCTCACAGAAGTATTACCGACAGTTACAGAGTGCCGGGGGTGTAAACCACGGCTAGCTTTAACTTGACAGAGTGCTACACGCTCTTCTTCAGTGCGTTCTACTAATATCTCAACGTTTCCACCGGAATCTTTTATACCTGAGAGTCTCGCAGGTATTACCTTCGTATCGTTGAGCACCAGTACGTCTCCAGCCCGTAAGAAATGAGGCAAACTGGAAAATTGACAGTGTCCGTGCGCACCATCACCGACAACCAGCAACCGGCTTGCTGTACGTTCTGATGTTGGCTCTTTTGCAATCAGTTGGGGAGGCAGATCGTAGTCAAAATCAGACTTCGAAAAAACATGCTCTGACATTGCGTCTAACTGCGATATTTGAGCTTCCGTATATAGGAATGCAAATAAATTCAGGAGAGTCGTCAATCGAGTTGAATTCCATCGATTCTGTCCAAGGGGTTCCAACTGGGTTCCGCGCTACTCTCCAACTAGGGGAGACTTTGGGAACTGGTCAACAACAAATTGGTGCCTGAGGAGAGGGTCGAACTCTCACGGTGTTGCCACCACCAGATTTTGAGTCTGGCGCGTATACCAATTTCGCCACTCAGGCACGAGAAACACGATTATAGTAATCAAAACCATGTACGAATTTGGTGCCAAAATTGAAGTCCGCTTGATGAAATTAACTAGTGGAACAGAGCAGTTTACCAGTAAACAGAATCCCAGACGCTCACCCCACAGGAAGTGCTACAGATAGTTCGAAACCCTAGAATCGGAAGGAACCGACCAATTAATTTAGAGTTCGAACCACCCTTCAATCCGATCAATTCCAACTTGACTGAACCTGTGTAAGAAAGTGACATGGTCACAGTAAACCACGATACAACTAGCTATCTCGTCGAACTTCGACAACTGGGATTCCTAGCTGTTCCGATAGTGATTGCCCAGGTATCGTACATGGCACTCAATGTGGTGGACGTGGTCATTTCAGGGCAATATGCAGTAGTGGATCAGGCAGGCGTGGCTCTGGGTCAGAGTGCATTTTCTCCCCTAGTACTACTCGCCATGGGTACCCTGATGGCTGTAGGTCCGACCGTGGCACAACTACACGGAGCCGAGAAAACCGGAGAGACTGGTCAAATAGTAAGACAAGCTCTTTGGTTAGCAGTAGTTCTCTCTCTAGTCATTATTGCCATCATGCACAATCTCGAACCACTATACCGAGTGATCGGAGTAGACGAAGTTGCTATCCCAATATCAATGGGATACTTAAGAGCTTTGAGTTTCGGGATCCCGGCTTTTCTGGCTTTTTACGCACTCCGAAATCTGTGCGAGGGTCTAGAAATGACTCTGTCGACAATGTTGATTGTGCTTTCGGCACTAGTGCTCAAAATTCCTTTGACTTATGTTCTTGTGTTCGGTGTTGGAGAATTTAACGGTTTTGGAGGGGCTGGATGCGGTGTCGCGTCTGCAATTATCTTCTGGTATATGTTGATTGCCATAGTGTTCGCGATTTCCTTGACGCGACTCAAAGAATCTCGCGTGTTTGAAAGATTTGACACACCGAAATTTGACACAATCGGTCGATTAGCAAAACTTGGATTTCCGATGGGATTAACGATCTTCGTTGAGATTGCTTTCTTCTCCGCCGCTACGATTCTAATAGGACGCTTGGGTGTTGTTGCTGTCGCAGCCCATCAAATAGTACTGAGCGTCGGGCTTATTGGATTCATGACTTCGTACTCGATCTGTATTGCCACGACTATACGAACAGCATTGCATGTGGGCGGCGGAAATACTCAAAACACCAATAAAACAGCATTGGCTTCAACGACTATTGCCATAGGTTTGGGTGTCATTTTTGTATTGGTACTGCTCACGTTACACAATGAAATAGCTCGCGTGTACAGCTCTAATAACGAGGTCTTGAATTTAACGACTCCATTGTTCATGCTTTGTGCTTTGTTTCTCTTTTTAGACACCATTCAACACAGTTTTGTTGGAACTCTCAGAGGCTTTAAAGACGCAAACGTGCCTATGCTGCAAGCAGTTGCGTCTTTTTGGTGCGTGGGCATGCCGATTGGAATCGTACTCACATTCGGTTTAGTCATGGTTCAACCCTTTGGAGTCCACGGATTTTGGTACGGACTCATAATCGCTGCAGCAACCGCGTCAATATTGCAACTTGTTCGAGTCAGATGGGTTCTACGAAATGCGCACATGTTTGTCCCAAGTGGATAACCAATACAAAATTTCGCACCAACAGATAAACGGATTAAAGACTCTGAGGATAGCCACCGAAGCGTGGGAAGAAAAAGGTTGAACTCTAACATGAAACTGGAGTTGCGCCAGTTAGAAGGACTGTTCACTTTGATCGATTTCGTAGGTTGTCTTTTAGCCTAGTAGTAGTGTTGAGTTCAAAGAGTACAAACATCGTCTTAGGTCGGTTTCGGTTCTCTACGAGCGTGTATGAAGGTTGATTTTCGCCCAGAGTAGTCGAAAAGACGAAAGTAGCACAATTATGCGCAGAAACTACTAATACAGCAATTAGTAAAAAATGCTCCGATCGAAGCAGGGCACTCGTAGATACATGAACGATTAAGGATCACTCTTTTCAATCCTTAGTTGCTCATGTTTCGTTTAGTCGACTGATACGGCGACATCAATCTTTTCGTCTTTGCAAACCTCAGTCAACCACGTGTATTGTTCATTGAAGTTCTCAAGATCTACTTTGAAATCTAATCGAAAATAACCAAATTCAGCTTTGATTCGGACTTCATAAGAATCTCGCAAAGCAGTTACAAAGTAGGAATTGAGGCCGGTTTCATAATCGTTTCGAAGATCAATAGATTTTGCCATTCCGTCGAAAATTTTGCTGTCTTTAAACTCTTCGTCAAGCACTCTTATATCATCTTCGTCGTATCGTTTGAAATTGAACGACACCGGAATTGTGGGGTAGAATTCATGATCGTCCTTCATCCTTCTGTCCATAGCGGCCGAGTATGTCTCTCCTCTCGCTATTCTCTGATTCCAAGACAGAAGCTCTCTTGGGAAACTGACTAGCAATTTCGTTAGACCGTCACTTTCTTCTTTGTTCCGTTCAAGAAGCAAAGTCTTTGAATCCTCGGTCGAGTAGTACAGAATTCTTTTTGTTAAAGAATCATCGAAGCGATCGATGACTGAAATACGTAACCAATTATTCGGAGCGAATTCGTCGTTGGATACGATTTCATGTTGTGCTCCCAAATTTGAGCTCATTAACGTATCGGTTTCTTCGTTGATGGATGAGCATGCGGTCCAAAGAGGTAAAGACAGCAGCACTATAAAAGCTTCTGTTCGGACACTCCGTACCGAATTGTGCAATTGACGGTGTCGTTGATTCATCGAAATGTCCCTCCAGTTAGTCTGTGTTGTAATATCTGCAAACGACTACTAAACGTAAATGTTAGCCACATGAATTTGTCTTAGTCTGAGTCCTCAACAGGAGACCAACGAATTGCGTCCGCGAATACGACACCCCAATCATTTGGGTTTGAGATCCAAACTTCCACTTCAGGATCTTCGATGTTATAGTTTCCAATCACGTACCAGCCAAGTTCAAGATCCTCGGGATCCAGCAACTCAGTTCGGGCAACTCCATCTATATGGACATCAATTTGCGCGACACCTCTACTGATTCTAGAAATGACTGAACTAAAATTCTTTGCGTACTGTCGAGCCTGTATTACATACCTATCTGGTAAAAAGTACTCTAGACGCCACAGACCCGGCGTTGGTAGTTTCGAAGCAAATCTGGCATATGTTTCGCCACCGCCTTTTTGATTGAGCGTATACGTCTTCCAATATTTGCCGTATGCTGTAGGTTCAGTCTTTCGTTCCCAGGTGTCCTTTGGTACAGCTATCTCTTCAAACTGAAACGCTGGCAGACCCCTAATCACGTCACGGTCCGATACTCCGATGAAGCTCCGTGCGAAATGCGCTATCGGATGAACCTTAAATCGGTTGGATTTATCGACTACTGAAAAGCCCGCGTCTAAGTCGTCGATGACTATGAAACGCGTATCGTCAGCCTGTGCATTTTCGATCTCGCGTACAGAAATGATCTCCATTGTTCCTCCACCAAATTCCACACGTTCTTGTTCTTCGTCGGACAAATCTTGAACCTTTGGGACGAAAATTTGAAACTTGGTACGATTGAGCGACAGATAGGGCTTGATCTCAATGTAGTGCAGTGGTAACTCACTTTGTATCACGACTTCAAAAGCTTGATTCCGGTCAACAAATATCGGGGATTTCTCAATTAGATCACTGTAAACTCGATCGCTCAAATGGTTGATTGGAGTGACGAAACAATATCCGGACACGGGTTCCCCATTTTGTAGCGTGAAAGTGGTCTGAAAAGTAGATTGTTCTGAGTTTTCGGTTTGGACTCGATGTTGAGCCGCGTCCGATGCGATAAAACCGGGTAGACCGGTTGAATGGATCATGTCGTCAAGGCGTGATTCAAAGTCAATGCCTCGTGATTGCGCAACTGATACAAAGTCGTCATAGGTGAGGTTTTGTCCTCGAAATCGCTGCAGTAGCTCAACGAGGATCGAACTGACTACATCAGTGCCCCAAACATCCACTAGTACTTTACTAACAGCGAGAGACCGTATTCTGAGTGCTCTTTGTTCTACAGTAGAAATCTTGCTTGATTCAAAGTCAAACAGGGACATCGTTTCAACTACATCCAGGACTAAGTCGGAATTTAGTTGACGATCTCTCGCGCTGAGCAGATCTAGATGTTGCTCAGATCGATCATAGTAGATGCATTTGGTATCTTTTTGACATTCGAGAATTCGAAAAAGATTGATGATCTGGACTGCGTCTATTTGGGTTAAGTCTAGTACATTCCGATCTAGTGCGCTATCAAAATCGAAAGAAATTTCTCGGTTCGCTAGTACCAACTGCACCAATTGTTCAAGAACAAGATTGAGCATGAGAGCATCTGGACCCGTGGCGTTGATCTGATCTGATAAGACTGATTGGTAAAAATGAACTAGATGATTTCCGATGTATTGATCGAACCCAAAGTATTCATACAGACTATGTCGTGTTGCGCGCACCCAGCGGGGATCATTCCAACTCGTAGCCGTACTTGAGTAACCATCATCAAAGTCGTACAAACTATCGAAATGCATCGTCGGTAGTGAAGTTTCTGGCATCATCAAGATCCCCGGCATGCCTAATACCGAACTCAGCTCGCTATCACTACCGAATGTACGTAGCGCCGCTGGAACTTCTACAAGGGAATAAGCCGAGTAGGGGTATTCCAATCCGGCCGATGACACTTCTTCTAAGAGGTCTTCGACCCACAGACGCTGCGCGGGATTATCCGCTACGGTAAATGGTTCGAAATTACGTCGGTGCGATCTGTCATAGAGGAGTTCAAATTCGACAGCACCAACCTGTTGTGATGCTCGTTCAAATCGAGATGCTACGAGCGCAATGCGAGGTACTGGGTTTTGCGTTTGAAAACGAAAGACTGAACGGCCTTTATTTTCTACCAATTCTCGTTTCGCAGGACCCGCAACGAGCCACTTCGATGGAACTGATACTTGTAGGTCAACAGCAAAAAAGTCTTTCTGACGTGTACTCCAACTGTCTTCCCTAGTTGCTGTACCGGATGTTGGGTACCACTTGATTCCAGGCATCAAGGCCACAAATCGAGGATCAAAAATGTAATTCTTTGTACCTAGATATCGCAGTTGGTGCGCCTCCGGTCCAAAAATGTTGGAAATTTTGTCAATCGAATCTAAATACGCGAACTTGGATTTCGGTCGACCCGTAGCCTGCAGTTGCATCTCAACCTTGCTACCTTCAAAGTATTGTCGCGGAATTTTCAGCAATCCTTTGTTAAATCTACGGCCCTTGACCTTCTCTCCAGCAACTGTAATTTGTTTAATGCGATAATTCGGATTAAGTGAAAACAGTACGTAATCTCCACGATACTCTTCCGACACCGAAACGTCCAAGTTGAGATCTAGCACGATATTTCGGCCAGGATACAAGTCGACACTACCGCTCAGACGATGGATATCTGGAAATGAACTCGGCTCAAAGTGTTGGTCATGAAATCGCTTCCAACCCGCTACTTGTTGTTGCTCTAAGTAGTTGGAACCTACCATTCCCAAGATGAAAAGAATACCACCGCCGAACGCATAGAAACCTTTTGCTCTCTGTGCTACATTCGAACCCGTGTTCCGCGCATAAAGAACCGATAGCCAGTACAGAAATCCTATTCCCAGCAATATCAATGCGAGCCGATTTAGAACCACTTGTATTTCTAAGAAGTTCGGAATGATTTCCGAGGGGAAGATCACATTTCCAGTGACCGTCTGTAGCGGTTTGAAAATTTCAAGCGGCAACCGACTATTGACCCACATCAAACCGTACAAACAGAACGCACTAACGAACAATGCAACGAATCTGGGCTTAATCAACCAGCCGAGGAAAAACACAAGACTTCCGAAAAAGAAGAACGTGGGAACTACATCCAAAATTAGAAAAGAGACCACACTCCACGGTTCGATTGGCTCACCGAATGGAAGCGCGAATATTCCCGATAGGACCCCATAAAAAACTGCTACCAATAGGAAAAATACCATCGGTAATCCCATCACAACAAAAATACCGAACAGACGTCCGGCGAAGAATTGCAGATTGTCAACGGGTTTGGATTGGAGGATTTCCTGAATTCTGTTGTTCTCGTCTCGAGAATGTATGTCGTAAGAGAGGAGTAGAACGCCCAAGCAAAACAGGGCTAGGTAGCTATCGCCCAATATACTCATCAAGTATCGCGGGCTCAGGACTCCGTGCATCGGTACAACTCCAGAGTCCAGCATGTGGAACATCGTAAGGATCACGAAATACCACGTGCAAAGCACCAACGCGACCGCAAGTATAAATTTCGTTCGACTCAATCGAGTACAAACGCGAATTTCGTTACGAGCGAGCACCATCCATGCTAAATGTTCATGGACCATCTTACCGATCATTACACCTAACATCGTTAATCCGATGCTAGTCTCTCTTTCAGATTACGGCACGGAACACCGTCCCGTCACCTTTGTATTGTTAATTCTCTGAAATCTGTTTATTCATGGCAACGTCAATCAGGGACAAGTAATGTCGGCAGTACGATTATTATGATAAATCTTAGTGCCCCACCAATCACCTGGAAGTGCTACCCAAAATTTAGCTCGGGCTTTCCATTTTCCTGTTTCACAATCGAGTTTTATTTGTGTATTGGATTTATGAAACTTTACCCTCTGCCCATTCAAGACAACACGCTCGCTTCTAGAGTTTTCTTGAGGTGAAAATAATTCAATGGACAATGTCCATCGCGTCTGCCCAGGTTCGGGAACTTCGCAAGTTGCTTCAAAATGCGTGGCTACCATGGCGGACGAACCAAAACCAACTCGGTAAGGTGGAACGACTCGCAATGGGTCACACTCATGGTCTTCGGACGTGTTCGGCACTACTAACGGGTCTCCCAACGAAGTGTGATTTCGCCATGGTTTGAAATTGACAGGTTGAAACGGAAATACGCCCGCTCGTTCTGGATCCTCTATCGATCGCCAAGGCCTGCGTTCCGATGTGGAATCGGGAGCACTGGCTAACCGAATGATCGGTTTGTTCGCGTGTTCACGAACTGAGTTGTTCGAGACACCAAGAAACGTAGACTCGATCCAATCAGACAGCTCGACCCCATTTCGGGTTTCGACGTCGTTTGGTTCGAGA
>VYFT01000033.1 GCA_009842245.1 Gammaproteobacteria bacterium | reverse complement strand
GAAAATCCCCGGGCGGGAAACGGCGCAGAGGTATGGGCTTAAAATGACGCTTACCCACCACCTCGTCCGACGGCCGAAGCACGAGCACGCCGTCCGGCAGTCCGCCGGCCGTCCCGACGAGGTGCACGATCTCCCAGTTGCGCGGCAGCACCGGCACGGTCGCGTCCGCGGCCGTCCGGCGCCAGCGTGCAGTGGCGGAATGGACGGCCAGCCGGCCGGCCTCCGCCGTCGTGAGCGCCCGCGCCGTCCCCTCGGCCGGGAAGGCCATCGGGGGCGTGACCGGCGGGTCCGTCCGCTCCGCGTGCAGCCAGTGGTGCAGGCCGTAGCCCTCTGCGGCCACCGACTCCGACAGGTAACGGGCCGCGCCCCGGATCCGCTCGCCGGCCATCGCGACCTGCCAGCCGGTGACCAGGACCGCAGCGAGGCCCGAAAGCACCATCACCGCCCCCAGCGCGGCCATCCCGCGGCGCTCCGGACGCGGGTGCCGGATGAAAGGCGCGTGGTTCATGCCTGGCCCGTCCATCGCCTCACCCCCGGAACACGATCGCAAGATCCGTGTCCCCGTCGCAGTCGCTCTCGATCTCGGCGGGGGTGTCAATGTCAGCGGCGGTCTGCGCCGCCGTGCCGTCCGTCACCGAGAGAACGCCGGGATTGTTCTGGTATGCGGCGGCGATCTTCTTGCACGCGTCCTCCCCCAGGTTGTCGATCTGGATCCAGAACCTGTTGGCGGTGCTGGCCACGGTCGCCGCCGCCTGAGTCCCCGGCGTGTTGCCGCCGCCGATCTCGATCGTTGTGCCCCAGGGGGTCACGATGGTGTCGCCGTCGCGGGCTCTCGTCGGCATCGCTGACGACACCAGGGCGTCGATGTCGCCGCTGTAGTTCGTGAAACTGGAGAAGAGGCGGCGCGTTTCGGCCTCCGCTTGCGTGAGAGTCGTCTGCAGCGCCGAAACGCGCGCGCCCTCGCGCAGGGTCACCGCCCAGCCGACCATCACGAGGATGATGACCGCAACGATCGCCATGGTGAGCATCAGGCCGTAGATGCCCCGACGCTCCCGACGCGGGAATGTCCGGCGGCGGGAGTCGGCCGCGGGCTTGCCGGGCGCCGCGGCCATGGCCGCCGAATGGCCGCCCGCGCGGCCAGGTCTCTCTCTCGTTCTCATGTGCCTCTTCCTTCTTGGTCGGTCGAAAGGGTGGATCGATGCGACGGCGCCGTCATGCGGTGGCCATCGCGGCGTTGAGCTGGTCCGCGAGGGGCAGCGCGATCGACATCAGCGCCAGCATGGCGGCGGCGATGAGGGCCAACAGGACCGCGTTCAGCACTGCCATCTTTGCCTTGACGTTGTCCTCGATCCGCTCGAGCCGCCGCTCCAGGAACTCGCCCGCGCGCTTGACGCCGTCCTCCTCGTTCCAGAGCACCTGCAGGATCAACGCAAGCTCGTCGTCGGGAAACCCCTGCCCTGCCTCCAGCGCTGCCGTCCCGAGGTTGTCGGTCCGCTCCAGGTGCGTGACCAGGGCGAGGATCCTTGACGCCTCGTAGCGGCCGGTATCCCGTGCCATCTCCTCCAGCAGCCCGGGCGTGATCGCGACGCCGGCCCGCCCGTATTCCGCCAGCGCGAACAGGAACCCGGTGCCGGCCTGGAGCCGCATCACCGAGAACGGCGGAAAGCGGTCCGCCACCGCGCGCCCGGGTCCGGTCCAGAACCGCATGAGCGCGCCCAGGGCGGCCGCGGTCCCCGCGATCCCCCAGACGAGCGCCAACGGGTTCCCCGACATCGCCATCGTCACCGCAACCACGGCGCCCTGCAGCGGCGGAAGGGTCCCGAAGTCCACCAGCTCCGCGAAGGCCGGAAGGAGCTGCAGCCCGAAGAAGAGCATCATCGCCACGAGGCCGGCGAAGAGAAGGAGCGGCATGGCGATGGCCCCGACCAGCGCCTTCCTCTGCGCCATCCGGTTCCGCAGGAGCCGGGCCGCGCCGTCGAAGACGGCGGCCGCCTTCTGCTTCCCGAGGCCGCCGACGAGGAGCCGCTCCGGCGACGAGATGTAGGGCGCAAGCCGTCCGGCGGCATCGTTGTCGGAAAGCCCCACGTGCATCTCCGCCAGAACCTGCGCCATGCCCGTCCGCCCCGCCCGGCGCGAGGCAAGGATCAACGTCGCGACCGCGCGGTCGGTGTGCACGCCCGCCTTCGCCACGTCCGCCAGCAGCTGCCAGATCTCGGCACGCCGCGCCGTGCCGAAGAACAGTCCGCGCCAGAGGCGGGCGATGAAAGCCGGCCG
Source organism: Gammaproteobacteria bacterium (assembly GCA_009842245.1). GTDB lineage: Bacteria > Pseudomonadota > Gammaproteobacteria > Pseudomonadales > Azotimanducaceae > Bin55. The sequence goes on along the minus strand of VYFT01000033.1, from coordinate 8,171 downwards.
GTCTCCGGAAATCGGGGCCTGCCCGCCCGGGCCGGCCTCTCCCTTCCCCGAGAGCGCGGCGTCCAGGCGTCGAAGCCAGGCCAGGAGGCGGGGCAGGATCTGCGTGCGTTCAGCCATCGTCCCTCTCCCCGCTTCCCGTTCCGATCGCCACAGCTCCTTCGTCCTCGGACACGGCTTTCGTGATCGCCGGCAGAGGCTCCGGAAGCGGCTCGTTCGTCACGTGCTCGAAGTCCGTCACGCCTGCCGCGACGAGGCGGCGGAGCCGGGTGCTGAGCGGAATCCCCCCCAGGCCGCCCTTCGCCTTCGGTGTCAGCCAGTGCTCCTCCGCGCCGAGCGCGTCCTCGTCCTCGAGCAGCCGCCGGTAGCCGTCGTCCACGCGGATGAATTCCGCCGTCGCTCGGCGCCCGAGATACCCGCCCCAGGCCCTCCGTGCGGTCTCCAGCGCCGCGCCCGAATAGGCGGAGTACGGCGCGAGGCACGAATCGCAGCCCTTGCGGTTGCGCCGGAGCGGCGCGGCCGGTCCCGGGAGGTCCCCGAACGCTTCCTCGCCCAGCCACTCCTCGACCCGTGCCAGCGCCGGGCCGGTCAGCGGTTCCGCGCATTTCTTGCAGAGCGCGGGAACGAGCTTCTGGCGCAGCACGAGGTTCACGACGCGCGGCCCGCTCAGCGCCTTGGGATTCACCCCGAACGAGATCACCCGGAACAGCGCGCCGACTGCAGACTCAGCATGAACGGAGGTGTAGACCTTGTGCCCGCTGGTGACGAAATTGAGGATCTGGCGCACTTCCGCCGCGGTGCGGATCTCCGAGACCATGCCCACGTCCGGGTTGATCCGGACGAAGACCATCAGCATCGTAGCGAAGTTCGCGTCGCGTTCCTCGGGCGTCTTCCCGGGGTTCACGGCGAACTGCTCAAGGCCGGGGCGGGCGATGGCGTACTCGATCGGATCTTCGACGGTGCAGATCGAGAGGGTCCCGTCGTGCTCCTCGTAAAGCCGTCCCAGGTTGCGAACCAGCGTCGTGGACTTCCCGTCCCCGGTGCTGCCACCCATGATCACGAGTCCCGCCTCGGAGCGACGTTCCTCCGCCAGCGCCGCGAGCACGTCCTCCTCCAGCCCAAGACCGGCGACGTCGCCGAAGGTGGCGGGGTCCGGCTTCGGCAGCAGTCGCAGGTTCAGGAAGCGCTGCTGGTTGCCATGCCAGGCGAGCTGGCCCCGGAACGCGCCGATCCCGTCCGGCATTCCCTCGGGCATCCCGCCCTGCCCTATGCTGAAGCCGGCGGGCACGCCGACCTCCATGCTTGCCTTGCCGTCCCCGCCGTCGCGCTGGCCAATCGTCCAGCCGACGGCCTGCTCGACCTCCTTGGGCTGCCACTGCGGCCCGTGGGTGAACTCTCCCGCGCCGCACTTCAGTCGCAGCACGCCGTGGGTCCGATGCTCCGAGAGCTTCAGGTCCGAGGCCCCGAGCACCGCGGCGTCGTGCAGCGCGCGCCGCAGCCGGATCTGCCCCGCCGAGGGCTTGCGCGACACGACCTGCTCCGCAGCCAGGCCCTGCAGCTCCGCGATCTCTTCCAGCCTCGCCGGCTCGGGCTTCGTCACCGGCAGGTCGTAACGGAGACGCAGGTCCGCCAGCTCGGCCGCGACCGGCCCCGTGTGGTAGGCCGGCACGATCCGGACCGAGCCGTCGGGGAGGAGCGCGCAGACCCGGCGGAAGTCCTCAGACCCGATGTCGTACGCCCCGCCCTTGCCGATTCTCGGCGTCTCGCGGCGCCCGAAGCCCAGCCGGGCAAGCGCAGCTCGTGCTTGGGGGCCAAGCCCCGCAAAGCCGCCACGGGCGCGAGCGTCGCCGTTGCCCCGGTCCGGCCCGGCCGAAGGGCCGGCGCCGTTGCCTCCCTCAGCCGTCACGATCCGCCCTCCCCGTTCTCCTGGACCGCGAACGGAACCAGTGCCGGCTCCGCGCCCGGCGCAGCGGGGTCCCCAAGCAGGACGCCCTCCCGGCTCACCGCAAGCACGCTCAGCCCCTCGGGCAGGGTGACCTCCCGCGCGGCCTCCATGATCGTCTCGAAATCCCATTCCGCATGGCCCGCCGCGATGGACTCGCCCGTCACGAACGGGACGAGGACCGGCTCTCCGTCCGGCGACGCCGGATCGTCCAGCATGACGCCATCCGGAAGGACCTTCAGGAGCGCGAGACCGTCGGCCAGGACGTCGCCCTCGGACAGCGTCACCGGCGGGTCGAGCACCGGCTGCCAATGGATCCGTTCCGGCGCGTCGGGGGTTGCCCCCGGAATGCGGACAGGGAGCTCGCGCGTGCCCTGAAGCCGCACATGCCACTGCCCGTCGTCCCTGCGCACCGCATGGATCAGCCGCCATTCGGTACGGCGGCCGCGCGGCCCCGTGACAGGAACCGGTGCCGCGTCCTCCGCCGGCCATGCTTCGGCCGGCTGCTCAACCGCGACCTCGGTCTCCGGAGCCGCAACGCCGGGCGGAGGCAGCGGGGCCGGCTCCTCCCTGCCCGTTTCCGGCCCGGTCGCCAGGACCGGGATCCCGGCCGCATCGGGCGGCGGAACGTCCGCCTGCCCGGCGCCCACGCGCCCGGCCGTCTCCTCGGCGAGCGCCAGGTCCGCCTCGGCCGTCGCCAGCTGGTCGCTCAGGTCCTTGCGCAAGGCTTCGGTCTCCGGCCGCTCCGGGTCCCCCTCAAGCCTCGCGATCCGGCTCTTGAGCGTCGCGACCTCGCTCCGCAGACGCTCGACGCGATCGTCAGCCGCCGCCGGAACCGGGCCTCCGCCAGGTGTCGCCTGTGGCGCGCGCACCACGGCCAGCGCGCCGTTCAGCCGTGCCTGCGCGTCCAGGAAGCGGGCCATCGCCTCGGACCGCTCGGTGCAAAGCGCAAGGACCTCGCGCTCCACCGCCTCGGCCTCAAGCGGCAGCATCTCGGTCCAGGCGCGGCGCAGGAGATCCGCAGGGCAGTCGCCAAGCGCAGCGCGAAAGTCCGGCGCCCCGTCCGCCGCTCCACCGAGAGCGCGTTCCTGGGCAGCTGCGGCTGAGGGCATCGCAAGCGAGAGGGCGAGAAGGAAGGCCCACGCGAAACGGGACGTCCGCGCCCGATGCTGACCTGGCCACCTTGCAGAGCGTGGGAATGGCACATAGAATGAACCGCAGGCAGACGGAGGACCGGCATTGGCCGACGCGGCGGAACGACACGGCTTCACGCAGGAGCAGATCGAGTTCCTGCGAGAGACGCTTGGGCGCCCGTCGGCGCAGGGCTTCGACCGGCCGACGCTGATGTGGATGTTCGGCGGGCTGCTCGCGCTAGGCCTCGCCGTGTCCGGCGTCTTGTGGGCCGAGATCGGATCCGTCCGCACCGAGATCGGATCCGTCAGGACAGAACTCCGCGCGGAGATCCGGGAGAACCGCGCCGCGATCAGCGCGAACCGGGACGCAATTGCGGAACTGGCAGAAGGCCAGGCCCGGATCGAGGCGATCCTGGAGGAAAGGCTGCCACGGGACCGGTAACGGCCGGACGCCAATCCGGCCGAAGCCGCAAGGTCGGCAAGAAGCAGGTCGCGGAACATGCCCGCAAGACGCATCAAGGTTGATCCCGTCGATCCGTCCACCTTTCCCGAGGGCAGGATCGCCCCCTCGGTCGTGGACGCGACCACGGAAGCCGACATCGCCCTGCAGGAACGCGAGGACGAGGCGGAGGCCATGCAGGACATGGCGCGGTACACACGGCGGATCCGGCGGCGCCTGGGCCTCAGCCAGACGGAGCTGGCGCGGCGCATCGACGTGCCCCACGAGACCATCCGGAACTGGGAGCAGGGAAAGCGCTGCCCGACCGGAGCGGCGCGCGCCCTCCTGCGAGTGCTCGACAAGGCTCCGGAGACCGCGCTCCGCGTGCTGACCTGAAGCGTTCCGGTCATGGCAAGTGCCACTGCCTTGCGGAAAGCCGACGACGGGCATAGGTTGGGTCGCAGGGAGAAGGAGGGCAGGCATTGGCCGACGCGGCGGAACGACACGGCTTCACGCGGGAGCAGATCGAGTTCCTGCGAGAGACGCTTGGGCGACCTTCCGCGCAGGGGTTCGACCGGCCGACGCTGAAGTGGCTGATCGGCGGAACTGTCGCGGCAGGCCTCGCAATGTCTGGAATCCTGTGGGCCGAGATCGGATCCGTTCGGGAAGAGCTCCGCGCGGAGATTGGATCCGTCCGGGCCGAGATCGGATCCGTCAGGACAGAACTCCGCGCGGAGATCCGCGAGAACAGGGTCGCGATCAGCGCGAACCGGGATGCAATTGCGGAACTGGCGAAAGGCCAGGCCCGGATCGAGGCGATCCTGGAGGAGCGTTTGCCAAGGGCCAGGTGACGGCAGGCCCGTTCCCGGTTCGGCATTTGCTGACGTTGCTGGCATCGCTTCGTTCATCTCACGTGCTCCTGAATGATCACTCGGGCAGCTTCAGGCAGTCGCCCAGCCGGTAGCTCTTGTCCGGCCCCAGACCGTTGAGCCTGGCGATCTGCTTCCAGCGGGAGGCCTTGCCGAGCGTGCGCTCGGCAAGGGTCGTGAGCTTCTTGTCGCTTGGCAGCACGATGACGCCCTCGCAGCCCGTGCCTTCGTAGGTCAAGCGCTGGAGGCGCCGGCCGGCGTCGGTGTTGACGGCCCAGAGGTTGTGCTTCCGGACGCCGTCGAGCGGCAGGAACTGATGGCCTGGGCTCTCGGGAAGATTGACCCGGGCCAAAGGATCGCTGCCTGCATCGAGGAGGAGCGTCAGCGTCTCCGGATGGCCGCTCATGGCCCAGTAGTGCAAGGCCGTGAATTCCTTCTCGTCCGCACGCATAGGGTCCGCGCCTTCGCCCAGAAGGAACGCCACCATGTCCGGCTGTCCCGCCCAGCTCGCCATCATCAGCGGTGTCCTGCCACCACTCGGGACGACATCCACGTCCACGCCGCGGCCGAGGAGCGTCCGCGCGACTTCGATCTCCCCGGTCCAGGCCGCCCAGTGCAGGAGTGGATAGCCCTGCTGGTTCCTGATCTCCAGGTCGCCGCCGGAATCGATGTATGCGATGACCTCGCTTGGCGTGACTTCAAGGAAGTCACCAAAGACAAATTCGGTGGCGCGCGCACTTGTCGCTATGGCTAACAGGGCCGTGCAAAGCGTCAGACGTTTCAAGATGTCCACTGTTTCCCTCCAGTTCAGATTGATAATCACCACCAGGTGTAGTCTCCGGGTTGGTTCGGTGCGCTGGGCGCCGCGCCGTGTTCGGTCGGATCCTGATTCACGCCGACTGAGGTGCCGTCGCTCGCCGGCCTCTCGTAGATCTGTCCGTCCAGGTAGCTCTGGTAGCCCCACGGGCTGTCGGAGTCCCCGTCGCTTGAGCTGCTCGGCACCGGCGGCGTGCAGGTGTTCGATTCCTCGTGCCAGTCCGCCGTCAGCGAGATCAGGCGGATGAACGCCGGCATGCCGGGCGGATCGGGCGGATCGGTGGACAGGACCGGAAGCCAACCGATCGGCTGGTTCAGCGCGTCGGTCGTCGCGGTGCCGTCAAAGTAGCCAGCTACCTGGCCGACGCTCCACTGAGCGCGTCCCGGGTGCCTGACGGGCACGGCCCAGTCCCGGTTGTGCCACGCGAAATCGCGTTCCTGGGTTATGGACCCTGACCAGCCCGCCGGGCAGTCGCACGCACCGGCGTTCGCGTCCGTGTCCGTGTAGCTCTGCGAGACGGTCTGCGTGTCCAGGTAGGACTCGGAAATCAGCGGCGCCGTCTGGCCGCAGTCCGGATCGTTCGGGTCCGGATCCCCGCTGAGCTGATCCCACGGAAGGCCGCAGGGCGACGGCGCGACCCAGTCCGGATCCGGGATCTGCCGCGTGCTGGGAACGCTGACGGTTTCGGTGAAATTCACCGTGCCGGTCGACGAGGTCGAGGTGGTCGCGACGACCTCGCAGGCCGAACCGGTCCGGGATTCCGAATCCGCCCGCGGCACCGGGTTGAAGCAGTCGTCGTCGATCCGCCTGACCTCGACCTCGTCCACCGGCCAGCCAGGGGGATAGGACTCGTTCTGGCGGAAGCCGATGCGCTTCCCCTGGTCGAACAGCCCGCCCCACTGCCCGCTGCAATCGGGATAGACCCAGCCGTCGCAGTTCGCGGGATCGGTGCAGTCGTCCCAGTCCGGGATGTCCGGGATCTCGTTGAGGAACGGCGCGGGCAACGCCCCGTCGCAGAACAGCGTGGTCGTCTCCCAGATCGGATGCGGCCCCGGCGGCGCGATCACGCCGAGCGCGTTCCCGGGATCAAGCGGATCCGGCCCCACCGGAACCAGGTCGATACGCAGGGGCTCCGCAGGGTCGTTCTGGACCTCCCGGAAGCGCAGCCGAACGACGTGCGCGCCCTGCACGGTCTGGCCGTTGATCTCGGCGTCGCAGTCGTCGACACGCACCGCGTCGACCGTGCGCGGGGTCCGGCAGGTGTTCGCCTCCAGAAACTCCCCGTCCTGCGGGACCGCGGCCGTGTCATCCGGCACCGTCATCACGAGCGGAAGGCCCGGCCGCTGTCCGAGCAGCGGCTCGCCCCGGTCGGGGTGCGGGTTGCCGTTGGCGAGGACCGCGACCTCCGGCACGATGAACACCCCGTTCTGCCTGGCCCACACGAGCCGCCGCAGGCCGACCTCGCTGGCATCGGCGCACGCGACGGCGCGGCGGCCGGCAACCGTCTGCCGCCAGAGCGTCATGCGCATCGCCAGCGCGCCCTCCGGCACGGTCGCGAAGCAGGCCTGGACGGCGGGATCGTTTGCGATGTTCCGGACGCGCCCGTCGGCCCGGGACAGCGTGCGTGCGGCGGTCACGACATCGGGGATCCGGTCGACCGCCACGAACCGGTCGCTCTGGCTTTCCAGCCAGGCCCGTGCCGTGCGCTGCACCATCTCCGGCGTCCAGCGGTCGCGGACCACGGCCGGATCAAGCCAGACCAGGATCATGGCGCCCGGCAGGATCGCGCCCCCGGCACCGAAGCCGCAGGCGCGCGCACGCACCCTTTCCCGCCAGTCCGCCCCGACGCCGCTCCCCGCCAGGATTCCCCCGTCCCAGTGCTGTGCCAGGCCGTGGGCGCGTTCGGATGTGGCGACCTCGCCCGGGTCGCCCGGCGGCGCGCCGGCGCTCAAGGTGCCGAGCCGGGACATGATGTCCGGATCCGCGTAGGTCCAGTCCGCGATCTCGTCATCGGTGCGCAGGTGCTCGACGAGGTCGTCCCAGACCGGCGGGGGCAGCACGGCAAGCGCGGCGCGGAGCCGGTCGCGGGTCTCGCGCACCACGTTCGTGTAGTTCAGGGCCGTGGCGCGGTCGGCCTCGCAGATCGCGCGCTGGCTGCCGTCGTCGCCGAGGATGAGCTTGCCCTCCGCGTTGCGGCGTGGCTTCCCGCAGTCGATCCCCAGCGTGCCGCCTGCGTCGGCCTGAGCGAGGACCGGGGACGGGATCGTCGCGAACTGCGCCGCGGCGAGCGTCAGGAGCGCCGTTGCCGTGGCCAGGCGCAGCCGTCGCCGCAACACGGTCTGGAATTCGGATGCGAAAGTCGCTAGATTGATCAAGACAGCAGGAAAGCACCGTCCGGCATGCCCGCAGACATTGCCTTTGACACACTCGCCGAGGCCGAACGCCTCGCCAAGGACGGCGTTGCCGAAGCTGATGCCAAGGCGATCACTGCGCACTCTGCTCGAATTCTCGGCGGGCTGGCCAGCAGGGAAGATCTCGCACATGAGGTGGCGCTGCTCAAGTCCGAGCTGGGAGGCGTGAAGTCCGAGCTGAGATGGATCAAGATCATCGGCGCCGGGATCGTCGCGATTCTCGTCGGCGCGTTCGGATTCGTGTTCAACATGCTCGTCGGCATGACGGCGGACATCGCCACGATCCAGGCCACCCTTGCCGCGCACGGCGAGGCCATCGCCGCGCTCCAGACGGCCGTTGTAGCACAAGGCGCGGACCTCGCCGCCATCAAGGAAACGCTCGAGGCGCTGGCGGCCGCGAACTGACAGTGACCACAGCGGCATCGTGCACGCGGTGCCGGACACGCCCGGCCCCAAGGCATTCCTGAACCCCGTTCCAGTCATTGCGAAGGCCCTCCATCGGTGTTCTGTAAGCGTCATTTTAAGCCCATACCGGGATTTGCTTGACGGCAAACAGGTTTCGG
>VYFT01000049.1 GCA_009842245.1 Gammaproteobacteria bacterium | reverse complement strand
AACAAAAGTTGAACAAAAGAGAATTTTCAGTATATTATTCACTTTAAAACGGAAAGTATTGCGTGTCAGAGTTCGATACATCGAAAAAATTCACAACAGGAATTTGTAATGCAACCAACCATTCCGATCGACCGGGGGGTGCTCACGGAAGAGCAACACTTATCGCCATGGAGGTCTCCGGACATGGAAGGCGCGAACCCGGCCGATTTTCTATCAGTTTGTCAATCGGCAAACATTACACAGACTACTACTTCCGCAGATGAGAGGTATCGTGTAAGAGAAGATTCGTTCCGCTAGTTGAATCGGAACGATTCTTCTCTTCTGGTAAGAACTGGGAACGACACCCCGGATTGGTAGCAGGTTGAATTCCCTGTTTTGCCTCGCTAAGTACGTCTGGCCAGTCAGAGTAACTAAGCCGCCCAACCGACTTTCTAGCAGGTCGTAACAAGCAAAATCGTCAAAATTTGTACGATTTGTTGGAGAATTACAATTTTTTTTAATTCTAGTGCTTGTATCGACTACAAAGTGCTTAACATGTTGCTTTGTACTACTTGTTTTTTGTGCATTTCGTAACGATTAGGTTTACGTTTTCCTTGCACGCGCTTCGGTTTATTTGACATGCGTCTAAAGTCTCTAAAGCTTGCTGGTTTTAAGTCCTATGTCGATCCTACCGTCATAGACTTACCGCACAACGTAACGGTAGTAGTCGGCCCCAATGGTTGTGGTAAATCAAATATCGTCGATGCGATACGTCTTGGAATAGGGGAAAGCCAAGCGAGTCAATTGCGAGGAGATGAACTCGCGGATGTCATTTTTGAAGGGTCTGATACGCGCGCTCCTTCGGGACAAGCGACTATTGAGTTGCTCTTTGATAACCAAGACCACAGGATTGGGGGTAGCTACGCCAAGTATGGCGAAATCGCACTAAGGCGCGAAATAGATCAAGAGTCTCCCTCGAAGTACTACTTAAACGGACGTCGTTGTCGAAAACGAGACATTCGTGATTTGTTCTTGGGATCAGGTTTTGGGGCGCGAAGTTATTCGGTAATCGAGCAAGGATTCGTTGGTCGGATTGTCACTGCAAAACCTGAGGAGTTAAGAAATCACTTAGAAGAAGTTGCAGGTGTATCAAAGTATCGTGAACGCCGCCGAGAGACTGAAAGAAAGATTGAAGCTACGTCCGAAAACCTTGAACGTGTCAAAGATCATGCGACTGAACTCTCTCGCCAAATTAAATACTTGGAGCGACAAGCTCGAGAAGCAGCGCGCTATTCAGATTTACGCGAAAAGCAACGTAGTGTCCAAGCGAAACTTGTCGTACTTCGCATACAAACCGTTGAAACTCAAATTGAAGAACAAGAGGGACGAATTCAGGATAGTTCACTCCAAGTAGACAGAGAATTAGCTGCTATGCAGTCAATTCGAACCGTTCTAGACACCTTACGAGTTCGAGAGTCCGACTGTCTTGAACAGTTTAATGTCATTCAGGGGCAGTCGTTTGAGACTCGTGGCACGCTTGCGCGCATTGAAGAAGAGAGCCGCCAACGTAAACAGCGTCGCAAAGAGGCAGAACACGCACGAGAAGAAGCTATTCACGCACAAACGGATCAAGAAAAGCAACTCGCGGAACAGCAGACTCAAATAGCAGATCTGCGCGCGGAACTTACGCAGATAACACAAGACCGAACGATCGCTGCAGAAAAGTGTGTTGAATCTCGGAACGAATACACCGCAAAGCAAGATGCGGTCGATACCTGGCGTCAAGAATGGGTCAATTTTCTGAAGGAGTTTAACGAGAAGTCCAACGAGTTGTCGTTACAGACTGACCAACGAACTCGGCTGCAAAAGGAATTGGAAGACTTCGAGCGCAGAGATTTAGAACTCGATGAAATATTGGCGACGTACGAGCCCGATGAAGAAGACGATAAAACTCTCGATCGTCAAAAGAACCATCTGGAAGGCGAGCTACAACACGCACTACAACGTACGAAGGAACTCGACGATGAGCTAGAGACTTTAGAACAGCTTGATGTAGAAGATGAGAAAGTTCGTCAGGAACTGGAACTCGATTTAAGTGAAATTCGTGAGAGGCGTAGCGCACTCACTGCCCTGATTGAACAGTCTTTACAGACAGAATCAACAAAACAAGAACAGTCAGCGCCGACTCACGAGCTTCAAAAGCAACCAAAAGTCGGTGAAATTATCGCTGTAAAACCCGGTTATGAGAAAGCTGTAGAAGTGGTTCTGAGTTCTTTTTTACCGGCTATTACCGTGAGCAGCTTTGAATTTAAAGACAGCTCTGTAAAGGTATTGCAAAAGAGTGATGCCGTTCTCGTAACTCCTTCGTCCGAATCTGAATCCGGTTCTAGACTAGCACATGTAATTACCCAAGGTCGAGAATATGTTCCCGTGCCGTGTGCAGAGGTGTTCGTCGATGAAACATTGGAAGCTGCACTTGTACGCCAAAAACAACTGAAGCCGCATGAGAGTACGGTTACAAAGACAGGTATATGGGTAGGCAAGAATTGGATTCGGTTTAATGGTAGCACGCGAGACAAGAATACACTTTTAGAGAACCGAAAAGAGTTGCAAGGACTAAACAAACGTTACGATGGGAAAGCGAGAGAACACGAGGCGACACTTCAAAAAATTGCGGCGCGGTCCCAACGTCGTACGGAGTTGCGCGAGCTACTTCGTGCTGTTCGTCAGCAACAAAGTGAAGCTAGTTCAAAACTGACAGAAATCAACGCAAGAATTGACCAACATAAGCTTGAACATTACCAAGCAAGTGTACGCTCCGCCAACGCGGAACGAGAACGTGAATCAATTAAGGAACGGAAGCTAACGCTAGAACAAGATTTGAGCAGTCAGGATAGCTACATCTCCAAACTAAATGCAGAAACTGCGAAGTTAGACAAAACGAGAAAACAACTTCAGGATAAAGAAAAAGAAAACGGCGTTGCTTCCGCACAAGCGTTGCAGGAAGATCGAGCCGCGCAAGCGGAACACCATCGCCTAGACTTGGAATGCAGTAATTTACAAGCTCGAATTACATCCTTCACCTTGAGTAGCGAACTCCTGACGAAAAGTCTAGTCGACCTCAAACAGCGCGTACAACTTTTAGATGAACAGATTCAAGTCGATGCCGAGTCGATTCTCGAACTCGAAACGCAACTAGCAGACGTGGTTAAGCAAGCTGCGACCGTAGATCAAGAATTAGCAACCGTGCGAGCAGAACGTGACTCGATATTGCACCAGATTCGCGAGAAAAACGTCGAGGAATCTCAACAACAACTGTTGGTCGATCAAAGACAACAAGCGGCACAAAAATTAAGAGAAGAACACATACAGGTTACATCAAAGCTCGAGTTTTTGTTGAGCGAATTGTCAACACTGAATATAGAGTTAGAGCAGGCTAAGGAATCATTGGATCCTGACGACAACGAAGAATCATTGACGCGTGTACTTGACAGAACCGAAAGGCGCATAGAAAAATTGGGAGCGGTAAATCTTGCTGCTGCGCAAGATCTAGATGCACGCAAAGCCGAGTACGAAACATACGAGTCTCGAATCCATGACCTTGAAACATCGCAAGATACACTTAAACAAGCGATGCAAAAAATCGACAAAGAAACATTGGTTCTCTTCAATGAAGCATTCACGAACACGAACGAAAAGTTTCAAAAAGTGTTCACCCGACTATTTGGCGGTGGTCGAGCGACGCTTGTAATGACCGATGATGACCCATTGACTGCCGGAGTCTCGATGCGTCTGCAACCACCTGGCAAGCAAATCAAAAATTTAAGCCAACTCTCGGCTGGAGAGAAGGCGTTAGCCGCGTTAGCGTTTACTTTTGCGATGTTTGAACTGAACCCGAGCCCCATTTGCATCCTCGACGAGGTCGATGCGCCGCTTGATGCACATAACGTTTCGCGATTCGGAAAGTTAATCCATTCCATGGCAAATGACGTACAATTCTTGATTATTACCCACTCGCGCGGTACAATGAACTTTGCCGAGTCGCTGATTGGCATTACGATGCAGGAAGCAGGAGTATCTCGAGTGGTATCGGTTGACTTGGAATAACGGGTTCAACCAAATGATGTCGAGGGGCTCGGTCTCTCGAGATTTAGAACAACATGGAGTGAGAAATGGATTTCTCGGTTGGTATCGCGGTACTAGTTCTAGTAACGGTACTTGTGGTAGCTGTAATTGGATACGGCATCTATCTGAATCGACGACACGACCAATGGGAGAATGTCGTCGGGCATGCGGCCTCTGACACCCAGTCGCGAGGTCTCGACGTGAGCAAGTTTACCGCCTCGCAACAAGCCCCCCATAAACGTAGTATCAAGTCTTCAAAGTCTTCGCGTGTAGCTTCGCGCGTTAGTACCGGCAAGAAGCCGAAACGCAAGCAACAATCGACTAAAGTTGCACCTACGGTCAACGCGCCGCAGGGGAAAGGAGCTCAGTCAAAGATCATTACGGATACACCGGAGCTACCACACATGAGTATCGAGGACGTATACAAAGGTGGCATCTCCACGGGTGGAGTTCCAGTAATGGAAGGAATTATCAAACACGAGATCAAGGGCAAACGATCTGATGTCTTTGGAACCGAGTCAGATAAGAGCAACCTAGCAGCGAAAAGACTCGATGGGCAATTTGAAGGGAATGAAATCTCAGACTTTGACGAGAACTCTCTGCCCTTAGTAGGTGATGCCGATGCCACAGGGAATGCGACCCCACCACTGATGGAAGGAATCGTTGGTGAAGTTGTCAAGAAACCGAGAGATGAAGTAAACTCGACAGTGGCGAGTGGGCAGCGCTGGACAACAGAAAATAATGCGCACAAACTACGTGCTGATAGTGCAGATAAAGCGAAGAAAACGCGAATTTCTACAAAGTCTCGGGTAACCGAACGGGTCGTACCTCTACGGAAGGGTAGTACTAAAGTCTTGGCGAATGGTGCCACCAAAGCTAGAAAACGAGATTCCAATTCAAACACCGATCAAAGCCGCTTGGAAGAGTACGTCGTACTTCGCGTGAGCGGTAAACATACGAATGCATTTCCATTGCGTGAGCTTGCTAGATTTATGTTGAATAGAAGTCTCAAATTCGACAACATTGGACTATTTTCTATGCATGACGAAGAGACAAACGAGCTGATGTTTAAAGTCGCTGATGTCTATTCTCCAGGTCAGTTCGATCGCGCGCAAATTGAAACGTATTGCACTGAAGGATTGACGTTCATCATGTGTTTAGCGCCGCTGTCAAATCCACAACAAAGCTTTGAGCAAATGCTGAGCCTTGCCAGTGAGTGTGCTCGTTGTTTTGATGCCATTGTCCAAGATGAGCACAGCAATAAACTTAGTAATCAGACCATCACGCACTACCGCTATCGAGTAGCCGACTTTCGCCGTAAACAGATGTCTATGTAATAGAATTTGCAGAAAGTTTGAGTGGCAAAATGTGACTATTGCGGCAAGAATAGAGAAACTTCGCAAAGAGATTGAATATCACAACTATCGATATCACGCATTAGACGACCCGGAGATTTCGGACCAAGAATATGACCAGTTGTTCGACGAACTGCTGGACATTGAAAAAGAACATCCGTACCTCATAACTCCGAATTCTCCAACACAGAGGGTTGGGGCAGCTCCAAGTGCGACGTTCCAACCCGTCCAACACTTGCAACCTATGCTCTCGCTTGACAAGAGCACGACGATGGACGAGCTGAAGAGTTGGATTCAACGTAGCGAGACGCTGCTGGATCGAGAAATCCAAGAATTGATCTGTGAACCTAAGGTTGACGGCGTCGCCGTATCTTTACATTATGAACGCGGAGAGTTAATTCGCGCCGCAACCCGAGGCGACGGGACCACTGGCGAGGACGTAACAGCGAATGTTAAAACGATTCAGAGCGTCCCACTTCGTTTGCTTGGAACCCATATCCCGGAACTGGTAGAAATTCGCGGAGAAGTCTATATACCTCTCGATAAGTTTGCTCAGTTCAATGAACAAGCACGCCAACGTTCTGACCCAGAACTAAGAAATCCTCGTAACGGAGCAGCTGGTAGCCTACGACAAAAAGATCCCAGAGTCACTCAAGCTCGACCCCTGAATATTTATTGCCATTCCATCGGACACAGATCAGACGATTTGGAATTGCGAACCCATTCTGACGCCCTGCATCGATGTCAAACATGGGGTTGTCGAGTCAACCCGCGTATTGAAACCTTTGATCGTATTGAAGACTGTCAACACTATATTGATCAAATCTACGCCGCTAGAGCCTCGTTAAACTACTTGATTGACGGTGTTGTCGTAAAGGTCAATGACTTTCAAGATCAACGGGACTTGGGACAACTCTCGCGTCAACCTCGATGGGCGATCGCTTACAAATATCCATCAAGTGAAGCGAGAACGAAGGTTCTAGCCGTTGATTGGCAAGTTGGCAGAACCGGCGCACTCACACCAGTTGCACGGTTAAAGCCCGTTTATGTCGATGGGGTAACCGTGTCGAATGCGACGTTGCACAATGTCGACGAAATCCGCCGTTTAGGATTGAAAGTCGGCGCGGAAGTGGTACTGCGACGCGCTGGTGACGTGATTCCACAAGTGTTGCGAGTGGTATCAGTTGGACAGCAAGAGGTGGAAGTTCCGAAATATTGTCCCGTCTGTGGAAGTGCAGCACGCCAAGATCCTGATGGGGTTGTCATTCGTTGCACGGAACGAATGCTTTGCTCCGCGCAGCGCAAAGAATCTATCCGCCACTTCGCCTCTAGAGGTGCATTGGACATCGAAGGATTAGGCGACAACACGGTGGATTTCCTAGTGGATTTAGATGTGTTGAAATCTCCATTGGATTTGTACCATCTTACCTCGGATGAACTAGCCACATTCGAACGCATTGGCGAGCCCAATTCCGAGCGGATTTCAAATGCACAAAAAAGAATCGACAAATTTGCCTTTGAACGGTATGTACTATCTCTTGAGATTCCGCATCTCAAAAAGGCGAAGCTCACCGCCTTTTCCAACAAATTCTCACATCTCTCCAAACTAGTAGCAGCATCGGAAGAGGATGTCTTGAGCGTGTTAGGTGGCATCGAAGAGACTAACGCGAAAGAAATCTGTTCCTTCTTACAGAAGACATTCAATGACCGCGACGATTTGATCGCATTGCACCAACAGGTAGTTCAACAATATCAAAAGGAAGGATTGGTTCGATATCTAGGGGAGTTAAAGTATCCGTTAGTCCGTCGATCTTTCGTGAAGAACATTGTTTCAGAATATAGCAGTCTTGACAGTCTCCAACAAGCTACACCGGAGGATCTTTCCAGCATTTGCGCTATGGATCTTGTCGAAGCGGAAGAAATATTGGACAAGCTAAAGCTCGAAAGTAGCCCGAGCAAATTTGACCAACAGCAAACGCTTGCAAGATTTCTTCGCGAAAAACGAGTGCCTGTCTTAAATAAACAACAAGCAGAGTCCTTGGGTGGTGCTTTTCCCACTCTAAATTCGGTACTTACAGCAATTGAATCCGAAGTCGTTGAGCTCGATGGTTTTGACAAGCGATTAGCAACCCGTTTCGTTGCCTGTCTTAAGTACAACTTGACTACAAAAGAGAGAATCGGCGAGGAAAATGCCATTCAATTGGCTGCCAACATTCAGAAGAGCAAGAGTACGACCTTTGCACGTTTTATTTTTGGACTAGGCATACCCGAAGTTGGTGAGTCTACAGCGCAGAATCTAGCTTTGCGGTTCCATACGCTCGATGGTTTGTTGAAAGCAACAACAGAGGAACTGGAAACGGTTGACGATGTGGGTACAGTTGTTAGCAAGAATATCTGTAACTTCTTTGACAATCCGAACAATCGAGAACTTGTACTTGCACTGGTCGATGTAAGGATTTCTTGGCCCGTTGAAGAACAGGAGTCAAATTTACCTCTGTCCAACCAAACCTGGGTCATTACTGGCACGCTGTCAATGCGACGACCAGAAGCGGCACAAAAACTTAAACAACTTGGTGCAAAGGTTGCGAGCTCAGTTTCCAAGAAAACGGATGTTGTGGTTGCGGGTGACGCTGCTGGCAGTAAATTGACGAAAGCACAAGAGTTAGGAGTGAAAGTTTTGAATTCCACGGAGTTCGATGCATTTCTTAAAGAACATCTTCCACCAGACTCCTAACATCATAGGGCTTTGGCGACAAATAGAATTCTGTCTGTATTTTCTCTGGCAACTTGTGTGCTCACTCATACCAATTGCACTTTTGAGGTAATTCATTATGAAAACGGAAAGAGTTGACGTGTCTGAACTGACAACAGCAGAGCGCTTTGCGCTTTTAAATAAAGAGGTGCAAGCGAAATATGCGGTCGACCCTCATCGCGATGTCAATCAAATTCCACTAGCTGAACTGTCTCCGGAACATCCAAGTTTGTTCCAACACCAATCGATGTTTAGTTACTTTGCTCGATTACGAAAGGAAGATCCAGTTCATCGTTCGGAAGACAGTATGTTCGGTCCGTATTGGTCTATAACAAAGCATCAGGACATCATGGACATTGAGAGGAACTTTAAAGTGTTTTCCTCGGAACAGCGATACGGTGGCATCCAACTCGCTGGTAAGCCTTACGATGAGAAGGGCGTAGATCCACGATTCAATCTTCCAATGTTCATCATGATGGACCCGCCTAAGCACACCGTTCAACGAAAGACAGTACAGCCCATGTTTGTACAACGTTCCTTGAAACCACTTGAACCGACTATTCGAGAGCGCGCACAAGCAATCCTTGCCCAGCTGCCAATTAATGAGGAGTTTGATTGGGTATCAGAGGTTTCGATAGAACTCACTAGTCAGATGTTGGCGACACTGTTCGATGTTCCACAAGAAGACCGAATGCTTTTGATACGTTGGTCCGACGCGGCTACGAATAACGCGAATCCAGAGATGTTTAGTTCCGTGGAAGAAGCATTCAAGGAACTCTGGCAGTGCTTTGAGTACTTCTCCAAAATTTTTAAAGAACGTAAGGCTAGTACAACACCCGGGCACGACTTGATTTCCATGTTAGCACAGAGCGAGTCGACGAAAGAAATGCCGCCGAACGAACTATTAGGAAATTTGTTACTACTTATAGTCGGCGGTAACGAAACTACCCGCAACTCTATTTCTGGTGGTGTTAAGTTTTTCAATGACTACCCGGATGAGTATGAACGCCTGACTCGTAATCCAGATTTAGTTCCTTCAGCGGTTTTAGAAATGATTCGTATGCAATCTGCTATTGCGCACATGGCTCGCACCGCAACCGAGGACGTAGAGTTTCGGGGGAAAGAA
Source organism: Gammaproteobacteria bacterium (assembly GCA_009842245.1). GTDB lineage: Bacteria > Pseudomonadota > Gammaproteobacteria > Pseudomonadales > Azotimanducaceae > Bin55. Next base: position 45,121 of record VYFT01000049.1, on the reverse strand, counting down.
ATGAAGAAAGGAGATCGGCTCGCTTTGTGGTACGTATCAGCCAATCGAGATGAAGAGGTTTTTCCACAACCTGACCAGTTTAAGATTGACCGACCCAACATTCGAACCCACTTAGGTTTCGGCTACGGTATTCATCGTTGTGTTGGCTATCGGCTCGCTGAGATGCAACTCCAGATCTTGTGGGAAGAAATTTTGCAGCGTTTCAAACGTGTAGAAATAGTCGGACCGCCGGAGTTTCAGTGGTCAAGTTTCCTCCACGGCATTACCAGGCTACCAGTACGCTTGCAGCACAAGTAGAGCAGTCTACTCGTGACACGAGGGTTTGGTTGCAATAGCGCAACTCAGCGTTCTTGTTCGCTACGCGTCGTTCAAATTGGTCCAAATATGACCTAGCGCGCCTACCTTTGATATAACATTCCATTCAACCATCTCACGAAGAGGACACATACATGTTCATAGCAATGAACCGTTTTCGAATAAATCCAGCACTGGAAGAAGAATTCGTTGAGACTTGGAGACAGAGGGAGTCTTACTTAGACGAAGTACCCGGTTTTCAAAGCTTCGCTCTCCTCAAAGGACCCTGTTTTAACGACTACGTGTTGTACGCGTCGCATACTATCTGGGAATCAAAAGATGCTTTTGAAGCCTGGACCGAATCGGAAGCGTTTCGAAAAGCGCATGCGCAACGTAGCGCACCTCAAGGGACCTACTTATCGGGTCCTCAGTTAGAGCTGTTCGAAGCAGTCCTCACTTGAATTGACGACAAGTTTAGATTGGGATTGCTACACAATCGAACAAGACTTCGCTCGCCCTAAATAAACAAATAGCAGCTAAGTTGTGCGTTGTTCTTTTCGCAGATACATGATCACAATGCCTACCATCAGTATTCCCAAACCTAAGACCGTTACGAGAGGTACCTGTTCACCAAGAACGTAGCGGATGAAGAATAGAGATAGAGCTGGACTAAAGTAAGCAATGGGTGTGACCAGACTCACTTGGGTCGCAGTTTTGAGAGCCCGTTGCCACAACAAAAAGGCGAGACCCATTTCAGCTACGCCTAGCCACACAGCGAAACCTAGATTAACGAGATTGAATTCCGGGAAGCTGTCAAACATCAGACAAAAAATCGCAGCACAAGGCGTAGCTGTGGCAAACGCTATCAGTAACAAGGTCACGGCATCTTCGGAGTATCTCACAGTCATAACCCAGTATGCCCCCCAGATTAGGGCACTGCCTAATGCCAAGGCCACACCAAGATGGTCAAATGAGAACTTCGTAAACGATCCCTGAGTTACCAGAACGAAAACGCCTAAATAGCCGACAATCAATCCCAACCATATTCGTGGGGTAGGTCGTTGTTTGAGAAGTGGTATCGCAATCAGAGCCGTAACAATAGCGTGTGTGTAATTTAATGGTTGGGCGATCTGTGCAGGTAGTCGATCATAGGCCGCGAACAGTACCAAGTAGTACAAAAAAGGATTGATAAGCCCGAGTACTGCACCAAGACCAACAGTCTTCCATGTCAGTTTCTTAACTCCGGTGAAGCATGCAACCACCGCAAGAAATATAAAAGAAATTAGAGTACTAGCGAAGAGTAGTTGAGGGACAGACATGTACTGCAGCCCCAATTTAAAACCAGTCGCTACCGTCGACCAACAGAGTACTACTGCAACGGCTAAAGAAATCGCGATCAAATCATTACGTGGTAACTTTGAAAACATGAATGTTAGGGTTATTTCAAACTTCTTCTAATCACGAACAAAACGCGGTCGTGTCCCTACAATTTCGAGTTCAGAAATTGAACGAGTACGGAGGGAAAATTATGTCAATTCAAGAAGGAGATCGCCTGCCCAATGCGACTTTACGAATCATGCAAGAAGGACGGCCAGCAAAAATTCCCGTTAACGATCTGGTACTCGGTAAGAAAGTCGTAATTTTCGCAGTACCAGGTGCATTCACACCAACGTGCTCCGAACAGCACTTACCCGGTTTCGTTCGTCACGCAGATGCTATTAAAGCTAAAGGGGTAGACGAAATAGTCTGTGTAGCCGTCAACGACATTTTTGTAATGGATGCTTGGGGTCGCGAGCAAGATGCCGAAGACATCATTATGGCAAGTGATGGCAATGGTGAATTCACACAAGCCATAGGTCTAGTACTCGACGGTTCGTCTTTCGGACTAGGGAACCGCTCTGAGCGCTACGCGATGATCGTCGAAGACGGCACGGTAACCAAGCTCGCGGTTGAAGGTCCAGGCAAATTTGAAGTGAGCAACGCCGAGAGTATTCTCAACGCGCTATAACGGACTTTGTTCTTTCGAGACTAGTATTCTTCGCCGAATTTTTCGTCAGCCGCTTTCATCGCAGTCTTGATAGATGACATAGATCTGATCCAGGGCGTCTTGTCCCCGACTTCGTTCTCTACGCTCTTTACAGCACGTTCAGCACGACGCTTGTTCTCGTAGATGCCTAGCAAAATGTTGAAGTAAGCCTTATCGTTAGCCAGAACACGCACACCTCTTAAGTCGCGTAAGTTTTTCTGCTCCGACACGTATTCAATGGCTTTTTCTTTCGTTGCAAATGCAGCTAGTTGAACCACGTAAAAGTCATCGGGAAGGTCTTGTATGTGCGTTTCAGCTTCGGGTTCATAAGCCAACCACAGATAGTCGGGAAGATCTTCTTCTTCCTCAGTTTGTTCGTTGTCAGTCGACTCTGTTACCTGTGAGGGTGGGGGAGCTAACGCGGTAACTATCGGTTTGGAGCTTGATCGCGGTCGCGGGTTTGATGCTGCTGCAACCGGTCTGGGACCTACAAGACCGAGAGTTGAAGTAGACTGGTCATTTTCGGTGACTACAGCGACTAATTCTTCAGTACTGACGCCACCTTCGACTTCTTCACAGTCCCATTCTCCGTTTTCGTCGACTTCGGTACAGTCCCACTCCTCATCGGCAACTGCTCCGTTAGATGGGTTGGACTGAAACAATGAAGCACAGCCAGTAAGTGCTAGTGCAAAAAGAGGGATAGCAATCCATTGCCAAGAATTCATAACTTAATCCTCAAAACATCCTTGTTTGATATTGGGAATGGGTATAAAGTCGCAGACTTCGACCCAATCACACGTTAATTGTACATTTTATTTTGGCGGCAACGGCGTTTACGCGCGTAAAAAGCTTAGAGTTTCGTCGACCTTCTTTATCATATCATGCAACTAAGAGCTTACAGTTTTTGAGATTTAATACTTTTCACGAGTAAGAGTTATTGCGTGAAAACAGCACCAATCGTAGTGTTGAACCTACGGTTGAAGCGGGTGAGATCGTGGTTATCGAGGTCGTGGACTGGTATTCAACGTACGCTTGTTGTTCCAACCGACGAACTTGACATTTGTCTCTAGAAGTGTAAGTGTCGTTGCTTCAAACGATTGGAGTACGAACTGAAGCTGTGAACAGTTCGAATTATCGGATTGCTCTGATATTGGGTACACCGGAACAGCTTAAGTGACATCGTTATTGAAAGAAATGGATGTATTTGTTTATTGTGAATTTGAACTTTATAACAAATTATTTATCTAATCGCATGTTTTTGGGCGTGCTGTTTTCACCATGCACGAATCTAATGGATCAATGTTAGCTACACTCGACCAATTTCATCGTGTGCCCAGAGTACTACGGTTAGACATGTCCGGTCAACCTATTCGATGGATAACGTGGCAAACTGCTGTCAGTCTATACACTCGGGACTTGGTTCGCTGGACCCTCGGCGAGTCTGTATTACGCATTCGAGGAGGTTATTCTCGATTAGATGGTAATAGGACCATCGTCGACGTAAACAGCATTGTTGCGTGTGATGGACGCATCTTTCAAAGAGACCGCGGTCAAATTCCTCCACTCACGAATCAAGCGCTGTTCGTGCGAGATAACAACACTTGTATGTATTGCGGACAGCAACATTCGGTTTTCAATTTAACGCGAGATCACATCGTGCCGAGATCAATGGGTGGCACTGATGACTGGACCAACGTTGTCGCCGCGTGTAAGCGGTGTAGTCACCACAAAGGCAATCGATTGGTAGAAGACTGTGGCTGGGAATTGCTTGCGCTGCCTTACACGCCAAACCTAGCGGAGTACCTTGCGCTAATCAATTCAGGTCGGATACTGGGCGACCAAATGTCGTTCTTACAGACTCAGTTTGGAAACGAGCGACGTAAGCGCGACGCGATAAAAGAACAGTGGGCACGCCTACCTAATTAATGTGATCTCCACTTCCCATGCTGTGGAGTACGTGAGCGACGCAACAAGTCACTCTTTCTGCCGTTTCTAAATCTAAAAATTCGTTTGGACCGTGTGCGTTAGAGTGTGGTCCCATGACACCGGTTACGACAAATTGGCAGGCTGGAAATTGGTCCGCCAACATCTTCATGAAGGGGATCGTACCTCCGGTTCCCATGCGTTTGTAGGGTTGGCCGAAATATAGTTCTGAAGCTTCATTCAAAGCGGTGTCAAGCCATGATTGCACGGGTTTAGAGAACCATCCAGACTCTCCGACATCGCAGTCGAACGTAATCTTAGTACCATTGGGTGGATCGCGTTCAAGTTCTTTTTTCACGAATGATTGAACTCGAGCGTGATTTGCTGCCGGCGGTAACCTAAAGACTAACTTAGCGTCCGTGTTAGGACGGAGCGTGTTACCTGCGACTTGTGGCTCAGGAGCTCCTCCAAGTCCAACAACTTCAAAGCAGGGATACCATGTATTCGCGGTCACCATACTGGCTAAGTCAGCATGGTCGTAGTGTTTCGGGCTCGCCCAGGGATAACGTTGGACGATCGTATCGCCGAGTACTGCAGCGACTTCGTTAGATTGAGTATCAACCCAATCTGGAATCGACACGTGCAAAGAGTCTACTAAGTCGCCATCACCGCTGTTTTCAATTCGTTCAAGCACATCTCGCAATACGCGAAAACTTGACGGAACGATGCCTCCAGCGGCGCCAGAGTGAACCCCCTCTTTAAGGACTTCCACACGCAATGTTCCGCTAACCATCCCGCGTAGCGAAGTGGTTAGCCAAAGTTGATCGTAGTTGCCGCACTCCGCATCCAAACAGAATACTACGTCCGGAACTTGGATTCGTGGGCTCAAAACCTGCATATAGAAGGGCAGGTCTGGACTACCGCTTTCCTCGCAACCTTCTATTACGATAGTGCACCTTGGATGAGCGCAACCTTGTTCCTGCAATCCTGCGAGTGCAGAAAGGCACGAAAATATTGCATACCCATCGTCGCCCGCTCCACGACCATAGAGTCTTCCGTCTTCTAGTACTGGAGTCCATGGTCCTTTTCCCTCGTGCCAGCCAGTGAATTCCGGCTGTTTGTCAAAGTGACCATACAACAGTACATTTCCGGTACCTGACTTATACGCTTCGACTTCGATAAAGATTAGCGGCGTTCGACCATCAACCTCAAGAACGTCGTACCTTAGACCTACGATGTCAAAGGATCGGATCGAATCAGTGAGCAAGCGAACCGCGTCATCCATGTGCCCGTTTTCTTTCCATTCAGGATCAAAGACAGGCGATTTGTTCGGAATTTTTGTGTAGTGTTTGAGCAGTCCAAGAATCGGTGCACGCCACAAACTACCAATGTATTGAGTAAGGTCGCTGGGTGAAAGTGTACTAATACGAACTTCTCCTGTATGTAGCCTAAGTAGGGTGTTCGATTAATCGTGTAAAGCACATATTATCTTCGCGACCAACGTGTACCGTTTCGGGTGTCTTCAAGTTCGATCCCTTTTGAAGCCAGAAAATCCCGAATTTCATCAGCACGAGTAAAGTCTTTGTTCCGTCGAGCTTCGTTGCGTGACTGAATGAGATCTTCGATTGTACTTGACTCAATTTCTTCGTCCTCGCGCTGAAAGTAATCCTTCACGGGAACGTTGAATAATCCTAACAGCCAAGCTCCAGCAAGAAATTGATCTCTTAGTCTGATAATGTCTTCACTGGCTGAAGTCGATTGAATTTTCTTAGCTAGAGAGTGTAGTCCTGCTAGGGCTTTTGGTGTGTGTAAGTCGTTAACGAGAGGGTTGAGTACTTCCTCTGGGAACTGAGTCAAAGGCGCGGACTGAAAACTCTTAGCCGTAAGCTCTTCTTCACCGCTGATGTCCCTCGCATGCCGAAGCGCGCGATAAAGCGATGCTACGCTCTGACTAGCTTGTTGCAACAACTGATCGCTCCAAAGTAGACTCTGTCGATAGTGCCCTGTCAATAGTGCATAGCGAATCACCTCACCCGGAAATCTTTCGCGCAAGTCCGCTATGGACACGATATTGCCTACACTCTTTGCCATCTTTTGACCACCCATATTCAACATCCCGTTGTGCAACCAGTAGTTCACATACTTTGCACCATCCTCGACGGCGGTTCCTTGGGCGAGTTCGTTTTCATTGTGGGGAAAAATCAGGTCGGTACCTGCTCCGTGTATATCAATGTTTGATCCTAAATGGATTCGAATCATCGTGGAACACTCTATGTGCCAACCTGGACGTCCGATACCCCAAGGTGACTCCCAACCGGGTTGATCAGACGACGAAGGTTTCCACAGTACAAAGTCTTTCGGGTCTCGTTTGTAAGGAGCTACCTCAACGCGAGCCCCATCCAGCATTTCCTCTATCGTTCGTCGCGACAGTGTTCCGTAGTTAGGGTCTGCGGACACCGCAAAGAGCACATGACCATCGGCTTCATAGGCAAATCCACGCGTAATCAACGTATCGATCATCTGTACGATTTCATCTACTAACTGCGTCGGTTTTGGTTCTACATCAGGCTCTAGGACATATAAGGCACGCATGTCGTCATGAAACGTCGCAGTAAATCGTTCCGTAAGCTCCTGCCAAGGCTCATTGTTGGCTTGAGCTGCGGCGATGATTTTGTCCTCAATGTCCGTAATGTTGCGCACATAGGTGACTCGTGGGTAGAGTGCGCGTAGTAGTCGCACTAATACATCAAAGACAACTGCAGACAATCCGTTTCCAATGTGTACTCGATCGTAGACCGTAGGTCCGCACACGTAAATCGTTACGTGCGCAGGATCAATTGGCACAAAGAGCCGTTTCTTTCTTGACTTTGTGTCGTATAGGTATAAGTCCATAAATTGGAGAACTACTTCTGATTATGGCGACCGAACATCACCTTATCGATGGACTTGCTCATAGGAGAATAGTCGTCAGTTGTTAAAACGATCCTCAATATAGTGAAAAGCTGCGCGAATCACTGAACCCTCACCGCCTGCAGGATGTGCGGGACGGGTCTTGGTATTACTTCCCATTAAATCAAAGTGCGCCCAAGGCACCTTATCGACAAAGTGTTCAAGGAATAGGGCAGCAGTGATTGCACCACCAGCTGCCATGGAACTGATGTTGCAAATGTCAGCTACACTTGACTTGAGAGTCTCGCGGTAATCTTCGAACAGCGGCATTCTCCAAATTGGTTCCGATGTTGCTTTCGATGAAGCAACAAGTCCTTCAGCTAGGCTATCGTTATTTGAAAACATAGCTGGCAGATTGAATCCAAGAGCCACTCTCGCGGCACCTGTTAGTGTCGCGAAATCTAGGATGAACTCCGGTTTCTCTTCCGCAGCAAGAGCTAACGCATCACATAGTATGAGGCGACCCTCTGCGTCGGTGTTGCCCACTTCAACGGTCGTGCCTTTGTAAGTTGTGATGACGTCTCCCGGACGGTATGCATTGCTGGACACAGCATTTTCAACTGCCGGGATCATAAGACGCATCCTAACGTTCAGCTTTCTTGCCATGATGAATTGAGATAACCCTAAGGCCATTGCGGACCCAGCCATATCTTTTTTCATATCTCGCATTCCCTGTGCGTTCTTGAGATCTAGACCGCCGGAATCAAAGCAAACACCTTTACCCATGATGGTAATATTTGGTGCGTTCTCATCACCCCACCGAAAGTCCATCAGTCGAGGGGGAGACTTACTGGCACGACCAACGGTGTGAATGGTTCGAAAGCCCCGTTCCAAGAGGTCGTCGCCTCGCGTGACGCTCAGATCTACGCCAAAGCGCTTGCAAACTCCGGTAACTGCGTCTTCCAATTCATCGGGAAGCATGTCGCCGGCTCCAGTGTTTATCAAGTTTCGGGCGAGATTGATGGCATCTACTTCGTCTTGAACACTAGCTACTTGCGGATCGACATATAGCGTTGCCCTTTTTTCTGGTTTGGATGCTTTGGTTTTGTATTTATCAAACGTGTACGCTCCCATACCCCATCCAAGGACGAGTGTATAAAGATCGCCTTGCGGAGCTCTACGTAGGCAGAAATTTCCCTCACCTAACTTCTGAGACAATAGCCCGAGACTTGCTTTGGACGGAGAATCACCAATACCGGCGACAACACTCCTAGGATTACCGTTAGAGTCGGGTAAGTGAAAAAACTGGTTTGCTTTCCCGCGGAAGTTCGTGAGTTTGACCCAAGACTTCGTAGCATCAGAGCATTCTTGATGCCACTGTTCAAATTCACTACTTGACACCAAGTCAATAGGTATGGTTCCGGCTGGTGGTTGTTCAAAAACTAACATTAAATATCCTTAATTTAAAATGAAAAATTGAAGTCGCAAGCTCAATCGATATGGCTGATTAGCCGATCTGCACGATAACTGGAGCGAACTAACGGACCTGCTGCGACATCTTTAAATCCGAGCTCGCAACCCAATTTTTGGTACGAATCAAACTCGTCGGGATGGACCCACCGTTCTACTGGCAGATGATTTCTGGTAGGTCGTAGATATTGACCAAGTGTCAAGAAGTCTACGCCATGATTGAGCAAATCTTGCATGGTTTGCTCGATCTCCGCATCAGTCTCGCCTAGTCCCAACATCAGGCTCGACTTCGTTTGAACTGAACTGTTAGTCTTGGCGTGTTCCAGAACTCGAAGAGTTTGTTCGTAACCAGCTCGGGGGTCTCGAACGGGATAAGTCAACCTTTTGACTGTTTCTATATTTTGTGCGAATACGCCAATCGGTGAAGACGTAACCGTCTCTACAGCTTGGAGATCTCCACCAAAATCTGGTGTCAACGCTTCAATCACGGTTGTAGGGTTCGAATCGTGAATCGCGTGAACGCAGGCTGCGTAATGAGAGGCACCACCGTCATTGAGATCATCGCGATCCACCGAAGTGAGGACCACGTATTTGAGTCGCATGAGCTGAACTGCTTTCGCGCTCTTTGCTGGTTCCTCTGGATCGACCCACCCTTTTGGATTACCCGTATCTACAGCACAAAACTTACAAGCACGCGTACATACCGAACCTAACAGCATCAGCGTTGCGGTTCCTGCGCTCCAGCACTCTCCTAAGTTAGGACAGTGGGACTCTTCGCAAACTGTGTGCAGATTGTGATCGTGGACTGCGGAGTTGACTGCTTCATACTTCCTTCCAGCTGGCAGTCGCGCGCGAATCCACGGTGGTTTGCGATCGTTTGGTGAAATATCAGTGCTAGGCAACAGTCTTGCGGCACGTTTGGTTCTCAGCCCATCGCGAACTGCAGAGAATCCATGTTGCGTTGTGTATCTCTCGCCACTCTTTGCTTTTGTCGAGGAAGTACTTGGCATATTATGATTGGGAGTCTACAGACAGACTAACGTGAATCACTATCTATCGAATCTTGTCGAAACTGGAAATTGTGCAGAGTATGATAGATTCCTTTGGCCTGAAGAAGTTCATCGTGAGTACCCAATTCTGCGATGCGACCGTGGTCAAGCACTAGAACGCGATCAGAGTTCTGAATTGTCTGCAACCGGTGTGCGATGATAATTGATGTTCTGGTCGTCGTCAAAACCTCCATTGCATCTTGAATTAGTAATTCGGATTCGGTGTCAATATTAGCCGTAGCTTCGTCCAGAACAAGAATTTCTGGATTAGCCGCGAGCACACGTGCAAACGCTAGTAACTGCCGTTGCCCCTGTGAGAGATTTTGACCACGTTCAGATAGTTGTGTGTCGTATCCGTCCGGTAATGCTTCAATGAACTGATCCGCGTTCACATACTGTGATGCGGCGATTACAGTTGCTCGAGTCAACGAAGAATCTCCGAGCGTGATGTTGTCATGTATCGAGCCAGAAAAAATGTGGAAGTCCTGTAAGACCACTCCAATGCGTTGACGCAGATCTTTAGACCGAATATCGTTGATGTCAATCCCATCAAGAAAGATACAACCATCTGGAACATCATAGAAACGATTCAACAATCGTATTAAGGTACTTTTCCCTGATCCTGTGGTACCGACGATCGCGAGATTTTCACCGGGTTGAATCGTCAGCGACACACCCTTGAGTACAGGTTCCTCTCGATACGCAAACTCAAGATTCCTAAACTCTATTTGTCCTTTTAGACGTTCAGGTAGCGTAACAGGATTCTCCGGTTCGTGCAACGACTCATCCCAATCCAAAGCTTGAAAGATTCTTTCGCCACTAGCCATCGCCCGAAACAAAATGTTTATTTGTTCGCCCAGTACGACAATCGGATGGAATAGCATATCGATGAACCTGGTGAAAAGGATTAACCCACCGAGCGTGATTACTTCTTGCAGTACTTTTCCACCTGCAAACCACAAAATCACACCAATTGCCATTGAAGCGATGTTTTCATTGAACGATGTATAAATCGTTTCATGTCGCATTGAACGTGTCTCAAATCCGAGATTGTTGGCGTTGATTCGTTGATAGCGCCGATAGTTGAAATCTTCCCGTCCCGATATTTGAACGACCTGAAGTCCATTAAGGTTTTCCTGTAAATTTTGATTGAGAGCCGAAACCGATTGTCGCACCAACCGAAATAGTCGTCGTGTGTATCTTCTGAAGATCACCGTAATGACTGCGAGCAATGGCAGATAGACAAGGAGGACTAAGGACATTTCTAGGTTTATTCGAAGCATCACGACTAGAGCAAAGCAGAAAGGCAGAAATTCACCAATCAACGACCCCAAGCCACGTAAAAGTTCGTATAGCGCTTCGATGTCGTTTGTAACTCGGGTCATCACACGGCCAACTGCAACGTTGTCGTAAAACGACGCTGGTCGCGTCTCCAAGTGTTGGAACAAATCTCGTCGCAAGTCTCGTAGTCCATTAACGACGGCATGCGTAAGAGTTACTCGGTGGTAGTGGACAGCCACGGCCCAGACTAATTGTGCGACAGCGTACAAAACGCACGCAACGAAGAGCTGTGAAAATCCCGTGGAGTGTGCTAGTCCTTCTGTAAGATTGATTAAGCCAAAGTCTGGGACAATCACATTGACCTCTCGTTGCAGAATGTGATCAATGACCAATATTGAAGAAATCAGTAGTAATACGATTGCAAAAAACGAAGAAACGCATACAAGCACGAAGCTAACTGTAAGCGTGAACCAGTAAGGTCTCATCCACTTGAGCAAGCGAATCAATAGGCGTGTATTTAGAATCGCTCCTGAGAGGTCGGCTTCAAACGCACTGTAGTCGCGATTAGATTTCGTTTGAATACTCACTTGAACGTGCCCACACTACGTTGATAAGAGAGATAGTCAAAATCGGCACCTTCCCTCTGCATTCGCTCAAGATCGGCGTACCTTCCGTTCAATCGGATCAGTTCTTCATGCGTACCGACTTCGACTATTCGACCCTGATCCATAATCAAAATTCGGTCTGCATGTTTAGCCGTAGATACACGATGGGATACAAGAATCGTTGTTTGATCTACACGTAATTTTCTCAGAGATTGGAGAATGTAATCCTCGGTCTCAGTATCGACCGAAGCAAAACAGTCGTCTAATACCAGAACCGGCGCGTGACGGATCACCCCGCGCGCGACTGTAGTACGTTGTTTTTGACCACCGGACAGAGTTACCCCCCGTTCTCCAACAATCGTTTCCATTTTTCGTTCCATCGCTTCCACTGTCTCCGACAGGCTCGCTGCATCCGCAGCTTGCCAGACTTGATCAATGCTTCGACGCGGTTGGTCGTACGTGATGTTTGAACGCATCGGCTCGGCAAAGAGGAAAGTGTCCTGTGGGACAAAGGCAACCTGAGTCCGTAATTGTTGTAAGGGATAGTCGCGCACGTCGTAGCCGTCAAAGTAGACAGCACCTGCTGGAGTATCAAGAAGCCGTACAAGTTGCTTGAGTAAAGTAGTCTTCCCACACCCAATTCGTCCCATAATCGCGATTGACTCACCTCTAGCAATTGTTAGGTTAATGTCTAACAACGAAGGTTGAGCAGAATGAGGATAGGCGTAGGTAAGATCTTGAATTTTTATTTCGCCGCGAATTATTTCGGGGACTTCGTCGATTGGACTATCTTTGATTTCAGGCGCGTAGTCCAAAACTTGGTGTAAACGCTGACTCGCTACTGCCCCTCGTTGGATCAAACTAATGATCATGCCCGCGACACGAAACGGTTGTACGATCATGTTGACATAGAAAAAGTAGACCGCGAAAGCTCCGACTGTTAGTTGCTCGGTGAGAACTAAGTGTCCACCGTAGCCAAGAATCCCAACGATCGACACGGCCGCTAAAGAAGGCATGATTGCCTGCATTAGTGAATGAATTCGAGCGTGGTCAAAAAATTTGTCGGAATAGGCCTGACTATGCTTCGCAAATCGTCGTTGTTCGTTCTCTTCTTGCGCCATTGCTTGTATGGTTCGAATACCGGTGAGGTTTTCCTGGACGTGTGAACCGAGGTCAGCAAGTTTTTCTTGTACGCGTCGAGACGCGATGCCGAGTCTAGAGGATGTACGCCAAGCGTAGATCAAGACTACGGGTAATGGCGGAAGGACGACCAAGAGCAATTGTGGTGACAAGTAGAACATACACCCAAAGCCGAACAAAGTCGCGTAGACAAAAATTACGACCATAGTTGTACCGTTTCCAATGAGTCGACGTACTAACTGAATGTCGGCGATAGCTCTTGTCATGAGGTCACCCACGGCAAATTTGGCAAAGAAATGTGGCCCCATGCGTTGCAAGTGCTGGTAAAAGACATTACGCAGGTCACGTTGCACTAGGAAACTCGCTCGTCGAACCGCGATTCGGGCAGACGTAACAATGAAGAACCGAAGGACAGCCGCGGCAAAAATACCGCAAATGGGATATAAAAGGTCTCCTTGACCCGTCGCGAGACGATCTATACCGACGCCAAGAAACATCGGTATAGACACTTCACAACATCGTGCAAAGAGAAAGAGTACGATACCGCTGGTTAGGCGTCCTTTATATTTTCGTACGTATTTCCAGAGGCGAAGTAGGTCGCGAAACATACGTTAGTGGATCATCATCCGACCACTAAAACGTTGCGCTATTGGGTACGCGTGGGAACGGAATCACGTCGCGAATGTTTTCCATTCCCGACAAGTAGAGTAACAGCCGTTCAAAGCCCAGTCCAAATCCAGCGTGCGGGACGGTACCGTATTTGCGTAATTCTCGATACCACCAAAGTTCTTCTCTGATCTCATCGCTAAGTCGAGAATCGAGCACGGCTAATCTCTCTTCACGCTGGCTTCCACCGATGATTTCTCCAATTCCGGGCGCTAGTACATCCATAGCTGCGACAGTTTGACCGTCTTCATTGAGACGCATATAGAACGCTTTAATGTCCGCAGGGTAGTCGGTTACGACAACCACTGAGTCCGTGTGTTCGGTCAAGTACTTTTCGTGTTCAGACTGAAGATCTCGGCCCCATTCGACTGGAAATTCAAACTCTTGCTTCGATCGTTTGAGTATTTCGACGGCTTCTTGGTAATTCATTCTGACGAACGGTTTTTCCACGATACTCTCGAAACGGGTTGGAACGTCGCGGTTAATTCTTTCTTTGAAGAATCCGATGTCGTCAGGAACTTGTTCCATAACTTGAGCAAGTACAGATTTCAAAAAGTCTTCAGCTAAATCTACGTTGTCATTCAAGTCGGCAAACGCAATTTCTGGCTCAACCATCCAAAATTCAGCTAAATGACGGCTGGTATTGGAGTTCTCCGCACGAAACGTAGGACCGAAGGTATAGACTTTGGATAGTGCAAGACAGTATGCTTCCACGTTCAACTGTCCCGACACCGACAAAAAAGTTTCCTTTCCAAAGAAGTCGTCTTGGTAGTGAACCTGAGCGTTGGTAAGTTCGAGAGTGCTAACGCGGAACAAGTCACCTGCACCTTCACAGTCACTCGCTGTAATAATGGGAGTATTGACCCATACAAAGCCATGTGTCTCAAAATAGGTGTGGATCGCCGAAGCAAGAGCTTGGCGTAGTCTAGCGATCGCGCCAAACGTATTTGTACGAGGTCTCAGGTGTGCAACAGTTCGCAAATATTCGAAGCTATGACGCTTTTTTGCTATTGGATAGCTGTTGGGATCTTGAACTGCACCAACGATGGAGATTTCCGTTGCTGCGAGTTCTCGGTCTTGACCCTTACCGAGAGATGTAACTAGTCGACCACAGACTGAAATTGCGGTACCCGTAGAAATAGAGAGTACATCGGGGTAGTTTGAAATTTTGTCCTCCACCACGATCTGTATGGAATCGAAGCAGGAACCGTCGTTTAAGCTTATAAAAGATAAACCAGCTTTTGACGAACGAATGGAGCGTACCCATCCTTGAAGTGCGACTATCTCGGTTTCTCGATAATCCTCGACAAGTGCTTGTTTGACAGAGACCCTGCGAGGGCTTGCTACATTACTTTCATTCACAATTTTTATTAATTTAGCGGAATAACTGCCGACAAAACGTTAGATTAACGATTTGTGTAAGTTCGTGGAACAGTACACAGCATTTAGAGTGTGTTGCACTTCTTTCGTGGCTAACGCCAAGCGTCCAAACTACACCTTAATCACTATCGTTCTTGCAAGTTTGTCATGTAAGGTTCTACGGTCATTTTGAAAACCGAATAATAGATCAGTCAGACGTACAAGCCAATTTAGAGGGCTGAATATCAGCGCTGGTATGTCGCAAGCCATGTAGCGTAAAAAAAGTAGTTTGAAAAAGGAGACTCTTTCGTGCGTCGTCTCGTCCACCATCGCAATGTTCATCCATTTTTTACCTAGTGTTTGACCCCACAAGGCTAAGGGTATTCCTTGTAGGATGAGAAAACTTAAATGCGTCAATAAGATGCAATACAGTATGATCGGGTTATTAAAGTTGACGAAAAACATCAACATGACCTCGTAAGGATCGTTCATGAAAGTTGCCGCCGGATCGGGTCCCCAAGCCGTACTTAACCACCCTCCAAGCATCGGCAAACAAATCAGAAAGAGAATGAAGAATATGATGTTTCGCAACGCCCAATCTATTAGTCGAGCAAAGAACCGTTCTCCAAGTCCGGCAAGTTCAATATCGTCGGTGTCGAAGTCGTGATCTAGTTCGGCCTTGGGTACGACATATGGGTTGAGTTCAGTCATTCAATGTGCAGTGTCTGTATTTGAAGAGGAACGGTAACCAGCTAGCTTTATGCATCAGGCTGAGCGGCCACCAAGTCATTTTAAGAATGGTGGGTATCCTCGAGGACTCAGAGTTGTGAAACTTGTTCAAAATCACACCAGGAAAATACAGACGCGATCGATTGCTCACTGTGGACTCGCTCGGGGCACCCGGTATCAAGTTATCTTAGCGGTCGTTTCGACGAACTAAATAAAGATTAATTGGAAGTATAATTCCAATTAACTATAGATATTGGAAGTTAGTTGCAAGATATTTATTCTCGAAAACTGGATTTGGGACTACCCTTGAACCAGTCCGCGTTTTTATGGGGTCCTCGACAATGTGGAAAAACCACCTATTTACGGACTAAATTTCAAGAGTCTATCTATATTGATCTTCTTGACTTCGATCAACGAGATCGTCTTAGCGTCAGACCATCGGCGTTGGGCGAGATGCTCGAATCACAACCCTCTACGAAAGTTGCATTACCGATCGTCATTGACGAGGTGCAAAACGCCACAAACCTACTGGATGAAGTACACCGGTTAATCGAAACAAAACGCT
The DNA here is from genome assembly GCA_009842245.1 of Gammaproteobacteria bacterium. Classification (GTDB taxonomy): domain Bacteria; phylum Pseudomonadota; class Gammaproteobacteria; order Pseudomonadales; family Azotimanducaceae; genus Bin55. The sequence continues at coordinate 29,125 of VYFT01000049.1, read as the reverse complement.
ACTCATTTGTTCTATGTGGTTCGAGTGCTCGAAAGTTGAAACGTCCAGGAGTAAATCTACTCGGAGGTAGAGCTTGGCGATTCCACATGTATCCTTTAACGATCGCTGAAATCGGCGGGTTTGACTTGCTTACTGGATTGAACTGCGGAATGCTCCCGACTGTTTATGGACGAAAACACTATCGTCGTAGCCTAGACGCTTATGTAAATACCTATTTAGAAACAGAAATTTACAACGAAGCCTATGTACGCAATGCACAGTCTTTCTCTCGCTTTTTCAAGGCAATGAGATTTTTTCACGGAGAAATACTCAATTACAGTAGCATTTCCCGCGACTGCGGTGTTAGTAATCATACTGTGCGTACCTATGTTGAAATCCTTGAAGACACACTTATCGGATATCTCGTGCATCCTTTTAACCGACCTTCTAAGCGTAAAACGATATCAAGCAAGCCAAAGTTCTACTTGTTTGATGTTGGATTAGCGAATTTCATTTGTGATCGACCGCTAGGTCCTCGTAGCACTACCGAGTTCGGTAAGTCGTTTGAACACCTGATACTCACCGAGATTTGGGCTGCAAGAAGCTACTTAGAGAAAGATTTTGACATATCGTTTTGGCGAACCAGTTCTGGGCTGGAAGTAGATTTTGTCCTTGGCGATGGTCAAATTGCGGTTGAAGTGAAGAGCCAAGTTAGATCACGAGACTTGCGGGGTATGAACGCTTTTGTGGAGGAATTCAAACCTGAAACAGCTGTAATCGTTAGTGCCGAAAACGACCGAAGACGAATCGGTTCTATTGAAATTATGCCCTATGCAGAGTTCATTTCCCTCCTTAATGAGGGGAGTCTAATTTGACCGTGTGTGTGGATTCTAAGCGCTACAAATTGAACGATTACTCGTTTATACGTTCGAAAACAGTAGGTTCAATCTAATAATTTGAATCTTTGATCACTATGGTATTAGCAGTCAAGTCGTGAAGTGTCCGACGGTTTTTTCGCAATCCAAACAAGAGGTCGACAACGCCGATGGCTATGCTGACCCCAGTCATGAATAGCGAAGGAATGGACCAGATTAAGTAGCGTAATACGAAGATACGACGTAATGGGACTAACGCGTGAGTGTCCGCGTCTACCATCTTAATTTTTAGGAGCATCTTTCCGATGGTTTGACCATATCGGTGCAACAGCACCCCGTTTAGCATTAGAAATAGACCGTTAAGAACAATGATATCAATCCAAATATCTAGATCGAAAAGATTGAAAGTAAAAAGAGTGAATTCGTCGTCAAGCCAAATATCGAACAGTGGAAAAGCTCCAACGATGAACGCGCCAATCCCGATAAAGACCAAGAAAACGACAAATGTGAATAGTAATAATAACTCATCAATTACTCGAGCTAAAATTCGTTGCCAAATCGTAGCAAGCTCGTATTGATGTAATTCTGAATGCGCTTCGGTGTAATCACTCTTTGGTGCTTTGTAGGGGTTAAACGTTGTTGACATTCTTGTGGGTTTTTGAAGAGTTAGTGTATCGAAGTGTGATCACCTTCACGCTCAACGCGAGTCTTGCGTACCGTCGTGATTCTATTTTGAGTTGTACCTTGCTTGAAACTAGAGTCGACCGAGTGTGTGAGGCTTTAGGTGGCGTTGACCATATTCGGTGGCGGATCCTTAGGTTTGCTCTCTAGCAAAATTCTACATGCTCCATTTCGCTGCGCGACCAATCGAGCGCATGATCAAAGAAATGCGGCACCTCATCACAACGACTTGATTTGTTCCTTGTTGTTCAGTTCGAAGAAAGTCGGTTCAATCTAATCGTTTGTAAACTTTGATCACTTTGGTATTCGCCGTCAAGTCGTGAAGCGTCCGACGGTTTTTTCGCAAACCAAACAAGAGGTCAACGATGCGAATGATCCAAAAGAACGGTCTGACGGTCAGCGTTGGAATATCCCATACCAAGTATCGAAGCACAAACAGTCTTGGTAACGGTACTTTCTTGTGTGTGTCTGCATCGACCATTGCGATTTTTAGTAGTCTTTTCCCAATTGTTTGCCCGTAACGATGTAACAGAAATCCGTGTAGTGCTAAGAATATCACGTGTGTGATGATGATGGCCGTCCAAACAATTGGATCTAACAAATTGACTTTGAAAAACGGGTCAGTATCTGAAGCCATGATTTCATTTAGAGCTTCCATGGCGCTTTCCGCACCAGAAGCGATCAGTTCGACCAACAAGCCAATTGCTATTAACACAACAACAGCCAACATAAACAAAACGTAATCGATCACTCGAGCTAAGATTCGATCAACAACAGTAGCAAGTTCAACTTCTTCCGGTACGAATTGGTCGTCAGTGAAGTCCGTCTTCGGGGCTTCGTAGGGGTTAAATGTTGATGACATTGTTCAACTTCGTGATGTGGAGAGATTCGCTCAGTGCTCGTTAAATCGCGTTTACTACGCTACTATTGGGTTAATGTGATCACCTGATTTGGCGGACTACACACCCAGGAACTTTTGAGGCATACTCAAGATAGTCCAAGTTGAATGGAAGATCCGCAGAGAACTCGTTAATCTCTGGGATCCACGGTGTTATCCAAGCCAATAACCCAATACACGATCTACCGATTGCAGTATAAACCATGATATTGGAAATACCAGATCGAGCACATAGTCGAAGAATGGAGACACGTCATCGCAACGATTTGAAACACTCCGAGTAGCTCTGTTCAAAGAAAGTAGGTTCTAATCTGTGAAATGCTAAACTTTGATCACTATAGTATTAGCCGTCATGTCGTGAAGCGTCCGTCGGTTCTTTCGTAATGCAAAACAGAGGTCAACAACGCGAATGATCCAATTGACTGGACTGTAAACAAACGCTGGAATATCCCAAATCAAATAACGAAGTACAAACAACTGTGGTAATGGGACTTTCTCATGAGTTTCCGCATCGACCATAGCGATTTTGAGTAATCTCTTCCCAATTGTTTGACCATATCTGTGCAAGAAGACACCTTGTATTGCTAGGAAGAGTCCTTGGTTGACGATGATTGAACCCAAAATGAACAGATTGAAAAATTTAAAGTCAAAGGGATTTTGATACTGTTCAATTAAGCCTGACCACGTTTCCAACTCTGCAAAACTGTCTTCGTCGATTCCACCAAAGACAAGCATCAATATCAGGGCGATCATCGCAACAAAGAGTATTATGACAAATGCAACAAATGACAAAATAAGATTGTCAATCACTCGAGCTAGGACCCGTTGAACAATCGAAGCAAGTTCGACAGGAACATCAGGTTTTACCTCAGTGAGTCCTGCTTTCGGAGCTTGATACGGGTTATAAGCTTTCGACACTGTTCAGCGACTACGGTTGACTGAGAGACACCTTGCATAAGTGCCTAAGTTAACGTCGTAGGGATTGGTCCTTTCAGTCATTGGCATATAGATTTTTGATCGTGCCCAGTCAAAACTGTCCCGAGCGTTTGAGACTCCAGTATGCATTGACCATGTTGATGGGTAGATCTTTGGGTTTACTTTCTAACACGACTCTACAAGAGCCTTTACATTGCGCGATTACTCGAGCGCGTTCTTGAATATATTTGGCGATGCCCAACACGCTCAATGCGCGAGCAGTTGTATCCACATCCGTCGTATACATGCGATCGATCAGACTCTCATGCAAGTTCGCAAGCATAACGAGGTGGCGAGTCGAAAGCAGTTTCAGTGCTCCGGGTAAATCCTTATCGTCATCGCGAAAACTAGTCAGCAATACTACTAATGATCGCTTACGGTGTCTCGCTAGCGCGTTTTCCGCTGCTTCAATATAGTCAGAAGCATAGGTACCCGTCTGCAAGTCATAGGTTCGATGTAGCATTCGTGTGATCGAGGAAAGTCCCTTCAATTCGGGTATCCATCGAGTCATGTGTCCGAAACAATAGACCGATACTCCATCACCTTGTTGCAGCGCGATGTAGGAAAGTAGTAGCATGGCATCAAGTGCTTGGTCGAAGAGTGGTGATACCTCATCGCCACTGTGCATTCGTTTTCCTGTATCCACGAGAAACAACAACTGTTGTGATCGTTCGTCTTGAAATTCGCGGGAAATAAGTGCTCGACGTTTTGAGGTAGTCTTCCAGTCGATGTGGTTGAGTTGATCTCCCTGTCGATACTCGCGTAACTGATGAAAGTCGAGACCAGTACCACGACGATGTTGTTTTCGCAAACCAATTAAGAGAGTTTGATGTGCTAACAAGATTTGTAAGTACCTAGAAATCTGTGCAAAGTCGGGATACACTCGTACGGCGTTTTTAACTGGAACACGGACGATACGTTGCCAAAATCCAAGAATTGAGTCGTAGGTAATATCAACGTAATCGAGTTCGAAGTTGCCTCGGACGATTGGATGGACCAAATACTCGTACTGTACAGTGCTACGAGCAGGAACCAACTGGGAAATCACTGAGTCTTTGGGATTGAGTTCCAGTGGACAACGATCTTGAATAACCATTTTGACTGAGCGTTCGTAGTTGTGTCGGACGGACAGCTGTACGCGGCTATCGTGACCAACCGCTAAGGTGCTCGACATTTCACGGCGGGCTTCAAGTTCACGGCGATTGCGCAAATGCACAACATCGATTGTGATTGTCGCGACCCAAAGGTTCGCTAGTACGATCAACGAAATGTCGATAAACTGATGGACAAACGAAGGGAACTCAAGCAATCTTAATGTTGGCGAGAGTATCGCTAACAGCGTTAACCCTATTAGGCTACCCACAAAGAGATTGGAGGGTCTCATGTCCTTGGTGCGGGAATCTCCGAGATAATGTCTTCCAAAACTTTGTCGGGAGAAAGTCCTTCAATTTGAAATTCGGGACTGAGAGATATTCGATGTCGTAAAGCTGGCAACGCAGTTGAGTGGATGTCGTCGGGAATTACAAAATATCTATTGCTCATTAATGCGGCGGCGCGCGCCATACGTGCTAACGCAATTCCTGCGCGAGGACTAGCGCCTTGAGTTACACCGTTGAAGTTGCGAGTGGCTCGAACAATCTCGACTGCGTATTTCAATACTTCGTCATCGATGTGGATTTTCGATGCGATTTCTTGAGCCATTGACACATCCTCAACGGTAGCAACAGGTTCGATCGCAGAAGTATCAAGTTGATCGACAGCACGACCCGTAGTTACCTGGTCAACTATGGCTACCTCGTCATCCACAGCAGGATAGTCAATGTAGGCGTTAATCATAAATCGATCCAGCTGAGCTTCTGGAAGTGGGTAGGTACCCTCAAACTCAATGGGATTCTGGGTCGCCAGAACCATGTACGGTTTCGCTACTGGAAAACTCTCGCCTTCAATCGTCGCACGGCGTTCTTGCATTATCTCAAGAAGGGCGGATTGTGTTTTTGCGGGAGCTCGGTTGATCTCATCCGCTAATAAAAGATTTGTGAACACAGGTCCTTTTCGAATGATGAACTCTTCCTGCTTGAGGCTGTATTGAGCGTGCCCAGTCACATCGCTAGGCATGAGGTCCGGTGTGAATTGAATACGGGCAGTGTCTACTCGAATGCTCGTTGCAAGAGCTCGAACTAGTAAAGTTTTACCAAGTCCTGGAACACCTTCAAGTAACACATGACCGTTGGCAATTAAACATTGCAAAACATGATCGACGACGTCGTCCTGTCCAAGCACAACTCTCGCAACGTTCGCTGAAATTTCACTAAAACAATGTGAACACTTCCCAATCGCTTCGATTGTTTCGGCATCAACCTTGTGAATCCTGTGGCTGGAATCCGATTGCACTATTTCGCTCATACGTATTTTTTACTCCGTTATGACTTTCGTATTGATGGTTGCATGTTTTGTCGCAATTTGGCTTGCATCTTTCTCACGTTTTCTATTAAGTCCACCTCACTCGTTGGGGAATCGTTTAAAGTATCTGGATCTTTCGAGTCCGCTTGTTCGTGCTTGTGCGCAGGACCAGTAGCGGTTCTCGGACCAAAGACACCTTTTGGATTTTCTGTAACCCAAAGGAACGCTTTGAAAAAGCGTTTGATATCATGTTTTCGCCAAGCAAACTGTGACGCACTGGTTACGTAGTCGATTGTCGCTCGTCGTGGGATGGGTATCGCATGGATCGCTGGAGTACTTCTAATGTTGCGCGCGACTATCACGACAAGAAAGGTAAGTAGGATACCTATGATTGAGATGTGGTAGTTGTCCCATACCAAATTGAGAAGGTGAGGAGTTTTTGGACGCGTGGGCTTTACTATCCAAACTGCTAGTTCACTAGCCAGTCCAGGCATAAGGCTGACGGAACCTCGAACCAGCCTTAAGAACACGTAGGCATTATCGGAACAATCCGCGTTTAAGTTTGACCAAAGTCCTAAATCCGTTACAAAATACACTAGACCCTCACCCCAGTTCAAGCGCAGGAAATGCATTTGGGCGAGAGTTACTATGTCTTCCTCATAGGGCGAGTCACTTGTATCGAGGTACGGATTTGTTCTCGGTGCGATAGTCGCGCTGTCTTTGTCGTCAAACCAAATGGGTAATGTTGGAGCGTCGCATGGTGGTTTTGTTGTCGGTCTTAAATTCGCAAAAGGGAAAAATAGTCCCGTTTGCTCCCGCTTTTCGAACACCAATAAGTTAGCTGGGAAATTCTGAGATTGAAGAACGCTTCGCGGGTCTTCGTCAAAATTTATGGCGGGTACCCGATAGATCAATGTTCCTCCTTGTACGACCCAGTTTTCTAGCGCGGTGCTGACCTCTGCATCCTCTATCACGCTGCGTACATCTTCGAGAATGACAGTATCCGAGAGCGCAGGCAAGTCCTTGGCGACAAGTTCCGCTGTGACATTAACCGATATGTCATAGTGTTCGCTAAGCTTGGAAATCGCTAACCACTGATTTCTATACGCTTCCGATGTTAGACGCTCCTCGGTTTTTTCAATCGAGAATAGCTGCCACAATAGCCAAGGAACAAAGATGAATGTAAAAACCAGCGCCCCAAGGACAGCAACGACTATGTACACCCAGAGAGAGGACTTACGCGAACGATTCATCATAAAGCACAAGAAGTTGGCGAAACTCTTGGTCTGCTAACGTTTTTTTTCCATACGCTACTTGTTGCCAGTGCAAAGTTAGCTTGTTAAATACGGCACTCAGTGATGGTACACGACGTGCAATGACTCGGGTACACGTTCGTTCCGTATCGCAAATGTGGATAGGACATGCATACTTTGCAATCAGGTAGAGTAATGCACCGCGATAGAGAAGCGATAGTGCATCTCGAGGTCGACCCTCTTGCCAAGCTCGATTCGCTTCCGCAACTACATTGGATGGCAACTCAATTTCGTTCTGTCCATCTTCGATCACTGAAACATCGGGTTTTGCAACGTTCTGCGTATAAGTTCGTCGTTTAACGAACTCCCAGACGCGGAGTTTGATTAAGACCCAAATAATCAAACCTAGGATTACAACGATTAGCAGCAGTACGATAATCCAACCGAGCATATATAGGAGGCTACTTAGGAAATCAGCGAGAAAATTACCGTTCGTGGTTTGGATGTCGGGAAAGTCTCGGAACGTCTTTTCATAAACAATGTGCTCTTGCACAATCTCCTCAACTTCTGCCCGCACTTCTATCCTAGAATTTGGCGTAGTAGGAACGTTGTGCGGCGACTCTTGTGCCATAACACTTAGAGAGGGGACGAGAATTAACAATGCAAGACATGCAACGCTTACACGAGAAATCAGTTTGTGGAAACCAAGATAAAGATCCCAACCTTCTAGACTTATTCTCCTGTTGATGTATAGTGCAAATCCCGCACAAACATAGAACGGAGCCATTAATGCCGACGCGGCAAGTGCGAGTCCGAGGATTAATACTTTGGAGGTTTGTGAGTGCCAAATCCAGGACCACTGCGCACTCTGGAGTTCAAAAGCCATTAAGTCATCTGAGAGAACTGGTTTCAAATAGTACATGTAAAGGAAGAGTCCGAAAGTTACTATGATGAACTCACACAGGAACATCCCGGCGTGAAGAAGCATATAGGTACTAATAACAGGAGATTTGACAAGTCGTCGTCTTCTTCGAATCTTCCCGGAACCACTATCTATTCCCTCTAGCACGGCGATCGGAGTCAAAGTACTTCGGCCCGGGCAAAATCGATAGATTGTCAACCAGGACAGCGTATCGTATTGAAATACCCCTTTCAACGCAGACTTGAAGCTGTGCTTCTGCAAAAATATCGCTGAGCTGACGGTTTGTAACGGTAGCCGTTCGTACAACGGTTTGAACCACCAGAAGAACACGATCGCCCAGAACGTATAGGGAATGAAACAAGAAACACAAAATATGGGAATTGCAAAAACAGCCCAGCTTCCGATCACCGACCACCAATATTTGCGTGCAAGTAGCACACCCACATCTACTGCTTCGTCCGGGGTACGTAATCGAAGTTTAACTCGCGAATCTTGAAATTTCATTCCGACCTGCGAAGAAGAAGTAAGCCAACACAAGTATCCAAAGAACGCAGCCAACAAGATACTTAATAATGGATGGTGGGAAAGGCCATGGAGACCAAAAAGCTTCAATGAACGCTGCGATGAGAAACATTGTGAAAAAGCCCGCGACGAGAGTCATAGTTTCGCGAATTCCTTGCCTTAGTGCGGTTTGTCTTCCTAACTGGCCAGGAAAGTACACGGCTACTGCTAGTCGCAACCCAGCCGCTCCAGCAATGACAACCGCAGTAAGTTCGAACGCGCCATGTCCAATTACAAATGGGTACAGAGTAGAGCCGTAACCAATCAAGGTTAAATGTGCGAATATAGCCCCTATATATACGCTATTGGACAATAAAACAAAAATCGTGAGAAGACCAAATCCAATACCAGAAACGAAGACTAATAACCCAATAGAGGTGTTGTTGAATATGTAGATACCGAACATAGCAAACTGCTGAGAAGCATCAAAACGTTGGTTTGGACTTCGCAAATCTGGGTTATACATGTCTTCGTACTGTTCCACAGATTGTTCGGGAAAAATAGAGTAGATAAACGAGTCCGACTTCGCTATACAGTAGGATACGGCTAGCCATGGGAGTACAAAAAAGACAAGCGAGGTAAACACCCATTTCTTGTGTTTGCGAACTTCGCGTGGAAACGTGTGCGCATAGAAGCGATAAATCTTTTCAAGCCAACCAGCTCGGGAGAAATAGATTACGTTGTGCCCGCGGACAACCAACTCGTTAAGGCGTTCAATTAAATTAGCGCCATAGTGCCGCGTACGTGCCACCGTCAAGTCATGGGAAACTGATCGGTATAAATTAACAAACTCCTCAACACTTTGACCAGTCTGTCTCGCGCTTGAACTCTCGAACGCTTCGAGTGCTGTCTTATATGAGTTCCACGCCTCCTCTCGAGTCTGAATAAATCGATTCTCTTTCATGTTGCACCGCGAATTGCGTTCGCATACCCTAGACAAACCTCAACAGCCTGTTCCCCTTGCACACCGTGTAACGGTTTTAGTACTTCCGCTAATTCGACTTTGCGCTCTTCGGAGAACTCCTCACTACGGTCCTGAAATGCGAGTATTAATTTCTGATCTTCTAAAGCCATCGGCACCGGCACTTGGATCGGCGTTTTGCTTCCCTTGTAAGGTACGACTTTTGGTTCACTGGTGTGAATCACTACTGTGCCGGCTAGGTGGTCTCCAAGGCGACGAAAATCTTTAGAAAATAGAACAAAAAACAGACCAAATAGACCAAGGGGAAATAACCACCCCCATATAGGCCACACGCCTAAGAACATGAGCGCGGGTATGCTGAGAAATAGACTGTCAACTTGTCGAAACAAATTACGGATGATCGACTGCATGATTCCAACGGGCGTCCCATCTGAACTAGAAACTTTAGTAGAGGTAACCACTTTTCCGGGTGTCTTACCATCATTTAACTGTTCAAAGATCACTCCGTAGAACCAAGAGAGAATGAAGAACGAGACAAAAACCACGAATAACAACATTCCTAGTCCTACCCCCAACAACAATAGAAAAATTAAAGCCGCAGTCCCGAGAATAACGAGAAAGAGGAGTAGTCTGAGCATCTCATCAACGACTAACGTGATTCCACGCGCTAGAAGACCCGCTGGCCGAATCTCTAGTTCTGCTCCTTCAGGTGATTCAAGAATTAATTTTGTATCAAGAATCTGAAGCTTCTCCACGTCCTTAAGCGTGAAGCGTTCTCCTTCCCCCGAAGCCCAATCGGTTTGTTCGTGGGTCGGTTGCGGTAGCGGATTATTAGCCATTACGACCTAAGCCTGTTGGACGTTGATGTCAGACCTAGCCATCGCGTCTGGAAGCTTCAATGCGGTTCGTTCTTTAAATGGAGATTTGGAGTCAAGGTAATCGAAGTCTCTCCGTACGTATCGCATTTCTTCAGCCAAGAATTCGGCTACCGAAGTTCGAAACTGACTGTTTGAAATGTAGTGCACTGAATAGGTTGGTTGAGCTTGATACCCGCGGGCAAATTTGTGCCCACCTTGTGCGCCCGCTTCTATGCTCCGTAATCGATGCTCGATTGTGTATTCCATCGCTTGGTAGTAACACAATTCAAAGTGTAAGAATGGGTAGTATTCGCTACATCCCCAGTTGCGACCATAGAGTGTTTCATCCCCGATAAAATTTAATGCTCCAGCAATATATTTTGATCCTCGACGACAAAGGATTAAGAGAATTTGCTCTGACATTGTAGTGCTCACCTGACTAAAAAACTCGCGGTTGAGGTACGCACTACCCCACTTTCTCGAGCTGGTCTCTAAATAAAAATCGTAGAACGCGTCCCAATGGTGTTCTCGCAGATCTGAACCGGACAACCACTCGATGTGCAGATTGTTTTCCAAGACATCCCGTCTTTCGCGCCGAATGTTTTTGCGTTTTTTAGTGTCAAGTTGTAAGAGGAACTCTTCAAATGACTGATATCCTTCGTTCCTCCAATGAAACTGAAAATCCATTCTCTGCAAGAAACCTGCGGATTTAGCTTCATACCACTGCGGTTCGGTCAAGAACGAAATGTGAGCCGAACTCACACTCAGTTCATCCGTGAGTTCAATGACTTTTTGATATAGTTGCCGTTCGATGTCTTCTTGTGATTCGTTCTCTTTCGTCAGTATGCGAAGTCCCGTGACTGGAGTAAATGGGATACATATTTGGAACTTCGGGTAGTACTTCCCGCCAGCGCGGTAATAAGCATCAGCCCACGAATAGTCAAAGACAAACTCACCACGAGAATGACCTTTGAGATACATTGGAACTAAACCCACGGTATCGTCGTTTTGTTTTAGTTCTAGGTGAAAAGGACGCCAACCAGTTTCTTCAGATACGCATCCACTCAACTCTAGTGCGTTTAGAAATCTGTGATCAATAAACGGTTGATACGAACGATCCGGCGTAAGTGCGCATGAGTTCCAGTCGTGCTCGGAGATAGATGCGATAGCATGGTGAGTGTAAATCTTGCTCTGCACTGAATTTACTGGAATGGTTCGGTGAGTTTGTTTGTGGGAGTCAGTCTGTTCAACCACCGGTTGCGAGCATCATTGAACTCATCCAAACGCTCTTGCTTTCTCCCGAGAATAAAAGACACTAGCCAAGAAAACGCATGCAACAGAATAGGCTGTCAGTACTAGTAGGTGCAATATTGTAGGGTACGCTAACGACGAATCGATTAGCTTGAAAGCGAGCTGCGTGGAGTGAAATACGGGTGAAACAACCGCGATAGGTTGCACAAAGCCGGGTAGGATGTCGAAGGGAATTACTATGCCTCCGAGAAGTAGAAGTGGTAAATAGAGTATGTTTACGACAGCGTGTGCGGTGTTGGGACTGGTCATGAATCCGCACAGTAGACCGATCATACAGTATGGAATCGTTGACAACGAAATGGCAACGATTAGTAGAACACATTGTGTTAGAGTCAACTGGATTGAAACGGACACTACACCGATGAGAAATATGATGCAACTGATCAATAACGAGAATGCGACGGCCATCAGAGCCTTTGCGAAAAAGTAAACGAGAATCGGCATCGGGCTTACGCGCTTGAGTAATAACCAACCTTGTCCTCGTTCATTCGCTACGTAGACACCAAACCCGAACATTCCCGTTCCAATCGCACCGATTGAACTAGCTGCTATGATCCAGAATTGGTTTGATTTGTCGATTGCATCGCCCCAGTCAATCACGAGACCGCAGAAGATATAGATGATGATTGGAAAACCGAGAATCGCGGACGCAAACGCAGGGGTTCGAATACACTTCAGAAATTCGGAGTACGATTCCGCGAACAGCACTCGACAGAAGTGTAGAGATTTTTCAATCATTAGCAGAATGGATCTCACTTGTACTCTGTGGTGAGAGCAAGTGTAGATAGGCGTCTTGTAAAGAAGCTGGTTTCACAGCTAGGTTCGTCAGGTGTGGATCCAGTCGCAACAATTGTGCCACGGTACTCTCGGGTTCTGAGACAAAGAGACGAATCTGGCCATCCCTGTGTTCAATTCGCTTAATCTGGCGGTCGTTCCTAAACTCATCAACGTTTGCCGAAGTTTGTGCAGAGATTTCGGTGGTACCGATTACAGATCTCAGTTTTTTCGCGCTTGCGTCAGCAATGACACGACCATTGTGAAATATGAGAATCCGATCTCCTAGTCGTTCCGCTTCTTCCAGATTGTGAGTTGCTAGTATGAGCGTGCGATCAGTCCCAACGAAATTGTCAACTTCATTCCACAGCGCGATTCGAGCTTCAACATCATGAGAAAATGATGGTTCGTCGAGTATCAGCAGATCCGGATTACCGCATAAAGCCAATGCGAAATTTAGTCGTTGTTGCTGACCGCCGCTGAGGGATCCGAATGATCTGCGTTCGATTCCATCTAGCCTAGCCATTTTTAGGAGCTCTTCTGTGGGTAGCGGGTCATGATAGTAGGTTCGGAACAGTCTTAAATGTTCGAGAACAGTCAGCGTGGTGGGGATACCGGAGATTTGCAGCATAGCACCGGTACGTTTTCGAATGGCAAGGTGTCCCGGCGTCTTTCCAAATACTGAGATCGAACCAGAATTCGGTTTCAGTACACCAAGTATGAGTTTCAGAAACGTACTTTTTCCAGCACCGTTCGGTCCGAGAATTACACACCGTGATCCTCGAGAGACTTGAAGTGAGAGCTCGGTTAGAGCTAGTACTTCGTTGTAGGACTTCTCCAAGTTGAAAACGTCAACAACCGCATTTTCATTCATGACGGGGCTTCAATCCTCAAACTGACGTGTTTTATGAAATTTTCGTAGGTGCGCGAAGTGGTGGAACGTTCACTGAGAGACGATCTCAACAATATTTGATCTCTACCGTTTGACGGAGATTTCAATTCGAGGAATTGGCACATGTAAAATCGGTGTGTGGTGTTATGGTACAACTGCCCGCGACATTCATGTTAAAGGTGGGAGATTAACGGTACCGGACACCAACTAGACGACCTCATCCAATCAAATTACAGAGGTAAACTTTGCACTATCTATCGGGATTAATAGGTGTAGTATTTGTCGTACTTGCATTGCTTTTTTGGCAGACCCCGTGGATAGGTGCGTTTCTCTTATTGTGTGGCGCACTCGCTTTCGTTGCTATTCGTCCTAGCAGAGTGTCATGGTGGCTTTATACGTGCTGCATTGCTTCAGCTCTATCGGCAGCGACGCTATTCGCAATTTTCTTCTTTCAGGTTGAAACCACATCGGGAGTAGCAGAATCAAATCAGTTCAACATTGCATTGTTAACAGTGTTCGTGGGCGGGTCTGCTATGATGTACATAGTCTCTGAATACTGCTGCTGGTTAAAGGGGCGCGAAGATGTCGTGAAAGTCAAAGTTCAATTTCGACGATGGCGCGAGCGCTTCCGAATATTTGCAGTATCTCGTTCGCAATAAACCCCTAATAGTCTCCGTTCAGACTCGTTTCTGAGGACTCTAGGTAGTGGTCGGAGTGGCCGGATTTGAACCGGCGGCCCCTGCCTCCCGAAGACAGTGCTCTACCAAGCTGAGCTACACTCCGAATCAATACTGACAAACTGCGTCGTATGTACAGAGTTCAGTAAGCACGGTACATTGCGAGACGCGCAAGTGCGATTAACGCTTCACGAAATGTATTGTTTGGTACCGCCTGTAAGCATTCTATGCACACTTGCGTGTGCTTTTCTGCAAGTGCTTTGCAGTAGTCTAGCGCTCCGGAAGTACGAACGGCCGCGATCACTGTACTGAGTTCTTCCTGAGAGCGATTCGTTATAGCATTACGGACGCACGCCACATCGCGCGCGTTCCCGTGACGCATGGTATAGATTAATGGAATCGTCGCTTTTCCACCAGCTAAGTCGTCCCCTACATTCTTACCCATAACTTCACTATCACCCGCAAAATCTAGCCAATCATCGATCAGTTGGTAGGCGATGCCAAAGTGACATCCGAAGTCGCGTAGCGCGTTGCGTACGCGAATATCCGCGCCCGCGAGTGTCGCACTGGAGTGAGCCGCCGCTTGAAACAACATCGCGGTCTTACAACGAATCACTTCAAGATATTCACTTTCAGTAATCTCGGTATTTCCACTATTTTGAAGTTGAAGTACCTCGCCCTCGGCGATAATGTTTGTCGCGCGGCTAATAATTTCCAGCAACGGCATCGAATCGATTTCAACCATGAGTTGAAACGCCCGCGAATAGAGAAAATCACCTACGAGAACGCTTGGAGCATTACCCCAAAGCACATTTACGGTTCGCTTTCCGCGACGTTTGCCCGAGGCATCGACGACATCGTCGTGCAACAACGTAGCAGTATGAAGAAATTCGACTAATACTGCTAATTTGACTTGTGCTGTTCCAATATAGCTGCAAGCCTTCGAAGCTAGCAGCACTATGAGAGGCCGTAAGCGCTTTCCGCCTGAACCCACGATGTAGCGGCCAATTTCTACAACGAGAGGTACTTGGGAATGAAGCTGGCGGTCAATGAGGCCATTGACTTCGTCGAAATCATGCTGCACCAATGCACGAATCTGACCAAAGGTCGGAACCGATTCTACGCTAGCTACGTGAGCGTTCATATGGTAGTCACCACAAAAAAACGTGGTGCTGATATTGGGGAGACTAGTCCTTCTCCAGAGTTAAGCAACATGGAATTCGAAACAAATTTTGCAAACAAATTTTAATTTGCGAGAGCACATTGAGGGAGATTTGTAGCCAAGGAGCAACCTTTATTAACAATCCGGTACAAATCACACGGTTCATATAGCTCAGTATCACGGGCGACCTAAAGGAAAATTTCTTAAATCACACAGATTACTGTGTTGCGAGTCGTTCGGCTAATGGACTCTGTTCGTGTAAAATTCCGTGCTTGAATTTTTTAACGGCTGGTGGAAGCAAAAGTGCGGTTTACCAGGCTGTAAGTCACCAATTAAATAGAAATCGACGAAGAGAAAGAGAAGAGAACACTGATGTATGCTGTGTTTGAAAGCGGTGGTAAACAACACCGAGTTGTACCCGGAGAGACACTCTCCTTAGAACGGCTTGATGCTCCCATAGGATCAGATATTTCGTTTGACTCCGTGCTGATGGTAAGTGATCAAGAAAAGGATGAAGTTAAAGTTGGGACTCCATATGTAGCAAATTGCAAAGTAAATGCGCGGATAGTGAGTCATGACCGACAACCGAAAATTAAAGTAATTAAATTTAAACGACGAAAGAACTACCTTCGACGGAAAGGACACAAACAACACACAACTTTGGTCGAGATTACGTCGATTGAGCATAAAGGTAAATAACAATGGCACATAAAAAAGCAGGTGGTAAGACCAAGAACGGTCGCGATTCAGAGTCTAAACGGTTAGGAATCAAGAAGTACGGTGGCGAAGTCGTGCGTGCTGGTAATATTCTCGTTCGACAACGCGGGACCAAATTTCATCCAGGATCAAATGTCGGTTGCGGTAAAGATCATACGCTGTTCGCAACTTCGGACGGTACCGTCGAATTTCATAAACACGGACCACTTCAAAGGACGTACGTAAACGTTATTGCAGTGAGCTAGGCTCGTGCGCTTCGTGCCCAACTAATCGAGGAGGCACGCACTTTTGAATTTTCTGGATGAAGTAACCATCACTGTCAGCGCTGGGCGCGGAGGTGATGGATGCCTAAGTTTTTTACGCCGCGCAAACGTCGCTAAAGGAGGCCCCAACGGGGGCAATGGTGGTGCTGGAGGTTCCGTATATTTAGTCGGAGACGCGTCTTTAACAACCTTAATCGATCTACACTACAAACCCATACAAAAAGCAAATAACGGTTCTCCCGGCGGGAGTTCATTGAAGCGAGGTGCGGATGGTAGTTCTCGCTCGATACCGGTTCCCTTAGGGACAACCGTCGTAGACGACGAAACACTCAGAGTCATCGGTGATGTCACCACTCCCGATACGCGACTATGCGTCGCTCGCGGAGGAAAGCCGGGCAGAGGAAATGCTTCGTTCAAATCTAGCACAAATCGTTCTCCGAGACAAACTACTCAAGGAACATCGGGTGAGCAAAGACGTTTGCGCTTACAGTTACGCGTACTTGCAGATGTTGGACTGCTGGGGATGCCAAACGCAGGGAAGTCGACTTTCCTGTCCGTAGTCTCTGCATCGAAACCTCAGATTGCTGAATTTCCGTTTACTACATTGAAGCCACACTTGGGAGTTGTTCGAGCAAATTCAGATCAGAGTTTTGTTCTTGCCGATGTCCCAGGATTAATTCGAGGAGCCTCGAGTGGCATCGGTTTGGGCACGCGTTTTATGCGACACTTAACCCGAACGTCGATCCTACTACATCTGGTTGAGGTAAGACCTTTAGACGGGTCCGACCCCTACACGAATGCAACGGACATCGAAAAAGAGCTCGCCCTCTATAGTCAAACATTAGCCGAAACAAAGATAATCACAGTCTTGACGAAGATTGATTGCATAACCGAGGAAAAATTAGCTAGCATTTCTAAGGCATTCAAGAAACTCAGGTCCGATCGTCAGTTGTTCGCGATTTCATCTCACACAGGGCGGGGTGTCAACGAACTCATCGATGCGCTTGCGCAGGAGATACATCGTCGAAGGCTGTCTACAGCAAACGACCCTGATTTACGACTTGCAACGCAAGAAAAGTCTGATCAACTCGCAACCGATGTACTAAATCAATCGGTAGGGGAGCGGCGGCAACAGGCACTAGCGCAGACAGAGTCGCCGGATGTTTGCGAAGTTGAATATGTGAGAAATTCGGAGAACTAGATGGTAGTTGCTTTCAGCGGAGCAATCTACTACTTTTGAGTACTCAGATTTTTGAGTTTGCTATTTAACCGAGACTTGTGTCGCGCGGCTTTGTTTTTGTGGATGAGTCCTCGGTTCACCATCGAATCGATCACGGGTACCGCTTCCTTATACGCCTGAGTAGCAGATTCAAGATCGCCTTGTGCAAGATAATTGTCAACCTGTTTGATGAAGGTGCGATATTTAGATCGATGACTCATATTGCGTTGCCGGTGCATTTCTGCTTGCCGGGCGCGTTTTCGAGCTTGCGGACTATTTGCCAAAGTCGTGAATACCTATATTTTCGACAGATGGAGAATCCCATTTGGGATGGTGAAGGGAGCGAATTATATGTATCGTGTGAGAGTCGACCGCGCTCGTTGGGCACGTTGATGGTTCGAGATTAAATCCGTGGACGACTATCCAAATCAACCTATAGAGACAGGTGATAGAAAGGGTATTGGATCCAGAGGCTTTGTCGTCGGTAGTCTGACAGGGTGTTCGCGGGTTCTAGGATTACTGCGAACAGTCGCTGAGTCTGCCGTCCTTGGTGCCGGGGCAAAGCCGATCGCAGATGCATTTTTTCTTGCATTCCGAGTACCCAATTTCTTTCGTAGATTGACCGCCGAGGGTGCGTTCGCGCAGGCGTTCATCCCTGTACTCGCACAATTTCAAGAAACGGGCACGCGAGAAGAGCTTGAAGAATTTGTTCGAGTAGTAGCCGGGAATTTCGGGGTAGTTCTGCTAGTGGTTTGTGTTCTCGGTTCGGTGTTTGCGCCTGCGTTAATCACAGTATTCACCGTAGGCTCAACGTCTTCTTGGGTTGCTGATGGTCGCTTTGACTTGGCGAGCGGCTTATTAGTCGTCATGTTTCCGTATCTGGGATTGATATCGTTTACGGCGTTCCTCGGCTCGGTTTTAAACAGTTTTAATCGTTTTTTTGTTCCTGCCTTCATACCCGTAATTCTCAACGTAGCCATGATTTGCGCGATGCTGTTTGGCACGACTTGGTTTGCGGAACGGGCGTACGCGCTAGCATGGGCGGTGATCTTAGCCGGGGTCATTCAATTACTTTGGCACTTTCCTTCCCTTGTAAGTCTTCGATTGCTTAAATTGCCAAAGGTCAATTGGCGACTGCCGGGCTTTACTCAGATGATGAAATTGTTTGGTCCTGCTGTATTTGCAGCATCGGTGGGACAGATCAACATCCTGGTCGGGACGCAGATCGCTGCATCACTAGTAATTGGTAGCGTGTCCTGGCTGTACTACGCGGATCGACTTATTGAACTACCCGTCGGAATGATCGCAATCGCGTTGCAAACGGTGATTCTGCCAAGTATCTCCAAATTGCACAATCGTGGTGATCAAGAAGGTTTTCGAAGCCACCTATCTTGGGGTGCTCAAGTCGGAATAATTCTTGGTCTACCTGCGGCAGTTGGTTTGTTCGTACTTTCGACACCTCTAACTGCTACATTGTTTCACAGACCACCGGGATTTCCGTTTGGTACGGAGTTCATTTGGGAGGATGTTGAAAAAGTTGCGGTTGCACTACGTGCTTTTGCGGTGGGCGTGGTACCTTTAATGCTGGTCAAGATTTTCGCGCCTGGATTTTTCGCGAAGAAAGATACAAAGACTCCGTTTTATTACGCATCGATTAGTGTTGCTGTGAACATTGTCGTTAGTCTTTTGTTGTTCAAATTTATTCACCATGTCGGTATTGCGATTGCAACTACTGTAGCAGCGATTGTGCATGCGACCCTATTGATGTCTGGTCTCATGCGTCGTGGAGATTTCAAAATTTCTCATAGCATTGTCAAAGTCTGCGTTCAAACTTCAATCGCCTGTGCATGCATGGTAATAGTCTTGCACTTCCTAAGACCGTTAGACAGTCTTTGGGTGGACTTCTCAATGTGGTCTCGAATCGTTTGGCTCCTAGTTCTTGTTGGAGCAGGGATGGTAACCTATTTTGTTGTTGGATTGGCGGTCGGTCTCCGCCCAAGACAACTGACCGGACCCAATTAGAATTTCGACGGTGGAGGTCATTCGTGGATTACACAACGTTCGGGCTAGGCATCGTGCATCAATATGTTCCATTGGGAACTTTGATGGCGTGCATGCGGGACACACGCATTTGCTTCGAGTTGTACAGCGTGAAGCAGCGCGTAGACACGTTGGATCACTCGCGATTACGTTTGAACCACAACCGAGGGAATATTTTCGTGGAAAGCTTGTACCGGCTAGACTCACTCGATTTCGAGAAAAGGTCGAGCTAATTCGACAGCTTGAAATTTCTTTCCTCCTGTGTTTGCCGTTCAACGAACAGTTGCAAACAACAACCGCGGACGAACTGATTGAAACGTACCTCGTAGCAACCTTAGACATCCAACAAATAGTAGTTGGTAAAGACTTTAGATTCGGTAAAGATGCTAAGGGCGACGTTCGCACGCTCAGTAAAGCAGCGGTGGAGCACTCTTTCACCGTCACGCAAATCGAACCCTTACAGTACAACGGTCGTACGATATCAAGCACTCGTGTTCGAGATGCTTTGTACGACGGAAACTTTGAGCGAGCCGAGCAGATGCTTGGCCGACACTACTTCATGATGGGACCTGTAGTATCCGGGCACCGGTTTGGGAGCAACATCGGTATTCCCACAGCGAACATAAGGTTACAACGATACCGATCTCCTCTTGAAGGTATATTTGCAGTTCGAGTTGAAGGTCTTGAGAGAGACTATTACGGTGCAGCGTATGTTGGAACACGTCCAACCATTGGAGGTACCGAACCATTGCTAGAAGTACATATCTTTGATCTGGACAGAGATATATACGGTGCTGGGTTGAAAGTTACATTTCTGAAGAAAATTCGTTCAGACGAAAAGTTTGCATCGATCGACGAGCTAAAAATTCAAATGGAACGAGACATTATTACGATACAACACTGGTTGAACGCACCCTCGGTTTAAGGAGTGAGAAGTATCAGCCCCCAAGTTAAATCTCGACTACGGTGGTTTAGTCTGGTCGTGTTACTCGTCGTCGTAGACTACGTGTCGAAACTCCTAGCATTGCATTTCTTTGAAGAGGAACCAGTGAAGTTGCTACCATTCTTCTCGTTTGAATGCTACTGTAATCCTGGTGCAGCTTTCGGTTTTCTGGTGGGATTTCCTAAGTTCTTAATGCTATTCAGTGTCGTGGCTTCAATTTTGTTCGCGATCTTGATTTATCGAGTTCCCTACCACCGATTTTGGCTGGGTCTCGCATTTACTGGAATTCTCGCCGGCGCGATCGGGAACTTGATTGACAGGATTCTTCGTGGATGCGTAATCGACTTTCTTCACTTTTACATTGGTGATTTAAGCTACCCGATTTTTAACTTTGCGGATTCCTTTATCACACTAGGAGCGATAACCTGGTTGTTAGTGCACGTCCTGCACAAAGAGAAAGTTGCCACAGAATCAGAAGCAGAAGACTCTGAGGCTAGTTGACTAGGATTCGTCCGACTTAGGCGGTCGTGGTGTTTCGCTGTCGGGAACTTCTAACTTTAAGATTGCTGTTGTTCTAGGCCGATCAAGTAAGCCTAATGTTATGGTATTTATGAAGCTACGATCTTTATTTCGAATTGCACTTCGGATTACCAGTTCTCCTTCATCGTTAAAGCCTTTCC
This sequence comes from Gammaproteobacteria bacterium, assembly GCA_009842245.1. Taxonomy (GTDB): domain Bacteria; phylum Pseudomonadota; class Gammaproteobacteria; order Pseudomonadales; family Azotimanducaceae; genus Bin55. The sequence goes on along the minus strand of VYFT01000049.1, from coordinate 8,124 downwards.
ACTCTGGAAAATTCAGCGACAGGATTTCAAGTGCGTCGTCAGCAGCATCTTTTAGTCCTAACTTATGATTGGCTTCTATCAATACTACCAGAGCGTCATCTACTACCGCTGACTTTGGATAGTGCTCAATTACCTCTCGGGCACGATTGATTGCTGAGACCCAAGCGTCTCGACGGAGGTAAAAATATGCAACGTTCAGTTCAGCTTCAGCTAAGACGTTTCGTAAGTAATGCATACGGTGCTGGGCGTCGCGGGCATACATACTGTCGGGGAAACTTGTCAGCAATGCTTCAAATTGAGTAAACGCCGTACGCGCCGAAGATACGTCCCGCAGTGGCTCGGGTGTTCCGAGTAACTTGTCAAAAAACCCTCGGTCTCGTTGAAAGTTACTCAGTCCCTTCATGTAGTAAGCATAGTCCACATGTTGATGTTGGGGGTGAAGACCAATAAAACGATCCGCCGCGTTGATAGCGGAGTCATAGTCGGTCATCATGAAGTTGGCATAAATCAATTCAAGCTGTGCTTGTTCTGCCCAGCGTCCAAATGGGTAGTGAGCTTCTAATAGTTCTAAACGAGCTATCGCCGCCTTGTAATCTCTGTTGTTGATGTATCTCTGGGCTTCTGCGTAAAGTGTTTGTTCCCCACTATCTACTTCGTCCGCGACTGACGCATCGTTCTGTTTGTTTCCGGACCCAAAAAAAGCGCAACCGGATACTAAAAGAAATAATCCCGTAAAGAGAGGAACGAATTTTGTAAGTTTCACGCAGTTTTCCTATATAGAGTGATTCAAGTAATATGGTACTCGATTATTATGGAGATTGAATACATAGAGCGCGAACTTACACTTCCTGAGGAGTGTATTGGGCTACGATTGGATCGTGCTTTAGCTATGTTATGGCCAGACCTCTCGCGGTCGAAAATTCACGACTGGATATTAGACAATTCTTTGCAGGTCAATGGCGCGCAAACGAAACCATCGTATCGCGTACGCGGCAGTGAACACGTTCGCATAAATGCCGAGTTGACGGTAGGTTTAGACTGGGAAAGTCAAAAGGAAGTTCCGTTCACCTTGCTGTTTGAAGATGAGCACTTACTCGTCGTGAATAAACCCGCGGGTGTGGTAACTCATCCTGGACCGGGACACGAAACTAATACACTGGTGAATGGTCTGATTTCCCACCGCTCGGAGCTTGTTCGATTACCTCGAGCTGGTATAGTGCATCGGCTTGATCGTGACACGTCGGGCATCATGGTGGTTGCGGCATCGACGGCGTCATGTAGTCAGCTCACGGAGATGATAGCTCGGCGTGAGATATCACGACATTACGTGTGCGTACTCGAAGGAGTCATGACTCAGGCGACGGTAGTCGAATCAGCAATCGGCCGGCATGTCAAAGACCGTACAAAACAGCAGATTAGACCGGATGGCAAACCAGCACGGACGGAATTTCGTCCTCTCGAACAATTTCGAAGTCACACCTATGCTCAAGCTCTGTTAGACACAGGTAGAACGCATCAAATTCGAGTGCACGCAAACTCACTTTCATTGCCACTCGTTGGGGATGTAAATTACGGTGCCCAAGGACGATTACCAAGTACACCCTTACCAGACTTGGCAGAAATGATTCGTGAATTCACGAGGCAAGCCCTACATGCAAAGTCGTTAGCGTTTGTGCATCCGATCACGAAGTTAAAACAGCGTTTTACTGCTGAAATTCCACAGGATATGCAGGAACTACTCGCTGTGTTGCGGCGAGACAGTGTAGAATTTTTGTGCGATTGATTGGTGATCCTTAGCTTTCCTACTTGTAACTGAAACACTGTTACCGCGAATGAACCCAAAATTCACAACAGATGAGATTCTTGTTCGAGCTTTGGTTAGTCAAGGGATCGAGCATGTCTTTTGGCATCCAGGCGGTGCAAGGCTTCCGTATTACAACGCGCTTGCCAAATGCGAGGACATAACCCTCGTATTGGTTCGGCACGAGCTCGGAGCTTGTCACATGGCTGATGGATATGCGCGGACAACAGGACGTCCGGGCGTTGTTATGCTCACTTCTGGGTCAGGCGCATCTAACTCAATCACTGGGATCGCGAACGCATACATGGACTCGGCCCCCATTATTGTGTTTTGTTCTCGCGAGTCTCGCGGTGACACGGATTCAGATCAGTTCGACGAGACTGATATGATCGGAGTATCTCGTCCAGTCGTTAAACACAGTTATGTAGTACAGTCCTCGACGGACATACCTCGAGTTGTTCAAGAGGCGGTTTTTGTTGCAACAAGTGGTCGTCCAGGACCAGTTGTGATCGACATTCTGAGATCAGCTCACGAGAATAGGACTAAGCACGAATATGTGATGCCATCGAAGGTTTCGCTACGTGGGTACCGTCCCGCCGAGAGTGGACACGCTGGCCAGATAAAGAAAGCACTGGAAGCGTTGCTCCGTAGCACTCGCCCGGTGATATGTGCAGGCGGCGGTGTGATACAAGGAGATGCAGCATCGGAGCTACTATCTTTCGCGGAGAGGTTGAAGTTGCCTGTGACAACTTCGTTGATGGGTTTGGGAGCAGTTCCGGGTTCTAACGATTTGTTTCTCGGTATGGTAGGAATACACGGGACTCGTGTCGCCAATGATGCGATCGCACACTCTGACCTGATCCTAGCAATCGGCACACGTTTTGATGATCGAGTTACTAACGACCCAAGACAATTCTGCCCACAGGCGAAAGTCATCCACGTCGACATTGACCCGTCTTCCATCTCCAAAGTGATTACAGCGGATTTACCAATCGTTGGACCATGCAAAGAAGTACTAACAATCTTAAATCAACTAGCCCGCGAGAAAGAAGAACTCAGTTCAAATGGCGACGATCAGTATGCGACTTGGTGGGAACAGCTTGATCGGTGGAGAGAAGAGACGTCGCAAGGAACGCAACAAAATTCGAAGTTGGATGACTCTGCAATGCTCCGTCCGGAAGATGTGGTTCAAGTACTGTATGAAGCAACGCAAGGAGATGCCTACACTACTACCGATGTTGGGCAACATCAATTGTTTGTCGCTCAGGGGTTCAAATTTTCTACGCCACGACGCTGGGTGACCCCTGGAGGACTCGGTACTATGGGCTTCGGTCTTCCAGCGGCTTTAGGAGTTCAATTTGCATTTCCGTCGGCGACGGTAGTCTGTGTCACTGGTGAAAGTAGTTTCTTGGTAAACCTCCAAGAACTATCTACGTGTCGACAGTATGAGTTACCGATTAAAGTTTTTTGTTTTAACAATGGTACGCTGGGTATGGTCAAACAATCGACTCAGATTCACGCAGGTGAATGTGAATTGCGCGGATATCCTGAGTCAATGCCCGACTTTGTGCAACTAGTAGAGTCTTTCGGCCATCGAGCACTACGCGCTGCAACGCTCGACGAATTGAAGCAAGCGGTCGATGTTGCCTTTAGTAATGAATGTAAGAAAGAGACAGTGTTCGTTGATGTAACGCTGGACCCTGACGCAATATTGTCTTCAGCTAAGAGTCGCGGAAATAACTTGGACGACCAATCAATGGTGGATGCCTAGATGATGCCCGTGAAGCACATCTTAGCTATTCTGTTTGAGAACGAAGCGGGTGCTCTCGCGCGCGTACTTGGTTTATTTGCTCAACGAAATATGAACATTGAATCGCTATCGGTTGCACCGACGGAAGACTCGACTATTTCACGACTCACGCTACTCACAATGTCTGACGCGCCGACGATAGAGCAGATTACTAAACAACTGAATCGTTTGGTTGGTGTTATCAAAGTCGTAGATCTAGTGCATGTTGATCACGTCGAACGAGAACTCATGTTGGTTAAGGTGTGTGCTGAAGGTGAAGAACGTCAGGAAATCAAGCGGACGTGTGATATTTTTCGTGGACAAATCGTGGATGTAACAACGAACACTTACACAGTACAGTTGATAGGACCGACAGCGAAATTACTAGGTTTTTTAGAGGCTATCGGACGAGCTCATATTCTTGAGGTCGTGCGATCTGGGACTTGCGGGATAACTCGAGGTGCAAAGGCACTCAGCGCGGGTCCGAAAGGAGTTTGAATGAGAGTTTTTTACGATAAAGACTGTGATCTATCGATTGTTCAACACAGTACGGTAGCAGTACTTGGGTACGGTTCGCAAGGGCATGCTCATGCGAACAATCTACGCGACAGCGGAGTCGAAAATCTTGTTGTTGGTTTGTATGAAGGTGCACCATCTGCCGAAAAAGCACGAAAAGCTGGCTTTACAGTTCAACCTGTCGCTGATGCTGTTAGCGATGCTGACATTGTGATGATTCTCTTACCGGATGAAATCCAACGTGACGTGTACCGAGAGGATATTGGACCGAACTTGAAGCAGGGAGCGACGATTGCTTTTGCTCACGGCTTTAACGTGCACTATGAGCTAATCTCACCGAAGGCTGATATAGATGTAATCATGGTAGCACCCAAGGGTCCAGGCCACACTCTACGCGCAAACTATGAAAGTGGAATTGGAATGCTGGCTCTTTATGCAGTAGCGCAAGACTACTCTAATCGTGCAGAGGATATCGCGTTGTCTTACGCGATGGCCATAGGAGCTGGTCGAGCAGGCATTATCGAAACTACATTTCGCGAAGAAACTGAAACCGATCTATTCGGCGAACAAGTAGTTTTGTGTGGTGGCGCGGCAGCATTGGTACAAGCTGGATTTGAAACGCTCGTGGAAGCCGGTTACGCACCCGAGATGGCGTACTTCGAGTGTCTTCACGAACTCAAACTGATCGTAGATTTCTTCTATGAAGGTGGTATAACAAATATGTGGTATACCGTGTCTAATACGGCCGAATATGGAGGCATATCTCGTGGTGATCGCATCATCACCGAAGAGACGCGGCGAGAAATGCGCGCGATCTTAAAGGAAATTCAAACTGGTAAATTTGCGCGTGAGTTTATTGCCGAGAGTCAGGCAGGCGCGACAACTGTTAACTCGATGCGACGGCTGAGCAAGGAACACTTGATCGAGAAAGTAGGAACGCGGCTGCGTGCGATGATGCCTTGGATCGAAGAGAAAAAACTCGTCGACAAGTCAGTAAATTAGTCTAAAAAAGCGGTGCGGTAGCGATCGCGATAGAGAGTTCGATGTCTTTGATCGCTGATACTACATCTTGTCCTATTAGGTCTAACGATCGGATCTGCTCAATCCGATCAGCGACGGTTTCGAGTTGATCTGCGGGTAGAAGCGCATTAAGGATACCCGTGGCGTGGACCAAACAAAGCAGAATAACGTCACGGGGTGTGGGGATATTGTCTGAAAACAGCAATTCGTACATGCGGAGCTTCGCTTCCTTCTCTGTACGACCATCAATTACCGGATATCTTCTTGAACGAAAAACCCATAAAAAGCGCGTATCCTGCTGTTCGATTATGCCTTTGCGAATCAGTCCGGTAATTGCTTCATCACGGATGTCGTCGACACGTTCGGATACGAACTCAACCCAGTAGCGAATACTCCGTCGATCGGAAAGATTCCCAATTTCCGCTAAGACTTCATCCGCTACTTCTTGTCCAATAGGTTGAGTGTTGGTAGCGTAGAGTTCCTCGAGGTCAGAGTCAATCCGTCCTGCCTCGGCGAGTTCCATGAGTACCGCCCCACTCATCGCGTATCTGTTGGACCAATCGGTGATATGGATAAAAGTTCCATCTTCATCGTGCAACTGTAGAAGCACAACTTCTTCAGCGATAGTAAGAGTAGGGGTCGTCATGTTCGATATATGTCAGAGAAGCGTATTGGGTTTGCGAAGAGTTTTCAATTCCTACATGGAAATCGAAGTTGATTTTAAGTGTGATTCGCCCTCGTAGTACAATAACAAGAGCATGACGTTAGAAATTTGAACCTCATTTCACACTGTCAAGGAGCATAGATGGTACTAATCAAGACCAAAAAAGAAATTCCTAGTTCGGAAATCACTCCCGAAGCAGTCTATCTGTCCCGTCGAAAGTTCATCGGTCAGTCATCCGCGGTGGTAGCAGCTGGAGCTCTAGCTCATTCAAGCTTGGCTTTACCTGATAGCTGGATTGAAGACCATGGCTATGAACCAGGAGAGGAAATCGGAGAAGACATCACTCCTGAAAAGCATGCTACGAGCTTCAACAACTTCTTCGAGTTTGGAACGCGTAAAGAGGACCCGGCTGCGCACGCGCACCAAATGACTGTAGAGCCTTGGTCCATTGAAATTAAAGGGCGAGTGGAGAAACCGGGTAAGTTGTCTCTGGAGGATGTTCTCAAAGATATCGATTTAGAGGAGCGAATCTATCGACTTCGTTGTGTAGAAGCATGGTCGATGGTGATTCCATGGATTGGGTTTCCAGTTAAAAGGGTCTTGGATAAATATAAACCCCTTAGCGACGCGAAATACGTCAAATTCACAACCTTGCTTCGAAAAGACGAGATGCCAGGTACCAAGAACCTGCTTTCGTCCATCGAGTATCCTTACGTCGAAGGCCTTCGACTTGCTGAAGCACACCATCCGCTTGCGATTTTTGCGATCGGCATGTATGGGAAAGTGCTGCCAAATCAGAACGGAGCTCCGTTTCGGCTCGTAGTGCCCTGGAAATACGGCTTTAAGAGCATTAAATCCATTGTTAAGATTGAGCTTACGAAGCGGCAACCGCGCACGACATGGAACCGGTCTGCACCACATGAATACGGTTTTTATGCTAACGTCAATCCTGAGGTTGATCATCCACGCTGGTCTCAAGCTAATGAAAGAAGACTGCCTGAACGTCTGTTTGCGCCAAAGAGAATTAAGACGAAGATGTTTAACGGCTACGACGAAGTGGCAAGTCTGTACGAAGGAATGGATTTAAAGAAGAAATTTTGACTTACGGCTGACGGAAGCACGCTTTACTGTTTGATTTAGTGCGCAATTTCAGCGAATTGGCTTTCGAATTCTAGCTCTGGTGGCAAAACCAAGACTAGCTTTTCTTACTACCAAACCGGCGAAATGGATCGTCGGACTGTTGCTCGCCATACCGTTACTTCTGCTTCTCATAGATGTAATAATCGAACTTGTAAATCCTGGTACTCGCTTGGGTCCCAGTCCGGGTGACGCTCTCGTAGACCGGCTCGGAACATGGTCTATCAGATTTCTCTATCTGACGTTGTTAGTGTCATCGCTTGCTCGGTTGCTCAAGGTTCCAGTTCTTGTGCAGCACAGACGAACCTGCGGGTTGTTTGCATTCTCTTACGTGGTGTTGCATTTCACAGCTTATCTCTCCGCGATTTTGGGTTTTGATCTCAATACGTTATTAGGTGACTTTTCGAAAAGACCTTACATTATTTTTGGGATGATCGCATTGGTACTGTTGATTCCGATGGCAATCACTTCTACCCGAGGCTGGCGAAAACGACTCAAACTGAATTGGAAACGACTGCATCGTGTGATTTACGTCATCGCCGTTCTTGCATTAATACATCTCTGGTTGCAAGAACGGTCGACTTACACTGATACGGTGATTTACGGGTCAATTCTCGTTCTTCTTTTCATTGAACGAATAGTTCATAGTTTGCGACAAAGAAGAACACGGAAAAATGTTATACCCTCACCGAGTTAGTCATTAAACTTTGTTACTTGCAGACACTCTTCCGATAGGACTCACAAACTATGACAGCTTTAGCAGATAAGATTGTTGAACCACTTACCAAGGAATCGAAGTCGCCCTCGACCGATGAGATCAAAGAACTGTTGAACGAAATTCCTTCATGGAAAGTGAACTATTCAGTTGAAGGGAAGTTCTACTACTTAGAACGAAAGTTTAAGTGTTCGGAGTATTCTGCAGTCCTAGCGTTCCACAATACTGTGGCAGAACTCGCTGAGACTGTACAACATCACCCTGAGATGATTACCGAGTATCACTATCTAACGGTGAAATGGTGGTCGCATTCGGTTGGGGGACTGCATTTGAATGATTTCATTATGGCGGCGAAGTGTGATGAAATTTATAATACTGTATAAATGTTCCACGTGGAACATCTAGCTACCGAATGAGCGAACGCTTGCGCAACAAACAGTTGAATACGTACTTTTTCTAGAGGAATATATGTACGTATACAT
>VYFT01000009.1 GCA_009842245.1 Gammaproteobacteria bacterium | reverse complement strand
GAATGAAGAGAGTACGGAGATCTGTCTGAATGGGTGCTAAACGAATTTGTGCCTTTGGCATCTTCAACTCGATGATTTATAGCATTTTTAGGGGAAATTTGAGCAAACTCTTCTCGTTACAATAATTTCCTTTTGTTGTAGTTCTGCATCTGAGGAACCAGAGATGAGTTTAGTAGCTATTTTGATGGGATCGAGGTCGGACTGGCCGAAAATACGTGCTGCAACTACGGTGTTGCAAGAATTCGGCGTTCCCTTTGAAGTTAAAGTCACTTCTGCGCACCGCACTCCCAAGCAAACCGCTGAGTATGTCGCGACAGTAGAAGAAAATGGCTGTCAGGTGTTTATCTGCGCGGCTGGAGTTGCTGCGCATCTAGCGGGTGCCGTCGCTGCACACACGACAAAACCCGTTATTGGGATACCTGTAGACGGTGGTCCTCTGAATGGTTTCGATGCACTCTTATCAACGGTACAAATGCCCGGCGGTGTCCCGGTAGCTACAGTTGCTATTGGATCAGCGGGAGCAAAAAACGCTGGTTATTTAGCAGTACAAATTTTGGCACTGACGGACGCAGTACTCGCGCAAAAACTTCAAGCGGAAAGAGCTACAAACGTAACCAAAATCGCAGCAGATAATCAAGAGGTTCAACGCGAACTAGAGTCATGACTCGTGCCGTCTAGTGAAGTCGACAGAGCTGTCAAGTTATTACAACACGGTGGAGTAGTCGCACATGCGACCGAAGGAGTGTGGGGGCTCGCTTGCGACCCATGGAATGAGACTGCTGTAAACCGTATACTCACCATCAAGAAACGATCGATTGATCTGGGTTTTATAGTGATTGGTACCGACTCTTCAGCTTTCCAAGACGAGTTGGATGTTCTAGCTCCTGAAATGCGCCGGAAAGTATTAGCTAGCTGGCCCGGACATGTAACCTGGATCTTGCCTTCCAATCGATTTCCAGATTGGGTTACGGGAAAGCGCTCGTCGGTCGCAGCGCGGGTTCCAGATCATGTACAAGCGCGGGCTGTAGCGAAGCTTTTCGGAAAACCAATCATCTCGACTTCGGCAAATGTTTCTGGCGCGGATCCTGTTCTGACGATGGAAGAAGTTTGTGAAGAGTTTGGTGATCTAGTCGATTTTGTCTTACCCGGTGAGATCGGTTCTGCTGTTGGACCCAGTCGAATTTTCAACGCTGTCACTGACGACACAGTTCGGTAAATTCTTGACTAATATAAACTCTCAAACACTTTCTTCGTCGTGAACAAGCTATTAGTCACGAAACCTCCGGGCGGCTGGTCGGCACTTGCACTAGTAAGTTTCGCAGTTTTAGCTACGATATCGCTCTCTGTGTGGCAACTCACCAAAGGATTTGAGAAAAACCAAGAACGTACAGGATACATCGCGCGGTTGCAGGAGGATCCGATTGACATAACGGACTATAAGGAGGGCGAGTCCACATATCGACAAATGCGCCTTCGTGGTAGCTACATCGAGGAACAGTCCTTCATTGTCGGTTATCAACGGCACAATCAATTACCAGGTTACTGGATTGTGACTCCATTCCAAACAAATTTTGGTGTATTTCTTGTCAATCGCGGATGGATTCCAATACAGCAGCACTTTCTTGAAACTCCTGAATTTGAGACTCCTAAAGGAACGGTTGAAATTACCGGCGTGATATGGACGCACAAGCACTTCCCCTCGGATGGGTCGTACGATGAATTGGATTGGCCCAAACGCGTGAAGCGGCTGAATCTCAAAAGAATGGCAGAAATAACAGGAGCTCACGAAGACGAAATACGTCTGCTCGCAGCCAATCCTGGAGCGTTTACACCGATACAATTATTAGTCGAGAATGAACCAGCACAACACTGGGGATACGCATTTCAATGGCTTCTGATCGGCGGTATGGTAGTCAGCGTGTATTGGTTTTTTTATATTCGAAAGGGCGAAGAAGGGACCACGTAAATTGAAAAAGTACCAATTTTTAGTATTCTTCTCTGCCATTCTGATCGCGCTTGGTGGGTTGTTCTGGTTCGCACAGACCAAAAAGGATCAATCACTTGATCTGGAACAACTTAATGCTCTCGGTCTTGTGCAACTCCCCTTTCCGCGTACTTTAGAAAATCTTGAATTGCTAACCCAAGAGGGAGAACTCTTCGACGGGTCGCAACTCGAGGGAAAATGGACCTACGCATTTTTCGGCTACACGAACTGCCCAGACATTTGTCCGGTGACCATGAACTTCTTAGAAAGCACCGAGCAGCGCCTTCGTGAGACACTAGACTCCGATCAATTTGACGTGTTTCAAGGTATGTTTGTAACAGTGGATGTAGCGCGAGACGGAGTCGATGAAGTCCGAGAATTTGTTTCACGTTATTCGGATTTGTTTCTAGGAGTCACAGGCACAGATGATAAGATTGCAGACTTTGCGAAACAAGTCGCTGTCGGCTATCGGCGCATCCCCTCCGCATCAGAAATTCAGTACCTCGTCGAGCATCAAGGAAATATCGTTGTTTTTGATCCACAAGGGGACTGTTACGGCTACATTAAACCACCATTTGACACGGTGCAGCTAACCAGGCTCTTTCAACACCTTATTAAACACGGCTAACATACCACTTAGGCATAGAGTAGTTGATCTCCAACAGCCTAGGATTTACGACTCGGGTTAGACGTCAACTTTTCCAATTTTCACTAATTCTTGTCTTTCAATTTGAGACAGCTCTAACTGTTCTCGAAATGCAAGAGTAACCAACCGAACGACCATTTAGAGCTTCATAAGGGCAGGTGCAAAGGGTGTTATCGTCTGCAAGACATATTCGGATCATCGCTCGGAACGAGTTTCATATTCGTTGGGGTTCGATAAGTACGTGGGTGTTCTTTTCATCAGTGACCTTAGTTTTCTGTCTAGCGTATATCGTTGAAATAAAAGAGTTCTACGACTTTTGGACTTCTGGATACTCGTTCGATATACCGATCGGTCCAAAGTACTTTTTGCCATCTTTGTTAACTTGGTATCTCGTGTTGACCACACTTGGTGCGATATATCTGGGAGCTAATCTCCGAACAGAACACATCCAGAATCGGATTAATGAAGTTGTTGAAAGTCGTCCAGTCTCTAACTTGGAACTGGCTTCTGGAAGACTATTTAGCTTCACGGTGCTAATGTCGATTCCCGTAGTGTTTTCGTTGATTTTCGTGTCTTTACATGGGTATATCGACAATCTTTTTGGCCTTGGTTATGGAGATTCACCTGAGGTGTGGAGCGCGCTGTCGTTTGTCGTTTGGGATATCGTTCCCAATCTTGCGATCTGGGGAGCGTTTGCCATGTTTCTAACTGCGATATTGCGATCCCGCCTAGCTGGTGCAATGTCAACGTGTTTGATATACGTTGGCTGGTGTGTTCTAACGTTTGGACTTCCATTGGAAGTATTTGAACAACCGCTGAGGGTCCCCACATTGACCCTTTTAATGCAAGCAGCGCCCGTACTTCCTCTATGGCTCTTAGAGTCTCTGCAATCATTCTCCGCGGCTGCGATGTTTCCGTCCGAGTTGGCGCCTACGTTAATGTCGGGATCCCTAGTCGTGCAACGATTTGCTATGCTCTTGATAGCGGTTGCACTCGTATGTGGCGCGGCAATGTTCTTCCCACGATCACAAGAATCGAAGAAAACCGGGTCTATAGTGGGGATTGCCTGTGTCTTAATCGCAACTACACTTCTTGGAACTATGTCTTATCGTGCTTGGCATAGCACCGAGCAAGCCTCGCGGTGGGCGCAGACACACATCCACCTTGACGCGTCTGAGAATCTTGACCTTGAGCACATTTCTGGTAGTGTCGAATTGCGACCGGGTCGGTTCATGTCCCTCGAATTGACTCTCCGATTGAGAACACTTGACACTCTTCAAACTGAGGAGGGGGTATTCGCGTTCAATCCAGATTTTCGCATTAAGGAGTTGTGGTTGAACGGTACAGAGATTTTCGATTATGATTTCCAAGATGGGTTGTTGACAGTGCCTTGGGATTCCAAGGCTACTACAGTCGAGCTACGAGTGTTGGCGCGAGGGAAACCCAAAGAGTCTTTCGCATACATGGACGCATCAATCAACGTAGTGCATTTGAATGGGAAACAACTTCGGAGGCTGCGAAACCTTGGTACAAAGAGTTCCATTTTTCATTCGGACTTTGTCGCGTTGCTACCTGGAGTCCATTGGTATCCTACTCCCGGCGCAGCGACTGGAAGAGACGATCTAGATAACACCGCGACGGACTTTTTCACTTTTGATCTTGAAGTCTCCACAAAGCGTAATTGGTTGGTTGCCTCCACCGGGCAACGGCAAAGGCTACCAGATAAAGCGCCAAGTACATACCGTATTCATTCTTTGGTACCTGTGCCCTCCATTGCTATTGTGAGTTCGAGCTTTGTCCGTCGTTCTATATCCGTGGAAGGGATTGAGTTTGAGCTACTATTTTCCCATAGACATGAGAGTAAGTTTGAGCACCTCGCTGGAATCGAAATTGATTTACAAGAATGGTTGACCGAACGACTCACACACGCTGAGTCTCTCGGACTTGAGTACCCTTATAAGCGTTTTACTGTCGTCGTAGTTCCGTCAACTCTACGAATTTTTGGGGGCGGTTGGCAAATGGATTCTACGCTCGGCCCGCCGGGGATGTTTCTTGTCCGAGAGTCCGGAATCCTGAGTGTTCGATATGAACGCGAAGAGTATCGACGTTGGGTTGAACGCGAACAACGACACAGGTATGTTCTTTCTCCTTTACTGAACAAACTCCGGTTAGATTTAGTTAGTGAAAATCCTTATACAGCGTTTAGCAAAAATTTCTTGACTAATCAAACAAAGCCTACAGAGGCTGGTGCTGTTGCGTTGCAATTCGTTCTAGACCGAATGATCTCCAAGCTTGTCATGGAGAATGAAATGTACTTTTCGATCCATGATCTATTAACTAGCGACTTGGCTGAAGTTAGGAGGGACTTGTGGTGGGGAAAAGAATTTGCAGAGAAGTATTTCGATGAACCAACTGTTTGGTTCTCCGCGGAAACGAATACCCTCAGCGATTTAAAGCGGCTGTCCGATCACGAATTGAGTCGTAAAGTACTTTGGCATAAAGGCTATGCCATAATTCGAACCTTGCTAGACTCGTACGAATCAGAAGCACTTAGCACCATCTTTCGCGAAATTCTTGCACAAAACAGAGGAGGAAATTTCTCCTTCGAAAACTTAGCCACAGTTACCGCAAAACAGCACCGGTCTATGGACTCAGTCATCGGAGACTTGTTGATGACAACTAAAGTGCCAGGCTATATTGCATCCCAACCCTTAGTATCTGTGATAGAAACATTAGACAATACGGACGAATATTTGACAAGTTTCGTACTCTATAACGACGAGGAGTCACCAGGGTTCATTCGCGTCTTCGACGGCGCGAGTCCCCAGTACGATCTCAAAGACAGTGGAGTTCTTACTCATCCAATTTGGTTTGAAGGAAATCAAGCCAAAAAAATTTCTGTTCGAAGCAAACAACCGTTTCAGTCCTTGCGGGTGCACCCACACGTTTCTTTCAATAGAGCCTTTCTAGCAGTTTACCCGGAGCTTCCCAACGAATATACTCAAACTCTCGCAGAGTCCGACGTGCCTCCGCTGATAGAACCCATAGATTGGCGTCCAACGGTGAACCAACAAACGGTTGTTGTGGTCGACGATACTGACCCCGGTTTCTCAATAGTTATTGGCTCAAGCCGTGAACGAGTACAACCTAGACTACCCGTAATCAAACAACCAAACTATCAGAATTTGGCAGCTAATTCTCAATACCACTTGCCAGAACATCCCGACGACTTTAATGCTCATGAGTGGCACAGGGTCGCGGCCCCAGTGGGCTTTGGAAAGTATCGCGCGACCTTTGTACGAATAAAAAATGGACGTGGAAGTACTTCGGCGCGCTTTGAAGCCGAACTGCCAAATGCTGGGTTATGGCAACTTGAATGTCACGTCTTTAAATTTGACTTGCCCGAACGATACGTACGCGGTTGGTACGACATCACAATCATTACAGAACGAGAATACCCTGCGGGAGACCTCGCGATTACCGTAAAAAACGGCATCAATCAAACTACAACTGAGTTCGGTTTCACTGACGCTGATAGCGGGTGGCAGCTAGTCGGAGAATACGAAATCGTGGAGGATGCTGTGGCAGTGTTAATATCGGATGCCGCGATTGAAAACACCGGTACAACCGTGTATGCGGATGCGATTCGCTGGACGTACCTTGGGGAGGAAGATATCGAAGAATCTGTGCAAAAGTAGTTTGCTCAGTTCAGACGGCGGTAACTAGTTCATGAATTTGAAAGGGACGCATTAGATGCTCTCGAGTAATTACCGCAAATTCCTCAGGGTCTTTGCGTGGAAATCCTTTGGGTAAGTCATCTCGAACAGTAACCACAAGCCTCGATAACCAAAAGCACACAGCTGCGTACAACAGAAAGTGTGGGAAACACCAATATTCCGCATTTTCAAATTTCCGTATTGAGTTGTATTCGCGTAGCATCGTAAGCGTTTTCTCTCGATCCAGACTTCCGTTCTCAATACACCAATCATTGATAGCTATTGCTAGGTCGAACAACCAAAAACCATAGCCTGCGTGATGAAAATCAAGTACACCACACAATCCATGCTCATTGAACAGGACGTTATCTCTAAACATGTCGCCATGTATGATTCCTTTAGGTATCCCCCGAATTTCATTGCGTCCAAGCAACGAACTCACCGAACGTATAGTTCGACGGAGCGTTCTGGATTCTTCGGCAGACAATGCGTCCTGACATTCTGTAGCGACTCTCTGTATCCAATCTAGTTTGCGTTCGTAAGGGGTGTCTATGGCTAGTGGCTTGAGGATCAAATGCATCCGAGCCAAGAAGCGCCCGATCGCCGCACAATGTTGTGTCGTAGGATAGACTACATGATTCCCTCTTAATCGTTCGCAAAGGAGAATCTTTCGACCGCCGTGATTCACGGTCGTCGTGTCTTTGAGTGTTCGTAACAGTGGGGGGACTGGCAAGCCGCGGTCGGAGCAACGCTCTAAAGCGGCTTCCACTAGTGCACGATTATCTGTTTCTCTCTCGAGAACAGTTAGAACGTAATCAGAAGGACCGCGTGCGATACCATCTTGTTCGACGCTTACAAAATAGTTGGAGTTTTCAATTCCGTGAGTGGTTTCACGAAAGCTGACTAGCGAACCTAATCCATATTGCTCAAGCACATGGTCGATGTCGGACCGATGAAGTTCGGTAATTACAGCCACGTGGGATTGTTGTTAGAAACGTTTGAGAATCCACTTTGGGACTAGTCTCTCTGCTCGTTCTAAATCTCCGAAATGTTTCGATGGATCGTCAGGTACTAGGTAGTAAGGCTTACCTTTCTTCGGCACGACCTTGATCATCACGAGTCGTCCATTGTGCCGAAACTCGTGTATAGTCTTTTTTTCTGACTCCACTAACACGACATCAGGACCCTTGACCTTTTTCTGCGCGGGTGCTTTTTCTTCTTCAGCAACGAGTGTGCCAGAACAGAACAGTAATATACCGCCAATACCTAGTAAACAAATTAATGCTCTCATTTATTCCCTCTACACCATACTGTATCAAGGATAGTTAGCCATGTCGGGTTCCCAACCACTAATTCTCGTAGATGGTTCACATTACCTCTACCGAGCTTTTTACGCAATGCCGAATCTTCAGACTTCGACAGGTCAACCGACCGGAGCGATTCGTGGCGTGGTGAATATGTTGCTAAATCTTATGCACGAGTATACCCAAGCTCCAATCGCAGTAGTCTTTGACACGGCAAAACCTACCTTTCGGCATGGCATGTTTGAGGAATATAAAGCAACGAGACCACCCATGCAAACCGAAATGGTACAGCAAATCGACCTAACGTACGAAGCGATTCGTAAGTTGGGCTTGTCGGTACTCATGCTAGATGGATTTGAAGCCGACGACATTATCGGCACCTTAGCTCGTCGCGCGGAAGACGAAGGTCACAAAGTGTTGATTATTTCGTCGGACAAAGATTTAGCGCAACTCGTGAACGACAATGTGGTGCTTCTCGACTCGATGTTTGACCGATCTCTAGATCGTAAGGGCGTATTCGAAAAATTTGCAGTGACGCCAGAGCAAATCATTGATTTCTTAACTCTAACCGGGGATACCTCTGACAACATTCCTGGTGTTGACAAGGTAGGTCCAAAGACGGCAGCGAAATGGCTAGGCGAGTACGGCTCACTCGACAATATTCTGGAGCATAAAGATCAAATCAAAGGGAAGATAGGTGAGAATCTACGTGCGGCCGTTGCACATCTCGACTTATCTCGAGACCTTGTGACAATCAAGTGCGACGTCGAACTAGGTGTAGAACTCGAAGACCTCGCTCGCAAACCCTTGGATGCTGAAGCGCTCGCCACCATGTTCGAGGAACTGGAGTTTCGCACGCTTGTCCGTCGATTGAAGGAATTGGACGAGACCGTGACATCCAAAGGTTTGGGATCCTCGTACGAGATCATAACCGATCAGTACACATTAGATTCTTGGGTTGCTCGTGTGCGTCAGCACCGGCAACTTGTTCTCTCGGCACGTATTCATTACGTTGATTCTTCGGCTGCAGGGGATCTCACTGGGATAGCAATTGCGGCGGACGAGCAGCGCGCCGCTTACATTCCGATTGCACATGAAGACAGCGAGTTTCGACAACTCGACTCTCACTCAGTAATCACTGCACTGAAACCATTACTGGAAGACGAATCGATCACACTCGTTGGTAATAACCTGAAATCTACTGTGAAGTGCTTCTTTGCAGTGGGGATTGACCTGAAGTGTGAGCTCTGGGACACCGCTCTGATGTCCTATGTCTTGAATAGCACTGCTCCTGGTGGCCATCATTCCTCAGCGCTTGCTTCTCGGCATCTTCAACACACGACCATGGACCCCAAAACGCTAGTTGGAAGTGGCGTAAACCAGATCCCTTTCGCACACGCACCGATACCGGAATCAGCATCTTACATGGGGGAGATCGTGGCGGTAAATCTACGTGTGTTTCCATTGATTCGCACGCAATTAGAAGCGCTCTCGAAGTGTTCTTTCGTGTATTCGAACATTGAACGCCCATTATTAACTGCTCTGGCACGTATTGAGAACAACGGCGTACTGCTTGTCAAAGAACCAATCGATCGGTTGAGTGAAGAGCTGGAAGCTCGTGCATCGGAACTTACCACAAAAGCTTACGAGCTCGCAGGTCGCTCTTTTGGCTTGAACTCACCGAAACAACTTCAAGTAGTGTTGTACGACGAGTTGAAGCTGCCGGCACCTCGAAAAACTCGAAGCGGAACGCGTTCTACCTCTGAAGACATTCTCCGTGATCTATGCTCGCAACACGAGCTACCGGAAGTAGTTCTGGAGTATCGAGCCGCCACGAAATTGAAGTCGACCTACACCGATCAACTCGGACACTACATCCACCCAGCTTCCGGCCGTGTGCACACAACTTATGATCAAACGAACGCGAGTACCGGACGTCTAGCATCATCGGGTCCAAATCTGCAAAACATACCCATTCGCACTTCTGACGGACGAAGATTACGGGAAGCATTCGTAGCCAAAGAAGGTTCGGTGCTACTTGCAGCCGACTATTCACAAATCGAGTTACGGATCATGGCGCACCTGTCGGGAGATTCAGGATTGCAACAAGCATTCCAATCTAAACGTGACATTCACCGAGCTACGGCGAGCGAAATGTTTCGCGTCCCCTATGACGGGGTAACCGATGAGATGCGTCGGCAAGCCAAAGGCATCAACTTTGGCTTGATCTACGGGATGGGTGTATTCGGACTTGCTCGGCATCTTGGTATTGAGCGAAGTGTGGCAAAGCAATTCATCGAAAACTACTTCGAGCACTATCCAGGTGTGTTGCAGTACATGGAGTCAACGAAGCAAGACGCGCACGAACACGGATTCGTGGAAACAATCTTTGGTCGACGTATTTACCTTGATGACATTCAGAGTAGTACCGCGGCACGGCGCGCCTACGCAGAACGCGTTGCAATTAACGCACCGATGCAGGGTACCGCGGCAGACATAATCAAATTAGCTACTGTTGCAATCGACGAGAATCTCGCTGAGTCGTCCTTAGACGCTAGGATGGTGCTCCACGTTCACGATGAGATAGTGTTTGAAGTTGCGACAGAGCAAGTGGAGGCACTGCAACAATCAATTGTCCCGGTCATGCAAGAAGTCGCGGAATTAGATGTCGAACTTGTTGTTGATGTTGGAATTGGAGCAAATTGGCGCGAAGCTCACTGAGAAGCTGCAGAGCCGAACCACGCGTGAATCTGTTGCAGGACCGCGCTAGAGCCTTTGCCCGACTTAGCTGAGAACATTATCACATTGGCTTGTTTATAGTCTGCTAATAATTCTTGAACGGCACGCAAACACAGTGTTCGTTCGCGTTGGGTCGCTTTGTCGACTTTGTTAAGCAGAACCAATAACGGAATGTGTTGTGAACGGCACCACGTGAGCATCTCTTGATCGAGTGGTTGAGGATCGTGTCTGGAATCAATGATCAAGACCAGTCCGACTAGATTGGTTCTTTCTTGAAGGTACTGGTCCACAGTGTGTCCCCATTCGGCCTGTTTCTGTTTACTGACTCTCGCATATCCATACCCGGGGAGATCGACTAGACGGCCGTTCAGGGAGGTGTTGAAAAAATTTATCAGTTGTGTTCGTCCTGGCGTCTTACTAACTCTTGCTAAGGATTTAGAGCCGGATATCCGATTTAAACAACTTGACTTACCCGAATTTGAGCGACCGATGAAAGCAACTTCGGGCATCGAATCCTGCGGGCATTCGGCAAGACTTGACGCACTCGTGAGAAATTTCGACGACAGTCCTACAGGATGGGTCATAGCTCTATTGGAGTGTTATCTCTGCAGTAGGTGAAGAATACGATTAGTTTACGGTATGCGTGCGCGTCCGCGGTTGTTTTTTACCCATACCCATGTTGTCAAAATGATATAGACCATCCAGAACAATCTAACATTCACATAAAATCCAATGAGAATTAGCACGTTCCATTACACAGAGTTCGATCGGGACAAAGCATTGGGAACTTTGAGTGCAAAGTACCGTCAACATGAACATTAGAGTAGTCTTTGACAAACAATGAATCACCCAGGAGTTGTACGAGTGAAAACAAGTTCGATGAAATTGGTATTGGGCCTAGGAACACTAGTCTTGATGTGCGCGGCCATCGTCTCGAGTGAAGAATTTGAAGAAGGGAAGCATTACAAGATCATCGAAAAACAGAGTGAGACTCAATCAGATGAGGAAACAACAGCCGAGGACGAAACATCCGACGAAACTGCCGAAAGCGATACCGACGATCCCGATTCGGCTAATGGAATCTCAGTAGTCGAATATTTTTCGTATGGATGCAATCACTGTTATCGACTAGAACCATTTATTGATACTTGGATGGCAGAAAAAGACGAAGATGTAACGTTTTCTCGCGTAGCCGCCCCCACACGAACAGACTGGGTACCTTATGCGAGAGCTTATTACATGGCCGAAGCGTTAGGGATCACAGAGAAGGTGCACGACCTCATTTTTAGAGCAATATATGTAAACAAGCAACAGATGGATAGACCACGCCAGCTCAAACGCATGTTCGTAAACGTTGCCGAGGTTGAAGCTGAGAAATTTGACGCGATGTGGGAGTCAGACAAGATTCCAGACATGGTTCAAAAAGCAGCTATTGAGATGCGAGACTTAGGCATTAGTGCGTCGCCAACAATTGTCGTTAATGGGACCTATTTAATCACTCCGGAGACGGCTGGAGATTTAGGTTACATATTTGATGTCGTCGAATTTTTGGTGGACAAGATTAAAGCCGAAAGAGAGGCCGATCAAACTACCGATACCAATGAATCTACCGGGTAAGAGTTTGTGCATTCAGCGTTTACCCCGGGGAGGTTCGACTACCTAGGATGTAGCTATAATTTGACGGCTACGTTCATTACGTACGTTCTTCAATAGTCACTCGCTTAAGCTATAGCGAGGTTTCCCTTTGTGCGCGCCTAAGGAGGAATTGTTGCACAAACATAAAGGATTACTGCTTACACGCATATTTCTAGTGCTGGCGCTCTTTGTCATCGCAGCTCTAATCATCGCCGACTCTCACGTGCTGGAAGAAGAGGAAAACGATGTCAATGAAGAAGTCAGTGAAGATGTTGCGGAAGATGTCTCCTCCGAAGAAGACCCGACGAGCGAAGAAGAAGAAGTGGTTATCGACCCGACTAGTTTCGAAGCAGGGGAAATCCTCGCGGAGCCTTGTTCTGGGTGCCATGGTTTGGACGGGAATACAAACTCCCCGTCTTATGGTAACTTAGCGGGGCAGAATGCGCTTTATCTATACGAGCAAATGAAGTTGATTAGATCGCATGATCGATACATATCGCTCATGGATAAAACGTTCGGCGAGATGGGTGAGGATGGTATTCTTATAGATCCAATGTCTGACGATGATCTTCGAGCGTTAGCAACTTACTACTCCCTACTCCCGGGACGTATTGGGCAGGCCGATCCTGGAAAGGACATAGAACTAGGAAAGAAGATTTACAAGGGCGGGATTCTTGAAAAAGAAGTAGCCGCCTGTAGCGCTTGCCACGGACCATTTGGTAACGGAAATTTACTGGCGGGCTTTCCTAGAGTTTCTGGACAAACAGTACAATACCTAGAGGCACAGTTGAAAGCCTATCGAGAAGAAGAACGTACTACTGATGAAAAGTACGGTGGCATGATGCGAGATATTGCCAAGAAACTTACCGACGGTGAAATCTCAGCAGTGGCGAATTACATGACGGGGTTGTACAACGCTCCCTAGGAGTTTCGAAAATGCAATTACTGATTCAACAATCTAAGCTTATTCAAACTTCGTTGCAAGCGTTGACGCTTGGAATATTTCTAAGCCTCGTCGCGTTTATAGCGAGTGCGGAAGAAGAAGAATTTGTTGAGGGGAAAGATTACCGTTTAGTCGAGACTGAGGTGCAGGAAGAGCTAGCGAAGGATAAAGCCGCAGCCGATGCCGATGCTAGCGACGATGCCGATGCTGATGCGGATACAAACAATAAGATCAAAGTGGTTGAGTTTTTTAACTACGCCTGCCCTCATTGCTACTCACTTGAACCGATTATCAAAGAATGGTTGGAAGAAAAAGAGGACGATGTTCAATTTGTGCGCGAAGCAGTTCCTCTTCGAAACGCTTGGGTTCCGTTAGCAAGGGCTTTTTACATCGCTGAAGAGTTTGACGTTACAGCTGATGTTCACGATACGCTGTTTCGAGCGATCTTTGAATACAACCTAAATATGCAACGCAAGGATTTGTTAGAACAATTGTTCGTGAAAAAAGGCGTAGAGTCTGAAGAGTTTAACAAGGCTTACAGTTCGGAAAAAGTTTATAACTCGCTACGTGCAACACAAAGCCGCATGAGACTACTTGGACTCAAAGGTACGCCCGCGATCGTTGTCGATGAAAAGTACGTTGTCGACACGGAACTTGCCGACGGGCATGAACGAATGTTTGAGATCGTTGAGTATCTGGTGGACAAGGTTCGAATTCAGAAGAAGGAAGCCTCTCAGGCAGACCCCTCTCAGTCAACTAACTCTGTTGGTAGCAGCACAGACTAAACCGCTTCGAAAAAACGAGCGGCTCTCTTGGGGCTCAGATATAGGTCTCTCCTTTGATGCTTACGCATCAAGCCATTTCAAAACAGCTTTCCTAGGAGTAGGCTAGAAACAAGCTAGACCTACAAACAATATCAGACGCTAACCACTCTCATCAGAGTTGAACAATTTATACGTCTTCCTCTGATGATTTAGTGCTTGTCAAACCGTTAGACAATTAGCCTTTTCCAACGGTGGAAAGACTAGGTCTCTGTGTTGCTTTCCTCTGAATCTGTTTCTTCGTCTAGTTTTTCGTCCATCATCGCTTTTATTCGAGCGATGCTAGCTTCAAGCGCGTCCCGGAAGTTATAGTGAGGACTACTTGGATCCAGAGTGACCAACATTTCTTCACACACTGCGATCGCCGCTTCGAGCTGTCCAGATTTCATTAGAACACTGCTGTAATTCAACACATTCATCGGTTCGGTCTTGTCATGCTGATAAGCTTTAGTCGCGAACTCTTCTCCCTTTTCTACGTAAAGGTCTTCTCCTGAGTACATTAGCCTACTGGCCGCCCGGCTCATAATTCTCGATTTGTCCGCTTGGTCTTCCGCCTCTTCCACTCTCTCGAGGACTTCCGCATAGTATCCGTCCCAATCGTTCGTGCCGATCAGATATTCGGTACGTGCTCTCGGAAGCAACTGGTCTTTTAAAATAGCATTGCTCGGATCTTCTGCTGCCATCACCGAATGTGCGTGCGCCAGTTCAGTATCAAGGAGCGCAATGTGCTCCAAATAGCTCAGATCTCCAGCACTCGCAAGACTCACAACGGTATAGTAATTTGCTGTAACAACAAAGTAGCACAACGCGAATTCCGGCACCTCTTCCGCGAAGCGGTCAAAGTTTTCTACTACTAGTGCAACCGCTGGGTGCGACTTTGGGCGATTGGTGGCATAGCTTCGGATCAATTGAAAGTCTTTTTCGTTTGTGAGCATCGCGACGTCGCTACTGTGAGTCTCGATGTATTCCGCGAAAACCGGGCCATATTTTTGCGAGTGTTCAAAGCGGGATTGCGAGTCGACTATTTTCGAGCCTACTAAACTTGCCACGGAGAGATACTCTTGAACAAATTCTTTGTCGCGCTCACCACCTTCGTATCGTGTGGCGAGTTCAACGAGCAGCTCAGTCTGCTTCGACTGTTCGCTGAGAACGTCCTCGACTAAATTGAGGAGTCCTGCTTTGTCGTAACCAGAGACACCTCGACCAATTTCGGATCCATCCGGATTGAGAAATAGCAGTGTCGGATATGCTCCAACATCATAAGTGTTAGAAATACGTGGTCCTTCAATCGATACGTCTTCCGCGTCGAGCTTGAAGCTGATAAATTTAGCGTTGAAGTACTCACCGACGTCTTGATCTGGAAACACCGTTTCAGACATCACCTTACAGGGACCACACCAAGTAGTGTATACATCGACGAATACAAGCTTTTCTTCTTCTTCAGCTTGTTGTAGAGCCTCTTCAAAGGTACCGTGGAAAAATTCAATACCCGCTGTGGCTGGGGGATCTACTTGGCTACAACTGCTCAGACATAGGATTAAAAGTGGTAAAGTGCCATACAACCATCTCTTCATTCAATTCCTCCTGACCCTCAGGTCTTTTTGAAACCTAATTCTATTACCAATTTTAGCATTGTGATAGTCTCGTGGATATTATTGAGACCGTCGATCAACCAATGCACAGTCGCGTGTTTACAAATCCTGACATTAACTTAGAAAACGTACCTCGAGTTTCGGAAGTAAACTGGCGAGCTGTTTCGCCACGGCTAGTCGTTCGAAATTCCATAAGGAACGCATTTACTTGGTCAATATTTGTGCTGTTGTTCATTGGACTGTTGGTTCTAGGATGGTTGCCAACAAAGATCGTATTTATGAACCCAATTGGATTAACGCTATTCTCAGCGACTCTCGTATTCATTGTTATTTGCGTAACTTGGCCGATTTTTGAGGTTCCTCGACGCGGATTTGTGCTGAGAGAGCACGACTTTCTCTACAAGGAGGGAATTCTCTACGTGCGCACATTTTCGATACCATTCGCGCGGATCCAACATGCAGAGACTACTGTCAACGTCTTCGATCGTTTAGTCAATTTAGGCGCACTCAAACTGTACACGGCCGGAGGACAGAGTGTGTTCTTAGGATTTGAAAAAGACTATGCCCACGATCTCAGAACGCATATCCTTGAACGTGTTCGTGAGCTAGATCACGATATGGTCGACGACGAGGAGTTGACTACTCTCGAAGAACGATAGCAATCGATGGAGTAGAGAAGTTTGGATGCTCGCAAACTCTCAGCAGGTGCGAGGTACGCGACGAAGAGTTACTTTTGGTTGTTGCCGGGTAACCCTTTCGTTAAAGCACGGAACAATGAATCGATTAAGAAGTTGAAACCCACGATGCTATTGGCTACGAATGTAGTAGCAGCCACTTGCTTGCGTGATATCTTCACATTGTCCCCGCGCTGAAAATTAGGGTTCTTATTTATTCGGCGCAGCGTAAGAACTGCCATACCTAGAGTCCATAGCAGGAACCGGCGAATTCCAACCTCTCTCGTTGGAATCATCAAACTGTATTGGAGAGCTTGCGACAGATAGTCATACGTAGTTCCTATTAATTTCCGCATCCCTTCGACCGTTAAGACAGGATCGGACGATGTAGTACCGTCAGGATTTTCGGTGACGCGGAAGAGCTCCGCGGGAAGCCACGTTACTCCACGGCTGGCATCTACCCATACATCCTTGAGAATATTGACCATTTGTAAGCCCTTGCCAAAGGACACAGACAAAGTGATCAACTTGTCCCGAGAGCGAGCGATCTCATCGGAAAAGTCGCAGAACAGGTCTGTGAGAAGCTCACCAACGACACCAGCAACGTAATAGCAATAGCTTTTCAATTCATCAAGTGTTGCTAATTGTTTCTTCGCACAGAATTCTGCCATTCCTGAAGACATGGTTGAAATACAACGCTCCATGATGTCGCGTTGCTCTGGCGTACAGTCATGCGTAATTCCGATTATGATTGGAGTGTTTTGTACTAAGTCTCTTTCGGCTTTCAAAGTCCAATCGGTCAACAGCGGGTGTAATTCTTCGGCGAGAATTTGTGGAGTTTCCTTCGCGGCCACTACATCGGAGAACATCGTCAAAAAACGACTCTTCTGTTCGGCTGTTAGTGCTGGTTCATCTTCGATCGTGTCGGCAATACGACAGAGCAGATACGAATTTCCAACTACGTCTTGCAACGGATCCGGAAGCTGCGGGATGGTCAACGCAAACGTGCGCGACACATGCGGTAGGATCGCGTTCTGATATTCGATGGCTTTAGCTTTGTCCATAATCGGGAAGTGCTATCAAATCTCGTCTTTAACGGGATAATCAACCCGTCCGTCGCCTACGATACGGCAACAGACTAGTTTTCACCAAGTGCATTTTATGTTAACAGCTCACTTGATACCACGCAATGGATAGTCAAGGTCGTAGCAAGAAACCATTAGCAATTGCGTAATACTCTATACCCTATACGCTAATTCTTAAAATTGGAATGTTTTACGTTTTCGAAGTCTCTAAACTAGGCACCTACCACGTGTTATGACTTCGTCCGAGGAAATGAGGCAAGGTTTATTGGAAGCCGATACGAGTAAAAATTTAGAACTCGACATCCCCAAAGCATACCATCCACGGCTCGAAGGTGCTCGCGACTACGATCGAGCACGAACGGACAACTATCTCAAACACACGAGAATTGGTGATCCGGCATTGGACCGGGTTCTTGAGGAACTAGCAGATATGCAACCGGCAGACTTGCATAAGTTTTTAAAAGCCGGAATCGAGCTCGAAGATGATGTGATTAAAGACGCGCCACAGGTTTTTCGAGAATTTTTTGACGACCACGTCGGTGAACCAGATTGGTTGGACTTTGAGGCGCATCGACCGGCAATTCGTGCGTTTCATCTGAATACAACGAACATTTTGGTAGCCTTCGTGACTGGAGTCTTGATTGAAGGGTTCGCTACGTTGATTTCGAAGTCGTTCGCGACGACGGGTCGGGTGCTTAATGCGAATACAGCAAAGCGTCGTTTAATGCAGAACAATCGGCACTTGCTCGAAACCTATATGCCTGGCGGCTTGAGGCGATATGGCGACGGGTGGAAACTGTCCATGCGACTTCGGTTCATTCATGCACGGGTACGTTTCTTGTTCCGCAAACAAGGGGATGTCTGGGATGAGGACTTCTATGGCACTCCAATCAGTGCGGCCCATTTAGGTTTCGCTGCTACTGTGTTTTCGATGCGCCTGCTTGAACATGCGAAGAAAGTAGGAGCGGTTTTTACCCGCGACGAGGAAAAAAGTCTAATGGAACTGTGGCGTTATGCTAGCTATGTCATGGGCATACCGGAAACGATACTTTTCCACGATCAGCAGGATGCGCGCGCACTATGGTCGACAGTTCTCCGTTGCGAACCGTGGCCCGATGAGGATGCAGTCCGCATGTCAAATGCTCTGATACACGCGATTCCATTGACGGCAGGGATCGAAGATTCAAAAGAGATTGAAAAGACTCTCAATCTTGGGTACACGCTTTCGCGAGCTTTGATTGGCAAAGAGCTCTCCAGCCAACTAGGTTTTCCAAAAAAGAACACTGTTGGTGCCCTTCCATTATGGCGCTTCAAGGTCCGATTGCAACGGATGTTTCGTTCCGACAGCGCGACAAGACAAATAAATTTCGGTCAAATGCTGGAAGTAGCTGCGTACGACAGCCCGAAAACAGCGTACCTCATGCCTAATCACTATTTGTCAACCAAATCACAACCTTGGTGATCGTTGTTACTTCAGTTTCGAAGTACACAGTTCGGTAGCGCGTCGTTTTCTTGATGGCGAACGCGATTTTCAACAAGTTCACCGAAGCATCGCTGACACATCGTTGGTGGTTTCTCGGTGGCGTTGTTTTGGTGGTTGGTGCGCTCTCGCTAGGAGTACCTAGAGTAGGTATTACGAGCGACCACTTTGTGTTGTTTAGTGAAAACAACCCACAGTTACTAGCGTTCGAAGAGTTTGAGGACACATACGTTGAAACGAATCGTGTGTTATTGGCGGTCGCCCCCAAAGAGGGCACGATTTACACTCGGGAAGCGTTGGCGTTTATCGAGCACCTCACCGAGGAAGCTTGGTTAGTACCACACGCGACTCGCGTGGATTCGCTCGTGAATTTCGATCACAGCGAAGCAATCGATGGTGATTTGTTTGTAGCTCCGCTCGTGGAATACGCAAGCGAGCTTAGTGATTCTGAACTACTACGGATTCAAGACATCGCGCAAAACTCCCGGGAATTGGTTGATCGCTTGGTTTCTCAAGATGGAACCATCGCTGCGGTTGTGATAAATTTTGTCTTTCCTGATGAACGCGACACCGCGGTTCTCGCGGTTACCGACTACCTACAGACGTTTGTTGAAACAGCTCAGGAGGAATACTCCGGATTCGATTTGTACATGACCGGTGATGTCGTTCTGCAACGAACGTTTTACGACGCAACGCAGGCAGACATGTTCACCTTAATCCCGGTAGTCTTTTTGGTGATCGTAGTCTTAACGTTTGCATTGCTCCGATCCTTTTTTGCGACTGTTGTAGTGACTTTGCTGGTCATGTGCACGATAAACGTTACCATGGGACTAGCCGGATGGTTATCCGTTGTTCTAAATCCAGTGACAGCTGGAATACCGGTAATTGTCATGACTCTGGCAATTGCGGACTCCATCCACATCGTGACTTCGACGCTAGCAAACATGCGCGATGGGATGGAAAAGCGAGCAGCGATCAGTGCTGCTGTACAAAGTAATGTGTTTCCTGTTACGGTTACTTCAGTTACAACCGCCCTAGCGTTTCTTACCCTGAACGCATCGGATTCCCCGCCATTTCACATATTGGGGAACTTCGTAGCCTTCGGCGTAATCATGGCGCTATTGTTATCTTTTACGTTGTTACCAGCGTTATTGGCTGTGTTGCCGTTGCGGGCGCCAACCAAGAAGACTCAGACTCACGCGCCGTTCGAACGATTTTCGAATTTCGTGATCTCTCGACGTTATTGGTTACTAGCAGGTGGTACGTTGATTATTCTGCTTACGATATCGGGTGTGTTTCGTTTGGAGTTCACTGACAATTGGACCCAATACTTCGACAAACGTTACAAATTTCGAACCGACAGCGACTTTATTGCTGAGAACCTGACAGGACTGGAATCATGGGAGTTTTCACTTGATTCTGGACAAGATGGCGGAGTAACAGATCCGGAATTCCTGAACCAAGTAGATGCGTTCTCAGCGTGGTTGCGTGAGCAAAAGGAAGTTGGCTACGTACAAACCTTCGCCGACACGATGAAGCGGCTGAATATGAACATGAACAATGATGACGACTTGTTCTATCGGCTACCTGACGATCCGACACTCGCGGCACAGTATCTGTTGCTTTATGAGTTTTCGCTTCCGTTTGGACGAGACTTGACAGACCAAATAGACATCGCTAAGTCGGCTACTCGGGTCACTGCGACAGCAAAAACGGGGATGACTGCCGATGAACTAAAAGAAGTAGCGTATCGCGCCGAGGAGTGGCTGCAAGCGAATTCACCCGCAATCGCTACCGAGACCACAGGTTTTACTATCGTTTTCGCACACTTGTCGGAACGAAATATCGACTCGATGTTGCTGGCGACCGTCATCGCGATGGGCTTGATTTCGGTATTATTGATCATACTCCTCAAGAGTCTGACGATTGGATTCATCAGTCTCTTACCCAACTATGTACCAGCTGTGCTGACATTTGGCGTGTGGGGGCATTTTGTTGGTACAGTAGGACTGGCCGGTTCCGTGATGACGGCTATCGCTTTTGGAATCATCGTCGACGATACTACGCATTTCTTGACCAAGTATCAGCTCGCCCGTCGCCGTGGAGAGTCCCCGCAAGAAGCCGTTCGCTTTACGTTCAATCGCGTAGGTCGTGCATTATGGACCACTACGATCGTGTTAGCATGCGGATTTATTGTCTTTTCCCTATCGGGTTTTGCAGTGACTTGGATGCTGGGAATGATGCTCACAATTACCGTAATCTTTGCGTTGGTAGCCGACTTTCTTTTCCTGCCGCCTCTGTTGTTAGCGATAGATAGGAGAAAATTATGAAGAAACTCACCGGTACACTTTTTGTCATCTGCTCTCTAGGGATGGTTTTGGCACCATCAGTTTGTGCAGAATCAGACGAAGAAGCTGCAGCTAAAGGACTTGAAATTGCTCAAGCCGCGCAAGACGCTAAAGAAGGATTTGGCAATTACATCGCAAAACAAGTCATGGTGCTAAAGGATCGTAAAGGTAGAGAATCCAAGCGCGAACTGCGAGTACAAATACTCGAACTAGAAGAACAAGGCGATCGCTTACTATTCTTATTTGACGAACCGAGAGATGTACGAGGGACCGCGTTATTAATTCATTCCAATGAAAACCAACCGGACGACCAGTGGTTCTTTTTACCCGCGACAAATCGAGTCACCAGATTGAACTCTTCGGGTCAATCGAAATCTTTCATGGGTAGTGAATTTTCCTATGAAGACATGAATCCACCAGAAGTTAGTAAGTTCACATATAAGTATCTACGAGACGAACCTTGCGACGAATTTAATTGCACGGTGAGCGAGCGAGTACCTGTCACTAAGGGATCCAACTATAGCCGTCAAGTGGTTTGGTACGACGACGAAGCTTATCGCGTATGGAAGATCGAGTATTACGACCGTAGGGGAGACCACCTAAAGACGTTGACTGTCAACGACTACGAACAATACTTGGATGAGTATTGGTTTGCGCAGACAATGGTCATGACCAATCACGTCAATGGTAAGAGCACGACATTGAATTGGTCGGACTTTGAGTTTCAAGTCGACCTAGACGAAGATGACTTCACTCAAACCAGCCTTCGAAGGACTCGATAGCTCAACGCGATAGCGAAAATTCAATCTTTCAATGTCGCGGAAACTCTTTCGATTGATCTTTGGCACGTACCTGTCGCTGAGTGCCGGTGTTGGGATTGTGAGCGCGAGCGATAGTATTGAATTCTCTGGTACGATCGCGCTAGAACCTCGATGGTTTTGGGATCAGTCCCTGTTCGGTTCAGACTCTCGTAATAAAGGATTATCAAATAGCGTTTTCGTAATGCCTGAAGTAGACGCAAAACTGAGCGAAAGCACTAGTGTCCGGCTCGTCGGTTTTTACCGCTACGATGAAACAGATCGAGACAGAACTCGGGGTGATGTACGCGAAGCTTATTTAGTTCACTATCGCCCCACTCCGTTAGGAGAGCTTGAAATGCGTGTGGGACTTGGTCGTGTTTTTTGGGGTGCGACTGAGTCTCACCATCTAATTGATATCGTAAATCAGACCGACTTAGTAGAAAATCCAAATGAGGAATTCAAACTCGGGCAACCGATGTTTCACGTAACGCTTTCAACAGAGTCTGGAATCTTTGAACTGTTCGGTCTTCCTTTCCATCGCCAACGAACCTTTCCTGGACCTACTGGTCGATTAGGCTTTCCTTTTGAGATCGATACCGACGGTGTTCTTTATGAGCATGATGAAGAGGAACGGCACTTCGACGTTGCGTTCAGATACAGTCACACCTTCGGTTACTTAGACGTTGGGATTAGTGGATTTGTTGGTACCAATAGAGAACCAATTTTCGTACCAAATTTTGGATTGGACTTCCCCTTGTCGTTCTCACCCCTCTATACTCAAATATCACAGACTTCAATTGACCTGCGACTTCAGCACAGCGGTTGGTTACTAAAATTTGAAGGGTCTCGCCGTACAGGTGCGCTCAATCGACTGGGCATCGAAGAAGACTACTCTGCATTTGTGGGTGGCTTCGAATACTCATATTTTTCCCTGTTCGGTACCGTGGTTGATATGACTTTGGTCACTGAATGGAGCTTCGACGAACGTCGCGAACGTGCTACTACTCGCTTTGACAATGACCTCTTCGTTGCGAGCAGATTTAGCTTCAACGACTTTCAAGGAACGACCGTCACCGCGAGCGTACTACTCGGGAACGACAACGACAGCGCCATTGCATCGTTGGAGTTTTCGCGGCGAGTATCGGAGAGTGTGTCAGTTGCATTGGAGCTTGTTCTCCTCAACCAGATCGCGGCGGACGATGTACTCTTCCCTTTAAAAAATGATAGCTATTTAGAAGTGGGATTAACCTATGGTTTCTAGTAACAGAGAGAGTTGGTGTGGCTAAGTCAGAATTAGTGTTTGCGACTGCTGTCGACCTTGCGGCGAGAATCAAACGCCAAGAAATTTCGAGTGAAGAGCTCCTGAAGCTGTTCTGGGATCGAGTGGATCGATACAACCCAGAAATTAACGCGATTGTTTGGCAGATAAGGGAGCGCGCACTCGAACTAGCCAAGAAAGCTGACCAACAAATCCGTCAAGGGGATTCCAATCTAGGACCATTGCACGGTGTACCGATGACCGTGAAGGAGTCCTACGATGTGGTGGATACCCCAACCACTTGGGGGATTCCGATGTTGAAACAAAACTTTCCCCAAGAAGACGCTTTGGCGATACGACGATTAAAAGAAGCTGGAGCAATCATTTTTGGAAAAACCAACGTCCCATTTGGACTCGCTGACTTTCAAAGTTACAACGATATTTATGGTTGTACAAATAATCCTTGGGACTTGGCACGCTCACCTGGTGGCTCTTCCGGTGGTTCCGCGGCAGCATTGGCTATGGGTTTTACGGGTCTAGATTCAGGATCCGATATAGGCGGATCCATTCGAAATCCTGCTCATTTTTGTGGGTTGTTTGGACATAAACCGACTTGGAATTTGATCCCACCTCGAGGACACTCGCCACCCGGTATTCTAGCGCCACCCGATCTGTCTGCGGTTGGACCGCTTGCAAGGTCCGCGCACGATTTGAAACTTGCATTGGAAGTCATGATGGGACCGGATGAGATTCAATCTCGGGGGCTACGAGTCGATTTACCAAATCTGACCAAGAAAGCGGATGAACTCTGCGTGGCGGTATGGGAAGACGATAGTGTAGCGCCGGTTGATGCAAAAGTTATGCAAAAAGTGCGTAAAGTCGCGGATACGCTGGAATCGCTTGGTGCACACATAGATTGGGAAGCACGTCCAGACGTGTCGATGGACGAGCTCCTTCGTAGCTATCAATGTCTTCTGAACGCAACATTACACTGTAGGATTCCAGCAGATGAGTTTCGCCGGCTTGTGAACGACTTGTCCGATGTAGATGAATTTGATGACTCCCCAGATTCGAAATTGATGTTGTCACCCATAGCCCGTTATCGCGACTGGGTGCAATTTCACGAAGCACGGACTAGGGTTCGCTGGGCTTGGCACGAATTCTTTTCCAAGTTTGACGTACTACTGGCACCGATCATGGCGACTTCAGCATATCCGCATGACCACGGTCCTTTCCATGAACGAACTATCACGGTCAATGGTGAGCCACAACCGTACTTCAAACAATTGTTTTGGGCGGGTCTCGCGATTAACGCATATTTACCGTCTACTGTAATACCCACTGGACTGTGTGAGGTTGACCAGTTACCCATTGGAGTTCAAGTAATCGGGCCAGAATACGGAGACATGATCACTATTGAGCTTGCGCATATTTTGGAGCAAGAGGGGTATCGGTTTACTCCGCCACCTGATTACAGTTGAACCAGGTCGACGTAGTCGCGCATCCCAATGTAGCACTCGTGAAGTATTGGGGTAAACGGGACGAACTTGAGAAGATTCCCGCCAGCCCATCGTTGTCCATAACTTTAGGTGGCTTAGAGACCAGAACCTCAGTTACTGAAGCGAGCGCTGATACGGTCGTCATTAACGGTAAGACTATCGCCGATCAGAAGATTCTGCAGTGGCTCGGGTGGGTACGTCACCAGTACGACATTCCACGGTTAAAGATTGATTCAAGCAATAACTTTCCAACTAACTGCGGCTTCGCTTCTTCCTCATCGGGATTCGCCGCGATGGCAGTTGGTATAAACGAGTTGTGTCGGTTAGATCTAAATTTAGTTTCGCTCGCGCGGGTGACTCGTTTTGGGTCAGCGTCCGCGGTGCGTTCGTTGCTTAGCGGCTACGTAACTATGCATCCCGATACTGAGGAGTGTGCCCCGGTCCAGTTGGTTGCGCCAGAATATTGGGAGTTAAGCGTCGTTGCCGCGGTGACTTCAACCGAGCCAAAGCCTACATCTTCGACGTCAGGCATGGCTCGGACGGTCGCGACATCGCCGTTTTTCGAGAAATGGGTTGACTCAACAAGTGATGATTTTGAACGCTGCAAACAAGCAATTCACCGTCGAAACTTTGACTTGCTAGCTGAGATTAGTGAGGCGAATTGTTACCGCATGCATGCACTGATGATGTCTACTGATCCTCCGCTCCGCTATTGGAGTGCCGGTACGATGAACGCGATCGATACGATTGAACGATTGCGGCATGATCGTGTACCGGTTTTCTTCACTAGTGATGCAGGACCGCAAATAAAAGCGATTTGTCCTCCTGAAGTGCTACCGACTGTCAGGCGAGCGCTAGAAGACACCGATGGAGTGCTCTCCACCCTTGAAAGTGATATCGGCAATGCGCCAACCCTATCGGCAAGTTAGTGTCTCCAGCCCCGGAAAGTTGGTTGTCTCCGGGGAATACGCGGTCCTATACGGAGCTTCGGCACTCTCGCTAGCTGTCAATCGACGCGCGCACTGTTCATTATTAGTTCGCGATGAAGGACATTGGGAGCTGCGGAGCTCTCCTCCCTTTTGGAATGAAACCGAATCGTTACAAGACTTAGTTTCCAAAAATAGAACTGACTCATTGAGTGCTACTTTGAAATGGTTTGTGGAGCATGATAAATTACCCGAACACTGTTCCCTACACATGAATACAGAGCGATTCTTTTCTAAGCAGCGAAAATTGGGTTTGGGGTCATCTGCAGGCGTACTGGTTACTCTTTATGCGTCGCTAGCGACGCTAAGCGCACTTCCGATGCAGGTAGAGGATGTACTGAGGATATATTCTGCTACTCAAGCGCAGGGTAGTGGGGTTGATGTCCTTACATCTTATTCTGGAGGTCTTGTTCAAGTAAAGGAACAGACATGCACATCGGCGGAGCTTCCTGCAGGGATATACTTAGACATATATTCCGTCGGATTCAGCACTGAAACGGCGTCGATGATCGGTCGTTTTCGAAAAGGGTTTGACAATTTACCAGTAAGTCTACAAGATAGTTTCATCGCCGCTGCCGACACGGCCGCGGACTCTTTGACCGACAAAAACGAATTCTTTAACGCATTACAGAACTTTATTAAGATATATCGAAGTGTTGATTCCAAATCGAAGCTCGCGATTTGGAGCGTGCAACATGAAACCATGCATGAACTAGCGTTAGATGTAGGAGTGTTATACAAACCATCGGGAGCTGGTGGTGGTGATATCGGCGTGGCTGTAGCTACCGAACAGCAACGATTAAAGGCGTTGCGTCATAAAGTCGTTGATTTACCGGTGACTTTACTCGATTTGCAAAGGGATTCCAATGGAGTCAGAGTCGAAAAAACAGCGTAATTCACGTATTCCAAACTTTTTCCGGTTGGATGTATCAGAGCGCGTTGCGAAGTTGACCGATCACGGTTTCATCGACGCCTCTGACGAGTTATCTTTGGATTCCGGAACTCATACATTGCGTCGGCACGTCGCGGACAAGATGATCGAAAACGTGGTCGGAGTGTTTGGTTTACCACTTGGAATCGCGGTTAACTTCTTAATCAATGGTAAGGAATATGTCGTCCCCTTGGTGGTCGAAGAACCATCGGTTGTGGCGGGTCTCTCTGGTGCAGCAAGGACTGCCCGAATCAACGGTGGTTTCGCTGTCGCGTGTTCAGCACCCATAATCACTGGACAAGTTCAAGTCGTGTATGTTGACGATGTAGAACTTGCGCGCGAAAAGTTGTTGGAACATCGAGACGAAATCCTTAATTTAGCTAACACGTTGCATCCAAAGATGGTGGCTCGAGGTGGTGGTGCAAAAGACATTGAGGTGCATACGTACGAAACGGGACGGAGGGGCTCAATGCTTGTGCTTCACTTGCTCGTCGATACGCGAGACGCGATGGGAGCAAACGTAGTCAATGGGATGTGCGAAGGTATCGCTAGCCTAGTTGAGTCGATAACCGGCGGGACCGTGTTCTTACGCATCCTCTCCAACCTTACGGACCGTTCAATCGTGTGGGCGGAAGTAACCATGCCGACGGAAGATCTAAGTATTCCTGGATTTCACGGAAAAGAAGTTTGTGATGGTATCGTGTTAGCGAACGAACTTGCACGAGTGGACCCATATCGAGCGGCTACCCACAACAAGGGCATCATGAATGGCATCGACGCTATTGCGGTTGCAACTGGAAACGATTATCGTGCTTTAGAAGCAGCTGCCCACGCCTATGCTGCCCGCGATGGACGCTACCGCGGTTTAACCGACTGGGAAGTTAATGAAGACGGAGATCTCGTGGGTCGACTCGAGATACCTATTAAGGTAGGCACTGTCGGCGGTTCTCTCGAAACCAATCCAACTGTTCGACTCTGTCATCGACTGCTCGGGAATCCGACCGCAATTGAACTAGCAGGAATAATGGGTTGCGTTGGTTTAGCCCAGAACTTTGCGGCTATTCGAGCTTTAGCTACTGCAGGGATTCAGCAGAATCATATGACCTTACATGCGCGAAGTGTAGCTACGTCAGCTCAAGTGCCGGCCGACATCTTTGATCACGTCGTCGACTCCTTAGTTGAAAACGGCACTATTAAAGTTTGGAAAGCTAAAGAGATAGTGGATCAAATGCGTTCGAACGAACCTCAACCACAACAAACCGAACCAAGAAGTTCGGCGTTCGGAAAGACTATTTTTCTTGGTGAACATGCTGTGGTCTACGGTAGACCAGCGCTTGCGGTACCGCTACCTGTAGCCGTAGAAGCAACAATAAGAGATTCCGAAGTATCCATGCTGATCGTACCAAGGTGGGGTGTGGAGCAACGAATACCGTCCCAAGAGGACAGACCGCAAGGATTGCTGGGTATGTTGTGCACGCTGATCGAACGTTTAGACCTCAGCGAGCGTACGATGTGCATAGAGATTTTCCCAAACGTGCCCAGAGCCATGGGTTTGGGCGGTTCGGCTGCGATCGCGGTAGCCGTCATCAAAGCGTTTTCTGATCACTATGGGTTGGAGCTCAGTCTGGACAAGATCAATGAACTTGCCTATGAATGTGAACGTGCTGCTCACGGTTCACCGTCGGGGGTGGACAATACTCTAGCGACATACGGCAAACCAATACTCTTTAGACGGGATCAAGAAACGAAAGAGGCGACCTTTCAAGAGCTCAAAATTGGAACACCGATACACGTGCTGATCGGTATGAGTGGTAAAGAGAGTCTGACAGCTATGATGGTCGCGCAAGTCCGCCAGGGCAGAGATCTGAATATGGCCGAATACGAGAGAGTGTTTGATGCTATCGGTAAGATGACGGATGGCGGCGTTCGCGCATTTCAGGAGGGCAATGTTCAGAAACTAGGGACTCTCATGAACTTGTGCCACGGGTACCTCAACGGCTTGCAATTATCTACTCCAGAGCTTGAAGAACTAGTGCATATAGCTCGGATGCACGGTGCGTTGGGCGCGAAGTTGACCGGCTCAGGTGGTGGAGGAAGCATCGTGGCAATTTTTGAAGAGTCTCCAGAGTCAGCGATTGATGCTATTAAAGATGCTGGTTACGAAGCATTTTCCTTTTTACTGAAATAATATGACTCCCAACAGTTTTAGATGAAATTTGCAACGTGGAACATCAATGGTCTTCGGGCACGATTCGAACTTGTTTGCCACTGGTTAGACAAACGCAAACCGGATGTCGTGGCATTGCAAGAAACAAAGACCGAAGATATGTCTTTTCCGGTAGCGCAGTTTGAAGCTTTAGGATACCACTGCTATCAACATGGTGAACGTGCCTGGAATGGAGTAGCCCTACTTTCGCGACAGGAAATGGAAGTACTGACTACCGGGCTGCCGGGTGAGACTGACGCGGGTGCGCGGTTAATCACCGCGAAGATTGATGACTTTACCATGACATCTGTGTATTGTCCCAACGGAAAGAATCCAGAACATAAAGACTTTGCTTCCAAGCTCACATGGTTCGATTCCTTGGGAAAGTATTGGCAAGAGCTAACTAAAGATTACGATACTTCGGTAATCGGAGGTGATTTCAATATCGTCCCCAGTCCGAGAGATTCTTGGCGAGGGCAAGAGGGTGATGGAGAGATGTTTCACACGATTGCGGAAAGAGAGAGACTTTGGAAGTTTGTAGCACTGGAATTGCACGATCTGTATCGCGAATTAAACGCCGGGACCAAGGAGTTCACTTGGTGGGACTACCGGGGTGGCTCTTGGGAAAAAGGAGAGGGTCTGCGGATCGACATGATTTACGGGACTCCCAAAGTGCGCGCATTGACAGAGAGAGTTGTTATCGATAAGGAATATCGAGACCGAATTGACGATTTAACACCATCAGATCACGTACCGGTTTATGTCGAATTGACAAGTCCTTGACTCTGAGATCGTAGAGTCTAGCAAACATCAAGATTTTTCGTAGTTAGTGAACGCAGTAGATCAACGAGCGCGTGCGCATCGACGCGCAAAACATCGCAGACGACCTCGTCGGCGAGAACCGCCACCACCTCCTGAGAGCAAATTTGGACGCACATGGTGGGGCAAGCTGTGGCTCAATTCGTTTATTGGAATCGACTACCAGAATCGAATCCCACGCGGACGACTGTATGCCAACCCCGACCGGGTACGTGATTTAGGTATCAAAGGAAACCGTGTAATCGCCCCAGTCAAGGGCAGACGCCGTCATCCATATACAGTCAAGGTCGCACTTCCATCATTTACCAAAAGTGAGCGGAAGCGAATCTTACGTTCTATCAGTAGTAATCCGTTTGTCTTAGGCGAACTACTAAACGGCCAATTGCCACAACACATCTACAAACTGACGCAAAGGCACGACATTGATCTCCTCCCGAAGGATTGGAATTCACTGACAGGTACTTGTAGCTGTCCGGATTGGGCTGTACCGTGTAAGCATTTAGCGGCGGTAATTTATTTACTTGCGAATGAAATTGACAAAAACCCATTCCTAATCTTTCGCTTACACGGAATGGATTTGCTGGCCGAAGTAAAAAAACGTTCACATGTGCGGGATGATGAACATCACGAACAATCAGTCACGTTGGCACAACCTGTTACTAGCGAAACAACCGCTGGACAAAGAAGCTCACCCCTCGCTTTATTGGATCTTGATCTCTCTGCAATTCCAGAATTGGGCGACCGGTTATTTACGTTGTTGCAAGAACAACCACTGTTTCATGAGGGCGATTTCCGTGAGATACTAAAGAATCAATATGCTCGCACAAGCTTACGAGTCGCGCGATTAGAACCGGGTTTGCGCGACGACGCAGTTGATGTTAGGGACTACCCTGGGCATTCAATCTATATCGATTCTTTTGGTTCGTTTGTTAGTTCCGTCGATGCTGAAGGAGAGGTCGTACATAAATGGCAGCATGACTGGATTGAAGACCTCTTTCGCTTGCGAACGCATGGGTTGCAATCCGTAAACGAAGGCGACTCACATGCGGTGTTTTGGTATGTAGTGTTTCGTGTAGCGTTGAAACTATTGACACAGCAGGCATTCGTGCCGCGGGTAGTCGTGTATCCAAATGAAGAATCTACTGTTCGTTGGGAAGCAGCAACAATTGATGGCGCG
This sequence comes from Gammaproteobacteria bacterium, assembly GCA_009842245.1. Classification (GTDB taxonomy): domain Bacteria; phylum Pseudomonadota; class Gammaproteobacteria; order Pseudomonadales; family Azotimanducaceae; genus Bin55. The sequence continues at coordinate 24,614 of VYFT01000009.1, read as the reverse complement.
ATCACCGAAATCATAACACAGCTCTACGAGCTCTGTCCCCTCGATATGTTGCGTAACGAACAGGCGGAGGACAACGGTTTCATTGAGCCGAAGCAACAAGTTGATGGAATATTGAATCTGTTGTTGACCCACTTTATTAGCTTAGCATTCCATTTTGCGCCACAAGAGGACCACGAAGACTCCGTACAAATGTGGTTTTTCACCGGCAATCGCCACAGATTTAAGTGGTTCGGATATCGAGATACTCCACAAGTCGTCCAACGGTGGCTGAATTGCTTGTCTTTCCGGGATCGACAACATCGCGTGCTGATGTTCATCGAGGAACTCGTTCCACCGGATAGAAGTTTAGTTCCACACGAGCTGTCGCGCGACGGACTACAAATCTCGACCGATCTTCTTCTAGGTGTCACCTTCAAAGTAGAACGCGACATGAACGTCTACTCTCTCGCAGAAATTGGAGCAAAAGCAACGAGCTTACCTGACGGTCCCCGAATACTAAGCGATCTAACGTTTCTCAGCACTTATTTTCCGGACCTTTCTGTTCTTTTACAGAAATCAGCAGGTGGTGGTGAGGACGTTCGTTCGTACACGTTTGTTGAATTCACACCCATTTTGCTCCAAGTGTTACCAGTACTGAGACTTCTTGGGGTGCATCTAGTCCTGCCCAAGAGTCTTGATCGACTCCTGAGGCCAAAGGTGTCAGTTCGAGTCTCCCGCAAGTCCAAAGAGGAAGTCAAAAGCTATTTACAACTAAACGACATCGTTGCGTTCGATTGGCAAGTTGCCTTGGGTGAAACCAAAGTGTCGCAAGCCGAATTTTTGCGATTGGTCGAAGCAGCCCAAGGACTCGTGCAGATTAACGGTGAGTACGTATTCATCGATTCGGACGAAGCGAGCGATCTTGCGAACAGATTGGACGAATTGCCAAATTCGATGTCGTCTATGGACATTCTTCGAGCTGGCCTAGCTGAGGAATTCGATGAGGCTGACGTTGAAGTGGATGACTCCTTTAATGAACTGTTAACCTCGATCATGCAGGTCGAACCGGTTGAGATTCCAAAAGAACTGTGCGGTACGCTTAGACCTTATCAACGAGTTGGTTTTCAGTGGCTCGTTAAAAACAACACATTTGGCTTTGGTTCATTGCTCGCCGATGATATGGGCTTAGGTAAGACCATTCAGGTAATCAGTTTTCTCTTACATCAGAAAGCGAACGGTGATCTCAAAGACTCCGGAGCACTTGTAGTCGCACCTACTTCCGTACTTACGAACTGGCGTAAAGAGATTGAGAGATTTGCGCCGTCGCTCTCTGTTACGGTTCACCATGGAACGGCGCGCGAAGCGACCCAATTGCAGAGCGATGTCATCCTTACTAGCTACGGCGTGATTAGAAGCGACGTCGATGAGTTGAAAGAGAACTCCTTCCCAACCTTAGTTATTGACGAAGCTCAGAACATTAAGAATCCAGATGCGCAGCAAACCAAAGCGATTAAGCAAATTCGCGCGTCTTCCAAAATCGCGCTAAGTGGGACTCCGGTCGATAATCGACTTCTTGACTATTGGAGTATTTTTGATTTCGCGATGCCGCAATACCTGGGATCTAGAAAGAAGTTTTCTGATTCATTTGCGAGATCTATCGAGCTAGATCGGAATCAAGAAGCACTGGAGAGCTTCCGAAAAGTCACCGCTCCGTTCATACTTAGGAGGGTCAAAAGTGATAAGTCGATCATCAGCGACCTACCGGACAAGATCGAGTCCAATAGATTCTGTTCGCTAACTTCCGAACAAGCTGCGCTATATCAAAAAACCGTTGATGATACCATGCAAAAAATCGACGAAGCAGAGTCAAAGATCAAACGGAACGCCAGTGTGCTGAATCTGATGTTGCGATTGAAACAGATTTGCAATTCACCTAGTCATTTCCTTAAGCGGGACTACAAGTCAACCGAAGAGTCCGGCAAACTGTCTCTACTCGTCGACATTCTTGGAGAAGCTCTGGACGCAGATGAAAAAGTCCTCGTCTTCACGCAATTCGCTAAGATGGGGGAACAGCTTGTGTCTTGCGTCGAATCTGAGTTCGGTTTCGAACCTGCGTTCTTACATGGCGGTGTGTCTCGCAAGATGCGCGATAAAATGATAGACTCTTTCCAGAACGACAGCAAGTCGCGAGCAATGGTGCTTTCGCTTAAGGCCGGTGGCACCGGAGTAAATTTGACCGCGGCCAACCAAGTAGTGCATTATGACCTTTGGTGGAACCCAGCTGTAGAAAACCAAGCAACGGATAGGGCGTTCCGCATTGGTCAGACTAAGAATGTTCTCGTGCATCGCTTGATAACGGAAAACACTTTTGAAGAGAGAATTAACGAAATGATTGTGGATAAAAAAGCACTAGCTGAGATGACCGTATCGGACGGCGAAATTTCGATCACGGAGTTGTCCACCGAAGAGATTAGAGAGATTGTGGAACTTCGATGAATCCGTCGTTGTTCAAGTTCTCTTTTCGCGCTCTCGTATTTGTCATGGGACTGAGTTCGTTGTCTTGTTCATACGTCGACGTGGGGTATGAGAACGTGTGGGATGCGATCGTGGCTGAAGATATCGAGGCGATTAAGAAGTTCTTACGAGAAGATGTCGATATCAATGCCGGTCGAGAATCGGACAATCGGTTACCGCTCATGCACGCGGTTTTGCACGATAAAGCGAGAGTTGCTGAGTTGCTGATTGAGAATGGGGCAGACGTAAACGGAAGCGACGTCGTTGGAAACTCATGCTTGATTACCGCCGCGTTTCTTGGTGCAGCGGACACCGTTCAAGTGCTCATCGCGGGTGGTGCTGATTTGTTTCATCGAAATGTTATCGGTGAAGACGTGATGGATGCTATTGCGATAAACTGGCGAATGACTAACTATTACGCAAACGAGGTTTATCAGCTAGGCGTTACCCGAGAGTCGGTTGAAACTGGTCGCGAAAAGGTGCGAGCAATATTGTTAAACGCGCGGGAACGAGCCGCGGAAGAAGACATTTGGGTTGCGTTAGCAATGGATCGCTTAGACTTGGTCAAGAGGCATGTCGAAGGAGTCGACGATATAGAAACTATAGTTACTCCTGATGGTAGTCCCATTCTTGTCGCGGCCTCCGCACTCGGGCAAGTGGATACTGTGAAATATCTCTTGGAGATTGGTGCTGACACTGAGGCGCGTGATTCAATTGGTTCGACAGCACTATTAGTCGCCGCTCTGTTCGGATATGAAGAGATTGCGAAAGTTCTTTTAGAGAATGCCGCCGATGTATCTACTGTCAACTATCAAGGCACAGACCTGAACGGGGCTCTTCAACTAGACTGGGACCTTACCAACAGAATAGCTACATTAATCGGACTGGCACTTGAGGAAGAAGAACTCAAGAACGCACGGGTGAAAGTCAAAGAACTGATAAAGGTTCGGCGGGATGCACAAAACGGTGTCGACTAACTGCAACAACAATAGACCTGTAGCCTTACGCAGCTCTGATCGAAGGTAATCATGGAACTCTGGCTAAGTGTTACTGTTATTGTCCTAGTGGTACTAGTTTCTCTTGGTGTGATTGTTGTACTTAAACGGGAATCTCGTCAGCTAGCAGATAGACTAGGTGAACTCGAACAGACCCAGACACGCGCACTGGAAGAACGGTTTTCGGGAAATCTACACCAAACAGTCTCTCATCTCCAAGGAGTGCAACAATCGCTCGGTCAGATACTCGAATCGCAACGTAGTATTCAAGATTTGTCGCAAGGTCTTCAAACGTTGAACGATCTTATGACTAACAAGCAAGCGCGTGGCCATGTAGGAGAGACTCAATTAAAAGATATAGTCAAAGACGCGTTACCGGCGGAGTTCTATGACTTTCAAGCGACCCTCGAAAACACCAAAAAAGACTCCACTACGAGGGTGGACTGTTTGTTGAAGATGCCAGAACCTTCCGGGCACCTAGCTGTAGACTCCAAGTTTCCCTTGGAAAGTTTCATTGCGTATCGACAGGCATCTGACGAGGCGAGTCAGAAGCAAGCAAAGAGAGAATTGCTGGCAAGTCTGCGGCGGCATCTTCGGGATATAAGCGAGAAGTACATCATTGAGGGGACGACCGCCGACTGTGCGCTCATGTTTTTACCCTCTGAAGCGGTGTATTCCATGATCCATGGCGAACTTCCTGAGATCGTGCAGGAGTCACAGAAATATCGTGTGTATATTGTGAGCCCGTCAACCATGATGGCTACAGTTGTTACCTTGCGATCAATCTTTAGGGATGTGGACATTCGCAAACGAGCTGATGACATTCGAACACGACTGGGCGTCATTGCCGAAGACGTGAATCGATTCAACGAACGCCTTACGAAGTTAGGTCAACACTTTGACCAAACCCAACGTGACTTGAATGATTTGAACACATCGGGTAAGAAAATAGTAGCCTCAATAACGAAGGTACAAGATTTAGGCTAATCCCTCGCAACTTCGAGCACTAGTTTCCAATCGCGACACCGTCAGTATAAGAACTTGGTAATACCGTGACTACATACAATCACGTCTCGAATACACACATCATTCAGTATTTCTTGCTAACAAAATGACCGCGAAGACAATGGAAGAGCTCACGAGTCTATGCAAACGCCGTGGGTTTATTTTCCAATCAAGTGAACTCTATGGAGGCCTTCAAGGAATATATGACTATGGCCCACTAGGTGTTGAATTAAAAAACAATTTCAAGACCGCATGGTGGCAAACCATGGTCTACGAGCGTGATGACGTCGAAGGTATCGACGCATCAATATTGACCCACCAAAAAGTACTTCAATACTCTGGCCACGAGGCTACGTTCACGGATCCATTGGTTGATTGTCGAGAGTGTAAAAGACGTAGTCGGTACGATTCTTTGTCTTCCGACAAGTGTCCTCACTGCGGGTCCACGGAACTCACGGAACCGCGACCCTTTAACCTTATGTTCAAGACGAATGTAGGACCCGTGGAAGACTCGAGTAGTTTTGCATATCTTCGTCCGGAAACGGCGCAACACATTTTTGCAAATTTCAAGAACATCATTGATGCTACTGCTCGCACCGTACCTTTCGGTATCGCGCAAATCGGTAAAGCGTTTCGCAACGAAATTACCCCACGAAATTTCATTTTTCGCGTGCGCGAGCTGGAAATCATGGAGTTGGAGTACTTCGTACAACCGGGCACCGACGAAGACTGGCATCGCCGTTGGGTTGAGGAAAGACTGAACTGGTGGGAGGCACAAGGCGTTGCACGGGAGCGACTATCGCTCTATGAAGTACCTCAATCAGAATTGTCACACTACTCCAAAGCCACGATTGACCTTATGTACCCGTTTCCGCACGGTGTGGAAGAACTCGAAGGAATTGCGAATCGAACGGATTTTGACTTAGGCTCTCATACAAAACAGCAAAGCGAGCTCAACATACAAGCGAAGGTGGAGGACAATCCAGACTCTACGACACGTTTGGCTTTACACGATCGAAATAACAATAGTTGGTTTGTACCTTACGTCATTGAACCATCCGCAGGTGTAGATAGAGGGATTCTGGCGGTCCTCAACGAAGCGTACGAAATTGAGCAATTAGACAATGGCTCGGCGCGCACCGTGCTTCGCTTGCGGCCACACCTGTCGCCGATCAAAGTAGCGGTGATACCATTGAAGAAGAATCACGATGGTATTGTCGAGGTTGCGCGCAATATTGTGCGACAATTACAGAAGCTTAAACTAGGTCGAATGTTCTTTGAAAACACTGGAAACATAGGTAAGAGTTATCGGAAACACGATGAAGCGGGTACGCCGCTTTGCGTGACGGTGGATTTTGAAACTCTGGAAGACAACACAGTCACCGTGCGAGATCGAGACACGATGTTGCAACAGCGAATAGATACGCAAGAGTTAGGTTCGTTCGTGACTGAGATGATTCGGAACAGTGCGTAGGGATGAGAATGTTAGGACGACGTTGAGTGTCCTGTACCCGCTTTTTGAGACACGCTCAAGCTCACGCAAGTATCAGTGTTAAACAGTCGAAATTGTGCATTTGAAATGCAGAATTTCGACCTAGAGGAAAGACAAGTACGTTTACTTAGTTTGACTTAGGTGGCATCCCCAAAAGGATGTGAACCGCTTAGATCAGATAGACTCGCCGTTCTTGTCTTGTAAGAATCCCCGGAGATGTTCAGACATTTTTGGATTGCGTAGTTTACGCAGTGCAGCAGCTTCTACTTTTCTAACCTGCTCTTTCGTGACGTTGAGTAGCTCTTTAATTTCCTCCAAGGAATATTCCCGCGCTAAGCCAACACCAAAGCGCATTCTTAGGATCTCCGACTCTTCATCGTTTAATTCTTTAAGCAACTCGGTGATTATGACGTGTAAATTGGCAGTTGTAGCCTTTTCGGCTGGACCAATCGCGTTAGGGTCGTCTAGAAAGTCTCCGATTGAATTTTCGCTATCTTGCTGAACAGGTGCATCTATAGAGATCGCCTCCACACACACTCGCTGAATCTGGTGTATTTTCTTATGACTGATTTTTGATTTATCGCTAAGTTCTGCTACCGTTGGGTCTCTTCCTAGTTCTTGTACCAATTGACGATGAGTTCTATTCAGACGCTTCATGGTTTCTACGAGATGTGCGGGAATTCTTATGGTTTGTGCGTTCTCAGCGATATAACGTGATACTCCCTGTCTGATCCACCACGTCGCATATGTAGCAAACTTGTACCCTAGTCGGTAGTCGTATTTCTCGACGGCTTTCAATAGTCCAATATTTCCTTCTTGAATCAAGTCCAAGAGATACGGACCTCGATTGGAGAGCTTTCTAGCGATAGAAATTACGAGTCTTAAATTTGAACGCACCATGTCCTGTTTCGCATTCGCTGCTTTTCTCGCGCCGCTCTGCATATGCTCGATGATTTCATTCAATTCGCATCGAGTGACTCCTGCTCGTTTTAGTAGGTTGTTAATGAACTTTTGCGACTTTACGATATCGCCACGCGTTACTTTTAAGCCAGTGCTCCAGGGTTGTTTGGACTTGATCTCTTGATTGATCCATTGCACGTTCGCCATTGCGTGATCTACCAATTTTGATTTTGGCATTCCGCTAGTGAGACACAATTGGTAAATCCTGCGTTCGTGTTGGTGAACTTTCTGTTGCAATGTCTCCGGCAGAGAATGCAGCTCCTTTCGCAATTCTGGGACTAACTTGAAGCGCGCGTATGTATTGCACAACCTCTTTCGAGCTCCTAAGTACTTTCTCGATACTTTACTGTTTTGTCGGATCGACCGTTTGAAATTACCATAGACTCTTTTTAGTTCCGTAAACCGAATCTGAATAACCTTGGGATCGATGTTGTTATTTCTTGTTCCATTTGTTTCTTGTGGAGAAACCGAACGAGGTGCATTCGCAGGGATTACTGTGTGCAACGGGTCGAGAAATCCGATTACAACGCTTTTAATTCTTTGCTCTCGTCGGGTCTTCCCTTGTCGAGTCAGCAACCGTTCTACGACGCCGGGAAACCGTGCGGCCGCGGCTGATTCTTCTCGCAGACCTTCTTCATAGCGTATTGCGATCTCAATTTCTTCGTTGCGTGATAGTAAGGAACTTTTTCGTAGCCCACGTAGGTAGGTGTGAGAGAGGTTCGCACTCTCACCATTACGCGTCTCACGTACGTTAATAACGGTGGAATTCGGATCAGATTCAAAGTCGGATGCTCGAGTTGTGGGCGGCTCTGTCGACACTTCAAAGTCATCGCGTAGACCGTGTATCGGAATTTCTAGATTACACAGCAAGTTGATTACGTTATCTAGCAAGTTCTCGCGTGAGGAATCGTCGTCAAGAAATTCGTTGATTTCATCGACTGTCAGATATCCTTGTTCTTGTCCTATGTCGATCAAATCCTTGATCTGGATTTGCCTAGACTCGGTGTGTGAAGTATCCATATTCGTACTCTGCATACTGCAGTTGCGAAAATTTTCACAAGGGGTTCTGTCGAGCGACAAAATCAATGCGACTGTAAATTAAGACACCAACATTTCAAAAAAGTTCTTTTTTCGGAAAAGTAATACCCAGTACTGGAAGATTCAGGAGTTCATTCACTGCGAGTGTAGTATTGCGAACGACATATGCCGGAACCATACAATTTAGAGGATAACAGTAACACCACTTTTAGAGATTTAGAGTACTTGGAAGAAAAACCGTCGATCGAACCATTCATTCGTGCAATCGGGCGCCTAGAAGAGGGAATGGAGCGGTACCTGTCGAGTACTAAAGATACTCAGTTAAGGGATGGTCTGATACAAAGATTCGAATTCACGTACGAGGCTGCTCACAGAACTTTGAAGCGATATCTCGAGTATGCTTCACCGAACCCCGCAGAGATTGACGAGATGACGTTTCAAGATCTCATTCGGACAGCGAACGAACGAGGCTTGTTGCTACGAGATTGGTCAGACTGGCGCTTTTTTCGCGACATGCGTTCGAAGACGAGCCATACGTATGACGAAGCTACGGCAGTTCAGGTCGTCAAGGATATACCCGTCTTTATCGAAGAAGTTATTTATTTGCGGAACAAATTGCAGGACCAGCTCGCGTGAAGCAAATTAGCGAAACTGTCGATCTAAAACCGGATCAACTGTTCCTTGTGAAATCGATTTTGAGTAAGTACATACCAAATCGAGACGTCGTAGCATTTGGTTCACGAGCGACATGGACGGCGAAAGAATACTCTGATCTTGATCTTGCCATACTGGGACGGGAACCTCTAGCAGGTAGGATCACAGCTTCTCTACGTGAGGAGTTCGTTGAGTCAGCTTTACCGTTCAAAGTCGATGTTGTCGAATGGGCGAGGGTTGACGACGAGTTTCGAGCTATCATTCTTCGCGACGGAGTGGAACTCATCGGTAACGATGCAGTTTGATCCGCTAACTGTTAGACGAATTAATCGGAAGTCCCAAATAAAATATTTGTGCAAGTCAGGGCCCATAGCTCAGTTGGTTAGAGCAGTGGACTCATCTAATGGTGCGTTCAATGTGAAAGCGTTGAATAGGACGGGATGAATTCAAGGAAACCTAAGGCGATCTATTTATCGGTAAGGCAACCTTGAGCCAAACCAACGATACATCGTTGGGAGGTGCAGAGACTACCTGAGAACTGATCGCGTATCCTCGTGGTCGAGTGTTCTTAATAACAGGCTTGAGCGTCCCGCGCCCTCTCCAGCAAACGCTGACGGGCGGTGAGATAGTCCACGCCACTGGAAACAGTGGGTGTTTAGAGTTGTCTAAATCGTGAATCCATAGGTCCCAGGTTCGAGTCCTGGTGGGCCCACCAAACTTAGCACCGGGTAGAGTTTGTTTAGAAACAACCTAGTCTACCCGCGTCTCGAGTAGACGTTACTTCAATACCGAGATCGTAGACGAATTAGGCGACGTCGTTGAGGCCGGTTATCCGTTCCAATCCGTGAGTCGAGACTTCAAGTGCCTCAGGGCTTTCGCTTCGATCTGACGAATGCGTTCTCGCGTGATATTGAACACCCGACCTACTTCTTCAAGCGTATATTCAGTGTTCTGTCCAATCCCAAAGCGCATTCGCAGTACTTTCGCTTCTCGCGAACTAAGTTCACCTAAGCGTTCGTGAATGACATCTCTCAATCCTCGCGATTCTGCTTGATCCATGGGTGTTGACTCGTAAGGATCCTTGAGAAAATCACCTAGGCTAGCGTCGTCATCTTCACCGATTGGTGCGTCCGTGGAAGCAGGTTGGATGCTGATACCTTGAATGTGGCGAATCTTGTCGAGTATCAACTCCATTCGCGCCGCGAGTTCATCAAGAGTTGGCTCTCGTCCAAGCTCCTGGGATAGTTGACGGTGTATGCGATTGTGCTTGTTCACCAGATCAAACATGTGCACCGGTATGCGAATTGTTCTAGATTGATCCGAAATCGAACGCGTAATTGCTTGTCGAATCCACCAAGTAGCATAGGTTGAAAACTTGTACCCACGACGGTATTCGAACTTGTCGACGGCTTTCATCAGTCCGATATTTCCTTCTTGGATCAAATCTAGGAAATGAAGCCCTCGATTGTTGTACTTCTTCGCAATCGAAATAACCAAACGAAGATTTGCTTTGACCATTTGGCGCTTCGCGCGTTCCATTTTTCGCTGACCCTTCGAAATTCGTGTATCGATGTCTTTAAGAGTCGAAAACTTCTTCACGCCACTATCGTTCAGAATCGCATTGACGCGACGTTGGTGCCGATAAATTTCTGTCTTCTTATCCAGTAGGCCGTTACTGTAGGGATAGTTTCCTCGAATGTGTCGACGCATTTCGGTTATCGTACCCGGTGGCGAGACTCGCACCAGCTGGTTGAAAGTCTCTCGCGGCATTCCGCTTTCCCTTACGCAAATTTGGAAGAGAAGTTTGATGCGACGGCGTACTTCCGCCATCGCGTTGAGCGGTTGACCGAGTAATTCCTCGTGTGCCTCAGGCGTTAATTTGAACCTCGAGAAACAGTCAATAAGTTTGTCGCTCGACGCCGCAATTTCCCCTAGCTCTGACTTATTCAAACGGCTGGGGCGTTTGTTTTTGGTGATGCGGTCAACAACCTTTTTGTGTTTCTCGTTGATCCTTCGTAAAGCTTCGAAGCGTGTTTGTGCGATCTCTGGATCGGGCCCCCGAGTACGTGGTGTCGTTTGCTGCGGGGGCTTCTTTGTTGCGTCAATTTGTACGGGATTCTGGATCTCGGCGTCCGGATCGAGATATCCGACGAGTAAATCGCTCAGTTTTTTCTTCTTGTTTGTATTGTCGTATTGTTCGATCAGCCAATCGACCGTACCAGGAAATTCTGCTACAGCTTTGAGGATATCGCGCATACCTTCTTCGATTTCCCGCGCGATCTTGATTTCATCATCTCGCGTGAGCAACTCGACACCGCCCATCTCGCGTAAGTACATACGAGCTGGATCTGTGGTACGACGAGCTTCAGAGGTAACCGCAGCCAGGGCGATCGCGGCTTCATCTGCGGCGACATCGTCAGATGCGTTCTCGGTCGTAGTGAATAGGTTTTCGCCGTCCGGAGCAGCTTCATCGACGCTAATCCCAAGGTCCATCAGGTTGTGGATGATGTCGTCGATCTCATCTTCATCACGGTCATTACTCAACACATCATGAATGTCCGCGATGACCAAATATCCTTGGTCTCGACCGCGTTCTATGAGCTCTTCGATTGGACTCTGTTCAGTATCGGTGTTTGGATTGGGCATTACATCCTCTGAAAATATAAAAATAAATTAAGTCGGTTGATCACGGTGCGAGCATTGCATAAACACAGACTAAATCTCACGTCGTGCAATCTCCCGTTTGAATTTAACAATGAGGGTATCGATCGCGTTGAGAAGCGGGTCTCTCAAACCAGTCTCTTGTAGACCGGAAGGTGGGTTTTCCGCAATTCTTACCAAGCGTTGATGATCTGGCGAGCCACTTTCATACGAAGCAAGCAACTGTTCAAAGTTAATCAATCGATCTTTTCGAATTCGCAAGATCACGTCAAAAATTAGCGATTCGCTTCGCAATTCGTTGATTGTCGTCATCGTTGGTTCCGAAATAAGAGGCACAACATGCATGTTGTATACGAGATCGCGCAGGGTATTCCGTTCCCCTTTTTGCAGACGTTCGTTCATTCGATCGGGGGATCGTTCGCTTTTGGAGTTCAGTTCTGCTGAAGTTCTCGACCCCACAGAAGGATTACGTGGGAGTCCAAGGCTTGGAATATCGTGTCCAACGATGTCTTGTAATTTTCTAAACATGAAGTCGCGGTAGAGTTCGTAGGGGATTTCCCCTATCACCGTCCGGGCACGTTCTACGAACGCTGCCTTTCCCTCTGGGTCGTCAATGTCGTACTGTGCTTGCAATTCATTGAAGAAGTAAGCTGAAGAGTTCGGCGCACGTTCCAGTAAATCGCGAAACCGATCCACTCCGTGGGCGCGAATATAGGAATCTGGATCATCACCTTTTGGTAACCGCACTACGCGGATGCGTTGACCCTTCTTCAGTAGGGAATATCCATGCTCTAAGGCTCGCCAAGTCGCGGTCGCGCCAGCATCATCACCGTCGAAACAAAGGGCGTATTCGGAGCAATACTTGAGCATAAGCTGTGTCTGTTGAAGAGTGAGCGCAGTGCCTAGAGGGGCTACAACGTTTTCGATGCCGTGCTGTGCCAAGGTAATCACATCCATATACCCTTCGACGACAATCAAACTGCCCAAAGAAGCGCGCGAACGCCAAGCTTCATACATCCCGTAAAGATATTTACTCTTGTTGTAGATCAACGATTGAGGTGAGTTCATGTACTTAGGTGCCTGATCTGTAGATACAACACGACCGCCAAAAGCTATAACTCGCCCGCGCATATCGCGAATGGGAAACATGATTCGATCGCGAAACTTGTCGTAAGGCTTACCTTTATCGCTCTGAGTGATAAGTCCACAATCTAGCAATATCTGCTCGTCCACCCGTGCCAAAGCCAATTGAATTGAATCGAACGCATTTGGTGCATAACCGAGTGCAAACTTTTCAATGATTTCTGGCTTGATTCCTCGAGTTTGCAGATACTTTAAACCAGCCGAGCTGTCTGTTAGAGCTTTTTGGTAGTACTCATTTGCGGCCTCTAATGTGCTGTAGAGAGATCGAAATTTCTGTAGCTCTTTCGGGGAATAACGAGATTTTTGTCCGTCCGATGGAATTTGCAGCCCGACGAGGTCGGCAAGCATTTTCACGGCCTCCGGAAAATTCAGAGCCTTTTGTCGCATCACAAAGTCAATCATCGAACCGTGTGCGCCGCAACCATAGCAATGGTATGTTTGATCTACTGGATAAACATGGAATGAAGGGGTCTTCTCTTGGTGAAACGGACACTTCCCTTTGTAGCTCTTTCCACTCGGCGTGAGTTCGACCGAGTCTCCAATCAAACTAACAGCGTCAAGTCTATCCTTGAGTTCGTTGATGAATTGTGGTGTGAAATTCGGCATATTCCAATTAAGTTGCGCTTAAACGGGCACATACGACTTTGCTTACGTGTCCCATGTCCGCTCGACCACCTATGGCATGGGTTAGGTATCCCATGACTTTGCCCATGTGCTGCATCGAGTCTGCAGCTAAAGTCACACATGCTTGGTCAACAATGTCGTTCACTTCCGCTTCGGTAAGTGGTTTGGGTAAGAATTCTTGAATCACGTCAATTTCATATTCCTCTTGCTCAGCAAGGTCAGTTCGACCCCCTTCGCGGTATTGCGTTGCGGAAGAAGTACGCTGTTTTTGCATGCGCGCCAGAACTTTAAAGATCTCTTGGTCGGTCAAAGTGTTTTGTGAGTCGATTTCAGCCGTTTTAATGTCGGCGTTGATTAATCGAAGCACGGAAAGTCGCGCTTTGTCTTGTGCGCGCATCGCTGAATGGGTGCTTTCTTTTAAACGTATTTTTAGGTCAGAATCCACGCGCAGACTCGGGCGTTTGTTTGACACGAAGGGTGAGAAGACGCTTAATGCAGTCTTTCGAACTTTCTTGCTTCTCGATAGAGCTTTTTGAGGTGCCTCTTTACGGCGGCAGCGTTTTTACGCTTGCGAACGGCCGTGGGTTTTTCGTAATACTCGCGACGACGTGCTTCCGACAGGACACCAGATTTCTCACAGGCGCGCTTAAAGCGTCGAAGCGCGACATCAAAAGATTCATTGTCTCGGACGGTTACTGAAGGCATTTGTCGTTGATTTTGGCTCGGTCTTTTAAAGACCAAGTCATTTCGTGGCATACCATGCCAATTCGTTTCACTGAGGTAGCTTGATACTTCAGCGCAACGCACGGAATAACAAGTCTTACTTCCCCTCCACAATTAAAGACGTTGTACCCCAACGTCTGATTGATATTGTACTCAAAACAAGTGTCTCACTGAGTTTTGTGTTGGAATTGATGGATTTAACATCCCAAGCTCTAAAAAATAAATATTTCGAGCAGTTTCGCTCTCTTAAAGAGATATGGTCACTCAACGAAAATTCAATCTCACGCTCGCTAAAATTGAGTTTCAGTGCATGAAAAAGCTCGCATGATCGGTAATTCCCGTATCAAACAGTGCTTGTTATCAATTGGGCGCAGTCACCTCGACAACGAATCCACGAATTCAAAATTTCATCTTTTTGCAAACACAACAAAGTGAGTTGCTTGGCCTTATAGGAACCTTCGAATAATGACCAAACTTTCCGAATTGTCGAGTCAGTACGAATCGTTCAAATCTCGCAACCTTTCGCTCAATCTGACCCGAGGTAAGCCTAGCACAGACCAGATTGAGCTTAGTAATGACTTAGACGGAGTTCTAGAGGCAGATTATTTAGCAGAAGATGGATCGGATACGCGAAATTATGGCGGTTTAAGGGGAATACCAGAAGCGAGAGAACTTGGTGCCTGTCTACTTGATATTCCACCAGAACGAGTAATAGCAGGAGGGAATTCAAGCTTGCACTTAATGTACATTGTGGTGGAACTCTTAGCGCATCGCGGCTTAGTAGGACCGCCACTCCTTCGAAATTCGAACGCAGCTGCGATCTGTCCCGTCCCAGGTTACGACCGGCACTTTGCGTTGACCGACTATGTCGGATTTAAGATGATAAATGTCGCGATGCAAGCTGAAGGCCCAGACATGGATGCCGTCGAGGCAATGGTTCGAGACGACCACAATACTTGCTTGCTGTGGTGTGTTCCACGACACTCCAATCCCACAGGCTACACCTACAGTGACGAGACGGTGAGACGTATTGCCGCGCTGCCCAACTTACGTCGCGAGCGATCGGGCAGCCCGTTCTACGTGTTGTGGGATAACGCTTACGCAGTCCACGATTTCAAAGAACCTGCGCCGAATTTAGCGAATCTCGATAAGTATGCAATCGAACTTGGTACCGAGGATTGGATTGTCCAGTTTGCCTCGACTTCGAAGATCACATTTGCTGGAGCAGGAGTTGGTTTCATTGGATCGTCCGCAACTCTGTTAGCCGACTTTGAGCGGCACTTAGGAATGCGTACCGTTGGTTTCGACAAGGTAAATCAACTACGTCAGGCACGATTTTTGCAAAACGGTACGGGATTAAAGATGCACATGAAAAAGCAAGCGGCTATTGTGGGACCGAAATTTGAAATCGCACAGAAAGTACTAGCACAAGAACTCGGAAGTTTTGATCCTCAGATCGCTTCGTGGACGCACCCGACGGGTGGCTACTTTATTTCGCTAGACGTGACTCCAGGCAATGCGAAGAGAGTCGTCGAGACTGCAAAGGAAGCTGGTCTTGCGCTGACCCCAGCTGGAGCAACTTTCCCATATGGACGAGATCCCAGCGATGCAAACATTCGTATCGCACCAACATTTGCGAACATTGAAGAAGTACAAGTCGCAATGGAACTACTCACCACTTGCGTCAAACTGGTACACGCTTCGAAGTAATCAAGATAGGCTAGAATGCAGTTGAGAGAGTATGTAACCGGTGACTAGCACTCGTATAGGGATCGTGCAGATGTGTTCACGCCGTGACGTTGCGCGAAATCTGAAAACAGTGGCCTCCTTAGTGGCGAAAGCCAGCGCTCAAGGCGCGGAGGTCGTTTTTTTACCAGAGGCGTTTGCTTACATCGGGTCTGACGAAGGACAGATTCCAATAGCAGAGACCTTCGCAAACCCAGGACCTATTTTTTTAACCTGTGTCGATCTAGCACGCTCGCACGAAGTACATTTAATAGCAGGAGGATTCCCCGAGAGAGCGTCTGTTGACAAGATTTATAACACGTGCTTCCACATCGCGCCAAACGGTGACATACATGCTTCGTATCGAAAAATTCACCTATTTGATGTTGATCTCGCGAACGGTACAAAACTTCAAGAGTCTAGGACCACTGCTCCAGGCGATGAGATTGTTACCACAGAGTTGCCTTTCGGACGTCTGGGCTTGAGCGTGTGCTACGATTTACGATTTCCACGTCTGTATCAATCTCTGGTTGATGCTGGTGCCATAGCTCTGGCAGTCCCTTCTGCCTTCACTGCGTACACCGGTCAAGCGCACTGGCATGTATTGTTGCGTGCGCGGGCGATCGAATGCCAAGCGTATATCATTGCTCCGGCGCAGGTAGGTGATCATGAGTATCCAGGCCGGCATTCATTTGGACATGCTTTAGTTGTAGACCCTTGGGGAACAGTTGTCGCTGAGTGTTCGAAATCTGAACCTGATGTTGCCATCGCTGATATTGACCCGATGGAGGTTGAACGAATTCGACATCAGCTCCCTAGTCTCACGAACCAAAGGGAATTTCAATGACAGAAGGCGTATCGGTTCGAAATACGGCGCTACTACTGATCGCGTGCGTCGTAGTTCTAGCGGGTCTCAAACTCGCGCATCAAGTCGTCGTGCCCTTCATGCTAGCCGTGTTTATAGCGACGATAGCAAGTACGCCGATTCAATGGCTCACACGGCACAAGTGTCCGCATTGGATAGCTGTGTCCGCCGTGCTTGTTGTCTTGGTAGTTGCCCTATTCGGTTTAAGTTTGGTGTTTCTTCAAGTAGTCAAGGAGTTTCAAAACGAGCAATTGGAATATCAAGCAGGAATTCAGGAACTAACTGAAAACACGATTGACCCGATCATTGATAGACTTTTCCCGGGTGCACAGTCAGACTTCTCCAATATCCTTGATCCTAGTCGTGTCATCCCGATTGCAAGCCAAGCGTTGCAGAGTGTAGGTCAGCTCTTATCCAATGCGTTTCTCATTTTCTTGACGGTGTTGTTTATTCTTGCGGAGGGAAAACAATTACCACGAAAACTGCGTAACGTGTTGTTGGAACGCAAATTGGATGTTCAATGGCTCGACCAGTTCGGAGAGAATCTCATCCGTTATATCGCGGTCAAGACTTGCACGAGTCTGTTAACAGGAGCTAGTGTCACCATATTTCTACTCATTATGGGCGTCGATTTTGCGATTCTGTGGGGCTTATTGGCGTTCATGTTGAACTACATACCGAATATCGGTAGTGCGATCGCCGCAGTTCCAGCGATATTGATTACTCTCGTGCAACTAGGATTTTGGCCAGCTGCTATCGTATTATTCGGCTACATCGGGATCAATGTGGGTATAGGAGCAGGAATCGAACCAAGGTTTCTCGGGCGAACCCTAGGTCTGTCAACGCTAGTAGTTTTCCTTTCTCTAATTTTTTGGGGATGGATGTTCGGCCCTGTGGGTATGCTTTTATCGGTTCCATTGACTATGACGGCAAAAATTGCGTTCGAATCGCATAAGTCTACGAGTTGGATCGCCCATTTGCTTGAACCTAACCGATCAGTTCCAAAGCCAGAACCACCAACGTGAGAGACTCGGTTTACAAGGCTGATATCCGGTAGCATCAAACACCTAACATGCTCATTCCAATCTACGATCACAATCCGGTAGATCGAAAACCGATCGTCACATACACCATCATCGGTTTAAACATCGCGATTTGGATTTTTGGTCAAGGAGCGGGTATGGTTTCGTCTCTTTACGCCCGATCCATATGTCAGTTCGGTCTTGTCAGCGGTGATTTATTAGGACTGGTTTCGTATGGACAGTTGCAAGGTGTGGGACGTGGAATAGCCTGCGTGTTTGACGGGCAACCGGCCTATTACACCTTGATTACGCACATGTTTTTGCACGGTGGTTGGGGTCACATTTTCTTCAACATGTTGTTTCTGTGGATTTTTGGCGACAACATCGAAAACGCACTTGGTCGAGTTCGATTCGTGATCTTCTACCTGCTTTGTGGTTTAGTCGCTGCAGGAGCTGAGATGTTGACGAATCTCGGGTCAACCGTGCCAATGGTTGGTGCTTCGGGGGCTATAAGCGGAGTCCTGGGCGCGTATATCCTGCTTCATCCGCGTGCGCGGATAAGGGTCCTACTATTCTTCTTTATACCGATCGAAACTCCGGCCGTATTCATCCTAGGATCTTACTTTCTGATTCAGCTCATGTACGGTTTATTTGGCGGGGCGGACAACATCGCTTATTGGGCTCATATTGGTGGTTTCTTAGCGGGTCTCGCGTTGGTTAACTTCATGAAGAAAAGAGAACAAAAATTTACATTGAATCGCTAGCGCAAGGATACGTCCGCACTGATCAGAATTTTCGCAGACTCTCTTCCTAGACGCGTACAACCCAATATTGTGGCATAGTTTGTGAATCAGGTCTCTCACCCAATGAAGAATGAGGAAAAGTATGTTTGGCTGATACGGCACGGCAAGTCTGCTTGGCCTTCAGGCGT
This sequence comes from Gammaproteobacteria bacterium, assembly GCA_009842245.1. Classification (GTDB taxonomy): domain Bacteria; phylum Pseudomonadota; class Gammaproteobacteria; order Pseudomonadales; family Azotimanducaceae; genus Bin55. Next base: position 6,283 of record VYFT01000009.1, on the reverse strand, counting down.
ACCTGATTTGGAACGCCCACTCAATGAGCGCGGTAGGCGTGACGGTGCGACAATGGCGCAAGTTCTTGCCACCACGGAACATGTTCCACAACTGTTCTACTCCAGCGACTCGGAACGCACTCGACAAACGACTGAACTGCTAAATGAAGTTTTAAAGATACCCGTGACGATAACGCATGACCTTTACACTGGAGCACACCATACAGTAGAAACGCTACTACGACAGACTGGTGAGTGGTTATCTTGCGTTGCCGTCGTATCTCACTTACCGACAATCGAATCCTGCATCAGAGCGACTAACGAGTGGCCGGAAGAAAGTGGGTTTCCGACACTAGCAGCAGTGTGCTATGAATTGAGCGGTAAGTGGAAACAGATCGAATTCGCTGAATCGAGATTTAAGGAATTCTTTATGCCACGAATGTTTCGTGGCGATTCGAAGTGAATGTGAATCAGTCACGAGAACTATCATTTTCACTTAACTGATATACAGGACTTGTTACATGTCATTTTTAATTTTTGTTGTCGTATGTTTGATCGCATTTTTCATCTACCGCATTTGGGATGAAATCCCCGATTTGATCATGACGATGAAGGAACAGAATAGGGAGCTTACCAAGATTCGAGAAATTCTTGAAAACGCGTCAGATTCGAACTCGTAAATCCGACTACATTCGGTTTGCACTCAAGTGTTATTCCAAGCTCAAGCTACTACAAAGAGTACAAATGGAAACATCAGCACAAACGCGCAAACTAAGTACAGCGCTACATTAAAGATGTCATTTTGAACGGGTTCTTTTGCTAGTTTCAGCCTAGAACCAAAGACAACCCAAACTAATCCCCCTAGGATTACCGCACCCACTAAGGAAAACACCAATGCAGGAATCATTCTGCGGAGTCCCTACCGCTGGAATCGGACTCAGAATGCGCGCTTGCATCGTACCAATTCAGATATTCCAACCAAGTCTTTTCTATGTGGGAGTAGTCTCTTTCTACTGATCCACTCGTCTTCTGGTCTGTTTGTACGGCTTGTTGAACTTGTTGAGAAATTTGAACTATATTCTCTCGCGCAAACGATGCCTTGAACATGTCGGTCGCGGAACCGCCTTTGTGTCCCTCAGGTTTTGTAATCGGTGCGGTCTCAAGCGTCTTTGAGATTAACGACGCACACTCGGAATCGCATACTCGGAGAGTCTGCTCCAACAGCCAACGGGTAAGCACCGAGGGATGATCACAAATTTCTTTATACTCGTCCCATTCCATATTCGATTCGTCGACTGTCAGTTTTTAACTTAAATCTAACGACGCTCCTGTTAGTAATTCGTAAGCTTCTAAGTATCGCTGCATCGTACCCTGAACAACGGGCTCGGGCAGCTCAGGACCAGGTGGTCTCTTGTTCCAAGTTCCTTCGTTTACCACAGTTTCCAAGTAATTCCGCACGATTTGCTTATCGAAACTACTCTGTTCACGACCAGGTTCCCAATCATCGACCGGCCAAAACCTTGAACTGTCCGGCGTGAAGATTTCATCGATCAACATCGGTTCCGTACGGTCTTCGATAATTCCAAACTCGAACTTTGTATCCGCTAGGATGATTCCCTTTCCTCTCGCATAGTCACTGGCTCTCGTGTAGAGCTCCAGAGTTTTGGATTTCAGCCATTCCATGGTTTCTTTTCCCACAATACGGACGCCTTCATCAAAACTGATATTCTCATCATGGTCACCTAGATCGGCTTTCGTTGACGGTGTAAACAGAGGTTTGGCCAGACGATCGCTGTTCTCGATATTTGGAGGAAGATTGATCCCACACACAGCTCCTGTTCGTCGATATTCTTTGAAACCACTCCCAGTGAGATAGCCACGAGCAATGCACTCGACTGGGAGTACACTTGTGCGACGACAGAGCATCATACGATCTTTTAACATCTCCTGTTCCAATGCAGACAAACCCGGTACATCTGCGGGATCTGTACTGATTAGGTGGTGGTCGACGATGTCTGCGACAAATTCGAACCAAAATTTAGAAATTTGAGTAAGAACTCGGCCTTTTCCCGGTAATCCCGTAGCTAATACAACATCGAACGCACTGATCCGGTCTGTGGCAACAATCAGTAACGCTTGTTCGTCGTTCGAGAGAGTAACGTCGTAGAGATCGCGAACTTTTCCTTGACGTCGGTTCGGCAAGTTTAGGTCAGTATTGAGAACAGTTTCTACCATCAGTGGGTTAGTTCGAGCGCGTGTTGGTGTTATTGAGAATTCTAAATGTGAAGGAATATAGTACGTACAACCGCTCACCGACAATGTTGCAGTTTGCATAGCATACTTGAGCAGCGTGCTCGATCACTCATAGCCGGTGAGTTCCATGTATCCATGCCCGACCACTTTATCGGATTCTGTTACCTCAACGACACCTTCCCAATAACTGATGCTAGTGCTCATGAATTGATCATCGAACTCCGCTTCAATCACGTAGTGAGTGCCGTCAATTTCTAGCACCCATTCCACCGGGTATGACTTCCAATATCGTCTCGGCTTGATCGACCAAGTATCCGCGACAACCGAACTCGAAGACCCGTCCAATTCAATCCAAGTTGCTGTTGGAATAGTCTTAACACTACTATCATCGCTATGTAGTTCAAAGAGCACGAGTTCGCGACCGTCGTCAAAGTTAAGAGAAAACCAATACCATCCTCGGTAGGGATCATCTAGAATCTGACTGCTCCATTCTCGATCCAGCCACGCCGTACCAGAGACTGTGTGTTCTTGCCCATCAATTTCCAGCGTTCCTCTTGTGGGTAAACGTGAATGGGTGTAGTAGTAGGACGCATGGTCGGAGCTCTTCTGCGAATATCCGTCGATACCGTGTAGGATCATAGGTTTACCGCGATTCACTACGAGTGAGACTCTGTAATCCCGAGTACCTGCGACTAACTTTAACGGAAAATAAGATACTGTCGTTGACGCTAACGACCAATCTTCAACATACACTCGAAACGGTTCAGCTAGGGCACCAGCTAACTCTGGGTGTCCACGACTAAAACGTTCCTCGACCTGATGAGTCTTTTCTTGAATATCGGACATCGCAAGATGTCCTAAATATACTTGACCTGAGCGCCATGGGTTTGATACATCGCTGTCGGTCGTTAGGGCACGACGAAAAACTGTAAATTGGACCCCAAATTCGCGTCCACTTTGGTCGTTTAAAAGCGCGGTGAGATACCACCACTCGAACAGATAGTCGTCGTGTGGTCCATGATCGACGGGAAAGGTCAATTTGTGAGTTCCATCTACCTGCTTAAAACCCTCGGCGTTGTCGTTAGCACCGATCCAAGTGTTTAAGTCTCTCGACGCTGAAGGCGAACCACATCCCAACAACAAAACAGAGACTAGTGGGAATGTCACAAGAATTTTCAAGAATTGAGACTGGTTTTTCATTGTGAGCTACGACGTACGAGAAGCCTCGGCAGAACCGATGCGAGAACCGCCGCGCTCAGACCGAGCACGATCGGAACTCCTATTGCTGTCGCTGAAAGGTCTAAATCTATCGTCCATTGAAACGCTCGAGGATTGACGAGTTCACACAAAATCCAAGCGATAGCGATCCCTAGAGGTATGGAGAGTCCACAACAAACACATCCAAACAGTGTAGCTTGTGTGAATGAATTTTTGAACAACATGAAACGCGAAAATCCTAGCGTATCCAATAACCGATACTCAGATCTTTTCGCACTTTCCATAGCGAGGGCTGAATTGAACAAACCGATTACAGCAACAACTACTGTGATCAGTGCGATGAGGTTCGTGAGAGCAAAAGTTCGGTTGAAGATTGCTACAGCGCGTTCCCGTATTAGGCGATGATTCAAAACGCTAGCGGTTGGGAACAGCTCCTGAAGTTGTTGTTCAACGGATGCTACAGAATCGGGTCGCACTACGAGCAATATTCGATCGCGTACTAGCGACCCGTTAGGAATTTGGTCTCGTGGAACTAGCACTCTACGCGACGCGTCTCCGTACGACTTAAAAATGTGCGCGACTGGAAGACTGATGGAGTCAATACCCGACAGCGTGACACTAAGCGAATCTCCGATTTGTACTCTAGCCTATTTCGCAATCTTTTCGTTCACATACATGCCGACAATGTTAGAGTCGAACGCGAGGCCGTATCGACGTGCTTCAAACTCATCAAGATTGGTCGCCACCACATTCGTCTTCCCGATCGACAGATTTCCCTCTCCACGGTAATATTCTCGAACATCCTCCACCCCAGACCACAGTTTTATTACTGCAGGATCCACGTCGCCTGCATCTCGGATTTGAATGCCTGGCGGCAGTCGATTCTCGAGCATTTGAAAAAAGTCCGTTCGAAGACTTGAGATCATTACGGAAATACCAATAGCAGCGGCGATTGCGAGAGAGAACGCCATTACGGCAATGTTGGCTTGTCGTAAATATCGCCACATATCGCGTAGATTGAGTCGTGAAATCAAACTCGCGGGCGAGAGTCGAGATACTAGTGCATTGATGGATTGCACGACTGTAGGAGTCAACACAAGGACGTGTAAGACGCAGAGGGCGAATATGGCAACGTACGCGCCGACGAGTGTGGTCGTCATCCAAACACCATAGTAAAACATCGCGGCGGCGAGTACCAGCAAGAATGTGAGCACGCCCCAATGAGGTTTGCGGACATCGCGCGCGAGAGCAAGTGCCACTCCAACGAGCGCGGTCGACAGGCCTAGTAGCGCACCTTTGGTCGTAGCGACAAGCATAGTAGCCTTATTTGCATTTCTAAAGAGAGTGTTCTGCTCAATAAACAAATATGCAAAGACCGCCGCGACAATCACTGCCAAGAACACTAGTACGATCGTCTCAACAGTCAAGCTAAATCGAATCTGTACTGTGCTTACTCCAATCGTTTTCAGGCGATCAAACTCGCGAGATCTACGCCTGATACTGCGTATCGTAGTTTCATAGACGATGAAACCAGATACTAATACAGCCAACATCCCCAACAATCCCATATTAAACGCGATTGATCCCGCAAACGCTGACGTCGGTTGCCAGTTTTGCATCGTTCGAATACCTAGGTTTGGCACAACGATGTCCGGTGGATTGAAACCGAAACCCGTGGTTATCCCAGGTGAGAGATGTTCCAGCCAGTCCCATGCCGGTGATTGGTCGTACCGAAGCCACGCTGCGTCGATTTCACCGGTTCGCTGGAGAAGATTTTGAGCAGTAGCGATATCCGCAAGTAAGAACGACTGTTCTCCAGAGCGGTACTCCAATACTTTGATGGGAGTCGGAAATACGGTAGTTGCTAAGTCATCTCCAAACACGATAACCGTGTCCTGGGTCAAGAATTTTGCTTCTGCTCGAGTAGTGCCTCCTTCGCCGGAGGTGGGCAAATCGCTTACCGGATCAATACCTATTAACGGTATCGCACGACCGTTTACGAGAAGGTTTCCCTCAATTGCTGGTACCATCCCGGTAATTTCTGGAAGTTCTCCGGCTCGCCATCTTGCTCGAAGTGTAAAGTATGAACTTTCGCGACTATCGGAAAATGGAACGACGTAGTGATACGCAGAATAGGGATGTACTCGTGCAATCTCGTGAACGAGAGTATGGCTCGCCACATGTACGACTGTGATCGCGAATAATGCCAGTATCAGATTTAGAAGTAGCGCGAACGTCGCTACCGGTCTCGATATTAGATCGCGCCACTGACTAATTAAGAGATATCTCAAGCCAATTGAATCGCTTGATCAGCGTGCGCACATATGTCCTCGCTGTGGGTTGCCACGACGAGATTAGTACCGAGTCGTTCGTGCTCATGCCATAGCAATTTGACGACCTCGGCAGAATTCTCTGCATCTAGGTTTCCCGTGGGTTCATCCGCAAGCAGGAATTGGGGTTCATGCGCGACTGCTCTCGCGATCGCGGCGCGTTGCTGTTCGCCACCTGACAATTGTTCCGGGAACGCATTCAAGTGAGACCCTAACCCAAGATTGTGGAGTCGCTCGAGTGCTTGTTCACGCAAGTGCTCTCGTTTTGTTAGCGCCAACGGTAATAAGACATTTTCTTGGACGGTCAATGTCGGTACGAGGTTGAAAAACTGGTACACAAAACCTATATGGTCTCTTCGAAATCTGAGCAGTTGGTTGGCATTGAGTTCGTGTAATGAAGTTGGCATGTTCGAATCTTTTGTGCTTAGCTCAATTTCTCCCTGATCTGTGCGGAGTAATCCAGCGATCAAATTCAGCAGCGTTGTTTTCCCTGCCCCGCTCGG
>VYFT01000062.1 GCA_009842245.1 Gammaproteobacteria bacterium | reverse complement strand
TGTAGTTCTATCGTTTGAGGATTTGTAAGGCAAGGGTACGAACCTCTGCCGACGATGCTACCGCCGAGAGTGTGTTTAAACAATCGCAACGAGAATTAGTGCTCTGCCCTCAAGTTCGAGCTCGTTCAAATATTTCTTCAGGCTTCAAGGCACTCGATCGAGACCCAAAATAACATAAATTTTTCTATAGCCATCATAAACTAGAGCTACCTTTCTACCCGGAGTGCTGTTCGGACATGGACTAAAATTCACTTACGGGTGCGAAGGAGCGATTATGATGAAAGTTATTCACACCCTAATAAAACCTTGTGGTTTCGTACTGACCATGATTGTGGTCGTTCACACCTGCCTCGCCGACTATTCGTGGCAGATTTCTGGCAGTTACCACAGCGATTCGTGCAGTGTGTTCTAGGCAACGCGTTACAACGATGAAGCAACCCGTTATTTCCAACCCGTTGCGGTTCAAGATGCGCCCTACGAACTCGCTCCGTTCGCTCGTCACCGCAGCTTGCTGGCTGTCGGGTATACAACAGGAGAAAGACAGGAGAACTTAGCCTCGTTGCTCGTGATCGTTCGTCAAGCCAGAATCATCATGGATGAACCGCGGGAATCTAACCCAGAGACGACATCGGTGTTCGGTTTATTTACTTTGACAGCGCAGACAGCAATGTTGTCGGAATATCGGGAACTTGGTTCTTTATTCCCAGCACCGCAGTTGAGTTAAACCTAGCACGCTTGGCAGTGGTTCGCGATATCTATGCAGGCAAGTTGGATTCGATTTCGATACGCTTACTCTGGAGAGGCGGCTGACGACGAAAGAATTGACCTATGATTGAGGTCATGCTAAACCTCAACCCAGTAAGATTGCGCGAGCTTCGTAACTGACCAAACCTATAGTTTTCAGATTCAGTCACTTCAAGCAGTAGCCTTCCGTTCGTTATCGACGATGCGTTCCCGCTTAAAGTTTCGACTAATGTAGCTGAACAGTGGTTTCAGTTGGATCACGAAGGGGTTGTACCCGACCTTTCCTGTGGTGACTCCATACTCGACCTTCTCAACTTCGGGTTCATAGGACTTGAACAGGCGATCCCAGATAATCAAAGCTCCACCATAATTCTTATCAATATATTGAGTATTCGAGCCGTGATGGACGCGGTGCGCCGAAGGGGTATTAAGTAGTTTGCCCTCGAACCAACCTAATCGAGGAATGGCTTCCGTGTGCAAGAACAATTGATAGAACAGGCCTAGTGCTAGAGACAACGCCACAAAATCACCGGGAAATCCGATCACTATTAGTGGCAGAAAGAAGAAGGGGCTCACGAAATTCGCAACCCAGTTTAGACGGACCGCGGTCGTGAGATTCATGTACGGACTTGAGTGATGAGTGTGATGCATCGTCCACAGAAAGGTAACCTCGTGGCTCAAGCGGTGATACCAGTAATACGCAAAGTCTGCCACAATGAACGTGATCAAGAACATCCAACCCGAACGCTCAAACGTCCACGGAAGATCGTTGCCGTTGCCGGCAAAAAAGAACAATCCGAACAATCCGAACACCCATAGTCTCCACACGGTCGAGACGGGTCTCAACAGTTGCGTCCCTACCGCGATTCCAATGTTGGCAAAGGTCTCCTTGACGTTGTAAGCCTTTTTCTTACCGAAATAGGACCATAACATCTCGGCACCAAGCAACACGCCTAGTAACATCAGTAGGAGCAGACCACCGCGCCGACCGAACGTTGCCCTCTCCCCATCGGACACGGACGCGGGAAACACTATGGGAGGTCCTAATTGTTTGGAAACTCCAGCGATGTAGTCTCTTACGGGCTGTCGACGGCTGGCAAAGGTGAACAATTCCGTGAGCGTAGCTTCCAACTTGGTGGCGCTATGGAGTTGCTCCTCAGTGAGCAAAGCTAAGATATCATCCACTTGTTGCGCAACGATGGGTCCCGCCGCTTCTCGCGCCTTTTGCGCGTTGCGACGCAAGCGCCGAAGTTCGCGTATCGATCTTCGCTCTTGTGAGTCGGACTGAACCAACTGTCCCAACGCCAAACCATGCTCTCGATACACGGTGGCTTGCTCGATGAATCCACGTCTCGTAATCACTCTGATCTCTCGCTCTTGATCTTCAGACAGTCCTAGAGACGTCCAGATTTCTTCAAGCTCGGCTTGTTTCTCTTGCCAGGGTTGACGCGGTTCAATAGCGGTCGGATCTTCTTCTTGAGCCGAGGCCAGGAGTGTCCAACACAAACACAATACACTCCCTAACAAGATTAAAAGCTGGCGTGTTCGATAAATCTCCGTAGTCGCTTTCCCTCTATAATTCCGATGCTGAAATGATGTCATTGCTACAGTGGAAACAACCAACGGTTCGGTGGAAATGCACATCGTTGGACTGTACCTCTCTTTGTATACGTTGAACCTGCGAAGTACCTGCGTAAGTGATCGACGAGTGAAACGGTCTTACCCCCCAATCATCGTTCACGGTAAACCCAATGCTAAGCTAGACTTACGTATATCTAACGAAGTAGTTTTCCAAAAACAACCGGGAGATATTCCACTCCTAGAGAATTGAGCGAAATCACTGTTGAGCCTCGGCTAGTTGCACTTTGGAGGTAACAAAGTACCGAGACAGGCATGTAGATTGTCCGAGCACGCTTTTCGTAGATCGATGAAGGCATAGGACATTTGGAGCAAATTTGATATGAGAAATTCTTTTAGATTCACGATACTTGCTGTTGTCTTAGCGTTCCTAGTTGCATGCAGCAGCGGTCCGTCAAGCACATTCATTATTACCGGTCACTACATTGAGGTTGAATCGGAAACAGAAATTGATTCTTCTATGGAAGAATCCGCTGACAATCAAAATGTGGATTTGTCTTCCGCCACTTTTGTAGTCACCCACGAAGTCTCTGATGCAAATGGCAATACGGATCTGGTCGAATTAACTTCTGGGAAATTTGCCGACGGACTCGTTACTCTTGAAGGGGAGATCAACGAGCCAACCGAAGTGGAAATTTCGGTTCAAATCGGTGACGGAGTAAGACTTTCGACTTCTGCACTTCTCGTACCTGACAGTGAAGTGGTTGAATTCGCGTTGGTGGACTACCAAGATGTGTATCCTGAAGATCAGTTGATCTTATATGGTGCATCGCGTCGAGCTAAAGACCCAGAAACCAAGTTTACGGTGTACGGAGACGTTAGTGGAGTGAAGATGAAAGATCTTTCTTTGGCTATCGCCAGTGTGGACACTTCGGAGTACGACGAAAACGGAAGTCTGCAGAGAGTGCCGTACGGGTCAGTTCTGATACGTGATAACAAATTTGTCATTGAAGCCGATATCACTGAGGTCTCTAGCTTATCGATCAGTGTCGAAGCGGGTTGGGCGTTTCGTTCTTACACTCCCGCTATTATTGGACCCAAATCCGTGGTCACAGTGGTATCTGATGGTGCGCCTAATACATTAATGGCTAGCTCTGAAAATGCCAGACATGTCAAACTCATCGAGAGTTGGCAACAAAGCGACGAATACTTAGAGAATTTGCAGAAGTACGTTTCGGTTTGGGAAGCCAAAGAAATAGCAGCGCAAACACCACCCTCAGATATAGACGTAGTCCAGAACGATTTAGATGACGAGCAAGACACATCTTCTGATGATGGTGAGGAGACTGAAGAGTCAGCGGACACAGAGCAAACAGAGAGCGACACAGCATCTGTAGAGCTAAACGATTCCGAGGCGAGCGATGGTGAATCGGACGATGTCGCAGAAATCTCCACGCCCCGCACAGCCGAAGGATGCGAGCATGTACCGTTAGAGGACGTAATCCCTGGCTTGAGCCCATTCATGAGTGCTTCTGGTGGGTTTCAATACCCGGATTGGGTCGTCTCACGCCAAGTGTTAGAAAAGATGCGCTCCGACGCGATCGATGAGTTGGCTACAAATTCCACAAATCCGTTGAATACGTTGTTAGCGTTGGAATTAGGTGCCTTTGCCGGTATCAATCGGGACGACACACAATTAGCGTTGCCTCTATACGACAAGATTACAACAACTCTCGAAGATGAAGACTTGGTCGAACGACGTGTGATACGGCCCCGAAACGAACTTGCTCGACGGCTAGCTGTAAAGCGGAATGACGAACTCCTCCAGCCCGGACAAAAAGCTCCAAAGTTCTCGCTGCCCGACTTAAACAGTACTGATGTTGCTCTTGACGATGTCTTGAAACGCAATGAATTAGTCTACGTTGACTTTTGGGCCTCTTGGTGCGGTCCCTGTATTGCTACTTTTCCTGCTTTAAGGGAGATTTACTCAGATTTCAACAAGAATGGATTCGAAATCTTGATGATCTCCATCGATGACACGTTCGAGGAATGGGAAGAAGCATCTGACGAACACAAACTCGCTTGGATAAATGTAGCCGATATCGGAGGCTTTAAGCAAGAAACTCCAGTCGCGTATGGCGTGCGAGGTATTCCAAAGGCTTTCCTAGTAGACTCGAAAGGTTGCATCCTTCAGAGAGAGTTGAGCACCGATAATTTGAAGGAGGTTCTAGTCTCGCGATTTGGAATTGCGCCTGAATCTAGCTTCGACTAATCAAGATCGAATGTGGAATGGCTTAAGGTTGAGGGAATTGACAGTGGTGGGCGGAATGGAAACTACTCAATATTCCTACTTATCGAATGTCGAAGCCAGTACTCGCATATTTCCTTAATCGTACCCACCTACCCTCACCTGCGAAATCGTCCGACATTGGGTGTGCGGTATGAGCTGTGTGGTTCGCACTTAGACACTCAATTGGAATTGCGATTTCAAAATAAATAGGCTTTGAAGCGGTAACTGATCGCTACGAAGCAACGCATCCTTATTCCACACACGTTTCAAATATTGGTTCCTCACGCATAGTGCCGAAATGTCCAAACGTACTAGAATTACCCGAACGAATGTAAATTCGAGGACGGGTAACAAGACTACTGGCCGTGCCACACAGGTCAAAAAATATTACTTCCTTCGGAATCTAATCTTTTTTTGTCCAGCGATGCTAGGAACCAATAAGAGCTCTACGAAAGTTGCTGCTTAACGGTACTGTCAGTTAAACTGAAAAGACCACATGATCAGAAAAAATAAAAAACAGCAATACTTCTTCTTTGGAATTAGCTCGTTATCTCTATTGTTGATGCTCATGCTGGTTGGGGTTTTGTGGACTTCGATGCCGGATACGGAAGACACTGCCAGTGAGTACCACACGAACGTACATCAAAGTGTGATCGATCAAATCATTAACTACGAGAGTGCTCGGCCGAAGAAGCAATCTGTGGTGGGAGCGAGAAAATCAAACGTCCAAGCAGATGTTCCTTCGAAAAACCACTCGTCTAGCAGTTCAAATTTCAAAGGATACCACGATTCCGTAATTCCCGTCAGCAAGAACTTTCGGAAGGGCAAAATGGACAAAGCAGAGTCGATCGCTTCTCCAAGTGTCACCGAGCGCGACGATCTCGAATGGTTGAACGCTAGCTCTTCGATTGACGCATTGCTTCAACAAGCTGAGGACGCGAATCGAAACTGGACTTTCGGGTGGATCCGACTGAAACATCCACTCCAATCTAAGCAACTAGAGAGAGACTTGCGCCGAATTGGTGCCCGCGTGGTAGGACAAACCGGTGATTTGGTCCGTTTGCGACTACCCAACGATCGCAAAAGCTTAGAAGCGATAGCGCAAACTTCATGGGTAACTGGAGTTGGAGCGCTACCTCCATCGCACAAAGTGAGTAGTAACTTTGAACAGTTGATTGAAGAAAACTCCTCTTCCGGACTCGTACCAGTTTTTGTGGTCGTGATGACTTCTAAGATGGAAAACTCGTTTCGGCGTGAATTCAAGAAGGTGGGATTAGAGGTAGGACATTTTGACCCGTCTATACGGACTTTTTCTGCAGTAATGCGACGGAATCAGTTGTCCGATCTTGTTGCTTTAGACTTCGTTCAGGCAGTTGAACCCATCGCAATCGTGAAGGCCTCACACGACACCTCGGTACCAGCTGTAGGCGGTGATGCTCTTCGTTCGGTAGATGGTTCGCGTGGTACTTACACCGGAGTTAATGGAATCACAGTCCCTGTTGGAGTTATGGACACTGGTTTAAACGCAAACCATGTTGCCCTTTCGTCCCTGAGGAAAAGTGTTTGCGGTCAGAATTTCGTTCAGGGTGAAGATCATGATCTCTGGACGGACGAATTTGGGCACGGAACTCATGTGACGGGTACGATCGCAGGAAACGGGTATTTTCGAACAAAGTATGCGGGAATAGCACCGGGAGTCGAGCATATTCGCTTCGCAAAAGTATTGAACTCCTCCGGTTTTGGCTCCACGTCGCTCGTACTTCAAGGGATGGATTTCCTCGCAAAACCTACGTCATGTCCAACCGAAGGATGGAGTGAAGATTCAGTAAAGCCATTGATCATAAATATGAGTCTTTCAGCAAGCAGTCTAGAATGGGAAGGCAGGTCAACAGGTCCGCGCAAATTGGACTCTATCGTCTGGACGCACCGACAGCTATATGTTGTAGCAAACGCGAACGCCAGGATTTATGGCTTTTCAAACTACGGTTCAGCGAAGAATTCGTTAGCCGTCGGCAATGTTTATGACAATGGCGATTTAGCGGTATCCAGCAGTCTTGGTCCCACGGCTGATGGTCGTTTATTACCCTTAGTAGTAGCACCCGGGGTTGATGTCATGTCTGCCGACGGCAACGGTTCATACGATGGATATCGCGTGTCGAGTGGAACGAGCATGTCCTCGCCTTGTGTCGCTGGAGTTGCGACTCTACTCATGGATGCGTCTCCCGAACACCGCGAGGAACCGGCATTGGTACGGGCAAGATTAATGGCCAGTGCGGTGCGCCCCAAAGCGTGGCTTGAATCGGAAGCAGCATTTCCGAAGGATAACACCAACGGTCCAGGGAGTATGCAAGCGAAGTACGGTATGGGGTTGGTTTCGGCTCGTACGAGCATTATCAACCGCGACGTTCCGGAAGGCTGGACTAGTTCTGGCGCGACGATCACGTTGGAAAATGGCGAATACGCTTACGAAGACATTGTGGTTCCAGCGGGAACAACACGACTTGCCGTCGTATTGACTTGGGACGAACCACCAGCAAGCACCATAGCCAGCACGGTTTTAAATGATCTAGATCTTTGGCTGGACCATGGTGCGAACTGTGGATCATCGCCTTGCGGCGAGTATTCGTCACAGTCGAAGATTGACAACGTCGAATGGGTGATTATTCAAGATCCTGAACCGGGTACGTACCGAATTCAAGTGTCGGGGGAACGTATTTTCACTGAAGCACCGCGTGCAGCAGTCGCTTGGACGATGATTCGAGGTTCTGACGCGCCTCAGCTTACACTGGATACGGACCAAACGGTGTACGAAGTAGCGAGTGGAGAAGATCACAACCATCAAGTCGGAGTAACGATATCGACAGATGGTTATGTTGCGGCCGGCTCGGTCTTACATATAGATTGTCGAACTGCCGATGATGAGCCCTGTGAAGCATTCGGTTTTATAGCAGACCATACCAACAACATGTTCCGCCACTTTAAAGGATCAGTACAAAGAGAGGACGGCATCAACGTCGATCATTCCCAAGTTCTGGATATTTACTTAGGTGAAATCGGTCATGGTGAAGAACAGCAAGTATTTCTAAATCTTGCGTCCGAATCCGAAGGACCGTTGACCATATACCTCACTGCCACCACTTGGAACGGCAAGGGTGCTAGCACTTCAGTTTTCTTTCGTAAATTGGATTCGGATGATGAACCGAGTGATGAGACACAATCACCGCTTAACGACGAATATGACTCTCCCACTGTGCTGGACAGCGAGGGAGGTGTTCTGGAAATCGACACACTCTTGGCAACGTCCGAATCCGGTGAACCTACCCTGAATTCGACGCTTCGGCGACCCACTCAGTCCCTTTGGTTTCAATACACCGCCGAACAATCGGGGTTAGCTTCTTTTGTAGTTAGTCCCCGAGTCAAGTTACCTAGTTGGTATTTGTCTCAGTTTAAACCTGTTGTAGACGTATTTCTCGCGACGGGACACTGTTGTGGTATCGCGAGCGCGCAATACATTGGTTCTGCGGATTGGTCCGTGCAATTTTTTGCAGAGCAAGGGAAGGAGTATCGAATTCGCGTCGGCGGCTCGCACGCATCCATGCCACTAACCTTGAATTGGCTCTTTGGTGAACGGCCACCCAACGACAACTTTGCGGATGCGACAACGTTGACTGGAGTATCCGGTACCGTCGCGGGGCACAACCTAGGAGCCTCAATCGAACCAGGGGAAATATACGGCACACTGGCGTCGACTATCTGGTATCGTTGGACCGCACCGGAAGACGGTGATTGGGAGTTCCATATTGAAGATTCTCAGGTTGTACACGTATTGGTCTTCTCGGGCGACGCGATTGATGATCTAAGACTAGTCTCTGGGGTCTCCGAGCCGGGCGATCCGGTCTCCGTTGCTGTCGCCCAAGATGAGACTTATTACATCATGGTTGCCTCTCCAGATGTGTTTTCTGGAGGGTGGAAGTTCGACGACCTGACTTGGGAGCAGCAAGATAAAACTCGCCGTAGATGGGACTGGTTTGACAGTGGGACGCAATTAACCAACGACGAGAGTGGGCGAATAACTTTGGTTCACGAAAGCTTGTTAGGTGTGGAACCCGACGAACCCGAAGCCACAGGAATTCAAACGGGATGGGTGAAATGGACGGCTCCCGCAAACGGGCGTTATACCTGGTACTGGAACCGTTCCCAGTTCCAAGTCAAAGCGTTTGAGGGCAACGTGGTTGGAGAGTTAAGCGAGAAAGATGCGGGTGTGAACAATATCGTCTTGGGCCGGACGGCATTGGTTTTTGATGCTAACGAGGATGAAGAATATGCTATTTCTTTGGGACGAGCTAAGGACGACAATCGAGCCTATATTTTCTTCCCAGGCAATAGTACGTCGCTACATTGGGGAAAGACCCCAGAAAACAATTGGCTCACTGGTGCTATTTCATTAAATGGCACCGCCGGAAGTGTGGTCGGTGTCAACGAATATGCGACGACGGGTTCTTCAATTCGTAGTAACTTGGGTTATTCGTCCCTGTGGTATTCGTATGAAGCCGATGAAACAGGATGGTATAGATTCTGGATTGAGGATGGGAGTTCGAACTCTATCTTGTCAGCCTTTCATCCCACCGAAACTAATCTGAATCCTGAACTAATCATGGCTTCAAGAACTGCTGGGTTACCTGGCGAAGGTGTCGAGGTAATCGTGTATATTGAGCAAGGTTCAAGTGTACTCGTGCGAGTGGGAAGCACGCAACCACACCCAAGTTCAGAGTTTGAGTTACATTGGTCAACTACCGACGCGCCGAATTGGCTCGCGTATCGAGGTCGAGTAGCGCAGGGAGACCGGGATGTATCCGGGCAAATAATTTCTTCATTGTCAGGTTTAACGGATGTGGCATTCAATGCGGACGGTACGGTCCTGTTTGCTTCCACCGACGCGGGCATCAGTGTGTTCGAGCGCGAACCTACTACAGGAAATCTGTCTCTACGGCAAGAAATCGATGATCTCGACGCACGTAGCTTCCTGGTCTGGGATCCTTATCGCGACTACTTGTATGCACACAACCAAGATAAGTGGTGGACCCTTAAATCCAGCTCCGAAGACGAGTCAGAATTTGTGCTTGACAGAACGGAGCATGGTATTGGAGACTCGTTTACCTTCACGACCTTTGGCAGTCCAATACTGTTCATGGGTAACAGCGGAGACTATGTCTATCGTGCGACAGATCTTGCTCAATCTGTCTATTCCTTTAATTCGGATAGCACGTTCAAATTTGTTGGCGACAACTCAGTGACAAACACTTATTCTGTATATCCGTCACGCAACGGAAATTATTGGTGGCGATGGGTGTTTGACGAAGAGCAGCTACTTGGACGTGAAGTTGGAAGCGGCTTATTTCAGGCAATCTCAAAACCGTTGACAGACATTCCGGGGTCAAAGATTGCTGGTACGTTTTCAAGTGATGATGGGTACTTTTTCACCGTCTATCAACGTGCTTGGTCTCACGCAGACGTGGCAGTCTATAGCATCGATTATGTAACTGGTGCGGTTGAACAAATTTCATCAGTTCGATTTTTTCTTAGACTCTTCGACTGCGCCGCAGTATTTCCAAGAACTGACTCCTATGCCCTAGATGTGCTGTGTTCGCGCGGCGCTTACGTAGTCGAATACTCTCCTGAAGAAGAGGCACTGACGTTGAGTGACTTCGTTCTCAATGCACCTCCTCAACAAGGGGTTAAAGATCGATTTGGGCGGAGTTTACCTTCATACCGTCTTCCAGATCTATCAGAAACGAGTCCTATCGAAGCAAGTCCAGACGGTCGGCACGTCTACGTCGCCACTCGAGAACACGGTATTCTCATTTTCGAACGTTTTGGAAATGAAGTAACAGACTTAACTGAAGTTGAGGCCGATCAGGTTCTTCGATTGGACCTACTACAAGCGTCCAAGAATCAAATTCAATTCGATGATGATAGCGCTGAAAACGGTTGTATCGCTGCTTCCGAATGGGTCGTCGACAATGTGAGTTACTCCGTCATCGACTCAAAGTGGCAGCGTCGGACAGTCGACTCGGACTGGGTGGATATCGAAGGTACGGACGAGACGGGACAACTTTGCTCGTATTCGTCTTCAGACTCCAGAGAATATCGGATGGTTGCAACGTTCACACGCGATGGGGAAACCATTGAATTTGCCAGTAATTTCTATGGTGAAGTCGTTTATGAACGCCTGTCGAGCTTGACGGTGGACTCCGGCGAAATCACACTGAACACGCTCTCTATATCCGAGTGTACGGAAATTCTGAACTTAGTCGTGAACGGCATGAAATACTCAGTGAAAGAGTCTAAGTGGCAGGTGAGAGATGATTCCGATGCGGATTGGTCCGACGTCGCTTCAACAATCACCGCTGGGGAACTGTGCCCTCATGAACCAGACGACAGTCGCGAGTATCGATTGGTAGGTCGATTCGTTATCGACGATGAAGAAGGCTACTACTCTAGCAACGTGATCCAAGAAGAATCAAATTAGCAACCTTGTGATCATCTCAGGACACTGATCGGTTCGTCGACTTAATCGGCATGTCCTGAGTCACAACGATAATGGGAGGACTCTCGAGACAAAGCGGAATCTTCAATCTGTAAGTATCGAATTTAAGTCTGATCGGGTGTTGAAGGCGTTGTTCCAAGAAGGATAGGAATTGGACTAAGAGTCTATTGTGACTGATATAGATGACTGT
Organism: Gammaproteobacteria bacterium; assembly: GCA_009842245.1. Lineage (GTDB taxonomy): Bacteria > Pseudomonadota > Gammaproteobacteria > Pseudomonadales > Azotimanducaceae > Bin55. Next base: position 146 of record VYFT01000062.1, on the reverse strand, counting down.
ACAGAGTAGCGAATATTTCTACTAGAGATTTGTCAAAGAGAGGCATAACATATCGCTTCAATTCGTTACTTTGTTAGCCGACTTTTCTCCGATTGTCTTGACCAAATATCTGGACAATCCCCCAAAATATAATCCCCGACAGAAAA
>VYFT01000042.1 GCA_009842245.1 Gammaproteobacteria bacterium | reverse complement strand
TTGCATGTAGTTAATGTAACGTGCTTTTGCTCTTGCTTCTGTTTTTCTTCCTTTATCAAAAACTGAATCAAACATTTTAACAGGAACATAGATATAAATGTTATCTTCTGTAGCTCCAGTGTTACTAAGTGACACTGAAGTATCCTGCTGTGTACGTAAACGTGCTTCACTTTTAGAACCTGATATTAAACATGGAAAATTAAATTGGGTATTTATTTCTCTGGGTATTTTAAGGTCTATTCTGTTAGTTAAACCGCGTAAATCTGATGCAAGAGATTCGTCTGGCCCACGTCCGAATCGTGTACTAACAGTTTCAGGATTGGCGTCAATTGACTTAAACAAAGTAATGAGTCTGTTTGCATCAATTCTAGTCTGAGATTGAGGATTGGGATCTAGGGACCTGTAATTCCCATTGGCGTCTACAATTAAACCTGTTCTGATTAAAGGAGCAAAGAAAGGATTATTAGGATCACGTATGGGCGTACCAAAAGAACCTTGTGAGTTCATACCATCTCTAGTTTCCAAAGAGCCGGGAGTATTGGGAATAAATACGCCATCAGGATACCAAGCTACTGTTAGCCGTCTTATACTACTGCTAACGCCTATCCGTCCTGTCTCACCTGCTACAATGTTAGACGCAAAGGGAAAAGTTTCAATTGTAATATTGTCAGTAAAAAACATCAGTTGTTTACCCCCTGCACTTGATTGGATAGCTTAACAGCATCAATGAAGGAGCCGTTGGTAATGCCTTGAGGTTCAGGGATGCCTCCTGCACCAGCACTGGCGGTATTCGCCAGAATGCCGTTCAAAGGTTCCAGACCCAGGGAGCTACGGGCTTCGTTGGGTGTCAGGATGCCTGCCTGGAGTTGCTGCACAATCAGCTTCAGGCGTTCTGACCGGGATACGAAGGGTTCCCCCACAAACCTGATTTCAAGTCCCATGGACTGCAAAACATGCTCCAGGGACCGCCTGTAGCTGTTCACGCGGGCTTGACCAATGAACAAAGTCCGTTCTGTTTCACTGGACGTTCTGCCCAACTGAGGGGCTCCTAGCACGTAATCAGGGACACCCGTCAAAACCCCGAGTTGGGAAAGCATCAAGCGAATGTATCCCATGGATTCCTCCAGGCCGGTTCCCGCCCTCTCAATGAAGCGACTGCCTTCTTCACCGGCAAAGGGCGGGGAAATTTGCAAACCCATGGGTTGCTGAATTTGCTTTTGCCAATCCTCCAGGCTGACGCTACCCCGTAGTGCGCCGTCGTTCAAACTGTCTTTGTCTACCTGCATGATTGGTACGCTAGACGTGTTCAAAGCCAGTTGCAGCATATTCAGGCGGACTGAGACTTCCCGTACCAGGGATTCGATGGTTGGGTAGATGCTGCTGCCTGATTGCAAGTAGAACACCTGTCCTATGTTCACCGGCGTGCCTACGGGCGTATTAGCCAAGTTGCCTGCTGTGTAATGTCTCACTCCCATAGTGGCACGCCCTGTCTCTACATCATAGTCAATTACGTTGGCTTGAGTTACGGAAATAGGCTCATTACCAAAATTGCCCTGTTGGGTATCCAGGTATGGAAAAACAAACAGAAATCTTAAAATTCTGTCTCTATCATAGGGATCGCGGATCGGAAATACATAGTCTGGACGTACTACCCTGATAGTTCCTTGCTGCTGGATAAAGCAACACTCACCCGTCACACTCCAGTGTTCTGTGGCTTGGTCAATGATTGTAAACATTTCACGATTAACCCTAGGTATGTCGTTCATTACAGCAGAATGATAGAATCTGCTGATTACCTGCATATAATTGAAGGTACTGCCCATAGTGATGTTCTGATTGCCAATCAGACCAAGACCGTTTATCAGGGTGGCAGGCACCTGGAAAAGCTTGGCTATTTTGTTTTCATACCAATCAAAGTAGGTAGAAAATCGTACTCTAGCAGGATCAAGAAGCATGGACAGTCTCCATGAGGCGGCTGCGTACAGTGTAGCCTAGGGCTTCCACCGCCGCAATCACAGGGTAATCCAGGCGGCCTGGCTGGTGGTGAGTCTTGACTGCCTCAATCAAACCATAGGCATCGGGATTCATGGTGACCAAACCCCGGCCACAAGCCTTCAGGAGCGGTTCCTGCACACGGGCGTCGCCCGGTCCGCCAAACCCCTTGATGGGCCACCGTTGCCTACGCAGCCACCGGGCCAGAATCGTTTGGGTCCGATTGAGCAACACCACGTTTGGAGCTGCGCCTACATTCTCCTTGACAAACTGCACCACATCGGTCTGAACAGGCAAGCTGTAGGCATTGTCCAGATATAGGCCGTCAGTCGTCAGTCGGGCCACCACCACTTCATAACCGTTGGGATGGCCATAGATGCTGACCGCCAGGCGGCCGTCAGTCTGTAACGGATCGTCAAGAACTTTCACATCATAGATAGGTGGCGCATCAAGGCTGAACTCATTCTCCATGAACCTGGTAAGAGTGTTTCCTGTGAACTCAGAACACCGTTCAGCCACGTAATCAGCGTCTATATGGGGGTTTTCCTGTACAGAACAGTCCAGGATTTTCCCTTGGATAGCGCCACTCTTGATTCGATTGACGTAATACTTAACAGACCAATGATACTCATGGGTCTTGTTGGTTGTGTAGATCCTCAGCCCGCCCGGCTTGCTGACCCTGGCCTCTGCCTGATGAACCGTATTCCGATCCAGCAAGGCCAATTCGTCGCACAAGAGGCCGTCACAGGTCAAGCCTTGGATGGCCCGATCCCGCCCGATGGTATCAGCACCTTTGAGCAAGAAGACGTTGCCGCCCTCCATCCCGCGTTTGTAGGACCGCCCGTCAGTCCACACCTCGATTTTGGGACTGGAACCGCCGGTCACCCTGACAGTGTAGCCAAGGGCTTCCCCAAGATTTTGGAACACCGGACCAAACACCCGCTGGGCTTGTGATTGGGTATAGGCCAAGATCAAGTACAACGCTTGTTCCCGGTCATGCTGATGGCGGAGAAAGCACAAGGCGGACCCATAGGACTTCCCGGCTCTCACTCCACCCATCCACCACAGAAGAAGCCGTTGTTTGGCTACAACGGCTGCTTCTGTGGCCTGTAGGGCTTCTTCCTGGCTAGGTGTCAGGTTCATGCAGGGACCTTCACAATCTCAAAACGACGCTTCAGAAGACGGCCATTCTCCACTACTTTGGAACCGTAGCTGTACAGGCCTCTGACGGCATCGGCAAACGTGGTCTGGAGCCGAATCTGTTCAGTTCTGCTGACTTGATCCACAAAGGCGGTGGCAGTGTCGTTGCCAAAGTAGACAACTTCCCTGGCACTGTTGGCGGGTTTGGCTTCAGTGTCTCCACTCTTGCTAGCGGCAGTAGCAGTGTAGTCACTGTTCATGTTGTTGCTGACATACCAATCAAACCCGGCAAAGTTGCCCATGAGGCCGTTGCTAATCAGTTGGTTACCGATGGAATCCCTTGGCCCAGCAAGAACCCGGTCATTGGCCAAAGCGATCTTCTGGATCAGTTCAGCCATGTAGGGACCTACGATTACCCAACGCCCTGTCCTGGGAACATCGGATAGGTCAAGCCGCCGATGCGCAGTCTGCAACTGAAGGTCTTCAAGACTGGCGGCGTCGTAATCCAGGCCGTAACGCTGGTTGCCATCGTCAAAATCACCAGCGGCAGCGGCGGCGGTTGTGGAAGTATCAGGGCCGCGTCCACCAGGCAGGGTAGTGGAATCCTCTTCCATGGCACTCCTAACATCACGATCTACCACATTGGCCAACTCTTGAGCACTTTCTTGTACCTGTTGTGTTAGTACAGGCAAACTGGACATTGCCGCTTGTAGATCGTCAAACTTTAGAGACCATGCTTTGGTTTTATCAATGGTCAGTGTTACAGGCGTACCAACATCGGCGTTACCATAGGTAATAGTCGCATTGGCGCTGTAATCACTAACAGAACCAGGACCGGGCCGATTGATAATCACCCGGTCACCGGCGCTACGCAGACTGGAACGCCACGTGTTGTTGGTCCTTTGGCTGAAGACCCGTGCCTTCCTGTACTCCACTAGGAAGGCAGCAGCAATCACCTGTGGAACAACCGTTGTGTTGTTAATGGCCATGAGTCAGAAGAAAGTGGGTACGAAGATCCTAGATCAGTTTGGAGACAGTTTTCCAGTTGTCCACCATCTTTTCCACAGACATTCCTACCAAGGAATCCTGGGTCAGCCCAACAGGGCCGCCTTGGGGCGTGCCAAACTGGATCGGCACTGGTTGGGGCTGTTGGGGTTGCTGCTGAACTGCTGGTTGGTTGCCGGGTGTTTGATTACTGGTGGGTTGGTCTGTTGGGGCTTGACCGGGCATTGGTCCTTGCCTTACAAGGTTTTGTTGACCGGCTTGCACGGGTTGATGGTGAGTTTGACCGTTTCCCGGATGTTGCATGGGTGACGGCGGCTGTTGCATGGGTGACGGCGGCTGTTGCATGGGTGAAGGCGGCTGTTGCATGGGCAACGGCGGCTGTTGCATCTGGGCTTGGATTGGTGCAGACTGTGGAGACTGGAAATACGGTATAGCAGGGTATTGCACCTGTAGGGCCGTAGGTTGCTGCATAGGCGGGGAAGCCTGCTGTACTGAAGTTGGGACCGCCTGTTGCACCTGCTGCACAGGGTTTGGGGCCGCCTGTGGCAACGGCTGAATGGTTGGGGCCACAGGCTGTAGGGGCCAAGGAAGGGGTTGCTGAGGCTGTTGTGGGGCTTGCCAAGGAGTTTGGGTCATGGGGCGGCGCGGCTAACGATGGTGGTGACAGTGGTTGGCGTCAAGACGGGTCGGTTTTCATATCAATGGTCCCAACTTCCTTCCACTCCTTGATTACCAGTTTGATGCCACGGCGTACCAGTGCAGGCGTACTACATCTGGGCGTAACGTCAGTGATGGCCTCAAGAGTTTCAATGTCTTCACACTCCACTCTGAGGGTGAGGGACTGGCTCTGTTTCATTTGTGCAGGACGTGGCATAACCGTTTTGAAAGGCCTTCACATATTAACCACCAGCGGGTAAGTGGGGCCAGGGCTGTCCTTGACGATTCGTTTGTTGTTGGACCCGGTAACCGTCTTGGTTACGTCCTTGACCATGGCGCCGTACTCAAGACGCTCATTGCGACTGACATTGTGTGACAAAAAATCAGTTGTCCACTTGCTGAACTGGGATTGGGTATAGGTATCCACACCCATTACGGGCTTCCGCACTCCCTTGCATTTTGTGTCGCCGCTAAACGTGTAATGCTTAGGAGCTACAAACTCACAAGCCCCACCGTCGCTGACCTCTTCCAATTTCCACTTACCCAAGCCTTCACCAATGTAATCCCGTGGCAACCTGCCATCAGTGACAATCGAATCAGTGTCACACATATAGACGCGGTGACCCTGACGGTGAAGGGATTGCATGGCCTGAAGCAGGGTAGCCCTTGCCAGGCAAGTGATGTAGCCCGCAATCGAACAAACCGACCGCCGCCCCATTCCCGGTTCTGGTTCCTGCCACCTGTAAATGCCTTCTGGAGTTTCCCAGTAGTCAGCTAGACCTTTGTCCATATCGCCCTCGATATAGTCTTCCCAACGGCAATGTTGCCGCCTTTTGATAGACCTGTATTGCCACTTGGAATCGGAATCGTCCACTTTCAAGAGTGTCCACTCACCAAAGTTCCCTTGTCCCGTCTTGCCATATAGACTGTTTAAAAGGTACTTGTAAAGCAGTCTTTTGGGTTTGTTCCCAGCTCTAGTGGCCTGTAATCTCAGATTGTAAACATCTATTACGAAGTCCTTGAAAATCGGAAATGCATGGTAAGCAAGCACATTGTGGACCTCCTTTAACCAACCACGTTCATATGCAACTGCCAGCATGGGTTGCCAGAACCAACCCCGGATGGTTCCCGCCGGGAAAATGAACCCCGCATCTTCAGAGTGGATGCCATCCCATCCAAGCCATCCCAAACCCTGTTCAGGGACTTTTACCGTGACTTCAGCCAGGTAGATGGTGGTTGCAGTCTGACCTTGCTTGAACCTCTTCAAAGAGACCCTTAACTCTTGCTCAGTAGAGATTCCAGCAAACCCCACTGGGATGGCTCCTAGCATGGAGCTTGGATACATCGAATTGGCATCATATTTCTGTAAAGTTTTGCCAACAGCCTTGCCTCTCCAGAACACTTCCACACGGCCACCGTGATAGGCGGCGCTTTCCGCATCGGCCAAGAACTGCTGTTCACGGTTTCCTTTGATCTTGATACCAGGCGGCATTATCGGTAACCACCGTCTTTGGTACATTCGCATTGCCATGCTGGCCACCGTGATCCCTGGAGTGATTCCTGCTTCCTCATTGGAAAACTTGAATAGTTCAAACCAACTCATTCTGAGTATCTCTACATCCCTCTTGCAATACTTAATTATATCTAGCAACCGATCCAGTTCAGGTGCTCCAGTATGCTGGATGCACTCAGAATCGTTGTTCTGGACCCATGATTGGAGTAAATCAGGTATAGAAACATTCAGCAAGTCTTCCGTGATAGCTGGCATATCCATCTTAGCCAAGCCAAAGGATTCTCCTAACTTGGCCAGTGAAGTTTTATGAAAATTGGTGTTGCAGATAAACTCTATGGCGGTCCCATCGTCCCATTTCAGGGTCACCAGAAATGGAGCGAATCCGCTCCTGCCGCAGGGATAAATGCCTTGTGAAGGGTCCAGTCGGTAACCAAAAGCTTTCCTGGCCCATCGTGATCCCAGGCTGATTACAGCGGCATCAAACTGCCAGTTGTGGGCTACCACACGGCAAGGAGAAAAATGCTTGAGCATTGAGTAACACTCTGCAACGGTTCTGAAAACGCCTCTAACCAACTGCCTTCGTCCACTGGCATCAGGCAAACCCCATCGGTTAGTGGGCCATGCTTCAAAACAGCCAAGCAGCAACCGTTGATAATCGTGATCTTTAGAACCAAAGGTTTCAGTGTCCAGGAATACGGTGGTTGGTGGAAGGTCTTCCCGATTGACTCTTGTGTTCCGATCAAGAGGAAGAGAGGGTTGTTTTGTACTAGGCACTGGAAACTTCTAATGAAACTATTTCAGGGGCTTGAACCAGAAGAGTATCCCTAATGTCCTGATAGTAAGAATTTGATTCGTCAGAAGAAATATCGTTCCTTGCAATCTGAGTGACTCTGCCTGCAAAGTGACGTAGTACTAGCGCTTCTGGATCAGTATCAATAATTCTATGTCCTTGAACAGTAAAATCAAAAGGAGCATAGACTATATCTTCGCCCCCTCTATGGGAATAAGAAATTGAAATCCTTCCTTGAATCTGATAACTGGAATTTCTTATCCTCTTTAGTAATATGTCAGGAAGCTGTTTTGTTAATTTTTCTTTAACTACATTATCTAACTGTTTTTTAAGGTCACGATTAAACCTAAGGATTGAAGTACTATCCTCAGTGGGTAAGTACAAACTTATCACTGAATTGACCGTGGAATCCCTAAACCTGAAACCCTTTTCCCTTAAAGCATTGCGGATACTTGCTTTGGTTATCCTTCCGTCACTCTGCCTGGCATCCGCAATCTCAAAATCTATGGCGGCCACCAACGACGTAAACCTGGATGCTCTTCCGATACCTGAAAAAGTCATGGTAGAATTGCGATGGAAGGTTGCCCCTGGAGTGTTGTCAAGCCCACTCCAGGGGCTTTTTTATGGAGTCTGTGGGTCCTGCGCCGGCGGAAACCAGAACTCCCTTTGACGCTTGAGCCACTCCCTGAAGGTGGCAGGATCGTTGGCCGATTGCGTGCAGATACGGGAATCCGTGAAATCCACCGTCACTGTGGACGCTGAAACGTGCTCTGCTTCTGGAAAATCAGGAACCGTCACAATCAGTTGTGGGTTGCAGCCTGGCCCGTCGGGCATGGCGGCTCCTGTCGGGTCAATGATCCGGGTCCCTGGATCGCTGGCAATGGCAGGGGCAATTGCCCCTGCCACTGCAACCAAGGTAAGTGTTGCCCTACTCACCCTCTGCCAGCATAGCGCCTCAGAAAGGAGGGTTGCCATCAGTCTTCCCGGCGGCTGTAGGTCCGCCCTTCTGCTGCTGCGTCTGCCCCGCTGGCTGCATCACGGGCAGCGTTTGCTGCTGCGAAGGCGCCGGTGGCTGCGCTGTAGCATCCCTGGGCAAGGAGCCATGACCCTGCTGCACTGAGTCCGTCTGCATGGGAACGGATGGTTGCTGCTGCTGTCGCCAGGCGTCCTGATTGTTCCAGGCTGGCATTGGTCCTGTAACCGTCTGGGGTGTCTGGGCTTGCTGATTGCCGGTGTCTGCTTGGGGTTGGTTGGGCCATGGGTTGTAGGGAATGGGGGATGGTTGCTGGCCAACAACGGCGGGTTGGCCAGGATAGCGGGCGCCACCGTAGACCTGGCTCTGCATGGCTTGGTTAGCCTGCTGCTGGTAGGAAGCGGCCACCTGGACCATGGGACCGGCAACAGCAGGAAGAGGGGTTTTGGCGTTGCCCTTGAGGTAGGGTTGACCCTGTGCAGACACTTCCTGCCACACAGAAACACTGAGCCTGATCTTCCCGTAGGTATCAGGTTGTTGAGTTTGAGCCCACGTAACAATCTGTTGCAGTTGTTCATGGGAGAACTGCAAACTGCCCGTCATTACAGGGCTGTTGGGTTTTGGCGCACTACCATCACGGGTCTTGAACTGGAACAAGGCCAAGTTGGCTACCAGGTTGGCAGGGGCTTGGGTTTGAGTAGGTGCGTAAGTCACTGATGGTTGGTTGGGTGAGATTGGAAGGTAATGGAAAGCGTAGTAGGCAGTGCCTTTATCCATTGTCCAGTTTGTGAAAGTTCATTTTGTTCCACAGGACCAATGCCTCTCTACACACGTCGCTCATGGGTCGGTACGGGTGTGCGGCTTTATTGATACTGGTGGCCTGATTCCAAACTGTCCTGGGACAACGGAAGGACATAGTGATCAACCCGTCGCCAGGATCGCGAATACGGGGTTTAGATGGGCTCATTTCTTCTGTACCGACCGTAGGGCGTAGCCGATACCTGCCCCCAACAGGGTCAGACCGGCGCTGAATGATGTTTGCCGCTCCACACCAGTGATCGGCATAAAAATCAGCAGCGCGGCTATCGCGGTGGCGGTGGCCCCGGAAACCACACCGACGATCTCATTTTCTTCCCATCGGTTGGGATCGGACTTTTGGAAGTCGTAGTACTTCAGCAGGTGCTCCAGAAGAGAGGCTGAAGGGTCCTTGGCGGGCTTGACCGGTTTGGGTAAATCAGGCAGCATTGGCCCCGCGTGGTAGGGCCGGTTCACGTCTCTGAATGATGTTTGCCGCTCTAAACCAGTGGCCGGATCGGTCTTGGGTTCCATGGTTTTCCATGAAGGCTTCCCCAACCTATGTCTACGCAGCCAATATAGTCTGCGTTGTAGTGACAGTTTGTCTAGTGTCACGATGAAGCTCCAGAATGTCAGGGATGGTTGGTATGAGCAAGCTAGCCACAATGCCGATGGAAGCCACCATGGCCAGTCGATTTCCATGACTTGTCAAGCGGTCGGTGTTCTTTTCCAGGGCGGCCTTGAGTTCTCCAATTTCCCGCCCCTGAACCTCAGTCAGGGTCTTGAGTGCTTGAACTTCCTGGGAAATGGTGACGTACCAGGATTCAGTGAAGCCGTTTGGAATTGGACCCGCCATTGGTGCTCATGTATGGTATGGTCAATCTAGCGGCCTGACGGGGACAGCATTGGAAGCTCCCTGCCTTTATGGGACAACCTCATGGGGCCGCTATCTATTACAGTATGCAGGTGCCTTGCCGGGCCGTCACCGGGTCCATTCATGGACCCGGACTCAATGCCGTATGAGCCCCTTGACAACCGTTCTTACATTGGATAGTATGAGGTTGGCGGTCATGTTGTGGCGGTGAGTCAATACGACTCCGCTGCCCTGCCAATGTAGGCGTCACTTGAATGGCGTTTTCAGGGACCGCCAACCCATTCACCCATCAGCCGCCATGAGCATTTTCAAGGACATTAAGAAAGGTATCAAGAAGGGAGTTACTGCCATTGACAAGGCAGTGGACAAAGCAGAAGAAAAAGTGACTCCTGAATTGGAAAACGCCCTTGAGGCGGTCAAGGACACAATCACCCGCGCCGGGAATCCAGCCGGTTCCCCTGGCGGGAAGATGGATTCTGCACGTGGTATGATTCAGGGAGCCCGTGAAAAGCTCAAGCATGAATGATCGACCCCAACCCATGGAAAAGCCCATGACCTTTGAAGAAAAGGCACTGGCCAGCCATCAGGAGCTCATGGCCCGCATTGATGGCATGAGTGAAGAGGAAAAAACTGCTTGGAGCGAATTTGGAATGCCTGGTTACCTTGACCGGCTCAAGGAATTTCAACCAAACAGGATCAGCAGTGTTACAGGGTTTGAAATTGATTTGGGTAATTGTGTGGACCATTGGAGGGGCCGTCAGTGGCAAGAATCCAAAGAACATGAAGAATTATTAAACGTTCTGTGGAAAGTGCCTACCAAAGAGGATCGGGACACCCGTTACCAAGAGGTAAAACGTAAGTACTATATGCAGCGTGGATGGACGTGAAAAAGCCCCTACCTAGAGACAAGGTAGAGGCAATGCTATTCGCGATTCCCAAGTTTGAGGCTAGCCGATTACGGCTGGGTGTTCCAGAAGGTGACAACCACGATAGGGTAGCGCCCGTACGATATGAGGCGGCCTTGGTAGGCAAACCCACCATAACACGTCAAGGCTCTAGTACATACTTACCAATCGTTTCATTGAACTCACAGGAAGGTTCCAATTCATGGAACCAATCCTTCATGTGAGGCGCATTGGGTGGTGAGAGCTCTTTTATGGGTTCCAAAGTTTGGTAACGAAACTTAACCCACTCATGCCTGATCGGATCGGGTAAGTCATTGACAAGAGTGTTCAGATTGGAAATCACACCCATGTTCACTACCAGTAGGGAAAACATAGTGCAAAGCGAAGAGGGTTCCATGGGACAAAGAGAAGGGTGATGGTGGACGGTGAGGGGCCGGATGGCCCCGGATTCGGTGTCAGCGCCGCAAGCGTTGCTGGGCCGCCTCAAACGTTTCCTGAAGCTCCTGGTTCTTAAAAGACCATTCAGCGTCATTGGCAGCTTTTCCCACTGCTAGGGCAAAAGCCATGGCCTCACTGGCTGCTTTCCGTGCGGCATTGGCAGCTTGTTCTGCTGCTTGAGCATCGGCTTCGGCTTGTTCAGCAATCCGTTGGGTTTCCACCAATCGTTGGCGGGCGGCCTCCAATGGAGTGGCAGTGGCGGTGGTGGGAGTGGCGGTGGCGGTCATGGTCGGTTGGTTGGTGACGGTGGACAGTGAGGGGGTTCTTCCCCTCACATACCCAACCTAACAGACCAAAAAGACAGTGGGGACATTATTACAAAGTTGTAACATGAAAAAACCCGGCGATCAGGCCGGGTTCCATGCAGTCCGCTCTAATGGGAGGCGGCGGGAAGAGCAAGGAGATTTCTTGCCCTGCTGACAAGGCGGCTCTGATACCACCTAGGCAGCATTTCAGCAGGAGGATCATACTGAGGACCTTTGTTGGTCCAAAGAATGATATGGTGCCTCTTCTGAAGTTTCCCTTTACCGGCCTTGACCATCTTGAAGAGTTGGTCCGCCGTGATTGCCGATGCATCCTCAAAGGACCATTCGGAAACCGGCGTTTCAGTGACAACCTTGACGGGATCACTTACCATGACACCTACACGATAGATAGACCGGCTGGACTTGGTTTTCCCGTTTTTCATGGCGAACTCCAGAAGAGCGTAGCGGCCTTGGTGCTCGCCTTTGGTGACGTTGAAGAAACCAAGATGGACAATGTTCACTGTCCTGTGGGGGAGAGGGAGAGAAATGATGGTGTTGGGTGACTAGCCCGTCCCTCTCCACAACCCCAATCTATCAGACAGCGAAGACAGTGGAGACATTATGACAAAGTTGTAACATAATAATTTTCGATCTTGTTTGGAATATTGATAAGTTTTACTTAACTCCCTTTACTCACCGGCCTTGTTGGCCCCATTCAGTACGTCCCTACTTGTCTAGGCGCGGTGGCTGGGGTTGGGGC
>VYFT01000057.1 GCA_009842245.1 Gammaproteobacteria bacterium | reverse complement strand
CTCTAGTTGTGATTTTTGCTTCGATTCTTGTGATCTTCGCGTTTTCGGTTACGGAAATTGGAAGAGATCAATTGGAGTCAGATTTAATTGCTTATGTACAAGAACTTCCGATCCGAAAAGTAGTGGAGCATGAAAATCGGAAACTCTCGACCGAGACGCCTTCAAACGCACAAGCCTCCAAGAGGGTCGAGCAGGAACTAATAAGGAAAACCTCGAGTCCTGACCCCCTCACGAAACTCGACAACTACTCCGTCGTCTCCGTTGTACCCAGTATGACGAAGAAAAAATACTCAAGCGACGAAACCCTCACGACTTCCGATACTCTTGCTAAATTTGAACATCGATCGTGGTTGACTTCGTCCGACGCCATTGACAACATCATCGAGCAAGCAGGTGGTGGGAATCGAACCTATGCCTGGGTACAAATATCTCGACCTATAGATCTTTCAGTCATTGATCGTTCGTTCAAAGAGTTCGACATTTCCTTATTAGGCACCTCGGGAGACCTCGTTCGTGTCGACGTTCCAATAAACAAAGAAAACCTACTCTCGATACGAGATTTGCCGTGGGTCAGTGGTATCGGTGCCCTGCCCTCAAATCTAAAGATTTCACAGGTCTTTCAAGAAGAACTCAACAATACTGTTTCAGGCAAACAACTACCAGTTTTTATCTCGGTGATGTCTTCTGAGCGGGAAGCAGAGTTTCGACGTGCGTTCATCGACATCGGAGTATCCGTTGGGTACTTCGATCGGTCCATTCGAGTGTTCGCTGCAGTCGTGGAGCCAAGCCAGATTCACAAGCTTGCTCAATTGGACTTTGTGCAGCAGATAGAACTAATTCCAATTGTCACTGCAGCTCATGACACGGCCGTTCCTGCTCAGGGTGTAGACAAATTGCGAACTATTGGCAATTCATCAGGTATTTTCTCTGGCATTTCAGGAGCGACGACTCCGATCGGTGTCATGGATACGGGTTTGAATACGAACCACGTTGACATATCAACGTTTCGGGAGAGTATTTGCGCAAAAAACTTCGTAGACGATGAAGACCATGACTTGTGGTACGATGCCGACGGACACGGAACACACGTAACTGGTACGATTGCCGGGAACGGTTTCTTTGTTCCGATGTATACGGGGATGGCACCGGGTATTCAGCACATCAGGTTTGCAAAGGTTCTGAGCTCGCAGGAGTCTGGATCGTCTCTCGATGTTTTTCTTGGAATGGACTATCTCACTGAAGAGTCATCGTGCTTTTGGGAAGGAAGAGAATCGGAGTCCATTCGACCACTGATTGTCAATATGAGCTTCAGCTCGGCGCAACTCGATCACGATAGCCGTTCGGCAGATGCGCGCAAGCTCGATTCTATCGTTTGGACGCATCGTCAACTCTATGTCGTTTCCAATTCAAACAAGAGCGAGTATGGATACTCAAACTACGGTGCGGCGAAGAATTCTCTACCTGTTGGAGCTGCATTCGACGGTGGAGAAATCGCCAGTTTTAGCAGCCGTGGGCCGACAATTGACAATCGCCTGATACCGCTCGTAACAGGTACCGGTGTCGATGTACGTTCAGTTGCGGGGGAAGGAACCCATGACAACTACACCACAAAGAGCGGAACTAGTATGTCGACTCCCAGTGTAGCTGGTCTCGCTGCGTTGTTAATGGATGCGTCTCCCGACCATAGGGAGCAACCTGCTCTCGTTCGAGCGCGACTGATGGCAAGTGCGGTGAAGCCTGATGCTTGGTTCAAAAGCGAAACACAGTTTCCCCGAAATAACTCCAACGGTCCAGGAGAGACTCAAGCTTTTTACGGTATGGGAATGGTTTCTGCGACCACAACCATCCTGAACAACGACTCGGAGAACGGATGGGTGAGTTCGGGTGCGTCTGTTGAAATGGAAAACAACGAGTATGCGTACCAAGACATCGAAGTTCCGGAAGGAGCTAGTAGGCTTGACGTTGTAATGACATGGGACGAGCCTGCAACGGACGCGATTGGCAACAATGTTCTCAACGATCTAGATCTCTGGATCGATCACGACGCGGACTGTAATACAGAGCCCTGTGGGGAGCATTCGTCTGAATCCAAGATTGACAATGTTGAATGGATCATCATTCAGAACCCTGAGCCTGGGACGTATCGACTCAAAATACACGCTACCAGCGTGTATACCGATGCACCTCGCGCGGCACTGGCGTGGACGATAATTCGCGGCAACTCAACTCCACAGCTTATGGTCGAAGCGAATCAAGACGTCTACGAGACGCCTGTTGGATCATCTCATTCCCATCAAGTAGATTTAACTATTTCGACTAATGCCTACGTAGCTAAAGGAGTGACTCTACATATCGACTGTCGTACTCTCGATGGAAAACCATGCGAGCTTGGTCGTATGGACAATAGGAATGTGTTTTGGGAGAGTGAGCACTCAGGACGCATTCAACGAAGTGATGGTGTAGAGGTAACACAAGCAGGAGATCACTTCATACTAGGTGAAATTACAGAAGGTAGTGCTACCAATGTTTCGTTGGACTTATTCGCGCAATCATCCCAACCGATGCGGGTGTACGTAAAGGCGATGTCGTGGAACGGAAAAGCAGGCTACACATCGTTCTTAGTTCGACCGACAGGTTCGATCGACGAAATCGACGGTGAGGTTCCTCCCTCAAATGACGACTTTGCTGATCCGATTGTCCTGGATGGATCTAGCGGTAGCCAAGAATTTGACCTACTCGCTAGTTCCAAAGAATCTGGAGAACCATGGCATGAAGATTCGATTTTGGATGATTCTCGAGTGGCCGGTTCAGTATGGTTCCAATTCATCGCCGACAGATCTGGACTTGCTTCCTTCCAAGCCTCTCCTTCAACCAGAGACTTCCCCAACCGAGTTCCGAACGTTCAAATCTATCAAGTAACCGATGCGTGTTGTGGCGTGTTGGGTGCAAAACTGATAGCGTCATCGAATTGGTCAGCCCAGGTGCTCGTAAAAGCAGGGTATGAATATCGAGTACGGGTAAGTGTATCGGGGGAGTCTTTGCCATTGGTCCTCAATTGGTTTCAAGGAGATCGTCCCATAAACGACAACTTTGCCAATGCAATCGAGTTGAGCGGGGAGTCAGGAGAGATGTCCGGCGACAACTTAGGTGCAACTCTTGAAGTCGGTGAGTTGTACGGCAACCTAGCATCGAGCGTCTGGTATCAGTGGACAGCTCCAGACGATGGACAATGGGAGTTTCAAATTCAGGATGCCGAGCTCGTTCATATTCTCGCGTTTGTAGGAGATACGGTATCTGATCTGAGGCTGGTGTCGAACTTTGTAGACCCCGGAGACCCGATTACTGTTCATGCGAAGCAAGATCAAACTTACCGAATTATGGTTGCATCGCCAGACGCGTACTCAAGTGGTTGGGCTTATGACGCCCTCCTCTGGAACAAAGTCGAGCAAGAAAACGATCGAAACGACATGTTTGAAGATGCGATTCACGTAGGTAGCGAGGAATTGGGTTCGTTGAATACCGTTCACAATAGCTGGCCAGGAATTGAACCGGATGAACCAGAAGCTACTGGAGTTCAGTCTCGATGGTGGAAATGGGATGCTCCACATGATGGTCAGTTCACTTTCTTTTGGCGTGGAGTTCACAGTCAAGCTGTTGCGGTGTTTACAGGGGCTTCGGTAAGTGAGCTAGAAACTGCCATACTCGATGACAACTCGTTCAGCGATAACGAGTTTGTGATCGATGCGGAAGAAGATGAGGAATATTGGATTTCCGTTGGTCGAGAAAAGTTCGCGTCACGTGCGTTTGAAAACAAATGGACTGCCGGCTCATTGCACTGGGGATCAACACCTACCAACAACACTATGGGACGGGCGACACAACTTGTAGGTGCCGAAGGTGAAGTAACTGATACCAACCTGTACGCAACGACCGAAACTGATGGATGGGCTCACTTGGGTAGTTCATCCGTGTGGTACAAACACGAAGTATCTGAAGCGGGATGGGTCAAGTATTGGATCGATGCGGGAGACTTAAACGCGATTCGACTCGCTGCTTTCCAACAGGCAGACGAGAATTCTGATCTGGAATTCTTAATGGTATCGAAGCGATTCTTAGGAGAAAATGATCACGTCGTAGAGGTGGTCGTCTATGTGGAAGAAGGAATGCAGATATTCCTGAGGGTTGCCAACGAATTCAAACACCCTGGAGCGAACTTCACGTTGCGTTGGGAAGGTACCGATGCTCCCAATTGGCTCACTTATGTGGGACGTTTGTCCTATGGTCGCCGCGATGGTGGGGGCAATATTTCAAGATTACGGGAACCAGGAGAGATTTCATTCAATACGGATGGTTCTGCAGCTTATGTTTCTACAGAGAACGGGCTGCACGCCTACAACAGAGATTTAGAATCGGGAGCGTTGACTCTCATGAACGTATATGAGGACATTCCTCCAAAGAGCCATCACATTTGGGATCCACATCGTTCCAAGCTCTACGTAAATTATGACTTCTCGTGGTGGACTTTCGCCGCCTCCCCTCAATCCCCTGCAGAACTGAATCTTGTCGATTCATTTGTAGAAGAAGACGGATATCCTAGTTATAGTGCTCAAGTGTCGGGTGTGCCAACGTTTGCGCTTGGAAATAACGGTGATTTTTTGTACCGTTTGTATTCCAGTAACCAGCGGGTGTATGACTTTTCTTCCGAAGGAAACATTCAATACTACGGAAATTTTCGAGCTTCGCAACGAAGTGTTTTTCCATCCTACGACGGTCAATTCTGGTACGGTTTCCACGACTCGTGGATGCCTTTATACAAAAACGAACGTATTACTGGTAGTCCGTTCTACGAACGGTTGTCAGATTCATCCGAATTCTCAAGTTTAGACGCGTGGCTAATCCAGAATGATCATTCAAACAAATACACTTTCATCGCGAACAGACGAGGCTTTCATGTCTTCGACAATCAATCCGATTCAGAGGAGTTTGTAAATCTAGTCTCTGAGCACAATTTCGAGAGTCGATTAGACTGGTGTGGGGGCATTTTCCTACGAAAGGATCGCTACGCAGTGGAGATGATTTGTAGCAACGGCAGTGTTGTTGTGGAATACGATCCTATCGAAAACCAACTAACAGTCACAGACAAGATGCTTGCTGATATTCCAGACAGATTCGGTCGAGTGCTTCCCACTACTTTTTATCTTTGGCGAGGGAACGGAGTCTCAGCCAGTCCTGACGGTTGCCATATTTACGCATCGACACTCGACCATGGTATCTTGATCTTTGAACGCTACGGAAACGATGTAGTAGATTTTGATAACTCCGACAATGTACCCATGCGACGACTGGATCTACTTAGAGTGGCTGATGGTCTCGTTCAATTCGATGACGACTCTGTAAGCGATGGATGTCTGGAATCAAGCACCTGGACGGTAGGAGACTCTACTTACACCGTTGAGTCTTCAAAATGGCAGGAAAGAGAGGAAGGAACCGGGTGGAGTGATGTTGAAGGTACAACCGTCAATTCGCAGCTATGTACCCATACACCTGAAGAAAATCGTGAGTACCGAATCGTCGCAAACATCAATGTTGATGGCGAAACGAACGAATACGCTAGTAATTTCTTTGCTCGTCTCACCTACGAACAGTTTGACGACCTAGTGGTCTCTTCAGGGGAAATAGAACTCAACGGCGAACTGTATACCGATTGCGTCTATCTTTCCGATACCTCTATCGGCGACAAGATCTATACGGTCTTTAACGCCAAGTGGCAGTCGCGTGTGGATGCGGACTCTGCGTGGTCGTACGTTAAAGAAACGGAAACTTCAGGAGAGTTATGCCCATTGACCGCTTCAGAAGGTCTTGAATATCGACTAGTGGGATCAATCATGGTTAACGACGAACGAGAACATCGTCGAAGTAACAATATGCAATTAGAGAGTTCGGATGACTCAATTCAAGTTTTGCTCGAGAGTGTCGACTTCTGAACAAAGAGCACGTTGAGCAAAGTACGTTATACTTGAAAATTCTCAGTTTACCGAGAGGATGGCTCAGAACGATTTAGATGACGAGTAAGGCACATCTTGCAAGGACAGTGAGGAGACTCAACGATCAGCTGTCTCAGAGCACGGTTAGGGGCAGTCTACGCAGTCCCAGCCATGTCATATTTTGGATTACCTCAACAAATCCAACGTTATGAAACGAAATAGTGTGGAATGACACTACAACACTAAACTACGAGCGTGTTTAGGAATAAGACCAAAAAATTTGGAATGTTTGATTCCGCGTGTCCCCATTAACCGGGAAAGCAATGCACTTACTTCCGCACTCACCAGTCTACGACTCGTTTTTTCGAAAATTACCCAATTTTCGTGGAGTTACATCTTCCCCAGTTAGACTCGCAACACGTCGTGCAAATTCTTCGATATCGCCAGAAAAAATGATCCGATTTCCAGACATTCGTACCATTCCTTTACTAGCATTACTTAAATTTACTAATGCGTTACGTACTTTTTTGTCAGTCACCTCTGTGAGTTCACTCTCCAACGTCATAGCAGTAGAAATGTGGTGGACGGTTCTGGGGGATTGTTTCAATACGCCTGGTGCACTCAACCTACGTAACGCGTTTAAGATTTCCTGGTAGTACGTCTTCATATCGTCGGTTTGAAGCAACTCCTCAACAGCTTCTTTCACTTCCTTAGGCGTAAATCTATTAAGAACAATGTCAAGCACCTGAACAGCAGTGATCTGATGCGACTCGGTTGCACGTATGACCTTGACTAGATCTTCGATTGTCCAACACGAAATTTTGTTTTCTCTTGCTCTACATTCAACAGCAGTGTCCGGTATTTTGTCAGAATTTTTACTCTCTTTCAATTCTCCAGGGTAACTGGGTGCAACTAAGAGACACCCCACGGCTTCACTTTGTTGTTTATGTTCTAACAATCCCGCGAAATCGAACGATCCTAAGCTTGGAGTTCTCTTGCTAGATTTCGCTTCGAGAGTGATCTTGACTTCACCTTTTCCATAATCGTTGAAGCGCGCCAATCCGTCTGGTTGCCCGGATCCGCTAATGTGTTTCGCGTTAAATCCGAGTGCTCGAGCCGCCGCAACTACTGCTATTTCGAGGTCATGCTCGTCGTCTCGTGCGTCCGTAAGTAATTGCGCGAGGCTGTCTAATGAATAAACACCAGCTTGAGCCAAACTTCGAAGTAAAAAATCACGTCGTTCCAAGACTTCTCCGATGACGAAAGGATTTATGCCCGCTTCACGAAGGTAGACCTCCAACATAACCTCTGAGGCGACTATATCTTCCAGCAGATTCCTCGCTCGCGAATCATCCGAGTGGGCCATGACGACTTCGTGATCTTCATTTAACATAAACGTTTCTCGTTCCGGATCAAACTTTACCATCCTTTCGGATGGACCGAGTTGCCCATAAGTGAATTTGTAACTTCTTTTTTCCCGGGTGTAAAGATGTTCTACGATTTGATTCCTAGAACTTGGGTCAATGTCTTTTAGGAAAAACCATCCTTCGTCAGCGTCGGTACCAGCCTCCTCAGAAGTTGCTACAGCTATGGTGTCGGCAATGGGTTGGGCGACTAATCTATGCGATACAAAACTACGTTCATGCTCCTTTTTACGTTTTTCTTCAATTTCAAGATTATTTTCGTATTCTTTGTGCCGTTGTCTAGCCACATTGAACAGGGCCAGTAACAAGTCCGAGATAGCTTTTCGTCGCTCACCGTGTTCAATACCTTCTCGAGAGGCTGTAATATCCGAGTGCAAGTCGTCTACGAACACATCAGCTCGGAAATAATTAAATGTTGCGTGAGACAGTGCATGGAGTCCAAACAGTTCATCGTCCTGATTGACCAAACGCTCTCGTACGAACACAAAGAATCCATGACTTCTCCCGATATCTACACTCTTCCCTGCTTTCAGAGATTTTTTCGTGAGCAATACTTCACCAGTAACGCCGTTAGGAAATAGATCTGATACAAAATGGTTGTCAGCAACACGCCAAGTGTGTCCCTCCGGTAAGTTCTTATTCATTATATCAAGTCTTTCCGCCGCAATATCTACAATTGGAAATTCCACGATTGGATGAAAATCTTCTTTTGTTCGTTCGATCCTTTCTCCATCAACAAATACTTCAAAATTCATCTTCAGTGGCATAGCGGTTTTTATCACCCACATTAGACGTTTCCGTTTCAAATTTTCTGACTGTTTCTTGAGGGACTCAAGTACGCAGATTGTCCAAGATTCGTAGCTGTCACTTGTAAGTTCGTCAGTAGACGTGCGTATCGCTTTACAGACTCTGTCAAGTTCATCGCTCGAGCGAAGTTCTTCTAAATCGGACACCTGTCTCACCTCAAGTGCTACAGCTTCCGATGCGCCCCCGGACGTGGATGACTCAAAATCTCGAAAGTCACAGCTAACGAGAAACAGTCCGTTCTCGTGGGACGTTAAGTATGTAATCTTGTTAGCAATAGCACATGTTGCTAGTTTGCCAATACCGAATTTCCCGATTACTCGTCTATTGTGTTTTGGCGTTCTCGAATTAAACGTTTTTGGACTCTCTCCGACGAACCACAAGTGTTCGAGACCAGTGTAGTCCATACCTGAACCGTTATCGAAAATGACAATTGCGCTGTCCTCTCGCAGGTCTTGATGAATAAAGCCAATTCGGCATTCATTGGCATCAGCATCATAGGCATTTACTACCAATTCTTCTATTGCTTTGATGGGGGAACTATACATTTGCTCGGATAACAAACGTATAAGTTGATTTGAAATGCGTACAGGTAAGGACCCCTGTGTGTTTCCCAATGTTTGAATAGCTTCGGAGAATGTCGTCATAAGTGCTATCGCTTCCTCATTACCAAAATGTACTCTTGATCGATATTTGCACCATTTCGTCGTTCATACGACATATAACGATTTCGTACTGGGTACCAGAACGTCTCACCAACTTCAAAATGCTCTACCGATAGCTCGCGCAACAATTCTACGGTATCGTACTCGCGTCCGAATATTGTGTTGTTACCTACAACCATTACTAAAAGCGAGCCAGTTTTTAGCAAGGTAGCAACTCCTGTGAAGAAATCATGCATACCACAGTAGTAATGGAAGAAATCCATTGCACGACGATGTGAGGTCTCTTCAATTTGCTGCATCCAGCTACTTCCTACGGTACCGACCTCCGTGCTGGACAGCGGTAAGTACTTCTTCGCGACACCAGTACGCCCCAAGTAATTTGGAATTAGTTGTTGGCGTTCAAATGTACTGGACACCAATCCCAACCAAAACATTTCTAGCTGATGACGACGATAGTAATCCACGGCGTTCTGGTACGGCGGAGAGGTTATCACAACCTCAGCGTAGAACTCCGAATCAGCGAGATTTCGTGCGTCAAAGATCTCGTTCACGACAGTAGTATCTGGATTCGTTGATTCGAAATACTCCTTTGCTCCCACTAAACAATTCTGAATGGTTTGTATCATGATTCTTTCAACGTCAATCGCACGTCCTTCTGCCTCTTTTTGTCGCATATATGAAGTAACCTCCAATCCTGACACCGGAACAGGGTCCGCATTTGAGCACTTTCGAATGATGGACGCGAAACAAAGAAGAAAGAAGTTGCGGACGTCTTCGTCTACGTCCATGCTGTCCACGAGCGATTTAATTCGTGCCAACTGAACGATCACTGACTTACGAAACCAATGGTCAAGCTTAGGTATTGGTGGTGGCTCGAGGTCTTCAGCTTTCAATCGGCGTACATAAGCACGTTCATCTATGTCGTTAAGGATGTTCTTCTGCAACAATTTATCGTCCGAAAATCGTTTTTGAATTTTTTGTAATAACTCGTGAGTGTGTTTGTCGATCACTGATGGTGATAGTCTAGTAGACTTAACACGACTAACGAAAACAGCAAGTGGGTCTACGTCTAAGCCGATGGCATTCCTGTCGTTCGCGACGGCTTCGACCACTAGAGTTCCCGCTCCGTTGAACGGGTCTAAGCATGTATCCCCTATCCTCGAATATCGTCGAATCAAATCTCTAAGCACAGGAAGATGAAACTTCGCAGGATATCGAAAAGCATAGTGTGTGAGTTTAGGCGTTCGACTTGACGAAAACACAAACCGGTTGGTGTTGACGTTTTGTGACCGATGCTTTGTCTCTTTACTTCGTTTGATTTGACCAGGTTCCATTGGTGCATTTATAGACATATCATCATTCCTTATGATTTAGAGAATACTAGAACTCTTTGAGTCGCTTCAAGTACGAGTTTAAGTCCTATAAATTTCTGTGCGCTTTACGATGTAGAGTATTCACTTCAGATTGTTCAGACTCATTGGAGCTTACACATAGTATTAAATTCGGTTGCGAACTTATCTCATATGATGGGTGGTCAAATTTGCAAATTGCTGTTAAACCAAGCTCTATTTCGCGTTTTCGTTCATTCACAATTCAGCCCTTTTTAATTTGAAGCTGACTGTATTCGGTGTAAATCGCAGGTTTCTTCAACACTGCAAAGTCCTCTTAGCTCTCCACCGAGCTCACTTTGTCTTGAACGAGGCAAAAATATACCTCGCGCAAATTGTCTCAAACGGGACTCACCCCCAGAAAAGCACCTACACTTGTCCAAGACAAAAATAAATCAGTTTTCGATGTGTTCATCAACTAACTGAGTCTCTAAGGACTGACGAATTAAGGTCATGATGTACGGTAATTCTTCAGAATGTGTCAGTCGAACCTCAACGTCTCCATTTCCCCAAAGACCTAAACCAGTCACATCGCGCGCAATTTCTCGAAAATCGTGCAATTCGTGGAATTGCATGTTCAGGGTCAAACTGAGTGTGTTTGACTGTGGAACAACGTCGACAAAGTTTGTCTCGGCTTTATAGGCGATGTAATACTTGAGGATTTCTTCTGATACGCAGGGATCCAATGCCAATATGTTCTCACGTAGCGCGTTAAAAAGATCATAAACTTTGCTGCCAGGCACTAGAAATTTGTGGTCAGCGAGTGAATATGTGCGTACAAACTTTTTCTTCGGTCGTTTGATTAACTCTAAGTCTTCATCCATCAATTTAGGGCTTCTCCAAACACGTACTGCTGTATTTGATAGATACTCTGCTCTTGAACGTATTGAATTCTCGTTCCAAGTATCAATTTCACCGAGTCCCTTATTGACACGAAGTGGACTGTATCGAAATCCAAACTCCTCCATATCGCGTTTTGTAGAGAATGGTTTGTCGCTGTACTCGGGGTTGTACCCAGTCAGAGTCAAGTTTCCAAGAGTATGAAGATATTTTTCTTGAATCTGCTTCCAATTTGGCCCTAACGATTCCTGCCATGCTTTCGATAGATCTTTGTTTTGAGGTAGTATGTGCTCAATCGTGTATTCTTGTACTGACACATGCTCCTTTTTGTCGAAATTTTCCACCTTACGTAACCAATAGCTACGGCTTCGAAAGTTGTACAAATCTCGGACTTGAACTTCATCTTGAAACTCGCTATCGTTAGGAAATCGACGATAAGAAGGAAGATCTAAAAAGTTTGCTTTAATGGATTCAAGATATCGGTCCTTTTTTAAAGAGCGACTGAACACTGCAAATGTCTTATTCATGGAATTTGTGGGAATTCCACATACGGCTCGTCGAAACACATAACTCTCAATGAGCTGGACAGCTTCGATGAGATCTTCCAAATTTAATAGGTTGCTCTTGTAATCAGCGTACAGTTCGAGCAAAAGTGGGTTCGCAACATCAACTTTCAAATCCCGCAAATCTGAAAAAGCATGAGCGAGACGAGGCTCAGATTCTTTTCCAAGTGCAAACGCGCAGTAATATCCAGCATATGTTTGCAAGTCCGCAACGAGAGCTTGCACGCCACGAGCACTGATCTCATCCTGCTTTGCATATGACTTAAACGCGGTATATACCTGACGAATAACCGGTATTTCGCCACTTTTTAACGTGAGGTAGTCGCGCATGAATCTGTCGAAGTGTTTTCCATACGCAGCTTGACCAAATGCTCGTTCCATAGGATACCAATGATTCTCATACAATTCAGATTGTTCGTCAATTTTTAGTCCCATAAGCACGTAATTACGAATCAGATCTGCTTGGCTAAGTTCGAGACCCGTTGCATTCATGCTCTCAAAAATTAGCTGAGGATTGTCTTGTTCGCGACTCAAAGATATGTCTACCAGCAAAAGCTTTTTGAGTCCCTTGATTACCAGACTTACGTCTGTTCCTAATGACTTGAGTTTCTCGACAAAAAAATTAAAGTTTTCCTGTACTCTCAACGACGGTTGTTCTGGTAAGTCTTGCTGTTTCAAGAGTGCCTCGAGA
>VYFT01000013.1:30401-62806 GCA_009842245.1 Gammaproteobacteria bacterium | reverse complement strand
GAATTGAACCCAGAGATTGTCGGGGACCTTCGTTTAGTCGATTGTGAATTGGATGAAGCAATTGATGTAACTATTGAACCTCAGGTGATTCGCGAATACAAACGTGTTTACGGCACATTCAACGAATCCCTTATCGATCTCGCGGATTCTCTTGGCTCAGGTTTAGTTCAAATCGATACCGAAAAAGACATCTTAGACCAATTGAGTTTGATGTTCCAAACAAGAAATTTACTAGTATGAATCTATTAAACTTAAGCCCCTTGCTCTTCGGTGCAGGTCTCGTCGCGTTGGCAGGCGGACTATATCTGTTACAGCAACTAAGAATTCGGTACACTCGAATACCCGTCGCGACGACACTCTTTTGGGCGGAAGCAGTACGCGATGCTCCGGTGCGAGTCTTTCGTCAGCGATTTAAACACTGGCTAGCGTGGTTACTATGCCTGCTGATCTGTGCGCTTCTTTGGCTCGGTTTCGCCGATTTGCGAACCGACCGTTCCGAGACCGCAAATTTTTACGCGCTCATCCTTGACGGTTCAGCTCAAAGCGCTGTTGGCAATGACTTCGAGATTTCGAAACAGCAACTGCTCAACGACGTACGCTCTTATCCTGATCAACAAAGAGAAGTGTACTTCGCTGGAGAACACAACCTTAAGGTACTCGCATCCGACGAGGAGACGAAAGTACTAAAGCAACGGTTGGATGACCAAACACCTGTATCCGCTCGTTCAAGCGTTGAAGATCAGCTTCGATTAATTGCAAGAGATGCCGTAAACGCAGAGAACCAAGTTCACGTAATAGTTTACGGTAGGTCGTCAATACCTCCCGAAGTTATCGACGATTTGCCAGACAATGTGAGTGTCGAAAGTCGACTACCGGAAGACGATAGCGAATTTTCAAACCGAGGTATCGTTGCTCTTGGAGTCGGTGAGCCACTTTCTGGTGCTTGGGACAGAGTTGATGTACTCATACGCGTTTTGCAAAACAACGCGGACGCTGTCACAGCTTCGGACTTGACGATAACCGTTGGAGAACAAGTGGTATCAAGCGACAATTTAAGAGCGGTTGAAGATTCAGACTTTTTGCTCAGTGATGTTCTAGCCGACGGATCACAACTTAATGTGTCACTGGCAGGCGAAGACGATCTTGAATTTGACAATGAAGCAAGTTTAGTCTTACCCACTAGGAGGCAGATTCCAGTCTACCTTGGAGCTAACGTTCCCGCATCGATACTGCCTGCACTCAACGCTGATCCGGCGCTAGTCATCGTACCAGAAAGTGAAGCAGAAGTTGCCGTACTGGGACCAACAGATCCTCCATCGACACTTCCCACGTTTCAAGTCGTCGCAGAGACGGCCCAAGAACAAGCATTCGAAATCGGGTATGTCGGACCTCAAGACATAAACAGTGAAAGGGCTTTAGATCGTACGATTGAACGACTCGGTCTTGAACAGATTGATGCGACTGCAATCGCGCAAGAGATCGAACGTGATATTTCGGTACGCTTACACTTTGGTGATCAGCGCTTTGTCTCGGTGTGGCAACCTGTTGTCGAAGACGAATTCAACTTTCGCGAGAGCATCAGCTTTCCTTTGTTCATCTCCAAATCAATGCGTTACCTCGCCGACGAAGCACCATGGTATGCGTACTTGGCGGCTGGAAGACAGGCTATTGAACAGAGTGCTGGTACGTCGCTAGCGGATACTGACGCTCTTTCTGAACTTGCGGTCGGTACGTACTTCGTTCGGAACGCTACTGGAGAGTTTGAATTGACCGATGAGCTGCCTGGAGTCATTTCCTTGTTGGATAAGACTTCAACTGTTGGAAGCCTCAGCCCGGACATCGTAGACAGTGGAACGTCTCCCACCACCTCACCATACCCACTTTGGGAGCTTATTACTTGGCTAATGCTCTTAGCTCTAGCCTTAGTGTTTACAGAGTGGTACATTTATCAACGGAGGCTAATGCCCTAAGATGGACATTTCATTTACCTACCCGTTATTCGCATTACTATTTTTTCTGTTGCCGGTTTTATGGTTTTGGCCGGGCGGTCAACGACGTATTCCACACCTAGTAATACGGTCCTTGATACTCGCGCTACTGACCGTCGGTTTGATGAAGCCCGTGTTTATTACGGACAGTGAAGACAAGCACTTTGCCATCATCTTAGATCAGTCTGCGAGCCTGACAGAATCTCAACGAAGCGAAGCGGTTGAGACTGCACAGGAATTGCGTACACAATTCAGCCGCGAAGGTGATGTCAGTTTCATACAAATTGGCGGTGAAGAACCGGTAGTCGAAGGTGAAGCGGTAACTCATCTGAATGACGATCTCTCACCTTTGGGCGATGCGCTAGAAAAAGCGGCGCAGATGATTCCTCTGGGTGAGCAGGGTTCAGTCACTTTGATATCGGACGGTCTCGCGACCGATCGGCACTGGGGACAGTCTTACGATCATTTGATTTCTCGAGGGATACCAGTGAACTCCGTCAAGCTAAGTGACGACTCAGACATATTTGTCAGTGGTGTCGAAGCCAATGACGTCCGAGCCGGAGATGATGCGAAGGTTTATGTTGATGTCGTTGGAAGTGCGTCCGATTTTAGCATCATGGTGCGGGATGTAGAAACGGATCAAACACTAGCTGAAAGTGAACAACTCGTCAGTGACGGGAGAATACGACAAGTACTGTCTTTCCGAGTCGACGAACCTGGCTTTAAGGAAATAGAAGTGACACTAAACGTCGACGAGTCTCTAGACCCCGATTTGACAAACAACTCAATGCGATCTGTGTTGCCGATTCAGAACCCTGTGAGAGTTCTGTATCTGGGGGAAAGACAGGTAGGTGCAAAAAATAATTTAGAACGATTGCTGGGATCTGGATTCGAAATTGACGCCCCAAATCCTCAAGAGATAGATGGTACGTACCCAATATCGCCGTACGATGTAGTATTAGTTGACGATGTACCAACAAGTTCGCTCGACGAAGATTTGCTAAACAAAATCGCCGAGCAGGTAAAAGAACAGGGTACGGGATTGATCCACAGCGGAGGCGAAGCTGCTTTTGGTGACGGTGGATTTCACGACTCCCCGCTTACCGATTTGTTCCCAGTGGACATTCCTGGCGACCAGGACAAAATTGACCCAAGCGTCGGAGTCGCGATCATTCTTGATACGTCCGGATCAATGGGTGGTAGTCGCATTGAATTGGCTAAACACATAGCTAGGCTAGCAGTACGCCGATTACAACCACATGACCGAATTGGAATTGTCGAGTTCTATGGCAATAAACACTGGGCAATCCCAATGCAACCTGCGACCAACAAGATTGAGGTCGATCGAGCAATCGGTCGAATGAAAGCAATTGGTGGAACCGTGATGTTTCCTGCCGTACAGGAAGCTTACTATGGTCTACAAAACGTTAACACGCGATTCAAGCACATCATTCTCATCACCGATGCAGGTGTCGAAGACGCGAACTACGAGGCGATGGTACGACGAATCAACCGCGATCGGATCACATTGTCAACGATTTTGGTCGGACAGGGCGGGCACAATCAAATAATGGCTGACTTCGCTAATTGGGGTGGCGGTCGTTTCTACGCTGTCGGTAATCAGTTCCAAATAATTGACTTAATTTTCAAGCAGTCTTCAACGAAGAAATCGCCTATGTATAAACGTGGCGCGTTTCAACTAGTTGCGAGCGCTGGAACTGGCTGGTGGGGCGAGATTGAACCTGAGTCTATACGTCCTCTAAACGGTTACGTTGAAGTATCGGCTAAAGACGGTGCCGAAGTATTGCTTGCTGTGGAGGAGACTGAACACCCCGTCGTCGCTACATGGTTGTTCGGACTGGGTCGCGTCACTGCTATGATGACTGAACCTGTCGGTGAGGGGACCCGTACGTGGAACAATTGGGAAGACTATTCGGAATTTCTCGGACGAATCGTACGTAAGACTGCCCCGGAGGTTCGCGTGTTCGAAATTGATGTACGCAGGCAGTATGGTAAGACTACGGTCATTGCTAACCGTGTCCCGAGAGTAGAAGAGTTAAGCCCTACTCTACAGCTATATGAGCTAGACTCCACACCGCACGAAGGGACAGCACCAGATTTTGATGAAACCGCGCCGGGGTTATATGAAGCAGATATTCGTTCATCCGCAAAAGCGGATCTCTACATGGGTGTTGGCAATACGTTCAACAATCGAGAATGGCGAGTTGTCAGCTTAGCCGCTACCGATCAAGTTCGTGAGAATCAGGTTGATCCCGTTAATGGTTTGGATCTCGATGCACTAGCGGATCAAACTGGTGGTTTGTCCGTATCTGATTCCAACTCCACTGAACTCACACAAACGCTCAGTATGGGAAGTGTGGCCTACGGTATTTTCGATTTTCGGCCATGGATTTTTCTCCTCGCACTTCTTGCATACCTTGGAGACCTGATATATAGACGCTGGCCTAGAGCTAGCTAAACACACACTTGACAAGACGAGGGACCTTTCAATGAAAGTCAAGCCACTCACCTCCTCGCTAATCGGTCTAGTACTACTTGTTGTTGCCAACGTGACCACACACGCGGCAATACCTACTCTGGATGCACTCGACGCGAGTAACGCACAAAAGGGACGTCTATCCCTTGAATTAATTAAAGAAGTATTTAACGAATCGATACTAGAGAACCAGAGTATTGAAGCAGCAGTGTCCAATCTTACGGAGACTGCTGAAGACTCGGAAAACGAGACTTGGCATCGCGCAAAGTCGTATTTGTCCATCGCTCACCTATATTGGCGTTATGGACAACTGCCCCAAGCTACAGAAGTTCTCACCACGCTTGCGGAAAACGAATCGTTACAAGACGAACTTGCGATTGACTACTTCATCCTAGCGGGAAGAATAGCAGACGCGAACGGAGATGAGTCACTAGCTTTAGAGCACTACGAACAAGCGTTTGCTGGTTCCGACAGTCCCGACGAACGAGAATTCATCCAGATTCGTCTTGCGATGATTGACACTGATAAGAGTAACGTCGACGCACTTTACAAACTTGCTACCGACCGAGATCAAACGTTTAAGAATCGGGCTGCTATTACGTTTGCGGTACTTGGGCATACGGATAAAGCACTTGAACTATACAAGCCTGACCCGAACGACGAGAAGTACTTTCGGCATCTAATCCGCTACGCAGAGTGGGCGATTATTGCGGAAGATTATGAAACTGCCCAAGAATTTGCTTGGCGCGCGTATGACAGCACAGATATTCGTTTCGACGGACTTTACGCGCTGACTCTGGTCGATGAAGCTTACCGGCTCAACGGGGAATTGGACAAATTGGTCACCGAATTAAATGAGCGTAAAGACAAAGATCAAGATTTGGTCGACTTGCACATTGACCTACTCACTGACCTGGAACGCTACGACGAAGCGATAGAGTTGTACCGCTCTATGGAGATCGATCCCACCGATCTTGACGCACGATTTCGGTTGTTGCAGATTTACGATGTATCCAGGCGTACTGATGAGATGATTGCAGAGTACGAACGGCTTATCGACGAGGAACCAGACACTGTGTTGTGGTATTCTGGTTTAGCATCTCACTACGTGGCTGTTGCGGAACCTGAGCGCGCCGGCGAGGTATGGCGTACTCTTGAAGAGAACAACTCAGAAAACATTGATTTGCTGGTCCATGCAGGTCGATTAATGGGCCAAATGGGCTTTGAAGCCGAAAGTCTCGCAATGGTTGATCGACACCGCGCATCGCACGGCGTAACAACCACTGGGCAAATGTATTTGTTTGAAGTACATTTCAACAAGGGTCGCAACAACGAAGCTATCGAAGCTTTGAATCAACTGGTCGAGTTTCTACCTGAAGATGCTGGAGACTTGCGTACCGTAGCGGATGCTTATGAACGTTTGCAAAAGTACGACCAAGCATTGCAACTATTCTCCAAAGTCGAGGAATATCAAGGTGAAGCATTAGGTTATGACGACCGTATGAGACTTGCTTGGCTCCATAGCGTTATTGGGAATCGGGAAGAAGCACTGCGTCTTTGGCAGGAAATTTGGCTCCAAGAAAATACACCCGCTAGACGGGCGTTTGCGGAAAGTCAGTTTCTTTTACTTGCAGCCGAACTCAATAAGCTCGCCCGCATTGCAATCGACCTAGAAAACAAACTCACTGAACAAAGCGCTGATAAAAATGACATCAACCTGCTTGTTCGAATTTATACGGAGGTCGGAGACTCGTTTTCAGCCGCTGAGGTAGTCGAACAATATGCACGGTACTCGGACATGCCAGAAGTGGACAAACTCCGTCAGCTTGGGTCCGTGTACTTGCAACTACAAGAATACGATAAGTACGACAAGGTATTGAGGCAACTCGAAGAAGTCGACCCCGAAAATCGTCTTGAACACATCCAAAACATCGTATTGAACATGGTTGCCTTTACGGTACAAGAAGAAAGTGATGAAAAGTTAGACGAAATTAAACACTGGCTGGAACAGTTGCGCTTGTTTGACGAGGAAGCGGTGACTGGTGAATTTGAAGCTAGCGTTCTTTCTATGAGTGGATTCCGCGAGGAAGCTATTGAAAGCTACCGATATGCGTTAGTGCGCCACCCAGAACACAGTGATAACATGCTCCTGATGGGAGATTTGATGAAAGAGACGGGTCGTATCGATGAAGCCGTGGCCGTATTCCAATATGTTGCTGAGCATTCACGTGACGATAACGAGTTTGTCGTTGCGATCGATGGCATCCTAAACATGATCGGGCAAGAACGCTTTGGACAAAGGCTCCCACCCAACGACCAAGCAACTTTTCGATGGGCTCACCGGATTATCTTAGAACGAATCACTGGTAGCGACGACAAGTTTTACCTATACACGTTACTTGGCGAAATCGCGATGGAAACTCTTGACACCGAAGGCGAGTTTGTCGCTATCGAAAATTCCACCTCCCAAGCGGGAATTCGACGGCTCTCTGTCTTACGCGAATTGGTGACGATGTCCACGCGAGACGCTGGTGTATTTTCATTGAATCAAAAAGCTGGAGATACAGAACGCCAACTCCGGTACGGTCGCCGTCTCATAGGCCTCCGTCAACAATTACCGCCTGAAGTTTACATCAATCTGGCAAAGACGTTGATGGACCGCGACGACACTCTTGGTGCGGAGAAGTCGTTGAATTTAGTGCGAGATATCACTGGTCTAATCGACATTAACCAAACAAAAGCCGATTTGTTTCAAGAAGCAGGGTACGTCAAACAAGCACTTACTTCTTACAGCACCGCATTAGCCCTAAATCAGGACGACAGTACTTTGCTACTCAAGACTGCGGTATTGAGGGAAGCGAATGGACAGCTAGATGTTGCCAACACGCTTTACATGAAAGGAATACTCAACGTACTTCGCACTCAACCCGAGAAGCTCCACACTGACTCTCAAGCACCGTCGAACATGGCGAACATCCAAGCTATGCTCCCGGTAGGTATACGAATGCCTGGTGGGAGTCGGAATCTGAGCGTGAATCGCGACTACCAGACGTTCTTTGAACCTTTTACTCAAGGTGTAATCGCTACCTGGCCGACGGTAGAAACTGAAGTAGCAGCTAATCTCGCTGAGATCGACGTGATGTTTCAAAAAGAACTCGCGAGCGTCATTGAGATGAGAGAGGAGGAAGAAGGAGTCCACCTACCCCGCTACTCTCGTTTGGACCATCTCTCTAAATTCATCCGCCGCCTTGGTGCATCAGTTGGGCAGGAAGAGTTTATTTACGCACGCGACATCCAGCTTGCGGAAGTGTTCATCGATGTTCCAACTTCAGAGCCAGAGCAAGCATTAAATGACAAAAATGATCCTCAAGGCAAGCGCTCCATCACCACGTCGACGACGATTACGTTACCTGGAGGAGATAGACTTACAACAACGGTTACTTCAGGAGATTTCTTCTCGACCATCGAAAGCGAATACAAACTGTATGGTTTGAAGATTCCAGAAGAAATTCTTGCCTTAGTACCAGACCGCTCTGAAGGCGACGACGATAGCCTGTCCGCAGAGGAATTAGCAGACGAAAACTTGCTTAAGCGAGATTTTCGAATGGCCGTACAAAGTCAAAACGTTGATCGAATCGCTCGCCTCGCCGCCATTATGACCTTACCGGAACCAGTTGACGAAGTGTTCCAGCAAATGGTTGAGAATCGCAACTATCAACAAGTGCTTAGATATGCGAAGCAGCTTTTCGACGAGGTTACCGTCGCTCGACTGACTTCACGCATTGTCTCTAGACTAAAAGACAGTCCTCAAGAATTAATCCAATTACTGTCTGGAAACGTCAACTTAATTCAAGAGATAGAAGAGGACTATGGTCCATTCTTTGAGTCCGTGGATGAGATTATTGATCTGCTCGAGACTCCAGAAGCAAAGCAACAAGCGGCACGTTCATTCTTCATGTATCAAAGAATTTGGGACTACATAAGACGTCGCGAGAACAACGACGAGATGTTGCAATACTACGAGTACCAGGTCGCACAACCGACAAGCAACGACCCGAGGGTGCGTAGCATGACCTACGACCACATCAACAAATATGCGGAATTAGTAGAGATGGAATGGAATCGCCAACAGCGATCTCGTTTTAAAACCGCAGCAACAGATTTGATCAATCAAATCGACTTTCAGGACGAGTATGTTATGTCTTCATTGTTGCGCATGGTGCTAAATTTCAACATTCATGAAGACAGTCAAGACGTCCATTTGGATGTTGTTCGCATGATTTCTCAAAGAGCCGAATTGGGTTTCGATGCATTCGAAATTTTTGAGGATTACTTCGACGATCGACGCGACTCTGCATTTTCGAAATTGTTGAATGCAAACGTAGATACGCGGTGGTCCTATTCTGTGCAGTCTGCGATAATGCAGTACTTTCGGGAAGAAGCCAATGGTATGCTCTTAGCCATGGTGGATGGAGAGTGCCCTGACGAGAGTCACGTTGCCCTGTTGTTTCCCAGCCGGGGATTCTCCACGCCTTTTATCAACACGGATATTGACCGATACGTACTCGGGCAGAGCTTGTTGGAGTGTTTCCCGGAAAATGACGAATATCGACGAAATTTAATCGTCTACGCGATAGAAAGTGGAATCAAAAGCCGGATTGGAGAACAATTACAGAGTGCCTATGAACGGGACAACACCATCGAAGGAATTCGAACTGCTCATTTTCTCTGGAACAAACAACAAGAAGATTACGTTTCCGCCCTTGCGGTTGCTAGCGACGGAGAACCAGATCTTTCGAAACGAGACATTCTTGACGACATCCTGAAACGCAACGACGCTTCTAGATATAAGTATGGAAATCATCCTGACAACATCCTGACCCTAGTTCGCAACAAGGGAAACATGATGAATATCGGATCACGGATCATACTTGGTATCGACGATCGGATTCCTAAGAACATAAAAACTGCAGCCAATGCCATCGCACAGCTTGATGATTCCAATAATTCAAGGGATGCCGGGGATGCTCTTCGCTTGTTTTGGCGGAATCTGAATACACAAAACATCGGCGGTAGTCAAAGAATTTACTTACCTGGAACTCCTTTGGGGATGTTCATGAATTGGCCATTAAACCAAAGTGAATTGGCAAACACTGACTTTTACGGCTATTCGAGATCGCCGTATGTGACGTTTGCTAGTACATTATCTATGTATCTGATGCAAAAGAGCATTGAACAGCCGGAGGTATCCGATAAGCTCTTAGATTGGTTGGTGAGTCAGTTTTCTGTCGGACGCGATCTTGAGTTGCATTTG
Source organism: Gammaproteobacteria bacterium (assembly GCA_009842245.1). GTDB lineage: Bacteria > Pseudomonadota > Gammaproteobacteria > Pseudomonadales > Azotimanducaceae > Bin55. Next base: position 53,007 of record VYFT01000013.1, on the reverse strand, counting down.
ATGGCACAAACTCCCTCGCAAAGACAATATGCCCATCAGTGGTATAACCTTCTCGTACAAGCTTATGCTCTCCACCCAAGGGATCGCGATGAGCGACTAGCAGAACTCACAAGTGCTGTATTGACCGAAACAGCAGATGAGCATGAATTCAGTTTGTGGATGTACCTTTCGAATATAGCGGAGCAGGATGTTTCAGCAGAAATGCTTGACGCATTCAATCAATGGGTCGCTGAACTATCGAGTCCTACCGCATTGCAGACTCTTAATATCGCGCAGTTGTTCGCGCGTACCGAACTGACTGAAAAAGCGATAGATTACTACACACTATACGCACTAAATCTTTCCAGATCAGACCCATACTTCGGCTCCGTTCGAATTTCGTACGGTGGTGACCCCAATAATCCAGTAGACTTGTTTGGATTAATTGACACCGTAGCGCAAAACACATCAATTACGACGGCGCAGAAATTCGTGGAACGAATATTACCGATGGTACGGCCTTTTGATGTCGACGTTCCTGAACAGAGTCTCAACGCAAAAACAGTGGAATTATTGGCTCAAGTCTATCCAGCAGACGAAGTGCTTGAAGTCGCGGAGCGACTACGTCCATCTATTGCTGAGCTACTGCAGAATGGGAAACGAAATGTTGCGCCGGAAACTGACGCTATTAAACCATTGTTACAGATCATTCGCGTGCTGGTCGAGACAGGTGAATTAAACGAGGCCGTGAAATATCTCCGTCCGATCTTCGTAGAAGTTGTGGTAGAAGAGACCGACGGTCAAGACATTTCTGGTCCTGATGCTTTGATTGCTGCTGGTAATACTGTGATTTCTGTAGGTGGCGCGTCGATCTCGGTAAGCGCCGCGCAAGCATCCGCTGTCATCAGTGCGGTTAGTGGCGGCCTACCTATCAGTGTTAGTGCTGGCCCAGGCGGCTCAGGCGGTAGTTCGGACGCCGAGGTACCGTTGGTTTCACCCAATGTGATGCAGTTATTCAGAGAACGCGACACGATCTTCGACTTTGATAACGATGACTGGATGAATCTGCTTGTCGCTTCGATGACGGATTGGCTCGAAGATGAAAAATTGGATGAGCGTGGCCTCATCGAAATGCTGTCCGTAATTGCTTTCGAATATGACCTACGCGATGAACCAGAAAAAGTGGCGAACGCGTGGTCGAAGATCAGTACTTGGCTTACGAAGTACCATCGTTCACTAGATCAGCGTAGTATTCAACCATTTTTCCAGCTGGCGGTTGATGCAGAGTTTCCTTTAGATCCCGAAGTTGTCTCGTACGCGTTTGAACTCGATGTTCTAGACCCTACGGATATTGCAACGATCTTAAAGACCCTGCGTGAATCGAACACTGCAACGGAAGCGTTCGCTACTGCAGAGACAATTTCTATAGATTCGGCTGGTCTGTCAGTTCTCCGCGAGCTTGCGGAAATCGGACTGTCTGTGAACAACGACGAATATGTTCGAGAAGTGGTAGCTAAGATTCGAACCTTAGAGACTGCGCATCGAGAGTTGGAACCGAGCGTGCTCTAGATTAATAGTGGACTCCATTCGATTCTAATTGTGACAAATTACGCGCTGTCTACATACGATGGCGCGTGCATTGCAATAGTTCGCATCTACACACGAACAAACAGAGATCGGAAATTAAGTCTGTACTCTACATACAGGCAACGGTGTCGGTAAGAAACCCGTGCACAACTAACTCTTTGCCAAAAGATTGAGTTCGATCACTTCGAAGTAAATCGTCTCGTTTATACTTATACTAAGCTGTGAGCTTTTCTTAATTTAATCAATAGAAGAACCCCTCGATTATGAAACACATTCGAACACGCTTTCACCCAATTCTCAGACTGCTAATTGCTGTTATCGCGACTACCACGGCAGCTTCAATTCTGGCAGGAGCACTTGAGGACCTTAAACAAGCGAACCAAACCGGGGAACGACTAGATTTAGACCTGGTGTATCAGGTGTTCAACGATGGAATATTAAAACACCGTAGTCTCGATATAGCGATCGAAGAGTTGCGCGTCGTAGCGGAAGATACCAACGTAGACGATCGCACTCGTGCGAAGTCTTACCTTTCGATGGCTCATCTCTATTGGCGGTTTGGTCATTTTGATAGTGCGATCGAAGAGGCAGATAGAGCCATTGAGCTAGAGGAAACCACTGATAGTACGCTCCTCAAAGCTCGATTGCTAGATGCTCAGGGGCAACGGGGTGATGCTGTCGAGTGGTATCAGAAGACGCTCGAACTCACTGAACTCCCCGAGGAACAAAAGTTCATTCGAATTCGGCTCGCAATGATTGATGTACAACCGACGAATGTCGAGGCTTTGATTGATCTTGCCTCTCAAGAAGATCAAGAATTTAAGAATCGAGCCGCACTAACCTTGGCGGTATTGGGACATCCAACGAACGCAGTTGAACTTTACCAACCTAGTCCTGAAAGCAAGTTCTATTACCGACAGCTCTTGCGCATCACCGAGTGGGGAATCTTATGCGAAGACTTTGAACTTGCACAAAAGAACGCGTGGCTCGCGTACGAAGCTGCGGAGACTCGTTTTGATGCGCTTTATGCATTGACCTTGGTCGATGAAGCATATCGGAAAGCAGAAAATCTCGAGGAATTACTTACCGTACTCTCTGAGAGACAAGATAAGGACCGAGATCTCACCGACTTACACATCGATCTTTTGTCAGATTTTGAGCGATATGACGAAGCAATCGCTATATTCCAATCGATGAATGAGAATCCAGAGGATCTCACTACCCGCTACCGTCTACTACAGATTTACGATGTGGCGCGACGTACTGACGAAATGGTAGCCGAATATCGACGACTGATAAATGAGGAGCCCAATACAGTGTTGTGGTATTCCGGCCTCGCGTCTCACTTTGTAAGTGTTGCTCAACCGGAAGAGTCGCTTAAGGTGTGGCACTTACTTGAAGAAAACAATCCCGACAACATTGACATCCTTACCCATGGCGGACGCTATATGTCACAAATGGGTTTCGAAGAAGAGAGTATGGCGATAATCGAGCGCCATCGGGAGAGACACGGACCGTCCACCACTGGGCAGATTTTCTTGTTTGAGGCACACCTTGCGAATGGTCGATACGACGAAGCTACTGCCGAGTTGGAAGAACTGACCGAAGCACTTCCCGAAAACTCAGGCGACTTGCGTACGGTAGCAGATGCATACGAAAGACTACAACGATTTGATCTTGCACTAGATGTATTCGTGAAAGTTCAGGAGAGTGAAGAAGAAGAACTTGGGTACGATGACCGCATGCGTCTTGCATGGCTAGAGAGTGTAGCAGGAAACCGTGAAACAGCGATGCACCTGTGGCAAGATATCTGGGTGCAAGAAGACACGCCAGCTCGACGTAAGTTTGCGGAAGCTCAATTCTTGCTACTAGCAGCCGAACTCAATCAGCTCGCGAAAATTGCGATCGACATCGAACGCAAACTCTATAGCGAAGAAGCTGACAAAAACGAGATCAATTTATTGGTCCGTATATACACTCAGGTCAGTGATGCATTCAGTGCCCGCGAAGTCATCGAAGAATTCGCAAAGTACACAGATATGCCACCAACGGAGCGTTTGCGCCAAGTAGGTTTGGTTTATCTGCAATTGAACGAGTACGACAAGTACGACAAGGTCCTCCGAGAACTAGTAGAGATCGATGAAGACAACCGAATGGAACACATTCAAAACATCGTACTCAATGCTGTCGCGTATACGGTTAACGAAGAATCGGAAGACCGCCTGGAAGACATTTTCTACTGGCTAGAAGAACTACGTAAGTACGACGAGGACGCGGTAGCGGGGGAGTTTGAAGCGAGCGTATTGTCCATGGCCGGTTTCACAGAAGAGGCCATCGAAAGTTATCGATTAGCGTTGGTTCAACAACCAGAAAATAGCGACAACATGTTGCTTATGGGCGAACTTCTGAAAGAGTCGGAACGACAAAACGAAGCAGTTGCCATTTTTCAATATATTGCGGAACACGCAAAGGACGACAACGAATTTGTGGTAGCCATCGACGGTATTTTGAACATGTACGGTCAACAAGGGTGGGGGCAACGGCTAGGCTACAACCGCGAAGCAGTGTTCAAGTGGGCGCACCGCATTATTCTGGAACGAATTACCCAAAAAGAGGACAAGTTCTACTTATATACCCTATTATCCGAAATTGCGACCGAATTTCGAGACACCGAAAGTGAGTTCGTTGCGATCGAGAACTCTATTTCTCAAGCTGGGATTCGAAGGCTGTCAGTACTTCGTGAACTAGTTACCATGTCTACCCCGGGTCAGGGGTACTTCTACTATGGCCGGAGCGTCAATGACCCTGATCGACAAATCACGTATGGACGCCGGCTCATAGGGCTACGCCAACAATTACCCCCTGAGGTCTACATCAGCATTGCGAAGACTCTATTGAGTCAAGACGATCAATTAGGAGCAGAGAAATCACTTGACTTGATCCAGGACATCACTGGCGACTTAGATGTAAATCAAACCAAAGCGGACTTGTTTCAAGAAGCTGGGTTCTACAAGAAAGCACTTGCTTTTTATAGTCATGCGTTAGCGCTAAATCAAAACAACCTACTCCTACTGATAAAAACAGCCGCGCTAAGGGAAGGAAACGGGCAAGACGAAGTTGCGGCAAACCTCTACATGAGAGGTATGCTCAATGTCCTTCGAAGCCAACCGGCGCAACTGTACGCGGACGTACCAGTGTCTGGAACGAGTATGGGATGGGGTGGACCTCAAAACACTAGCGTGAACCGTGATTACAACACCTACTACGAACCATTGATTCAAGGCGTAATCGCTACTTGGCCTAAAGACCCTGAGGAGTCTGAAGAGCAATTCGCAAAATTGCACAAGTTTTTCAATGATGAGCTTGAATACATCCAAACGCTTCCAGAGCGAGAGGAAGGTCTACAGATTACGAGTTTTTCTCGCTTAGACTATTTTTGTCGCTTTGTACGCCGGCTGTGCTCAGTGCTTGAACAAGTTGACTTCGCACACGCGATGGACATGGAATTAGCAGGCGTCTTTCTCCAAGAGACCCCCGAGGAGTCTGATACGAGTTCAAACGGAGGCGATTCCGAAGTAGCTGCCGCTATGGGCATGATGCAATCTATGGGAATGGTGATGCCAGTTAGTGTTTCCGCGATGATGGCAGAGATGGCAGGAGGCGAGAGTGGTGCAAGCTTTGCCGATTACCTTCGAGAAGAGTACAAAGCCAATGGTCTGTATTTATCGGATGAACTAAACGAATTGCTCGGCGATACGTCTGAGGAAATCGCAACCGATACTGCAGAAGAAACCGATCTTCTCTCGCAAGAATTGACGAAGGCGATCGACGCTAAAGATGTAGAACGTACTGCGCGACTTTTGAATATTGTCGAACCATCAAAACCTGTCGCTCAAATTTTCTACGAATTCTTAGATGAACCTCAAGCGGACGACGCTCCTCCGAACCGATTCAATCGGGGTATGTTCTCGGTTGCGAATCCTCGTGATGTACTGGGATACTCGCGATCTATTCTTGGCGAACGTGAGTATGTCCGTATGGTACCCACGATCACGGCTAAGCTCCAAGGAGAACCCGCTCAGCTACTTGGCATGCTTCTTTCCGACCCAGAATTAGTTGCTCAACTAGAAGAAGTGGTCGGACCGCTCTTCCGGGATTTTGACGAAATTAAGCTAATCCTAGAGGATCCGGACAATGTGCATATGCGCCAAGGACTGCAGTACGGTAGCATGGGACTGTGGCAATACATTCAGTCTCGCGAAAATCCCAACGAGAGCGTCAAATACTATGAGTATGTCGTTGACAGCCTTCCACCGGATCCACCGCCCTATCAACCACACGTACGCACTCTTGCACAAATGTACGAAGAGTTAGTAAGGCTTGATCTGAACAACTCTCAACGCCGGACTCTGGAAGCAGCGACCTTAGACATGGTGAGAACAATCGACTTTCAGGATGAATACATATCTCAATCTGTGTGGCAACTAGTTGCAATCTTTGACGCCCATCCTGACAACCTTGACTTACTTTTGAAAGTGTATGACGCAGTAGACGAACGACTGGGTGAAGATTGGAAGCTCGAAGTGATTCTGCCCGCGTACTACGAAGGTTCCAAAGAGGAAGCTTTTCTAACGTTGTTAGATGTGGAACCAGGGGAGTACATATCTTGGGTGGTACAGGATTTAATTGGCACCCGATTCCACGAAGAAATTCGTGCGACGATGCAGCGAGTGATAGACGGAGACTGTTTAACAGAAGAGCTCATCGCTAAGATCGATAGCGTTGCAAACTACGCCTTTAATCGTTTTGGTGCCGACCGACAAGCATATCAAGCCCTGAGGACCGACTACACTCGCGGGTTGATGCAGTGTTTCCCAGAAGATACTAGTTATGAGATCGATCTGCTGCGGTCGACGCTATACAGCAATGACACAAAAGAAGTGCGAAAATTGTTTAACGAAGTCTACGAACGAGATAAAACTAATGAGTCGATTCGCACTGCATATTTCTTTTGGAATAAGCAACGAGAATTCTTTGTCGACGCGCTGAATGTTGCTACCGACGGTGGCCCTGATCTTCGCAACCAGGAGATCTTAGCGGATATCATCGCAAGCAATGAAGAGAACGTGCGTACCGGTAGTTCGGAAGCTTACATACTACGTTCATTGATACCGAGCGAACTGCGTCCTACTAACGAATTTACAGCGCCCCCAATAGTCGACCGGTATCCTAAAAACGTCGCTCGAGCCGCTACAAAAATAGCTGAACTTGATGAGACCGCTAGTGCATCTGACGCCGCCGAAGCTGTGCGACTATTTTGGCGCAATATAAACCTCCAAAGTTTAGACACCAGCTCCCCTTATTCCATGGGCGGGTCGAAAACTCTTATGTTTCTGGATTGGCCGTTCGATTTTGAGGAATCCGGGCACGTGAATTTCTATGGTTCCAGTTACTATGGTTATGGAAGTTTTGCTTTCAACTGGTCTTCCTACATAGGCAGGGCAAACTATTCATATCGAGAACAGACCGACTACGAACGATTAATGGATCGGACTATTGAAATGTTTCCATTAGGGCGCGAGCTCGAACTTTTGCTCCGGTCCCAAAACAATCCTTACAACCCGTACCAGTACAGCTTCTTTTATGGTAGCCAAACGGATGAAAAATCGAGGTGGTATGAAACGATTCGCAAAGCGTATGGGCACCATCCCGATGACCTTACACAACGATTGCAGGAACTCACAGACAAGATTCTGTCTGGCGTTGCTAACGAACATGAATTCATGATGTGGATGCACCTCACGAACGAGTCTCAAACTCAACCCTCACTTGAGGTGATCACAAAGTTCGAGGAGTGGGCTCGTGAGTTGGATTCTCCTACGCAACCACAACTACTAAATGTAGCTCGGTTTTTTGCTGGATTGGATGAGTGGGATAAGGCGACTGAAATATACAAATTATTGGTGGTGAATCGCGCGGACTTTAACGAATTTCAGAGCGGTTACTACGGTTATAGGAATAACAACCAACCTCTGTCGCTAGCTCTTATCTTTGAGGATGTGATTGCATGGTTGCCACCTGAGGAAAGTAAAGCGTTCATAAAGAGCTTGTTACCTGTAGCCCAACGATTCGACGATCGTGAAATTGGGCGGTTTATTTCGGATCTATTCAACATTGAAATCTTGGGTAAGGTTTTTCAGCCTGATGAAATCTTCGAAATCGCCCGAGAAATTCGCGCATCAACAACGCTCCCGGACGATCATAGCACTCCGGTGAAACCGTTTGAAGCACTACCTCTGATTGCCACGATCCAAGTTCAGATTAGTGGTTCAAAATTCAATGACGCATTGGGTCAAATCAAGCAATTGTTATCAACGGAAAGTATCGCTTCATCTTCAGATATTGGCGATATGAGCATGGACAGGTACAGTCCGTTCGGTCGACCCAATGAGATTTACTATCTCGAAAACTTAATCAGAGAATTTTCCAACACGCTAGGAATTACTGTTCCCTTTAACATGCCGAACCCTTCAAATCAAAAGTACACTTCTAGTGCAGAATTGGTATTCGCAATGCATGATCGGCTGTTTGACTTTGAGAACGATACGTGGATGGATCGTTTGACCGACGAGTTTGTTCAGCTCTTGAACAACGACGATGTAGACTCAGACATCGTGATTGATCTGCTTGCAGTCATATACAACGAGTATTTCAAACTTGAGAAGCACGAAAGTAGAAGTGCTCTTGCAAGCAAGCTAACGCGATGGTTAACAGAGAGAGTAGAGAGTCTCACTTCGAGACAATTAGTACCTTTCTCTTATCTTGCGAATCAGGCGGAATTTCCGTTAACTCCTGTATTATTCTCCAAAATGTTGAGCTTAGGTTACTTTTCAACCGAACAGCGTATCGCATTGATACAAAAGTTGCGTGAAACGGGTACGCCGGAGGAAATGTTTGTGGCAATTCAAGAAATCCCTATCGAAACATCTGGATTGTCCATACTTAAAGAACTGAGAGAAGTAGGTGCGGCAGCGAACGAAGAAGCATTTGTAGCTGACTTGGACGAACGAATTGAAGCGCTTGAATTAGCTCGAAACACGTTGGAGGTTCGAGTTCTGTAAGAACTTTTCAACAACTATGTGAAATCTTTTGGACCTCTTCTAGTTCCCATACGCGTTCCACGTAAGTCTTGAGTGGACACAGGGGTCTACCGAGTACGCAAAGCTACAGTCTTCGCAAGGTATCGTACGCTGATATCCTTACAATTATTTATTTGTTGAGAGAAGCTTGTCCGTTCGCTGAACTGCTTTGTCAAGGCGTTCGGTTCGTACCACCCGAATCTCATTTACTCTGTCTCCGTCCACCTAGCGATGGATGGTATCGACGTTCTTTGAATATTGGTAGCGTTAGCAGTGGTACCGACCTTGTTCTCAATAGGCTTCCGCGTTTGCAAATAGTGAATTTCATGAATCCAAATTTATTCTCTCTTTTCCTACGACGATTTGTAAAGATCATTGGAATCGGACTCTGTTGGGTAGCGTTCGGCACACCAATTGAAGTCTTGATCGAAGACAATGCGAGTCCGAACCGCTTGTCGTTGACTCTGATTGATGATGTTTACACCGATTCTATAAAGACTTATCGAAGTGTTGAGGAACCAGTTGCTACACTGACCTCGGACGCTGAAGATGAGAACAACACCAACGCGTATCGAGCAAAGTCATATTTGAGTATCGCACACTTGTATTGGCGCTATGGAAACTTTGAAAACGCAATTCAAGCAGTAGACCAAGCTCTCGAGTTGAACGAAACGACAGATGGAACCCTTTTAAAGGCAAGATTGCTCGATGCTCAAGGCGAAGAACGCGAAGCTATTAACTGGTACAACAAAACTCTAGAGTCGACCGAACTGGAAGACGAGCGGGAATTCATTCGGATTCGCCTCGCCATGATCGGGGTTAATACAACCAACGTTGACGACTTGTATGCGTTAGCACAACAGCAAGACCAAGAGTTCAAAAATCGCGCCGCTCTCACTCTAGCGATCTTAGGGCAACCAGACAAAGCCATTGAACTTTACCGTCCAGATCCAAATTCCAAACACTACTTCCGACAATTGCTCCGACTTACGGAATGGGGATTAACGTCAGAAGACTACGAAACCGCGGAGACTCATTCTTGGTTGGCGTACGACGCTAGTACCACTCGGTTTGATGGGCTGTATGCATTGACTTTGGTTGATGAAACGTATCGCAAACAGGAGAATCTGGAAGAGTTGCTTGAGATTCTTCGGAACTTTCAAGATAAAGATCGAGACTTAATCGATCTACAAATTGATCTTCTCATCGATTTGGAACTATACGACGAAGCAATCGCTCTCTACCACTCGATCGAACAAGAAACCGACGACATCGAAGCGCGATATCGCCTGTTACAAATTTACGACATTTCCAAGCGAACCGAGGAAATGATTCTTGAGTATGAACGACTGATCGAGCAGGAACCGAATGTTGTACTTTGGTACTCTGGATTAGCCTCGCACTACATCAGTATTGCAGAAAGGGAACAGTCCTGGGCAGTTTGGCGAAAACTCCAAGAAAACAATGCAGACAACATAGACATCTTGACGCATGCTGGACGATATATGAACCAAATGGGATTTGAATCCGAAAGCCTCGAGATGATCAAACAACATGCTGACGCGTACGGTCCTACAACCACGGGGCAGATATTTCTTTTTGAAGCACATTATCACAAGGGTCGCTACAACGAAGCGACTGAAGCGCTAAACGTACTACTTGAAGACTTACCCGAAGATTCGGGGGACTTGAGGATCGTGGCCGACGGCTTTGAACGGCTGCAAAAATATGAGAACGCGTTAGCGATATTTACTAAATTAGAGGAGATTAACGAGGAACCACTCGGGTACGATGATCGCATGCGCTTAGCATGGCTCCACAGCGTAAATGGCAACAAAGAAGAGTCCTTACAAATTTGGCAAGAAATCTGGCTCGCTGAAACAGCTCCGGCGCGTCGAAGTTTCGCTGAGAGTCAATTTCTCTTGATTGCGGCAGAGTTGAACGTGCTTGCTGATCTCGCGATTGAACTAGAGGACAAACTCTGGGAAAAAACCGCGGACCGAAACGAAATTAATCTACTCGTACGAATCTACACCGAAATCGGTGACTCTTTCACAGCAGCCGAAGTCGTGGAAGAATTTGCTGCTTATGCTGACATACCTGAGGTGGAAAAGCTCAGACAATTGGGTGCAATCTACGTGCAGTTGAATGAGTATGACAAGTACGACACGGTTCTCCGACGGTTAGAGGAAATCGACCCAGAGCATCGACTCGAACATATTCAAAACATCGTCTTGAACATGGTCGCGTTCAATATGGTAGCCAGTAGCGATGACAAGCTCGATGATATCCTTCACTGGCTCGAAGAGCTAAAGAAATACGATGAAGAGGCCGTAACAGGAGAGTTTGAAGCCAGCGTCCTCTCAATGAGTGGGTTCACCGAACAGGCTATCGAAAGTTATCGCTTAGCCCTGATAAATCATCCCACACACAGCGACAACTTACTGTTGATGGGTGAGTTACTAAAAGAGTCGAACCGAACTGACGAAGCAGTCGCAGTTTTTCAGTATGTCGCCGAACATTCTAAAAACGATAACGAATTTGTCGTAGCCATTGACGGTATCCTAAACATGATCGGGCAGAATCGGTTTGGATTCCGTTTACCGCGACAACACCAAGCAACGTTCCGATGGGCTCATCGTATTATTTTGGAACGGATTACGAGTAAGGAGGACCGTTTCTATCTTTATACACTACTCGGAGAAATTGCCACTGAAACACTAGACACCGAGGCAGAGTTCGTTGCGATCGAAAATTCGATCTCACAAGCAGGAATACGCCGACTGTCTGTGTTGAGAGAATTAGTCACCATGGCAACACAAGACGCTGGATTTTTTGCCTTCACCGCTAAACGTGGCGATCCTGAGCGACAACTGACCTATGGTCGCCGTCTCATCGGATTGCGTCAAGCTTTGCCACCAGAGGTGTATATCTCTCTGGCGAAGACACTTTTAGAGAGAGACGACACGTTGGGCGCAGAGAAATCGCTCAACTTGATTCGCGACATCACCGGCGACTTGGACGTGAATCAAACCAAGGCTGATCTATTCCAAGAAGCAGGACACACTAAGCAAGCGTTAGCTTTCTACAGCCACGCTCTGTCCTTAAATCAAGACAACAATACGCTTCTCATTAAGACTGGCGTACTCAGAGAAGCAAATTTCCAATATGACGTGGCAAATACGCTCTATCTCAACGGCATGTTGAACATACTGCAGAGTCAGCCTGAAAAGCTCCACGCCGATGCTCCTCAAGTCAATCCTGGTCGAATCCGCCGACCTAGCTACATATTTGCAGGTTCGCGAAATACCAGCGTAAATCGAGACTACACCACTTACTACGAAGCATTTGCGCAGGGTGTGATTTCAACCTGGCCGGATAACGAAGCTTTGTCAGATTCCAATTTTGAGAAAGTTCGAATGGTGTTTCGGCGGGTCTTAGGAAACGTCAATGCACTGCGCGCTGATGGTGAAGAACTTCCATTGTCACGATACTCTCAGCTGAACTATCTCTGCCAGTTCATTCGACGATTGTGTGGCGCATTGGACCGACCAGACATAGTTAATGAACTTGATCTTGAACTCGCTGCGACATTCCTTGCGAACCCACCACCGCCCGATGTCATTGAAGAGCTCGCGAACGCAGACGAAGTTGACGAAGAGCACGAGTACTACGACAGTTTTCGCACAGTACGCCAGTTTTCCAGACACCTCAAAGGACAGTACAACCATTTTGGAATTCAAATGTCCGCTCAGCTCGACGAGATGCTTCCACAGGTATTTTTTGAGGAAGACGAAAAGCAGACAGATGTGCTAAGTGAAGAATTAGCAGCGGCTATCGAGAGTCGAGACGTGGAAACAGTAACTCGATTGCTAAACCTCACCGAAGCGTCGAAACCGATCGAAGACATATATCAAGGCTTCATCACCGACGGTTCAAGTACTTCTATTCGAAGTGCCGTTTTCTACGGAAAAGTAGTGTTGAACGACAGAGACTTCGCTCAATTGGTTTCTTCAGCTGTTCTGGAATTGAATGACGAGCCGGTACGATTAGTGAGAGCAATCGTGCAAGATCCTGAATTCCTATCGGTGCTAGAGGAATATTACGGACCGATGTTCGAAACCATTGACGACTTCATGGCTGTGCTGGAGGAAGAGGAAGTTCGGGACTACATCGACGGATATTACTCGGCGAAGCCAAGCATCTGGGCGTACTTAACTGAAAGAGATGATCCTAACGATCTTCTCCGGTTTTTTGAGTACACCATGGAAGCACCGGGTGATACTGGCACTCCGCAAGTGCTCCTAATCAATTACCAAACTACGGCAATACAAGATCTTCTCAAGTTGAAATTTAGCAACAGCGAAAGAGAAGTATTCAAAGACCTTGCAATTCAGTTCATCAATCAGATCGACTTTCAAGACGAATTCGCCCTAAGTTACGTCTATCAATTCATTTTAGATTTCGATATCGAACCAACTAACTTATCAGTTTTGCGCGATATTGTCGACGTTCTTTCAACCCGAACAGAATTAGCAGTCGATGTCGCGGGCATGATTTCTGACTATTTTGAAGGCTCTAAGCTCGCAGCGTTCAAAACACTGATCGATAGTGATCTGCGAAACGACTATTACGTGCGTTCGATCATTGAAGAAAATTACACAGATGAACTAACGCAAATGCTGGAAAATATGATTGCGGGCGATTGCCCCACGGAAGAGCAAGCGAACTATCTAGTTTCTCGCGGCGATTACCTCGTAAACGTCGGACGAGATGTACCCCCGCTCGCAGATACGGAAGCCGTAATGAAAGCACTGATCGCCTGCTTCCCAGACAATGAGACACACCGCATGAGTCTATTGCAGTACGTCATCGGTAAAGACTTTCAAGAAATGTCGAAAGTCTCACAATTACTTCGAGAAAACTACGAACGCGACAAATTAAATGAACCGTTGCGCGCGGCATACTTTATCTGGAGCAAGCGACAGGAGCACTACGACATTGCGCTCGAAGTAGCGCAAGACGGTGGCGACGACCTACGATACCAAGAAGTTATGGATGACATTCTTGCTCGTAACGATGAATCTCCGAATATCTACGGCACACACCCAGATGCCGTATTGCATATGATCCGAGATGTTGAATCTGAGGACGAAGAGCTAGACACGGATCCATACGCGGAGCGATTGCCAAAGAACGTGAAGCGCGCTGCTGCGGAATTAGCAAAAATGGGACCGGAGAATAACAGCACCGAAGTAGCGAACTTGGTCCGGCATTTCTGGCGAAACATAAACCTACAGAATCTCAATCAAGATCCGTTTTCTTACGTTGGCAATGCATTGAACACTTTCTTGAATTGGCCTTCTGATCAAACCAAAATCGACGGGTACTCCATCTTATATGGTTATGCATACTCGCCATTTGTCAGCGGTACTACCGCGTGGTCTTTCGCTAGTTATCTCGAGCAAGACACAGACGACAGTACCGGCGAATCAGACAAACTTATAGAAAAGATAATTGCAAACTTCTCTATTGGTAGTGAACTAGAGATCCTTATCCGTTCTCAAGACCCATGGATTCGAAGGAGCTCCCCACAATGGTACGAACTCGTGGCTCGCGCCTACGCACACCACAATGAAGATCGGGACAGACGTCTAGCAGAACTGACCGAAGAAGTCACCTCAAACAATGCGGACGACCATGAATTCACTCTATGGATGTTCCTCTCGAACGAAGTCAATCAAGAACTTACCGAAGAGATGCGAACCGCATTCTTCAACTGGACTGAGAGTTTGTCAGGTTTTACGAGTTCACAAATACTGAATATCGCACAGTTTTATAGTAGGTTAGAAGACTGGGAGAACGCTATTCAGTACTACAAATTACTCGTAGCGAGTATCGCCAACTTTCGAGACTTCAATAGCAGTCGTTTCATTAGTCTGTCACAGACAAGTGCACACATACACGTTGGAACGATTGTGGATGACGTAGTCGAATTGATGCCTACAGAGTACAGTCGCGCGTTTGTTCAGAGCATATTGCCAATTCTGCGCCGCTACGACGATCGCGTAGAATCGTCATTCTTCGCCGATATCGTAGTTCTCGAAATGCTCGCGAAAGTCTATCCAACTGAGGACGTCATTTCAATGGCGCGCGAACTCAGTCCAACCTTAGACGAACTCTTGGACTTTCCAAACAGTAAACGGCTACTCAGAGGATACGAAGCCCTACCATTAATACACATCGCTTCCATTTATGCGAAGACAGGTCAATGGGAAGAAGCTTTAACGTATATGAAACCACTGTTTGAAAGTGCGCAAGTGGAGGCTTCGAAGGAATTTAGTGATCTAGAGGAAGAGTCTTCTAATATTTACATTATGCCACCCATATATCGAGTTCAGGCGGCGATCGACAGCTACACCTCGATTACCGGTATCACAATTCCAGGACCGGAAAGACTGTACATTTTCAACACCGAAGCTCCGTCGAGTGTCGACTTCGTGTTTTACACCTTTGATATGCTGTTAGATTACGACAACGCAAAGTGGATGGACGAGATTTCTACGGCTCTCGCAAGTTGGTTGAATGACGAATCGATGCATAAGAAAAAACTCATTGATGTAATCAGCGTGCTTGCGTATGAGTTCAACCAACGAGGTAGAACGTCAGAACTACAGAAGATTGCGAATAAGGTGAATGATTTCGTGGAAACCAATATTGCGAGTCTAAGTCGGAACGAATTAGAACCCATTGCGACGCTGACCGTGGAGACCGAATTCCCACTTCCTCCGGCCTTATTAGCCGAGGGAATTGGCTATGAGTTTTTCACCAACGCCCAACTGGTACCTTTCTTACAGACTTTACGCAATTCTGAATCAACCGAGGTAGCGTTTGCGACGGCTAGCTTGATTTCGATTGAGGATGCTGGGCTTTCGGTCCTGCATGAACTACTAAAAATTGGTGAAGCTAAAGGAGATGACGCATACATCACCGAGATAAACCAACGAATTCAAGAGCTTGAAACCGCACAAGACGCTCTCGAGACTTCAATTCTGTAAATTCATCGCGAGGTGTAGAGTTTTCTTACTTGCACACGAACTCTGTATTTGATGAGCAAGAAGCTTCTATTGAATTAACGCATCATTTAAATGTGGAATAGTGCGTTGAGCGCTCTCAAAGGAAGTTCAATCACATGTTGTGCGACGCGCGCAAGTTTCACTGGGAAACAATGTCCGTTGGTACCGAGTTTTTCTGGATGCGTTGGGGGATATCTTCGCGATCGTGACACTAGGTGATGATTCCACTCACTAACTACTCAAGAGTTTGCTCGAACAAAGTCATGGTTCTTGGTGGAGGGGCTATGAGATGTAAGCTTATTCAAAGTTACCTGCTAGTATCTCTGCTCTGTTTAATCGGGGTTAAGTGTTTCGGTAGTGAACCGAAAATAGTCTTTACGCACGATACGACCAACCAAGTGGGCAACGTCTTCGATATGGTGGAACTGGATAACGGCTCCATTGCGGTAGCAGGATATTTTGGTATGGTGTTCTTAGACCGGGAATACAGTGTCATTGCAAAAAAGAAACTCAAAGGTGCTTTTCTAAACGTTGAGCTTGCTCGCTTTTCCAATGGACTTGGAATGGTAGGCTATAACCGCAAACCCATGACAGAAGACCTGAGAATTCCCCACCTATTGTTCATTTCTCCTGATTTAGGAGACATTTCTGAAGTGCGACTTTGCGACACTTGTTCTAATATTGGTGTTGCAGATTTTGACGGAGATGGCGTCGATAGTGTTATCGTCGAGGGCGATGATTCTCTGACTGTGTACAACTTGGCTGACGACAGCTTACATGACGTTTCGAAGTCTTGGTTTGATACCAAATTAGAGAATATCTACCGCGTAACAGAGACGGACTTTGATTGCGACGGTAACGAAGAGTTGATGTTTCGGGCGGGTTATGACTCGATCCTCGAACATGACAACGAGTGGCAGTCGTATGGCTATTTCGTTTTGACTTTGAAAGACCAAAATTTTGAACTAACTAGATATCGAACACATCTTCAAAATAACTGGCGTAAGATTCGTGCCTGCACCTCGAACGTGAAGAGTAAAGATCCACTGAAGTTAGAGAGATATTTCGAAAATTTCTTGACACAATTCTCTCCAGGGAACGTGGGGCGGTACTACACAGATAGTCCGGTACAGGACTATTTGAAACTAATCCATCTCTCAGGTGCGGAGAAGCACTCTTGGGAGGTGCGAATGACTGGGATGCGTCGCCCGTTGAATTTTTACCCTTTGATCGACACTAATTGTGTTGCAGCAAATGAGTCGGGAATTACTGCAAAACAGGATTGTTCCCGGTATCTGTCGGTTTATGCGATCTACGGACACGGGTGCGAACAATTTTTCTGGGAAAAGGACGACTGTGGTACTTGGGCTTTGTTACTTCATCCCGATGGAACTTGGAATACGCTGGCCACATGGCCGAACTGGAGTTTCGCTAGCTTACTGACTAGCGATGGACGCTTGTTATTTCATTCGGTGTCTAACTTGGTAGAGGTTAGTCTCCCGGAAAATCTTGAGCGAGCTAAAGAATGAAGTTCCGACCTAGATTACTGTTGGCGGGGTTCGCAATACTAATTTTCTGCTTGACGGTCACCAGTTGTAGCTTTTGGTTAATAACGGCGTTTCCTGTCGGAGCATTTCAACACGAGCCAATCCCCGGAGCGGTGTATGTTCATGCAGATGATGACTTCGTTCTGGGATCTGATTTGATCGTGCGCGAACATGATCGCCAAGTAGTAATCGCAGGTAGACGAGCTATCGGTACATTTGACGGAGACTACTCTCTGAGCCGCATCACTACACTGAATCGCAGTTCACGAGTCACCTCACGATCAATCTTATACAAACCGTGGTATTTCGTCAGACACCGTGATGCAATGTATCTAGCCGCGTTGAGACTTATTGTCACTCCATATCGAGACAAAGACTACTACGTACTTGCATTCCGCGGTCTCGATGGTGGTGCCCAAAATTACGAACTAGATATTCCGAGAGGCGCGTACGGTCCGATCATCGTAGACACAAATGGAGATGGTGTAGACAGCGTGGTTCTTATTCACCCTACTTCTCCGACCCAAGTTTTGATATACGAAATCACCAATAGTTCTCCTCAAGTTGTAGAGCTACCCACATTTATGGTACGTTCATCTCAATCGGTCGATCTGAATTGTGATGGTGCAACAGAACTTTTCATCGAAATGCTGCCATTGACCGAAAAAGACGACGAGTATGAACTGTCGGTGATTGCTGGCGAAAACAACACGCTGTATGCTGCTCGTGATTATTGGGACTTAGTCGTGTTGGACGGAGAGTCCCCATGTGGTCGACAGAGCGTCCGGAACTTCAAAAATCCGCGTGTCATCGCGATCGAAGAAGATTCAGTTCACTTTGTAGATTGGGACAATGCTGAGGACGCGATTGTGGTCCACGACCAGAATGGGAACGTATTGGAACGGTGGCCGCTTCAAAGTGCGCGTGGTGTAGGCTACGTGTCTGGTTGGCACGAGTACAACTCGTGCGCAGATGTCGATCTCGCTGATGTGTCTAGTTTAAAGGATTGCGAATACAGAAGATTTGCGGTGGTCTCACAGTCACTGGTCTCATGTGGGACAGACATAGCTCCCTGCGGTTCAATTTTGGTAGAACTCTTCGACAACGGGCAGGTCCTTGAGTTGTGGCGAAGTCCTGCATCGACAAGAATTTCGCATCTTCGAGAGAACGGAGATTTGCTACTGCATTCCGGAAACAGTCTAGTAGTGCAAAAACTCTTCGATTGATTTATCGAAGACAATCGATACGTTCTCGTCCCCGGCGATCAAGGTGATGAAAACTAATCGAGCTTAGGTACGCCGTTGCGAATTTCTTCCACGCGTTGCTCCATTTTTGAGAACAACTTCACCCAGTAAGATTGTTCCTCCGGTGCCAACGCACCCCATATTTCACGTTCAAAGTTCAGAGCCATCGGAACTACTTCGTCATAAACACGCTGACCCCTCTCAGTTAAATTTAGATGCGACACACGACCGTCTGCTTGCGATGAACTACGTAGAACGAATTGTTTTTCTATTAAGCTTTGGACCGCTCGAGTAACCGCGACCTTATCCATCGCTACGCGCATCGCGATCTGAGTACTCGTCAATCCGGGTTCTTCACCCAAGACTGCTACTGTTCTCCATTCTGGAATTGAAATTCCAAATTTTTCCGTATACAGAGAAGCTAACAAAGAGCTAACATTGTTCGACAGCACGGATAGTCGATATGGTAAAAAGTACTGTAACTGTAAACTTGATTTTTGTTCCATTTGAAACTATATAATAATGAAACTAAATACGGAGAGTTAATTATGTCGAAACGAAATGATAGTATCGGCACCGACGGCTTTGAGTTTGTCGAATTTGCTTGCGAGAATCCGGACTATTTACAGGGAGTATTTTCCAAGATCGGTTTTAACCTTGTTGGAAAACATCGATCCAAAAACGTCTTGCTCTACAAGCAAAACGACATTCACTTCTTGATCAATGCCGAAAGTGAAGGTCAATCCCACCACTTCGCGCAAACACACGGAGATTCTGCGAACGGATTTGCAATTCGTGTAAAAGACGCTAACCACGCAACGAACATAGCGGTGCAACGCGGCGCTAAACCTGTTGAGACTAACGTTGGACCAATGGAACTGTCCATCCCTGCTTTTGAAGGTGTCGGGGGTTCACATCTCTACCTAGTGGACCGCTACGGTGATCGGACTATTTACGACGTAGACTTCGACCTCGATGAAACTGCATTTGCTAGTGCCAGCGGCCCTCTCACATTCCTGGATCACTTAACCCACAATCTGTTTCGAGGGAATTTGTCTAAATTAGCGGATTTTTATGAAAACGTGTTTGAATTTCACGAAGCTCAGTACTTTCAGATTCACGGCGTCCAAACCGGCTTAACGTCGAAAGCGATGACTAGCGCGTGTGGCAAAATTCGGATTCCGCTCAACGAATCAGCGGACGACAAATCGCAGATTGAAGAATTCTTGCACCGATATAACGGCGAAGGTATTCAACACATCGCGCTTCACACTGACAACATTTTTAGCGCGGTAGACGTATTACGCGCTAACGGCGTTGAATTTCAGTCCACACCAGATACATACTACGAAGCACTCAACGCGCGAGTCGAGGGTCACGGTGAAAATGTGGAAGCGATGCGTGAAAGACAGATTCTTCTTGATGGGTCACCAGAATCAGGATATTTGCTTCAAATCTTTACTGTAGACCTAATTGGACCGATCTTCTTTGAGATTATTCAAAGACGAGGTAATCAAGGATTTGGAGAAGGTAATTTTCAAGCTTTGTTTGAGAGCATTGAGAGAGATCAGCAACTAAGAGGAGTACTCAATGAAACCGTTTAACGCAATTTGGCAACAAGGCGAAACTTCGAGACAAGCGCATCGAGACTTACCGGAAGGTAGTTTTGAACGTGAAATCGGCCGCGAGGGGTTCTCTGGACCTTCATCGCGAATCTATCACAAACGACCGCCGACCGGATGGTCGAATATTGAAGGTGAGTTACAACCTCGAGCTTTTAATCTTCAGAACGTATCGGAAACAAATGATCCTTGGGACAGTGTGGAAGTCTTGTACAACAAACATGTACGTGTTTCGCTTTGGAATACTTCCAAGTCCATGTCGACTCTAGCGAGAAATGCCGACGGTGACCTACTGTTGTTTGTTCACGAAGGCGAAGGCGACTTCTTCTGCGACTTTGGACACCTTGCGATTCGCAAGGGAGATTACATCGTTGTACCTAGAGGTACGATGTGGCGCGTCGAACACGAATCTCCAATGAACGTGCTACTCGTTGAGGCTACGAATTCCCAATACTCACTTCCAGATAAAGGTATGTTAGGGGCGCATGCGATTTTTGATCCAGCGAAGCTAGACACGCCTGAGATGGATGATGTGTTTCTCGCTCAACAAGATGAGTCCTCATGGACTGTAAAAATCAAGAAACACAATAGAGTTACAAAAGTCGAGTATCCGTACAACCCACTCGATGCGGTCGGTTGGACTGGTGACCTTGTTCCCGTTCGGATTAACGTCGACGATATTTTGCCGGTTAATAGTCATAGATACCATCTACCCCCATCCGCGCACGCGACTTTCGTCTGCGATCGCTTTATGGTCAGCACTTTTGTACCACGTCCGTTTGAAACAGACGAAACCGCGATCAAAGTACCGTTCTTCCACAACAACGAAGACTATGATGAAGTGATTTTCTTTCATGCGGGACACTTTTTCAGTCGAGACCACATCGATGTCGGTATGATGACCTACCATCCTGGTGGGATTACACACGGGCCGCACCCAGGAGCCTTGAAGCGAGTGTTTGAGCAACCGAATACTCACACGGACGAAATCGCAGTCATGCTAGATACGCGAGATTCGCTGGAAGTCAGTGCGACCGATTATGAAATTGAGGGCTACTCTCGGAGTTGGGAGAGCTCGTAGTTAGGTAGCGTTCTTCGGACGGAGATTAGTCCACTAGGACTTCAAACTCGACTCTACCTAAACTACCGTAGTCAGCGACATATTTGCCGGGTCGTGCTGGATGAATGCCGCCACACGCTCCTGTGAGCATGAGTGCGCCGTCTGGAACTGCAATATCGCGCGCTTTTACTTCGGTTTGCATCCAAGCTAATGAGTCAAGTGGTCCACCTAACGGTTCGCTAAGACTCGCTGTGCAAAGAATTTCTCTATCTCGACTCAGAGTCACTGATCGTTCAGCAAAGGATCTAGGAATTTCCGTACAGTCTCCAACGATATACCTGTCCGCTGCGACATTACATGCAATTAAATTTGGACCGAGTGCATCATCTGGATTTCTGAACGCTAAGCGTGGTAATTCGATGACAGGACAGACGGAGATCGGACTACGAGATTCGTCGAGACGCACGCCGATTTCACACTCCAGAAACCCACCTCGCGTCTCATTGAACGATGTACCAGAGAACAATCGACCAAACTCAAATATTCGTCCAAGTACGGGATGCGAAATTCCGAACGTTTCCTGACTTCCTTTTGAAGTAAGACCAGCTTTAATGCCGACAACTGAGTCAGAACCAAGGTTTGAGACAACGTGGTGTTGTATTTCGTATGCTTCGGTTACCGTAAGTGAGTTCGAGAATTTCGGTAGTGTTGTTCGGGTTTGGAGGGCGTTGACGATTTGCGCTATCAATTCATCCATGATTTGTGCGTTTCTTCAATTAATTCGAATGTCGTGGATTATGTACAAGCGGCTGAAAATTGGAGAACTGTGAATCAAACACAGAAGTCTTTCTAAGGTCACCAACAGAACTGAGAGTGAGGCGACTAATCCAACGATCAATTTGATAGAGTAAATTTTTGTTCTGCATGATACGATTACACAGACCAAGTGAGTGGTACAATCTAGGTAATCCTAAAACGCAAATACAGTTATATTTACTCATGCTCCTAAAATCGTGAGATTCTGTGATTACGAAATTTATACATTTTTCAGTCGAGTTACTTCCGATTCCCAGATAAACGATTAGTTTTCTTATGTTCGCTACCCTATTCCATCGTGTCGGAAAGATTCTCTTCTACCCCATTCAAACAGCGATAGACGTTCTTAATTCCCCATTTTTCAAACGCTTGATTCTTAAGTTTTTGAACTTTGGGAAGCGGCTCCCTGTCGTCTTAAGAATAATCGTCCGTCTTGCACTTGGAATACCTCTCATAATTGGCGGAACCTTGGGGTTCTTACCCATACTCGGATTCTGGATGTTACCTCTAGGAGTCTTACTGATCGCAACCTGCAT
>VYFT01000013.1:0-30301 GCA_009842245.1 Gammaproteobacteria bacterium | reverse complement strand
CTGATCGCAACCTGCATACCATACTTTGATCGAAGAATTCGAGCGTGGATGAAGAACCCGACGAAAGAAACCCAAAACAATGAACAAAACGAAGCAGATACCGCACCTCCTGAACGACGCTAATGAAAGTCAGGACATTCGACCAAGGGGATGTTGCGGTATCAGACGTTATGTGTCTATCCCACAATATATTCACTTTGCAAAACTAAGCACTTATCATCTAGAGTTCTCCACATCGCTTGAAAAACTATGAGTGTTTCTGATTTCTTTTCTGTTATTAAGGACGTTCCAACGCTGTTAGCTCTCAAAAAGGGCTTAAAACCTCGCCCCGGACATACGAAAGATAGCGTAGGTTTGCAATTTAGCGAGACAGCAAAGACTTACGGAGCACAGACTGCAATCGTGTTTGAAGGTGAAACAGTTAGTTGGGGCGAGTGTAACAAAATAGCAAATCGCTATGCTCACGCCCTCCAAGACGCAGGTGTTTCAAGAGGGGATGCGGTCAGCATCGTCATGCAGAACAGAATTGAGTTTATCGCACTAGTCGTGGCTATCAACAAACTGGGGGCGATTGCTGGTCTCATAAACACAAACCTTAGAGCCGCACCACTTCAGCACTGTATCGTAACAACAAACTCCAAAGTATGTGTATTTGGAACTGAACTTAGCAACGCGATCGAAGAAGTGCGCGACAGTGTAAATTTAACTCGCAAGCAACTTTTAGCTATCCCTGATCGGGACAAAAATACGCCGGAGTGGGCTTCCGACTTGCACCAGATAAGTGCTGAGCAGAGTACCGATGATCCATCCTCACAGTTTGAATCGACTTTAGCAGAGACGGCGTTTTACGTTTTCACGTCGGGAACTACTGGATTACCGAAAGCCGCGGTGGTATCTAATCGTCGATTCCTCCAGCTAGGTCGATTAGCCACCATCGCTGGTCTACGTTGTAGAGTAGGTGACCGAATCTACCTTTGCTTACCACTATACCACAGTACCGGCTTAGTAGTTGGATTTTCTGCGGCCTTGTGTTCTGGTGCTGCAATGTTCATCCGACGAAG
The DNA here is from genome assembly GCA_009842245.1 of Gammaproteobacteria bacterium. GTDB lineage: Bacteria > Pseudomonadota > Gammaproteobacteria > Pseudomonadales > Azotimanducaceae > Bin55. Next base: position 29,240 of record VYFT01000013.1, on the reverse strand, counting down.
ATTTTCGGCGCGCAACTTTCTTAAGGATATTCGCGAGCATCACGTCACGCACATGATTTACGTTGGTGAATTACTCCGCTATTTACATAACTTGCCGAGGACTCGAGAGGATGCGGATAACCCGTTACACACGATCATGGGTAATGGGCTTCGACCCGACATTTGGGATGACTTCAAGCAGAGGTTTGGCATAGAACGCATCACTGAGTTTTACAGTGCAAGTGAAGGCAACTTCGCATTCGCCAACATCATGAACAAAGACCGTACAGTGGGCTTAACCGCTGCCAAAGTTGCCTTGGTTAAATATGACGTAGAAAACGACGAAATCGTGAAGGACTCCAACGGATATTGCATTGAAGTTGCTCCAGGAGAACCTGGTCTCTGTTTAGGTGAGATCAACCCTAATGCGAAATTTGAGGGATATACTGATCCCGAAGCTACTAACAAGAAAATTCTCAAGAACGTTTTTGAAGACGGAGACCAATGGTTCAACTCTGGGGATCTGCTGAAGACTATCGATGTTGGTTTCGCGCTCGGATACACACATTTTCAATTCGTCGACAGAATTGGGGATACATATCGCTGGCGATCAGAAAATGTTTCAACGAACGAAGTCGCTGAAATCTTGAATGGATTTGAACAAGTTGCTGTAAGTAACGTTTATGGCGTATCAGTTCCCGGCACTGAAGGACGCGCTGGAATGGTGGCAATCAGTCTGAACGAAGACGTCGATGAATTTGACGTAAGAACGTTTTCTAAATACGTTAATCAAAATCTCCCACATTTTGCCCGACCGGTGTTCGTTCGCATTCAAACGAACGTAGAGACAACGAGCACGTTTAAAGTCGTTAAGAAAGAACTCCGCGCCGATGGGTACGATCTAGACAAAGTCGCTGACCCGGTTTATGTACTCAAAAAAGGTTCCGTGACGTACGAACCGTTGGATCAGGAATTCTTGGTAGCGATTCAACAAGGAAACGCGAAGTTTTAATAAGACTATCTATCGCTTTTGATAGACATCTTGATCCGGCACGCGGCGGAATCGCTTGTACTCCCATTGATACTGTGTTGGCTCGCGTCGTATTACACGCTCGACCTCATCGTTCAATGCTTGTGCTGCCACCTCTGCATTTGCGTGCATGACTTCTGAGCCAGCAGACTCTATTTGTACTACAAATCCTTTTGGTACACGCTGAATAGTGAACATAACTACGGAGACGTTTTCTCGTCGCGCGAGTGCATGCACCAAAGACGTTGTTTGTGCTTTAACACCCATAAATTCGACAAGCACGTGACTACCTCGAGTAGGAACTTGATCCGGGAGTACCAGTACTACTTGGCCCTCCCTAATAGCTTGTATTAAGGTCCGTAAGCCAGTACCAGAAACCGGTACTAGGTTAAACCCAAATCGAGCCCGTGCCTTTAATACTCGGTTCGCGAATATCCCTAGTCGACGGCTGTCGAACAATGCAGTTGTTGGGAAACGAGCGCCGAGAGCTAACGTTGTATATTCCCAGTTCCCCCAGTGTGGACAAACTGCTACAACCGCCCCTTGCGTCAGCTTCTCTCGTAGTAAATCCTCGCCCTTATATTCGACCAGTAGATTCTCGAGTGCACTCTGCCGCCAATACCATAAAGGTGCGATCTCCAGAGCTGCTCGGCTTGTCTCAATCAGTGATTTCCGCGCAAGAGACTTCAGTTCGCACAGACTTTTTTGGGGATAGCAGAGCTCTAAATTGACACGCGTCGTTCGTGTGGAACGACCATTCAAGAAATAGACGAAATTTCCGTAGAGCCAACCAAATGCTCGTAGTATGCCTATAGGAAACAGTGCTAGAAGTCTTAGTATGACCTCAAAGCTTAACAATCTGATTCGACTAAAAAAACCGACCTCGGTTGGCACCAATTTGCCTACTGTAATTCACGACACTGTCCGCTAGTTTAACCAGACAGCGAACTGTTGTTGAAACTACTTAGGTGAGTAAATTGTGAATCGGTCTAAACGCTAGTGTTGAACGCAAACTTTTCTTTAAACTGTTCAACCGTACGTTGATAACGCTCAACGGATGGAAAAATCTTTCCGGCCTTCACTCGAGGAAATCCCATGTTGTACGACTGAATTGCACAGCTCTCGTCCCAACAGAGTTCCATCAGGTGAGACAAAATACGAGCTCCACAATCAATATTGTCTCTTGGATCACTGAGGTCGAGTGGAGCACAAAATTCTTCCCAGTACTTTGGCATGATCTGCGCGGGACCAATGGCACCTTTGTGTGATACCGCGTCTTTTCGGAACGAGCTTTCTGTAGCAACGATACTCGTTAGCAGTATTTTGTCGATGCCGTGCTTGTCGGCGGAATGCACTATCCAGGTTGCAAACTCATTCGCTTCTGTTTGAGGTATTGGAAAATGCGATGTGATTTTTTCCTTTAACGTTCCAACTAGTTCGAGTTTTTCCCGCTCCCTTGATTCGGTAGAGACTGCAAGTCCTATATTTTCTAAACTTACGTTGGTCTTGAACTCCGTTTCGGCCGCCATGTTGTCTTCGGTATCCGACAAACGATCCGTCGTTGGCGCGCGCATGAGTCCTACAAAGCAGACACAGGCACACAGAAGTACGATAAACGTACTCCACCGACGTAACTGATAGTTGTGTTTCGAAAATCGCATGAATAACAAAAAATCTTGGTAAATGTGAGTCTAAAGACCAACGATTCCCAAGAAAGTTCCACTGATATTTTACAAAAAGTGAAGAAATAATGGAGAAATAATGGAGGTTCCAGCTAATCGGGACTCCATTAGCAAATGTGAGCGCGCGCGGCATTACACGCGGCGATTCATTAGTTTCTTTAGTATGACGTAGTAGTCTTTTGGATTGAGAGTCTTGCTGTACAAAGAAATTCGGTCAGCGAAATGCCCGAATCTCTTGTTCAACTCGGTCGATATTTCTTGTGGTTCGGCAACTATCGCGAAGTTCTCTAAGTATTCGTCGATAAAGAGTTCGCCCATCTCGACCCACCTTCCCTGCTTGGAAAGCGCGTTCAATTGCTCCTGTAAATCCCCCAGATCTACGCTGTCTAACACCGGTTTGTAAGCAGGCGTTGACGCATAAAAAGCAACTTGTTGCTTCACCGCAAGCTTTTCAGACTCAATCTCTTTCGCATTATGACCTGTTGCGATTAATGGTTGCATTGAAATTTCAAATTGATCTCTATCTCGTCCCGAAATCGCAAATCCTTTATCCAGAGCAGGAAACGTAACTGTTCGTAAATACTCGAGCGTGGTAAACGGGTGGACGATCAAACCGTCAGCTACTTCTGCTGCAACTTGGGTCATTAAAGGTCCTACCGCAGCCAAAAAGACTCGTGGGGCACCATGCTCAATATTCTTTGGTGTAAAAAAAGGTGTCATCAAAGAGTGATGATAAAACTCGCCCCGAAAAGCAAGCCTCTCCTGCGAATACCATGCGCGCCAAATTGCTCGTAACGCTTGTATAAACTCGCGCATCCGCGCCGCCGGCTTGGACCAAGGCATTGAGAAGCGCTTGGTAATGTGAGGCTGGATTTGTGATCCGAGTCCCAAAATGAACCGTCCCTTCGCGGCATAGTTTAGGTCGTGTGCAATGTACGCGAGACTCATGGGTGTACGCGCAAACGCAACCGCAATACTCGTAATCAAGTCTACCTTACTCGTTGATTGCGTCGCCGCTGCTAAGGGTAAAAATGGGTCGTGATTTGTCTCTGGGGCAAAGAGACCTGCAAAACCTGCCTTTTCGATTTGTCTCGCCTGCTGACCCGCGTTTTTCAAGTCATGAGTTAGTGGTACATCTACTTTCACGATAGACCAGAGATTTCCTAGTTAGCTAAACCAGGGTAATACAACCCTTCAGATGGACCTTTGCCGCCAACAAAGTGGCTCACACCGACAATTGCATCGGACACTTCAATTAGGTACACAACGTCGTTGCCTGTACTAAAGGGCGGATCCTCTGAGATTGAGATCCCTAGCAAAGACATGAGCAACACGCGAGTTACTGCCCCATGGCTGAATATAGCGTAATGATTATTGGAATTTTCTTCGCGGTCAAGAATACGACGACGCGTGGTTCGCAGCCGCGCAAGCAAGTCACTCCGACTCTCTCCACCTGGAGGTTTAAAAGTCGCCAGGTTCTCCTTTCGATGTTTGAGTTGTTCCCCGTATATTCTTTTCACTTCGTCGTACTCTCTTCCTTCCCACTTGCCGGCACCAAGTTCTACGAGGCAATTTTCAAATTTGACTGAAATCGGATGTCGTTGCTGAATATAGCTAAGAGTCTCTCGAACGCGCCCTAATGGAGACGCGTAAACATGATAAATGTCGTATTGTTTCATCAACTTTGCATGGTTCATTGCTTGTTGTCGTCCGAGCTCGGTTAAGGGAGAGTCTTTCATTCCTTGGTACCGACCTTCCGTATTCCAAACTGTCTCTCCGTGCCTAAAAAGAAAGACTCTTCTTTTAGTCATAGGTCAAGAACTATTCATTACGTGATAGCTTATCCAATGCGTCTACGAGATATTTCCCAATTTTCGGTGGTCCCAAGAAATGAAAATATTTGGAACGAATTTCAAGACCACGCGCTTAGGTGCTGAACGAATCAATGTTGCTTCCAATGATTCAGTAAATCCTAGCGGAGGCTTTCGCTGACGGATGGCTCGCATGGTATCGACAACAACATCGTAGCTGTCAATAATTTCTGCTGTCGACTTTATGACGAGCCCCTTAAGTTTAGAGTAATCTTGCCCAGTTTCGAGAAGTAGCGTGGCTCTTCGATCTCGACGTAGATTTACGACTTTCTGGCTCTTTCGAAATGTGGTGCAATAACAAACGTGGCTTGAATCCGCGTAGAACCACATGGGCATAGGATGAGGAAAACCATCAGGTCCGTTCGTAACCACGATAATCGTTTGAGTTTGTTGTATGAACTCTGCTACCTCAGCCGAGTTAAGCTCTATTTCGTTGCGACGATCTGGCATTCCTAGTCACCTAATACCGCAACGAAGAGCATCGCTATTGAACGGCGAGTAGTCTCTTTGCTTGCTCATGCGCGCACTAGTTTAGTGAAATGACCTCGACAGACATGGCTCGTGAAATTATTTACTGTCTACCCAGGGTCATTCTCATCGATCATGAGTTCAGTTCTTAGAATTTCACACATGTCCGAGCTAGGCAAACAATAAGTGAGTGTATGAGTTTTCTAGACGAGGTTGAGTTTCGACCAATCAAAACAAGCGAACGACGTGAGTTTTTCAACTTAGAACGGTACGTCTTCGCCGACGAGCGAAAGCTAACCGAAGAAGACGAAGCAGCAGATCCGTTGCGACCCGAAATGACGACTGTAGCCTTTCACAAAGGGCGAATCATTGCAACCTCTGGTGGTTTTCCATTTCGACTCAAACTCAACGGCAACACGATCCGAGCTGATGGGGTCACGTCCGTTGGGACAGATCCTCAATATCGTCGTAGAGGTCTTGTGCGTCGGATGATTTCAATTCGTTTTGAACAGGCATACGAGAACAACGTGTCGGCATCTATTCTGTGGGCGACGCTCGGCGCAATTTATCAACGATTCGGCTACGGTCTTGCTTCGTCAGCCTACAAATGCAAGTTCGATCCTCGATTTTGCGAGTTTCAATTTGACGAACCGGAAGTCGGTTTTTGTGTGCGTACGGATCGAAACTCGTCTGTTCCAATACTCAAAGACTTACACGAGCAATACATCGCGGATACGAACCTGCAAATCCACCGACACGACGTGTTTTGGCAACGGGCCTACTTGGATAAAAAGTGTAAGTTACATGTAGCAATTCACTACGACGAAAAAGGAAGACCAGACGGTTTTGTCTCGTATCGATTATCGGAATCCAGAGAGAAGATTCCAGGTCCTAACCAGAAGATCTCAATTCGCGACTTCTTTGCCCTCAATCGAGCGGCATATCGCAGTCTGTGGAACTATATTCGGAGTCATGATTTGGTAATTTCGGTCGAAATGTGGATGCCTACAGATGATCCAGCGTTTCTCATGTTATTGGAGCCTCGCCAGCTACAAGCTGAGTGGGCAGAAGGATTATGGCTACGCGCCGTAGACGTCAAAAAACTAGCTGGTAGTCGCCCTTATCCAAACAAAGCGAAGGTTGCGTTTGCAATTCCCGAAGACCGAGAGTGTCCGTGGAACGTCGGTACCTATCTTCTTGACACGGATGGTATCAGTAGCACTGTGACGACGACAAACCAAAGCGCGGACTTTCGTATCGATATTAACGGGTTCGGAACACTATTGAGCGGCCACAATACCCTTTCGGAGTTGGAGGCTTGTGGTCGCGCTGCGATACTCAACCGCGACCGCGAACATGAACTGAATAGTACGTTCGCTACAAAACACCGACCATTCTGCAACGACGGCTTCTAAAGTACCTCACTTCTTAGGGTACTTCTTAAAGTAACGACTCAAGGTGAATCTTCGCCGATCTTGCGAGAGCGTTTAATTCGTAGCCGCCTTCCAGCGTAGAGACAACTCGTCCATTAGCAAACTGATTGCTGAGATCAACGATCAAGTTGGTGATCCATCGATAATCGTCGTCGACTAAGTTGAGACCTGCAAAAGGATCCTCCTGATGAGCATCAAAACCTGCAGACACTAAGAAAAGCTCTGGTTTATGTCTCTCGATGGCAGAGATCCAATCTCGCTCGATAGCTAATCGAAAATCTCGACTTCCAGTACCCGCAGGCAATGGCGTATTGACAATATTCGTACGCTCGAGCTCTTGTAAACGGTATGGATAACAGGGATATTGAAAACTCGAACAGACCAAGACTTCTGGTCGGTCCGCAAAGATTTCTACAGTTCCGTTCCCGTGGTGCACGTCAAAGTCCAACACCGCGACTCGACTAACGCGGTCCAACGCGTAATCAGCGGCGACAGCGATGCTGTTGAATAAACAGAATCCCATGAGATGATCCGTTTCCGCATGATGACCAGGCGGGCGTACCACACAAAATGATCGGGGGTGCTCGTCCTTCAGCGCTAAATCTACTGCAGTTGTAGTCGCGCCGGCTGCGCGCCTTGCCGCATTTAAAGTGGTTGGCCCCATCGCTGTATCTATATCAAGGCGCACCAACCCTTCGTCTGGCGACAATTGCTTGAGATTTTCAACGTACGCCTCAGTGTGCACGCGAACCAAGTGCTCATAAGAGACCAAATCCGGTTTGACTGTCGCGACCTCCTGCATCAACCCAGTTTCCTTTATATGCTGCAGAATCGATTGAATTCTTGCACTCGATTCTGGGTGACGACGCGGGACTTCGTGCGCGATACAATCTTCGTGAGTCAACAGTGCGGTCAAGAATCTGTTCCTCTACTTCCCAATTCAACTTCCAAACGTAGAATTATGACTCATACAGTTTGCTGCGACCACTTATCGAGTTTCGTTCAATGTGAGTCGGAGCTAATCGATGACAACTTGTAGCGGTTTTTGCCCGTACCCATCTCGTACGCGTAATTCCACTCAATACTAGGAACGATGCATCGTGGAGTGTTAAATTGACAGAAACCCTTCATAATCCAAAACCTCGTTTAACTGCAACTCCGGGCTGGCAACTCACGAAATATGCTTTGTACGCCCTAGTCTTGTGCGTGGTATTGTTACTTCTCTTAGGCTTTATTACGGAGAAATTTAACGTCGGCGCGACATCGACTTCCGCAGTGAATTTTGAGGATAACACAATCACGTTATCCCTCACTTCCGAACCACCACAGATGGACTCTACACGAGCAACCGACATGGTGTCCGGGATGTTGTTGGGTCATATTATGGAGGGGCTCATTCGCTACGGTCCTGAAAATGAAATATTACCGGGCGTAGCCGAGTCTTGGGAGATGGGCGACTTATCGGGAACATTCCATCTGCGCCAAGACGCATATTGGAGCAATGGTACACCAGTCACGGCACACGACTTTGTTTTTTCCTGGCAAACGGCACTCAACCCGGCAACGGCATCCCAATATGCGTTCGTCCTATATCCAATAAAAAATGGAAAAGCGATTAATGTCGGTGAAGCAAGTGTCGATTCTCTCGGTGCAAAAGCTATTGATGACTACACGCTCAGCATCGAACTTGAACAGCCAACACCATATTTCATCAAGCTTCTGGCATTTTTTACTTATTTACCGATTAACAAAGAGTTTTATGAGTCTCGAGAAGGCAACTACGGAACCAATGCCGAAGACATGATCTATAACGGTCCCTTTCTGATGAGTCGATGGGTACACGACAAAGATGTGCGACTAGAGAGAAACGAACGCTACTGGAACAATTCACAGACTAATCTCGATGCTATAGAGTTTGGCTACATCACACCGGATCCAAACACCGCGCTAAATCTCTTCGCAACAGGAAAAATCGTGCTCGCAGGTCTCAACGCAGAAAATATAGAACGCGCGCTCACCGAGAGATGGCGTATTGAAACGCATAGCGACGGGTCAGTGTTTTACTTAGGATTCAATCATCGCGCCGAACGACCCACTTCCAATCTTAATTTGAGAAAAGCAATTCAACAAGTTTGCGATCCAGAAGAGCTTGTGTTTAAAGTATTGAAGACGCCAGGCAACCTTCCTGGAGAATCAATATTTCCTGTATGGCTTCGTGGTGTTGAAGGATATTTTCGAGACGAATTTCCAGCTCCAGACCACAAGCGCGATGTTGCAAGCGCTCATGATTACATGAATCGAGCACTAGACGAACTTGGCTTAGACGAACCGCCTTCGCTCGTCTTTCTCACCGGCGACAGTGCATTCTCGTCAAAACACGCGGAATACTATCAAAGCATGTTAAAGGAAAAGTTAGGTATCGAAATCAAAATTGACAAACAAATATTCAAACAACGACTTGCAAAGATGACCTCGGGGGAGTATGACATCGTCGCTGCTGGATGGGGACCGGACTATGATGACGTCCTAACATTTGGAGATCTCTTTACCTCTTGGAACGCGAACAACCGGGGACTCTATAAGAACGAAGAGTTAGACCACCAAGTGGAAATCGCACAGCAATCCAGTGATCCTAGAACTCGTATGGAAGCAATGGATCGCGTTCAGCACATTTTGTACGAAGACGCTGCTATCATCTTTGAGTATGAGCGTGGTAGTGTGTATGTGTTCGACGACCGAGTAAAAGGTGTCACTCGAAGATCCGTGGGTACGGATCCGGATTACACTCAAGCATACATCAATCCAGAAGTAGACAACTAGCTCAATGCCCCGTTACATAGCAATGCGGTTGTTGCAAGGGATCTTCACTGTTTGGTTCATTGCAACTGCTACTTTTGGGGTCATGCATAGTATCCCCGGAGATCCGCTCGAAAGTGACAAAGCAATTAGTCAGGAAATTCGAGAAAATTTAGAAGCAAAGTATGGTCTCGACAAACGTAAGATCACGCAGTACGGCATTTTTCTTCTCAATATGGTTCGGGGTGATTTTGGATGGTCCTTTGAACACGAAAATCGGCGTGTGAATGACATCATCGCAGAGCAATTTCCAGTTTCTGCTACTCTTGGAGTTCTCGCTATCGTGTTTGCTGGCTTGGGAGGTATTCTGTGGGGAGCTCTGACCGCTTTATACCGGAACAAGTGGCCGGACGTTGTCATCATCATATTGGTGATATTGGGTATATCAGTGCCATCGTTCGTCTTTGCAACCGTTGGACAACTTGGCATTGTCACTCTTAATAAAACTCTCGGTATAGACATCCCTGTCGCGGGTTGGGGTACAGTATGGCATATGCTGATTCCTGCATTGGTTCTTGGTCTCGGAACAATGGCATTTCTGACGCGTCTGATGCGTACTTCGATGTTGGAAATCGTGAATGCAGATTACATCCGCACTGCACGATCTAAAGGTGTACCGATTGCCCAGATCTTTGCACGACATCAACTTCGCAATGCGATTCTACCAGTACTGACGGTTCTTGGCCCGTCAATAGCAGGAATCACAACAGGAGGATTCGTCGTCGAAAACGTTTTTGGCATTCCCGGTCTAGGTAAGTACTTTGTCACCGCCGTGCAACAAAGCGACTATGGTGTGATCATGGGGACAACTGTGTTTTATGGAGCTTTCCTTGTATTAATGGTGATCATTGTCGATCTTCTCTACGCGGTTGTCGATCCGAGAGTTCGACTCAACAAATGACCGAACTCAGCTTTAAACCGGTTGCGACTTCGCACGAAGTCGAACAAGCTAGTCGTCCGTCCCTTTCTTATTGGCAGGATGCAGGACGACGACTGTTTGCAAACGTTCGAGCGATGATCTCGTTGTTTGTGATCGTCTTTTTATTGCTCATGGCGTATTTAGGTCCGTTTATATGGCGAGTCGACCATACAGAACAGCACTTGGACAAGACCTCACAAGCACCTTGGGTAAATCGAAATGCCATCCTCATTTCGGAAGACTCTCCATGGCAGGAAGTCGTAGTAGCTGAACCAACTGGTACTCACAGAGCTCCTTCAAACATCGAAGTAGTAGGCGAGGCTCGAACAACCAGCGTTGGACTCAAGTGGGATGCGGTTCCAAATGCTACGGCTTATCGTATCTATCGCCATATCTTGCAACCTGTAGCGGGACTTCCCCTAGGATTGCCCATTGGAGAGACCGAAAACGGGACCCATGTAAGTTTTCAAGACAAAATGGATATTCAACAAAAGACTTACTGGTACTCGGTTGTTGCATTAGATGACGAGGGTAACGAATTTGAGGAGTTTACCTCCATAGAAGTGCGACCGAGGCTCTATATAACCGTGGGCGAAGCTTTAAGATTGGGACATATCACCGACGCTTCCAATGTCGAACCCGGTGACACTGTTCGACTCGATTGGCATCCTTTGGGAACAGACTACCTGGGTCGTGATATGTTAGCACGGTTAATAAAGGGAGCACAAGTTTCGCTGAGCATCGGAATAGTTGCACCTTTGTTCTTCATCATAATCGGTATTCTCATTGGTAGTGTGTCTGGTTTCTTCGGCGGAGTTGTTGATTCAATTCTAATGCGATTCACGGATATCGTCATTGCACTTCCATTTTTGTTATTCATGATCCTATTCATGGTGTGGTTTGGTGTTGAAGCAGGTGGAAGTGGTATTCCTGCGATGGTGGTCGCCCTCGTCTTACTTAGCTGGCCTGGAGTAGCACGACTCGTACGTGGAGAGGTTTTGCAGATTCGTGAACACGGATATGTCGAGGCTTCGCGTCTACTAGGGGGTACTAACAGGTGGTTAATCGGTCGACACATGATTCCCAACACCATGGGTGTAGTGCTGGTTTCATTCACATTTGCAGTTCCGGCAACTATATTCACGGAGGCTTTTCTTTCATTTATTGGCATGGGTGTTGTTCCACCGACGCCATCTTGGGGAGCGATGTGTAATGACGGAATTCGCACGATGGAAAAGACTCCGCACGAACTATTGTTCCCTGCGTTGTTTATTAGCATCACTGTCCTAGCGTTTAATTTACTGGGGGATGGATTACGTGATGCCCTTGACGCGCGCATGCGGGCTCGCGAGTAATGGCTAATTCACTTTTCCAAGTCTCAAACTTACACGTGGAGTTCACTACGTATGGGGGCGTCGTGCACGCGGTTCGCGGAGCCAGCTTCCATGTTGACCGGGGTGAGACACTTGCGATCGTTGGTGAATCTGGGTGCGGAAAGTCGGTGGCAGTTCAGAGTGTAATGGGTCTAATTCCAATACCACCTGGACGGATCACACAAGGAGAAGCAATCCTAGATGGCCACCGCATATTGGGGCATCAATCCATCAACGGAAAAGACATACGTGGAAATAAAGTTGGAATGATCTTTCAAGATCCAATGACCTCGTTGAACCCAACTATGACTATCGGGAACCAAATTGCAGAGCCGTTGAAGCTGCATCGTAAGTTGTCAGGCACGCAAGCCAAGAAAAAAGCGATCGAATTGCTAGAAATGTCGAAAATTCCTGAAGCTGCAAAACGTGCGGCTCAATATCCATTCGAATTTTCTGGTGGGATGCTTCAGCGGGCCATGATCGCAATGGCGATTGCATGCGAACCGGACCTACTGATCGCTGACGAACCCACGACAGCACTTGACGTTACGATTCAGGCGCAAATTTTGGACTTAATAAAGGATTTACAAAAGGAAGTGGGGATGGGATTGATCCTTATCACTCATGACCTAGGAGTCGTGGCGGGTGTTGCAGACCGAGTCGTTGTAATGTACGCAGGTGAAATTCTTGAATCCGGTACGGTAGACGAGATCTTTTATTCACCGTCGCATCCCTACACTGTCGGTCTCTTAAGCGCGATGCCTACAAATCGTTCAGATGAAGTTCAGAAATTAATGCCAATCCCGGGAAGTCCGCCCGATCTCTTTTCGCCCCCAGCGGGCTGCGGTTATGCCGCGAGGTGCCCACATGCCATGGAAGCATGTGTCGAAAGCCAACCATCAGAGTTTACTATTTCCGATGCACACTTTTCAAAGTGCTGGTTGCACCATGACGAGTGTGAACATCACGTCCTCGAGGTACAGCATGCATGACTGACCCTCTTCTCAGAGTTGAGAGTCTGACTAAACACTTTAGGCTTGGTATGCGCGATGTCGTTCATGCTGTCGATGATGTCTCCCTTGATGTTCACCCCAAAGAAATTGTTGGGCTTGTCGGTGAAAGCGGATCCGGAAAATCTACGCTGGGGAAGACAATAATTGGTCTTCACGCCAAAACCGGTGGTAAGGTGACCTTTGATGGTGAACGGCTACCAAACAGATTCTCTCCGAATCACTTTCTGATGTTCGCTAACCGGATGCAAATGATCTTCCAAGATCCCTACTCTTCGTTGAATCCTCGAATGACAGTAGGAGAAATTATCGGTGAGGGTCCAAAGCTAAGTGGAAACAAACCTCGCGCGCAGATTCAAAGAGAAACACGTGAGTGGTTGGAGCGTGTTGGGCTTCACGCGGACCATGTGTCTCGCTATCCCCATGAATTTTCCGGCGGTCAACGACAGCGCATCGGAATCGCTCGTGCACTCATTCTAGAACCCGATTTCGTAGTGTGTGATGAACCTATCTCTGCGCTCGACGTATCCGTACAGGCACAGGTTATCAATCTATTGGGTGAACTAAAAGAATCCCTTGGACTCACACTATTGTTTATCGCCCACGATTTGTCCATGGTACGTTATGTCTCTGACCGAATTGCCGTGATGTATCTCGGTTCGCTGGTCGAAGTCGGTCCCTCGGATGAGGTGTTTTTTAACCCTAAACATCCCTACACTCAAGTCTTAATCGGTTCGAATCCAGAGCCTGACCCAAAGTTTGAACGTTCACGTACCTCCTCCAAGATTCAAGGTGAAATTCCATCGCCGGTAAACATTAAACCGGGTTGTCGCTTTGCAAGTCGGTGTCCAAAAGTTATGGATGTTTGTCGCACTACGACACCAGAGCTACAAAACGTTGCCTCCAACGGACATGAGCGAGTTGTAGCCTGCCACCTTTACGATTGAGATCAATTTGTAAAATCAATTGCTTGTGTGAGATCTAGCTTTCACCGGCCACCTGTTAACTTGGCTTTTACTACTGTGATTTAGTTCACGGTTTTTTATCACTATAGACCTTTAAAAGGAGTTATTGTGTTCTCAAAGATACCCCACATTTTTATCAAATTTATTTGCCTGATAGCATTGCTGCTACCGGGCAGTCTCTTGTTTGCACAGGATGAAAACGACGAAGGACAAGTCGTGTCCGCGAACACCCAGATGGAAGAAGTCACGGTTGTCGGTTCAAGGCGACTTGACCGATCCGCTGCCGACTCGCCTGTTCCTGTCGACGTGTTGCAAGGAGATGAATTTCTCGCGCAAGGCGGCAACGACATGGATGACCTCCTGGCTGCATTAGTACCATCTTACAACGTCGCGATAGAACCAATCAGTGATGCCGCGACGTTCATTCGCCCAGCTGTTTTACGCTCCCTCTCGCCCGACTCGACATTGGTATTGGTTAATGGGAAGCGCAGGCATCGCGCTGCTGTTATTGCTCTGCTTGGAGCAGGAGCATCCGGAGGCGCGCAAGCTCCCGACCTATCAGTGATTCCCGCTGTTGCTATTGAGCGAGTGGAAGTACTACGAGACGGCGCGTCGTCTCAGTACGGTTCGGATGCAATCGCTGGGATTATGAATTTCGTGCTTCGAGAAGAAACTGAAGGTTTCTTGGTAGATTTCAAAACTGGTCAGTATTTTGAAGGTGATGGATCACAGATTTCGATTGCGTCATACATAGGATTTCCCCTAAGTGATGTAGGTTTCGCGACTTTTGCCGCGGAATGGAAGGAGCAAGATGCAACAAGCAGAAGTGCACAACGTAACGATGCCAAAGATTTAATCGACGCCGGCAATAGAGACGTACGAACACCCGCTGCTCAAATTTGGGGGTCTCCAGACATTTATGACGACTTTAAGATATGGGCTAACGTAGGAGTTGAATTTTCTGACAACAGTGAAGCCTACGCGTTTGGAAATTGGGCTGAAAGAGAAGTAGTCGGTGGGTTCTACTATCGAAATCCACACACACGGGGCGGAGTATTCCGAGGCGACGTAGTCGACGGTTTTAATACTGTGAAGGTTGCCGATTTGACTGGTGATATGTCCGGCAATTGTCCCGTTGTAAGAATCGTTGATCATGTTGCGGATCCAGACGCTCTCGCGGCAATCCGTAATGATCCAAATTGCTATTCACTCATTGAAAAGTTTCCAGGAGGATTCACACCAAACTTTGGCGGACAAATTGCTGACTTGTCGCTAGTCGGAGGAGTTCGAGGCATGATGGAGAACGGGTGGTACTACGACCTCAGTGCTTCAATCGGTCGAAGCTACGCACTGTTCTACATATTCAACACGATCAATCCGCAACTCTTAAGCTTACGAAACGATATTCCCGTTCACTACGAATCTGGAGCATACACTGAAACAGACCGAGTGTTTAACTTTGACATGTCCAAACCGTTGGTACTAGACAATGGACTCACGGTCAACTTCGCATGGGGCTTCGAGCAACGTCGAGATTCCTTCCGAATCAGTAATGGAGAACCTAATTCGTACTTCATCGATCCAAATTTAGCCGCGCAAGGATTTGGTATCGGATCGAACGGTTTTCCAGGTTTCCCTCCAACTGATGCAGGAATTAATAGTGTAGACTCTACCGCGTTTTACATTGATTTGGAGTCAGACGTGTCAGACACGCTGCTTCTGGGAGGCGCATTACGCTACGAGAACTACCCAGATTACGGAAATACCCTAGACGGTAAGTTCACTGGGAGAATTGAGATTAACTCCAATGCGGCGATACGTGGTGCGATCAGTACCGGTTTCCGGGTACCTACAGCCGGACAAGCAAACCTACGTAATGTGACAACAGAATTTAACATGGGAATGTTGGCAGATATCGCGACACTCCCACCGACGAATCCTATCGCCATTCAAAAAGGAGCAGAAGCACTCACTCCAGAAATTTCGACGAATACGACGATCGGAGTAATCGCTTCGTTCGGCCGTATTGATGTCACTGTCGATTGGTACAACATCGAAGTGGAAGATCGTATAGCGTTCACCAGTCGTTTTCATCTAACTGACGCGGACATTCAAGCCCTTCTAGCCGCTGGCGTAGCTGATGCAACAAGCTTCTCTAGCGTTAGATTTTTGTCAAATCAGCAGACACTTCGAACTTCCGGGATCGACATCGTCGCTACAACTCAGTTTGAATTTGCTGGAGGTAATTCCAACCTCGCAGTCGCTGCTAATTTCAACGACGTCGAATTGGAAACGTACAACCCAGAATTTACTTCCGAAAACCGAAAGAATCAGATTGAAGATGGTCAGCCAGTTACTCGGATCACTGCTACATGGAATCACAGCATGAATCAATTCAACGCTATGGTGCGTCTGCGATATTACGGTGAGTATTACGATACGCCCACCAACGATCCGGATGCGGCTTACTATCCTGAAGCCGTCGCATTGTGGGACGCTGAAATCTCATACGTCATGAATGACGAGCTTACCATTACCGGCGGGATGCAAAACATCACAGATGTTTACCCATCCGAAAATCCAAACGGAAACATCGCCGGACTACTCTACGGTGAGCAATCACCGTACGGTTTCAACGGCGGATACCTTTACGGGAGAATTACCTGGCAACGATAGTCCTTAGCAAGACTTAAAACGATAAAGCACACGATCGCGTTTGCGGTTGTGTGCTTTTTTTTGTTTACTTATTGAAGATTCGGTTGAGCGAGTACTGATCGAAACAGTGTATCAGATCGCGACCAAGAGTCTTTTAGACCCGACTAGAACTCAAACCAGAATGAGTACAAGGATGTGAGAAAACGTTCTCTCACGATGAATTACAGCAAATCGGACGGATCTGATCGATGAATCGCTTTTCGAATGCTAAAAAAGCCAACAATAAATACGAGAAATGTGGTTCCCAATGCCATGAAAAACCATAGCGCGTTGTAAAAAATCAACGCGACTACCCAGCTAAGAATCATCACCGCAACGCTAGCCCACAGAATATAAGGTTTTAGTACGACTCTACCAGTGCGCCACGATAGTTTGTACGCTCCGATATTCCTATTGACGTGGAAAATCATGTACCCAAGATTGACGACGGACATTACAAAAAAGACTATATAGAACAGTCCCTGAATCCAACTTGGAAACCAGCTATCCTTGAAGTAGAAGAGAGACTGAAATCCCACAGAAGCGAACATGAAACTTAAAACGTAGTACCACCACGCTCTAGGGAATCGAATCGCGTTTAAGTATGTTTGTTCGTTCATTAAACCCTCTTGGCCATATATCTGTAGTAGCTATCTAGTAGTCTTGAGGGGCGTAGCGGTTTGCCCGTTCACACTGATAACAAGACTAATAGTATCTACAACACAACACCGATTATAAGTCGCGGTTCCTTGCGACAGTTTAAGAGAAATGAAGAACCTCAGTGTCGGTTGTATTCCTCGTCTTGCGAAGAGAACGATAGCATGAGGAGTCGAAGCGTCGAGAGCAGTGAACTACTATGGCTACTGAATCTTCCCAATTTTTCTCCAACACGAGGTTTACTCTAAAGTTCGTTCTCCGCGATGGGTAGAGTGGTTTCGAACTCCTGTAATACCGTCCGTGATTGACCAATGTACTCCACTTTGAATTTACTCTTGTCCAAATCTACGGTCAATAAACCAAAGTTATTGACCCTGATATTGTCGTCAGTTACGCGATAGCGATTCAATTCACCCGCGCCAAAACCAACGCGCGATGTGAATGAACTCGACGTGAACTCGATCAGTTCAATTTCCAAGCTTGAATCATCACTGCGTACCATTCGTGACGTTTCGGCGAGATGGCGATCGCCGCTCAAGATGATTGAGCGAGCACTCGCCGTAGACAGAGTCTCTATCAGCCTTTCACGCTCTTTTGGAAAGCCCGCCCAACGCTCGAAACAGTGATCTACGGGAATTACCTGAATCCCCGATACGAAGATGTGCAACGCTGCTGGTTCATCGAGCCGCTTCTCCAACCAACTCCACTGAGCCTCTCCAAGCATGGTTGCGTCCTCGTCGTCTGATGGCACGATGTTCCCGGAAGCACATTCATTTGCATTGGGATCGCGTGTCCAAGCCGAACGAAAATACCTAGTGTCAGACAAAATAATCTGGATTCTTCGCTCGCCTTCACCAATCCACGCAGAATCGTAATTTCCGACGCGTTGTGCGCGAGCGCTACTAGGTTCAACATCCCAAAACTCAAGAAATTTTTGCTTTGATAACTCTTTGTATTCGAAACTGCCATCCCCATCACGCTGCCCATAATCGTTGTCGTCCCAGATTGCCAAGATTCGACTAGACATCCGTAGAGCATTAAACTGGGGAGTCTCCTCTAGAGACGTGTAATTTGCTTCGAACTCTTTGGTCGCCGACGCACCCGTTATCAGAGACAGATCAAGATACACGTTGTCGCCCATGAATACCGTGACATCTGGATTCGCCCCCAGCAGTGCTTTCCAGATAGGATGTCTTGGTTTCTGATCGTCGATACAAGACAAAAACGCAATTGAGGTCGTTTGGGCATGCGAACTAGCGGCAAAAGCAAATACGCACCCTAGATAGAGCAACGTTTTACCGATGGACCGAAAATGAGATATTTGGTTATTGTGGAACATCAAACAATGAAGCGAGTTGGTCTATCATCGCACCGGCTAGCTGTTCAGGTTCATTAATTGTGACCGCGCGTTTATAGTGATTGGTGACGTCATGCCCAATCCCGATCGCGACTAGTTCGACTCGGGAATGATTTTCGATCATGTCGATCGCATATTTCAAGTGTTGTTCCAAATAGTTACTTGGATTTGCCAGGAGAGTGGAATTGTCTACGGGCAACCCATCTGAAATAACCATGAGTACTTTGCGTTGTTCAGGTCTATTCGTCAACCGATTGTGCGCCCATATGAGTGCTTCGCCGTCGATGTTTTCTTTGAGAAGTTCCTCGCGCATCATGACCCCCATGTTATTTCGACAACGTCGCCACGGCATATCTGCGGATTTAAAAATGATGTGTCTGACGTCGTTCAAACGCCCGGGATTCTCAGGCTTTTCAGCTTTTATCCACTCTTCCCGAGACATTCCGCCTCGCCATGCGCTAGTGGTAAAACCCAAAATCTCTACACCCACTCCACATCGTTCCAACGTACTACCCAAGATATCGCCACAAATTGCTGCGGTAACGATAGACCGTCCTCGCATCGACCCAGAACTATCGATAAGCATGGAGACGATTGTGTCGCGAAACTGCATTTCTTTCTCGCGTTTAAATGCCAACGGATTCACCGGATCGACGATGACCTGTTCCAGTCGCGACGCGTCTAGCATCCCCTCGTCAAGATCGTATTCCCAAGTACGATTTTGTTTGGCTAGCAGACGACGATGCAAACGGTTCGCCAACTTGGCAGTAGCTTGCTTCAACGGTAACAATTGAGCATCCAAACCAGCTCGAAGTTTGACGCGCTCGTCCGAATCGCATAACTGTTCGGCGTTCACTACTTCGTCGTACTTAGTCGTAAAGGGAGAGTATTGAAAGTCTCGGCTGATATTGCCGGCTCTATCGATATTAGCTTGAGGCACGTCGTCAGTTTCAGCATCGCCAAACTCATCGTATTCATCGGCATCAGCGCTTGATTCGACTTGTGCAGAACTCACATCAGCTTCATCGGCACCCTCCTCGTTGTCGGCGGAGAAAAACTCGTCCACCGTAGACTCTTGCTCTTTGCCTTCGTCCGTATCTGATTGAGTTTGTTGCTCAGCTTCTGAAGCGTCCAACTGTTTTTCCTGTTCTACTACCATGCCCAGATTCTTTAGTATGTCTCGGCATCGAGCGGCAAATGCTGATTGGTCACGAACGCATGAGGACAAGGCTTCAATGTCTTTGCCAGCTTGTTCATACACGTAGTCACGCCAAAATTTGGCGACGTTTTCGGCTGCAGGGGGAAGATTCCGTCCGGTAAGACGTTCGCGCACGATTAGCCCAACCGCGACACCGAGAGGCGCATCCGTTGCAGCAGTGATTCTATCAAACATCGCCTGTCGGCAAATCCGCTCTAACGAAGCATCCAGATTCTGTGCTACGCCTTCCATTCTCAGTGCACCTAACGATGTGACCCGTGCATCTTCAACCCATTGAAATAACTCTCGAGCAGGTCCAGAAGGCGGACAATGTCGAGCGTGAACCTGGATGTCGTGAAACCGAACTCGAAGAGCGAGCTCATCGCCGATTCCTCGAATCGCGTTTAACTCCTCACTCGAACACCCTATTTCTGGAGACATCACTCGTACAGTGTCTCCTTGCAATTCAGGATTTTCCTGAGAAAACGTTACTTCTAGACTGTCATTTTCCGCGAGCGCTCTGATAGTAGCGGTCATTGCGCGCTTGAACGAATCAATCGGACTATCGGAAAGAGAACTAGCCATACCGAAGTCCAGCTATCGAGCCTAGAAGCCCAACCTTAGCATGCATCGTTCTCTACGTACAAAGGGTGATTTCGGCACTTGCGTCTCCAAGATCTTCACCCATGCACCGCTGATAATATTCGGCAATTGTTGGGCGTTCAAGTTCGTCGCATTTATTCAAAAACGTCACACGAAACGCAAATCCCAAATCATCAAATATCTCAGTGTTTTCCGCCCACGTAAGCACCGTTCGCGGCGACATAACAACAGAAACATCTCCGTTCATAAATCCCTTGCGTGTGAGATCAGCAACGTTCACCATATTCGCTAACACGCGTTGCCCGTCTGGTCGTTTCTGCCAAGACTGAGCCTTGCGATACACGATGTCGACTTCCACATCGTGCGTCAGATAGTTCAAAGTCGCAACTATGTTCCAACGGTCCATTTGACCGTGATTAATCTGTTGTGTACCGTGGTACATGCCGGTGGTATCGCCCAGACCGACAGTATTCGTCGTTGAAAACAAACGGAACCAAGGATTCGGTGTAATCACTCGATTTTGGTCGAGTAGCGTGAGCTTACCTTCGACTTCAAGAACGCGCTGAATCACGAACATTACATCGGGACGTCCGGCGTCGTATTCATCGAACACAAGACAGGTAGGATGTTGCAACGCCCAAGGCAATAATCCTTCTTTGAAGGTTGTGATTTGCAGTCCATTTTCCACTACGATCGCGTCTTTTCCTACTAGATCGATTCGACTTATATGACTATCCAGATTCACACGTACGCAGGGCCAATTTAAACGAGCGGCTACCTGCTCAATGTGAGTCGACTTACCGGTTCCATGGTATCCCTGAATCATCACACGCCGATTGTGTGCAAAACCTGCAAGAATAGCTAGTGTGGTGTCATGGTCAAAGTGGTAGTTTTCGTCTAGATCGGGAACATAGTCGGTACGTTCTCTGAAAGCAGGAACCACAACATCCTTGTCGATACCAAAGGTCTCTTCAATATGTACGGTAGTGTCCGGTTTCATGTCGGGACATAGCCCGGACTCGTGAGGGTTCATTTTGTAATAACGCGAGAAAACTGATGAAAGCGTCCTATCTCATTGTTGGACGAATGAAATAGAGAAAAAGGGATTTTACGTAAGCAACGAATCCGCGGATATACGATACTATTGGTGACTCTCGACGTATAAAAGGTATCGACAATACGGGAAAGCGAGGATACTGCGACCTAGAAATTGATTGGCGTAGCTCACACTTTCACACAATGAAATCGATATTGAGATCAGTATCGTGGAATGGAACTATTAGTGTGTATAACGCGTCGTACGCGTTCACTAAAGATTTAGTTAATTCGATATCGAACGGAACTCGTTTGCTGTTGAGATTGACCCATCGAACGCGCTTGAAAATCTGGTCTTGTACCCTGCGGTTCCTTAGGTTCGTAGTCTTCGATTACGTGTTGTCGTATGTGTGCTAGATCGTCTTTTCGCTTCAGTATTCTTAAATTTGACCGTCTTTCATGAAACGGATTTGTGTATATGTTCATTCTAGGTGTCCCGCAGGTTATAGAATGAATGAATATTCCCCAGAGATTGTCCCTGCATGTCTAAGAGCGACGCCATTTTTTATGCTAGTCATTTCTCGAAACTCATCTGTGGGGTCTGAGCACGTTTTAGGACAATCTAGCCCAGCGTCGCCGCCCATATAATCATTAGACCATTCAAGCCCGCCCGTCGGAGACTCATTGCCATGACCGAGTTTGCTTCCCGCGCTTTCCCTATCACATGCCTGTTGTGCGCGCTTGCCCTAACGCTCGGCCAACTCGGACTTGCTCAAGACCTCGACGAAGACGTTGCTCCGCAATCCGGAGAATTCAGTCTCGACTGCGACCTGTCAAGCTTCACTCTGAAACCCCGCAGCGAACGCAAAGATCTCAACCACATGGCAACTCTAGTCGCAAACCTGCTTAATTCCGTGACAAACGATCAGAAGAGGTCGCTCAACTACTGCGTGGGCGACGAGGAAATGCACTCGTGGACTAACGTCCCCGGACGTCGCCCCGGCGGGGTTCGACTAGGAAGTCTCGGCGAAGAGGCCCAACAGCACGTTTGGACGGCCCTTCGCTCCTTGCTCAGCGAAGAAGGGTTCGCGACGGTGGAACTTCTCGCAACAGACATCGAACGCGCATCCGGAGTCGGAACTGTAGAGGACTACACCGTTGCTGTGTTCGGCAACCCGATGATCGACTCCGCCTGGGGTCTTCAGTTCGACGGCCATCACATTGCGCTCAATTTTCTCGTCCACGGCGACGATCTGCTGCTAGCACCCATGTTCTTGGGTTCCCAGCCCCTGACCGTCAATGGTAGCACCCCGTTGGAGGATGAAAGCCAATGGGGCAGAGAGCTGTTCGAGTCGCTGTCCGAGGAAGAACAGGCCCAAGCAACCGTGGAAGGTCTGGTTCGCGGAGACGTCAGAGCCGGGTCTGGGAACGGCCACCTAGACCGAGGTAAGGACTTCCCCTTCGACGAGTTCGAAAACGTCGGCATTCCGTTATCCAACCTTTCAGATGAGCAATTGGAAGTCGCCGGGGACTTGATCGATGTGTATCTCTTCTATCTCCCATCGCCCCACGCTGAGAATATTCGCGACGCGATTAAACCCAAATTGACCACTGGATTCTTCACCTTCAGTCAGCGCGGGGAGCGGGTGTACTACCGAATCTATGTTCCCGATGCGATCTTGATCGAATACAACGAAGAATCCCGGGACCACTTGCACACCGTCATGCGCCTACTTGACCCGAAGAATCTCAACGACTACGGACCGTTCGCATGGAATGCGGCTCGCGCAGTTCATACTGTTCACGATCACCTACTGAAGCGTACTCACTAACCTACAGCCTCGATGCACGTCTCGTATGCAGTGCCGCAATCAATGGCATGATTGGTTCCGGGACCCAAGAACAGTCGCTAACGCCGCGGAACGTTTTTTCAGTTCAATCTTCTTTGGTTCTCTCCAGGTGTTCGGCATAGCACACTTGCGAGTCCGAGGGCACATTTCCAAGAAGAAATCCAGACAGCTTCGTTGAGATATCGACGTGAGCTTCTACGTGCCAGGTGAGAAGGTCGGAATCTTCTGTCCTCTTTTCGATAAATTTCACCCAGTCGTCAAAAACCAGCCTTGCCTTCATGCCCATTCTTTCTATGGACTTGTCTAGACTGCCTCTATAGCCTGACATGGTGTTGGGATACGACTCGGAGTAAAGCAGTGGTTAGAATCATAAAGCGTATCCCCTAACTTCCGCATCCTCTCGACGTTGGTGAAATGAAGGCCCAGTTCAGTAACCACCTGTTCTGCGGAAACATCAGAACTTCGGTACAGGGCTACCGCTTCGCGTTTGAACTCGTCGCTAAAACTTCTCCGAGGTCGTTTTTTCTTAGAATCAGCCATTGATAAATTCTCCGATAAATTATCTTAATGACTGTCCCTCGAACCGTACGCGAACCCGTGTGCTGCATATAATTATTGAAGTATCGACATAGGTAGTTGAGACTATGTGGTTTACAAATGTGAGAGGATGTCTTAGCAAGAAAGTCCGCTCGCCCCCACATTCTGTTGGATAACAACCGTAATCGATTGACAAGGGGTAGCATTTTGTCGTATTCCCTGTCCTCAAAAACTCATCGAGTAATACCTAAGGAGACTATGATGAAGAAACTACATTTGATGATTGTCCCGCTTCTTTTGACGGCGTTATCAACATCTGCCCAAGAATCAACCGTTAAAGAATTTGGGGCTTTTTTTGGTACAAGCGTAGACATTTTGGAAAACACACAGGACCAAAAGAATGTCTCGCTCGCGGTACAGGCAATGATATTTCCAGATCTTCAAGGAACGAAACAGTTTAGCCTGTATTACGGAGGTGGTGGCGCGGTTGCCAATACGAACGGCGTGACTGATACTGCTCAGACTATTTTTGGAGAGATTGGACTTAAAACAAAATATGTGACACCGTTTGTCTCCGTGTATTACGCTAGAGAGACGAGCGGTTATCGTGAAGACGGAACAACCGAATCAGATCCCGTAGACGAGGAGCTTTTAGAACTCTGTGAGTTAAATCCTGATGAGTGTGAGGGAGTCGGACAAACCGAGCCGACTGACCTTGTGGATTTGTTCTACGGTTCTGGTGTGAATTTTGGGGTCGGAGTAATAGTAAACGATCCTATCACAGATACTTTTAGCGCAAAAATTTCAAGCGTGGTTGGCGACGATCTTGCATTAGATATCCGGTTATATTATCAAGCTCCTATTGCTGGTCAAGCGAAGCCGGTGTTCTCGATTGGGTACAAAAAAGTTATTGCTGAAAACGAAATCGGCGCGGGTCAACGCGATGGCGACGGTGTATCAGTAACGATCGGAATATCACGTCGATTGTAAGTACTAATTAGTCACTAATACCAACGGTCAGTCCGTGCAGACGTACCTGTTTAAGTGACGAATTTATCGCTAATTCGTTGCTGGTGGGATTGACCGTTTCATAGCTTGGACCAGCAACTTGCAGAGTTAAGTTGCTATGTCGCTAGTTAAAGATTTCGTTTCGCATCGAGTGGTGCGTCTGTTTCTTTTCAGAGATTTGTGTCGGTAGTGCCGCGCATAAAGAAGGAACAAGGACGTGTACGAAAAAATTCGCTGAGAAAAAACGGCT
Organism: Gammaproteobacteria bacterium; assembly: GCA_009842245.1. Classification (GTDB taxonomy): domain Bacteria; phylum Pseudomonadota; class Gammaproteobacteria; order Pseudomonadales; family Azotimanducaceae; genus Bin55. Next base: position 4,465 of record VYFT01000013.1, on the reverse strand, counting down.
GAGATAGTAGAAAACTTTCTTGCTCGTTAAGCGTGGGACTCAACTAGCGAGTGCTCTGTCCGTTCATTTACTGGGTTTCGTAATCCACGCGTAACTGGGTTGCGTCCGCTGCCAAAGTGCGGTTTTGGTATCCTGCAAGATTTAACAACATCGATTCCAAAGCCAGCCACGAGTCACCGTGTAAGATGCCTTTTTGTTGGCAATCTAAGTGAGCACATTCAACAAGCAGGTTCTCCAATCCCGATCGTCCTATCCTATTTACGACTCGTTCCCCTATTCGTCGACGATTTGGGCTTAGATTTGTGTGTCGATGGCAAGCTAAGTCATGGTACTTTCGAAGCTGTGAGCTAAGAGCCCCGATGAGTAACAATGGCTGCGTTCCTTCTCGCCGAACAGCTGCCAACATAGAAGATAGCTTTTTTGCTTGACCGTTGCAGGCTGCATCTACCAAATCAAATGCACCGCTAATGCTCCAATTCATTCGCGTTAATTCTTCTATTCCTACGACCTTGTTGTCATTCAAGAATATCAATCGCAACTTCTCAAGCTCCTGTTGCGCGGCGTAGAGATTTCCGTCTGTAAGCTCCGTAAGCTCGGCGATTGCATCTGGACTAAGATTAAGACCCAATGCATTTGCTCGACCTTTTATCCAAAGTGAGACCTTTGAAGTGGGAATTGTCTCAAGGATTACGGTTGTCGCGAGAGAAGAAATCGATTTAAACCAAGCCGTGTTCCTATATCGGTAATCCCACGCCCAACCACGCAGAATCATGATCGTTTCCGCGTTGTTATCTTGAGTCCATTCATCCAAAGCAGTTTGCACTTTAGGGGATAACACATTACGCATGAGGCGAACGTCAAACAGACGTTTCTCTGCGAACAGTGATCGACCCGATGCATCAGCGATAAGTGAGTACCAATCATCGGGTTGTGTGATTTCTCTGCGCTCGATTTCGTCAAAGCCCATTTTCGCAGCCTCAACTTCAATGAGATCAATGCTCTCCTCAAGAAGAAGTAGTTCATTACCCGTCAAAAAGTACAACGGGTCTAATTGTTTCGCCACACGTTGTGGAAGCTTGTCAAAAGTGACGATCACCAGACGTAGTACTTACTCTGTTTCCTGATCCTGCGCGAGTCGAAGGTACAAGTCTTGGACAAAATTTTCAATCACTCCTTTTGTAAGTTCAGTCCTTACCGTCTGTTCCTCTGCTGATGTGCTAAGTAGTTGTTCCGGATGTACGCGCACACGTCCGGCTTTGGTAAACGATACGTCTTCTGCTGTACTTTGGTCCCCGTCGAACCAAATCGTGAACGTGACTTGAAGGATCAGCTCGTACTCTTGCAGTCCTTCTCTTGGTACCACCAATGAAGTAGATTTCTGGAACTCTGAATCCTTCAACCGAATTGATAGATCCGCGGATTCTGAATCGGATACTGAGACATCATTGAGCAAAAAAGCTCGCTCAAGTTCACGTTCCAATAGTGGTGACTTTGCTACATCCAAATTGACCGTTGAGAGGTAGGAGCCGAGTGTTGTAGTTCGCAGGTAAAAACCACACCCAGACAACAAACTCATTACAGCAGTCACTAGGAACAAAGACCAAACGTACCGATAGAGACTCATTGGTTACTAAGCCGCCGGTTTTGTAACAAAATTCAACATCCGGTTTTTCACGTAAACAGTACGTTGCACATTAACTCCGTCGAGGTGGCGCACCAGATTAGGTTGCGTCTTTGCGATCTCTATTACTTCGGTGTCAGTACTATCGACTTTAACGTCGATCATGGCTCGACGCTTTCCATTCACAGAAACTGGAATGGAGACAGTTTCGAACTTGAGCAATTCTTCATCATACAAGGGCCACCATCCACAGGCAAAGAGACCGCCTTGACGCCCCAACTGCTCGTGAAGTTCTTCCGCAATGTGAGGGCAGAAGGGAGCCACCAACACAACCAATGGTTCCACTTCCGATATCAAGGGTGTACGGCCGTCCGCGCGTACTTCGTTCAAGTATTCCATCATGGCCGCAATCGCGGTGTTGTACCGTAGTTGGGCGAGCGCGTCAGTGACATGTTTAATGGTACGATGCAGAGACGCTTTGAGTGGAGACTCTGACGTCCGCGGTTCAGCCTCTTGAACGGACTGCCACAATCGGTTCAAAAACTTGTAAGGACCCTGAATGCCATCCTCGCGATAGTCGCCACCCTGCTCGAACGGTCCTAAGAACATAAGATAGAGTCTTACGGTATCAGCCCCGAATTTTGCTATTACAGAGTCCGGCACGATCACGTTGCCTCGACTCTTAGATATCTTTCGCCCTTCGCGAATCAATAAACCATGCGCGCGGAACTTCGTATAAGGCTCTTCAAAGTTCAATATTCCCATATCGTATAACGCCATGGTTAGAAACCTTGAATAAAGCATATGCAATACTGCGTGTTCGTTCCCCCCAATATAGGACGTCACCGGTAACCATTTATGGAGTAAATCCGAATCGAATGGTTGATCCTTAGTGTCAGTACACGGATACCGCAAGAAATACCAAGCACTATCCAAAAAGGTGTCTGAAACATCCGTCTCGCGACGCGCTTTTTGACCGCAGGTTGGACACGACACGTTCACCCAATCCGGATCCCTCGATAATGGGCTTTCACCTCGATCGTTCGGACGGAAGTCTTCTAGGTAAGGTAATCGTACAGGCAAGTCTTTCTCGGGTACGACAACTGGACCGCAGTCATCACAGTGAATGATCGGAATAGGTGGACCCCAATACCGTTGTCGCGAAATACACCAGTCATGCAATCGGTAGGAGACTGCTACTTCTGCAAGTTTGTCTTTGTGCAACCAAGCAACAATCTTGTCCTTCGCGTCCGCTACACGCATACCGTCAAACTTGCCAGAGTTGACTAATGTGCCATCACCTTCGTACGCGGCGATGAGATCAATCATGTTGTTTGCGCCCGGTTCAGCGATAACGCGCCGAATAGGCAATCCGAACTTGCTTGCAAATTCAAAGTCTCGTTGGTCGTGCCCAGGAACCGCCATGATCGCACCGGTTCCGTACTCGACCAAGACATAGTCTGATATCCAAATGGGGACGCGTTCTTTTGTGGCAGGATTAATGCAATATGAGCCTGTAAATACGCCAGTCTTTTCTCGGTCCAGTAGTTGTCGTTCGACAATGTCCTGTTGTGCTACATGACTCAAGTACCGATCAACAGCCTTACGCTGACCATCCGTAGTTACCCGGCCCACGAATTCTTGTTCTGGAGCAAGCACTAAATAAGTCGCACCAAATAGCGTGTCTGGTCGCGTTGTGAAAACCACAATGTTTTCGTCAGACTCTTCGTGCTTAAACTGCACATGTGCTCCTGTGCTCGCACCAATCCAGTTCGTCTGGGCTACTTTAGTGGTAGTTGACCAATCTAATTCTTCGATGTTGTCCAAGAGACGCTTAGCGTACTTGGTGATTTTGACGAACCACTGTGGAAGTTGACGTTGACCGACTTTGGCGTCACAGCGTTCACAAAAGCCATTGATCACCTGTTCATTGGCTAATACCGTAAGACAGGATGGACACCAATTCACGGCTGCTTCCCGACGTTCGATCAATCCTGCTTTAAAGAGTTGAATGAAAATCCATTGAGTCCAGCGGTAATACTCCGGATCAGTGGTGTCTACCGTGTGCGTCCAGTCGAACATTCCCCCGAATCTTTTCAACTGTTCAGTGAAGTTTGCAATATTGTTCGGGATTAATTCATTCGGATTAGTACCGGTTTTCAATGCGAAGTTTTCGCTATGTATGCCGAATGCGTCAAAACCGATCGGTTCAAATACTGTCTTACCTAGAAGTCGCTGAAATCGACCTTGGACATCCGCCCCCGTATATGCGTAGATGTTGCCAATGTGTAGTCCTTCGGCCGACGGATAAGGAAACATCATGAGATTGTAAAAAGGATGTTGCACGTCGCGTAAATCTCGCTCTGAAAGCGAGTTTGTACCTTGTTCCTCCCATCTTCTTTGCCATTTTTGCTCGATGGAGGTTGGATCGTAAGGAGTATTCAATGTATTGTTATTTAGTGCGAATACCTAATGGTAAAGGGATTGTGGGTTCTGGACTACGAGAAATGTTCACTCTTGCAAACTTGTGTGTCCCATCAAAAAGTATATTCGGAGTGCTTAACCTTAGTACATAAAGCCAAAAATTATGCACTCGACACCGCGTCTAAAGAACTCCTACAGGTGTTGAAGCGACCGTGTAGACATCTACTTCGCACCACGATTAGATATTTGTTCAGAACCAAGTTCCCCGCGCCTAAAGCAATCATTCACGGCGGCACACATTCTAGTTGAATTCATTTCACTTAGAGGTACTAAACAGATAAATTATCGATGCGGTTTGTCGCCATCGAGATTGCACAAATTAATTTTTGACCTCAACAAACAATCTTTAAAAGTAAAGAC
>VYFT01000052.1 GCA_009842245.1 Gammaproteobacteria bacterium | reverse complement strand
TCGTTAGTGGTTTCAACAATCCTTCAATTGCGAATTGCTAGCTTTAAAACCAGACTGATAAGAAGAGATTCTGTTCCAAATTTCTAACAATTAGACGCTATAGCATTGCGAATTAGCGTATTACGGAATGTATGCATTGTCTGTACTATTCTGCTACGAACGTCCGTAGCGTCTCGAGTTGATCGGTGTTTAACCGTTGTTTCGCAACTCCGTTGAGAAACGATTCGGCCAAATCAGATCGTAGGTCAATCGAAGGAATCTTCTCAATCAGCTCCAGAAATTTGGAGGCAGGTTGTTGTCGTTGAAGCAAGTTGATTCCCAACATGTTAAAGTAGGCGAGTCTTTCTTCTTCGGCAACTTGATCGGACAGTTCAACAGCACGATCAATCTGATCTCGTTTTACAAGATAAACTCCAATATCAGTGGAAATGCGTCCCCGTTCTTCATCTCGAACTTGACCAATTAACTCTATTGCAGTATCGATCCTTTCGTGAGACAGGAGAGAACTAATGACTGTTCGTTCTAAGGAGTAAGTGTTATTGTCTGGATGAAATTCTTCAACCGCGATAGTCATCGCATGTTCTGGATCAATCATGGTGTACGACGACAGTATTTGGGATATCAGTTCAGCGCGTTTCGAGGTCCCTTCTTCCACGTTCGCTTGTATCCAATCTAAAGCGAGTTTCGGGGCTTTCGATGACCAAGTTCGAATGACCGATTGCGTAGCAAGATCAGGATTCGCACCTAGAACTGACTCTAGAGCCGAAATTCGAGCAAGTGCGTCTGTTGGACTATCGAGAGCGAGTTTGGACGTCGAAATGGACAAGGCATCGGCGCGAACTGCACGAGGAATGTCCATTAATCGGTCTAAGACAACATTCGGGGCGTTTCGGCTCCACTTATAAATCAATCTTTCCAGCATGAAGCTGCGAAAGCTCGACTTCGGCAGTGTTCTGACCGCGTCAAACGCTTCCTCTCCATTATCGTCAATCCAAGCGTTGATTAAATGAGGTCCTAAACGATTCTTTACACTCCATTCAACGTCGATCAGGAAATTTAGTGAAGCAGTACGATCTTTTCCTGTGATATAGTCGAAGAGTTCTGCGAAAAGCTCGTCGTCTAGATTTGCCTGCTGTAATTCGGTAAGGATTCCAAGTCCGTCAACCTGAAACCATTTTTCGACAATTTCAAAATACAAATCAAGTTGCTTGACATCATCGACTTCGTCGTTGACAAGCAAATCTATTGCATTCATTGGTACGCTGTTTGTCAACTCCTGGATACTTTGATCTTGCTTCCACTCAAGTAAGTCAGTTTCAAAGTTCAAACGACTTGCGATTGACGACAGCTCTGCGCTCGGAAGATCAATTCGAGTGGCAATGATTGTGTCGAGAGCGATCGTGCGTTCAGTTTTTTGTAGTTTAGAAATGGCAGCGAGAGCACTCTCTAAATTTATTGACGACCACTGGGAAAAAATGTTTCGTATAAGTATTTGCCGACGATGTCCGCCAAAATTTGATGCAACCGAGACAGCTTGTTCCGGAGTGCCTCGAACGAGAGATTCGAATAACATATCTTGGACCGTATAAAGTCGAGCTGTTAGGAGTTGAGTCGAACTGATCTCGATCAGACTCTGTACGTCTTGTTGATTTAGTTGGCTAAGGGAAACACTCAGTTCTTGGAGGTCTGATAAATCTAATTCACTAGTAAAAATCCAGTCTAGTCTTGAGAGCTCTTTGGTTGGGTAATCGGGAGTTGAGCGGACAATGGGGGACTCCGCTGAAGACCGCCCTATACCGGAGTCCTCTGAATCGAATAATCGGTTTGTCAGAAGGTAAGAGAAGACTCCAATGATTAATCCGACCAACAACCCGGTCAAAGTAATCAAAAACCATTTGGACCGGGGCACCTGCCCCTTGTTACTTGCGGCGTTTGTCACGGGTGCTTTATCCAGAGATTCCTTTACCTGAGACAACGTTTAAGCAGGGCATCATTCTCTTCCTTATTTAAGGTTGGTCCGTTTCTTCGGAAATGAACGATTGAACAAACTCCAGCTCTTTCTCGCTTAGGGCTACATGTCGGTCTGGTGCGTCCAGTATCGTACCAGCTACCAACGATCGAATCTCCGCGCTTTCCAGTTTAGGTAAGTATTCGAGTAGCGAATCAAGATCGTCCTGAAGCCAAGGGAGCACCATCCAAACATAGAATCGGGGTTTTTGTGACTCCCTTAATGTCTCTGCTAATGCCAGCGCGTCTTCAATCCTTCCAACTTCAATAAGAGCGCTGGCCATGGATCCAAATATGGGTTCGTTTAAATAGGATTCTCGAATTTGTGGTAATAGAGAAAGTGCTGACTCAATTCTCTCTTCACCAAGTAGTCCTGCCATAACACTATATTCAAGATTTTTTTCGACAGGGTGTTCTAAAGCAATCTCTATAGCTTTTTGGGGATCCGCTAGAGCTACTTGTGGCATTGTTGTCCACAACATCCGTTGTCCATTGCTAGTACCTCTTTCTAAGTTTTGAACTACCCAATCGATCGTCGCGAGAGGATCCTTTCGGCTCCAAATTCCTACGAACGAATCCGTCGCTTCAAGTGTATTAAATCCACGCTGTTTAAACCGCTCTAATAACTCGATCACGTCCTCGGGAGGTACGTGTTGCGCTAAGTGGTTTATCGCGAACCGAATGGCAGAAATTTGGAAATCTCTTGGTACCAAGTCTATGTTTTCAAGTATCTCGCCGGACACTGCCTGAATCCAAGGCTCAAGCAATGTAGGGATTTCAGATATCATCGAATTTAAATACGCTTGCGATGTAATTGCTTGTATCGCCGCAGAGGGGTCTATATCAACCCATGCTTCAAAGATGACATCATTGAAGAGCATTTGGACATCCACCGGCAATGATGTCAGTTGTTCCCAGGCGATATGAGGCTCTGTAGCTACGATTTCCGCGACAACAGTACGCCAATAAATGCTTTTCGTATCGGCAAATTCTTCGTACACGAGACTAAGCATCGAACTGATACTGCCTGTACCCTCTCGTTCAATCCAACGACTAGTGACTTGGGTCAGAAATCTCTTCTTTTGAAAATCCGGAATGTCTGCAGTCAACACCAAGTCAAACGCAACTCTGGGTTCGTCGATTAGTTCACTTATCTCAATCTCAGTGATCCAAGTGTTGTAGGTATTGGTGATGCTCAAGGCTTCAGCAATTTCTGCCAACTCTGCTTCAGTCAGACTCTGTTGACTTTGAAAGACTACATATATCGATCGGCTTTTCCACGGTTCAGGTAGCTTCGAAAAAACGCGTAGTGCTTCCTCCGCATTTACTGAACTGGAATAGCTCGCCACTAAATCGAACAGCGTTTCCCATCGAACACGCTCAGTTTCCCACACTAATTCCACGGATTTTCTCGGTTCAAGACGCGCGAGTTCTACAAAGAGCAACTGTTGAACCAAATAGAGATTCTGAGTGGGCTCAAGTCTTAATGAACGCGAGAGTAATTCCGATATCTCTGAGACTCCTTTACCTGCCAACAATCGGTAAAGAGCAACACGCCGATCCAGAGCACTTTCTAGTTCGATGATGTCTGCTATGTCTCTCGGTACCGACGTTAGATCTTCATTGCCCAAACTATTATCTGGACCTTCGAGTCGTGGCGTTTCGTTAGGAGACCATCTTTCGTCTGCTTGATTCGGTGAGAACAGCACAATAGAAAATAGCAATCCCAGTCCAATTCCACCAGTCAAACCAATGAGCAGTAGCGCCAATTGTTTTTGATGTGCGCTCAGCAACGATCTAGCTCCTACACTTAGCGACTGTTATTCGAACAGTTCGATTCTTTAACAGAGTTCGATGGTGCCGAACCTGCTTTACTCCGACACATATGATCTTAGAGTCTCGACTTGTTCAGTTGTGAAAGTTGAATCTCCATACCTTCCACTCAACAACAGCTCCGCGACATCGGACCGTACCTCAGCGGTCGGTATTATTGAAATCACTTCCATGATTTCGGATGCTCTGTCGTAAATCGTCAGGAGCGTTGCTACCTGGTAGAAATAGTCCGCTTTCCTCCCCTCGGGAACCGAGGAGCTAATTGCGATCACCTCATCGATCCGATTTTTCTTCGCAAATTCGACACCGACGTCAATGGTTTGCGATAGTCGATTTGCGTCACGCACCTGACCTAGTAGTTCTTTGGCTGTATCTAACCTATCGGCAAACAACAATGAACGAATGACTGTCGAATCTAGGCTCGGGTACACATCGTCTGAGATGAATTCTTGAACAGCTATGCTCATAGCTTGTTTCGGATCTTCAAGAGCAAACTCCCCAAGAACTTCACTCAAAAGTTCATTACGAAATATTGATCCTTTTTTCGTATTAGTCTGCACCCATTCCAAAGATTGCCTCGGTTCGTCATTCGACCAATTTCGAACGATGGTTCGCGTAGCAGAATCAACATTTATGCCAGGAAATGATCGAAAAGATGAGATTCGGTCAAGTACATCCTTTGGATTGTTCTGCGCAAGTTCCGCAGCTGCCGTGGACAATACGCTGCTCCTATAGTATCGAGGAATATCCATCAACCGTTCCAATACAGCGTCAGGATCTGTTTCCGCCCAATCAAAAACCAACCTCTGCATCATCGAATTGCGGAATTGAGAATTGGGTAAATCTTGAACCGCTCGAAAAGCTTCTTCCGCATTGTCTTCTACCCAATAGCCGATTAAATTTCGCGCTTGCGAGAGCTGAGCATTTTGTTCGCTGTCTCCGAATAAATAATTGAGTGCGGCAACACGATCACGCGCGGTTACAAAATCGAAGAGTTCGCCCCGAAGACCTGCACTTAATCCTGCGTTTCTGATTTGAGAGATAATGTTCAGTCCTTCGAGTTGATACCACTGATCCACAATCTGTCGGTACAAGTCCAATTGCTGAGTGTCATCGATTTCATCGTTGGATAGTAGGTCGAATGCGATAGCTGGTTCTTGATCCAACAACGCATAAGCTTCGAGTTCTCTTTGCCATGCTTCTAACTCAGATTCGAGTTTGAGCCTGCGCGAAAGAGAAAGCAATTGTTCGCTGTTTAGATTGTTCTGTTCTGCAAAAATGGTGCGCAATACGGAGTGTTGTTCCGATTGTGGTAGTTCCTTCGCGGCCGATAACGCTTGTTCTAAGTTGGTTTTGGACCAATACGTGAATACTACTCGCAATAGAACGAGTCGTCTGTGCTCGTCAAAATCGGCTAAACTTGCGAAAGCTTCCTCAGGAGAAATGTGGACTAAGAACTCGACCATCATCTCCTGAACCGTATAAAGACGGGTATTTCTGGGCTGGGTCGAACTTTTTTTGATCAACTTCATTAAGTCGTGCTGATCCAGAGTACTCAACAACTTTGTCAATCCTACAAAATCCGATTGGCTGAGCTCATCGGAAAAGATCCGATCAAATCTTTTAGAGAGGTTCGTCGAATCTGTGGATTCGGTCGTATAAAAAGACAAGCCCTCACCAAATTGGGACGAGTTAGTTGTCCAACCAGTTATCAAATAAACCACAACTCCGACCGCTACTCCAATCAATAGTCCAGCGAGTAGAGTCGTACGCACACTAAATCTCGAGGAGAACTCATTACTCTTTGGCAAGCTACTCATGACAAATCTGATTCGTCCATGTCTTTGCGACAAAAGTCCACACGTTTGTCAGTATCTACTATCGCGGATTGGACTCGTCGAGTACAAACGTTCGAATCATTTCGAGCTCTGCCTCTGAAAAATATTCTTCTTGCTGCAACACGCCAATTGCAATCATGCTTCGAATCTCAACATTGTCCATTTGTGGAAGTTCTTCGAGAAGAGACTCAGCATTGAATTGCAGCCATGGCCAAGCCAAAAGGCGATAGAAATTCGGTCTCACTGACTCCTCGAGTGTCTCTCCCAGTGCTAGCGCGTCTTCGATCCGACCGACTTCAATGAGAAAGTTACTAACTCTACTGTACACGTAAGGATTCACAGAATCTCGAACTTGCGGTAAAAGTGCCATGCCTTCGTCGATTTTTCCCTCTCTGAGTAGAGCTAACACAACATCATCTTCTACTGCATTCTCTACCGGTTGTTTGAGTGCAATCTCCATTGCTTTGGCTGAATCGGAAAGTGCTAGTTGTGCCAAGCAATAACTCAAATCCCATCGATCAATACCAATATCTTGATCCATGTTTTCAAGAATCCATTCCACCGCAGCTTCAGGATCTCTTCGACTCCATATATATGCGAATGAACCTGTCGCCTCATGAGTATTAATTCCGAGTTGTCTAAATTGTGCCAGTAAATCAAGAACTTCACTCGGCGGTAAATTCTCAGCTACTCGGTAAACTGAGTCACGAGCCACGGAACTCCGGAAGTCCTCCGGTACCAATTCCATATGTTCGAGAACCTGACCCGATAATACATTCACCCAAGTTATCAACAAGTACTTGACTTCAGACTTCATAGATTCCATGTATTCTTCTGAAGTAATGGTCCGTATAGCGTTTATGGGATCTTCATCAGCTAGTGCTCTAAAAGCCACATGTCGGAAAGCCTGTTGTATTTCCTCGGGCAAGGACGATAGTTGATCCCATGCGATTTTTGGGTTGGACGCAACGATTTCATCCACGACAGGACGCCAAAGAGTATGTGATCTTTGAGTGAACAACTCTCGAACTACCCTTAGCATAGAACCGATGTTATCCTCACTCTCGCGTTCAATCCAGCGGCGGGTAATCGTCTGGAGTGCTGTTTGTTTCTGAAGGTCTGAAACGTCTGCTTCGATCACTAAGTTAAATGCGTTCTTTGGTTCGTCGATTAATTTACCGAGCTCAGATTCAAAAAACCGCTGATCGAAATATTCAGTGATGTTGAACGATTCCACGATTTCAGCTAGTTCTGCTTCCGTCAAACTGCCTTGATGATGCAAAACTGTTTTGATTGCATTACCTTTCCATGGTTCTCTCAATGACGAAAATGCTCGCAAAGCTTCGCGAGGTGCGATTGCGCTCCACTGTATCGCTACTATTTCAAGTAATGTCTCCCATCGTACGCGTTCTGTTTCCCAGATCAGCTCCAATGCCTTCTCTGAGTCGACATGAGCAAGTTCAGAGAAGAGAAAATGTTGTACCGAAAATAAACTCTCGGCGAGTTCGAGCGTGAATGTGTGCGAAAGTAAATCCGCAATCTGCTTAGCATCCTTACCTTCCAATAATTGGTTAAGAGCGAGCCGTCGATCAACGACACTTTGAAGCCCGATGATTTCTGGTATGTCTCTCGGTACCGAGGTGAGTTCAGCACTGCTCAAGCTATTGGTCAGAGGTGGATGTAGTGTACTTTCGTTAGAAGACCTTCTTTCACTTGCTTGATTCGCTGGCAGTAACAGAAAAGACAGTAGTAGGCCCAGTCCAATTCCCCCGGTCAAACTGATGAGCAGCAACACCCACTTCTTTTTCTTAATGCTGTCCAAAGATCTAGTGCCTAAACTTAGCGACTGTTGGTCGAAGAGTTTGACCCTTTAACAAAGTTCTATATTACCGAGCGTGCATTACTCCGGCACATATGACCGAAGAGTTTCAATTTGATCCGCGTTGAAGTGCCTGTCTAGTGTCCAGTGTTTCAAGAACAGCTCAACCAAACCAGTCTGTAGTTCTGCTGAAGGTAATTTCTCAATCAAGTCCAAGAGGTCTGATGTCCGATCACCTCTCATCCGTGTAGCGATACCATAAAAGTAATTTACTCTCTGAGCTTCAGGTACTAATTCAGCTAACGATAGTGTATCGTCCATGCGATTTGCTTCAACAAGTGCCACACCCACCTCTGTGGCCGTATTTGCGAGCAGAAGCTCATCTTGTATTTTGTTAAGCAATTCCATCGCTGTATCCAAGCGCTTCTCGTGCACGAGAGCAATAATGACACCTCGTTCTAAACCGTACCAGCTATTTTCTGGTTTAATTTCTTCAACGGCAATGGTCATCGCTCTCTCTGGGTCGATCCGTGTATAAAAATAAAGTATCTGGTTCAACAACTCGATACGTTTTCTTGAGCCTTCTTGAGAATTGGTTAAAACCCAATCTACTGCATTCTCTGGCGCGGCGTCCGCCCATGAAACTATAACCATCTCCGCGGCGCGATCGACATTCGCACCTGGAACTGAACGAAATGCTTCGATTCGCTCAAGTGCTTGCATGGGATCCTCTCGTGCAAACTGACTGGCAGCTGCAGTCAATACGTCACCTCTATATAACCTCGGAATTTCCAACAATCGGTTCAAGACGGAACTAGGTTCTTCTCGACCCCATTCCGATACTATAGTGCGGAGCATCAAGTTGCGAAAAGACGACTTAGGGAAGTCGAGTACTGCTTGAAACGCCTCTTCTCTGCTATGTCTAATCCAACCATCGAGCAACCAATATCCGAATCTATGCCTTCTACTCTCATCGACGTTACTAATGAAATTCAGAGCGGCTACACGATCTTGTTCCGCAACCATCTCAAATAGTTCCTTTGAGACTCCATCACGTAATGGTGCATCGTAGAGTAGCGTGAGAATGTTCCATCCATCGTACTGAAACCATTTTTCAACAACCTGTCGATACAAGTCTATTTGCAAACGATCGTCGATTTCGTCCTGTGAGAGTGTCTCAAAAGCCTTTGAGGGATCTTGATCCAAGATTTCGAAGATCACTAACTCTTGCTCCCATTCGTCGAAGTGAGATTCGAAGTCAATTTTTTTTGCCGTCGAAGAATAATCTTGACTCGACAGATCACTCCGTTGCTCAAAAACGGCTCTTATTGCCACATTCATATCCGGCTGCGGTAGTTCAGCTGCCGCCGATATGGCTTCCTCAAAATTCACCGTCGACCAATGTGTGAAGACCAACTGTAACAGTGAGTGTCTTCGATGCTCAGGAAATGGTTCTAGACTTGTTAACGTTTCTCTAGGTGAGTTCTGAAGCAAGAGTTCTACCAACATCTCTTGAACCGAGTACAGTCGAGGTGTCCAAGTTTGGGTCGAACTCTTCTCTATTAAGTCCATTAATTGCGGCTGATCTAAAGTCTTGAGTGCCCTAAGTACGTGATGCAGTTCGGATTGTTTCACGTCCGACGTGAAAATCCAATCTAGTGCCGTTTCGTCATTTTCATTCGAAGACGACGCAGGCCGTTTAACACTGTTATCAGAGTCAGTCAGTCCCAACTCACTATCGTTAAGGCCAAACATCCAATTCACAGCCAAGAAACCGACTACACCGATTACTATGCCTATAGAGGCTCCTGCTGACAAAGTCAGAGGCACATTAGATTTGCGTGTGCGGCTCGGTTCCGTCGTGGTACTATTCATGGTCTAACAGCCCAATAGACTGCTGCGTCGAAAAATACAAAACGAATAGCCGGACACTCGGTCTGTACTGCGATTAGTCTGTTTCATCGGGGACGAAGGACTTCATAAATTCAATTTCTTCTTCAGTCAAGTAAGCGAAAAACTGTTGTTCCAATAACACACGCTGCGCGATCACAGTTCGCATTTCTGCAGTCGGTAGTTTGGGTAAGCGTTCGAACAATGACTCTGGCTCAAAGCGCACCCAAGGCCTTGCCATACTACGATATAACGAAAGTTTCTCTGATTCTTCTAAACCGTCAGCTAAGGCAAACACATCATCGATCCGTCCAGCTACTATTAGAAGCTGACTTATGCCATCGTAGTAAAGTGGAGACTCTGGCGAGGTTCTTATTTTGGGAATGAGCGAAAGAGCCCTGTCGAATTTTCCCTGTCTTAATAGAGTCATCACTACGCCCTGATCAAGTGCCATGTCAGCAGGTTGCTCAAGTGCCAACTCCATAGCTCTCTCTGGATTGGATAACGACAGTCTCCCTAGCGCGAACTCAATAGTCCTCTGTACGCGCCAGTTCTCTTGGTCCATGTTTTCCAGTGCCCACTCAAACGCTGCGATAGGGTCTTCGAGACTCCAAATCCTCACAAATTCATCAGTCGCATCGTCTGTACTATTGCCTTGCAATTTCAATTGCGCTAATAACGCAATCACTTCGCCCGGAGGTGAGTTCCGTGCGAGGTGATCGACTGCTAAGTTGATTGCCTCAATCTTGAAGTTCTCCGGCACCAGTTCAAGATGTTCAAGTATTTGATCCGCTTCAGCACGAATCCAGGGTATCAGTAGTGAGTAGAAGTCCGAACCTGCGGCATCTAAGTACTCTTTGGTAGTAATTGTCTGGATCGCTGTCTTTGGATCGTGCTCAACCCAGACTGCAAAGACATATCTTTTGAAACGTTGTTGCAGTTCAGTCGGCATAGATTGCAGTTGCTCCCAAACGAGTGCGGGATTCGTTGCCGCAATTTCCGTGACGATAGGACTCCAAAGGCTTCTTGGTTCATTAACAAATTCGTAAGCGAGACTCAGCATGGAACTGATGTCTTCTGTTCCAGCGCGTTCAATCCAGCGACTCGAAATGTCTAAGAGCATGCTGCGCTTATGAAATTCTGAAGTGTTTGCTTTTATCGCTAAGTGGTACGCTGTTCGCGGTTCGTCAATCACGGCTTCGAGTTGGGTGTCAAATTTCCACCTAGCAAGGTGAGCAGCGATATCGAGGTTCTCGACGATTTTTGCAATGGTGGTATCCGATAAACTTCCTTGATTTTGAAAAACTGTTTCGATTGCTTGACTTTTCCAAGGTTCGTTTAACAAGGACAAAGTTCGCAACGCTTCTTGTGGCGAGACGATGCCCCAATGCATTGCCACTATATCGAGAAATGTGCCCCACCTACTTCGCGAGGTTTGCCAAACAAGTTCCAATGAATTCTCTGGATCGATACGCGTCAATTCGGCGAACAGTATTTTTTGCACCGCATACAGACTCTTGGTGTCTTCGAGTTTAAGCGTTCGACGGAGTAAATCACCAATCTGCTCCCCATTCTTGTCTTTCACCAACGTGTACAGTGCAAGTCGTCGTTCTGTTGGGAACTCTAATGCCAGAATTTCTTCAAGTTCGATACTGATGTTGTCAAGACTCTTTTGAACATCGTGACTGGCTGAGGGTGCTTGGGTGTTTTCTCGAGGAGGAGAGTCACTCAAGTCTGCTTTGTTCACAGAGAAAACAAAGAACACAATCAGAACCCCCAAACCAATTCCTCCGGTCAGACTAGAAAGGAAAAGTACGAGTGGATTTTGTTTCATAGTTGCAGTGTGTGTTATACCACTAAATGAATAGGATCACTTGATAAGATGTGAACATTCAACTGGTAGTTCAGTCATCAATCCGCTACGAGTGCTCTTAGAGCTTCTATTTGATCCTTCGTATAGTGTCTTTCGAGTATCCATTCTTGTCGCAATAAGTCATTGACAATGGTAGATCTCAATTCGGCATTTGGTATTCTCGTGAGCCATGTCACGACTTCCGACGAGTGCAAATATCTAAGACCCATTATTGCTCGATTGAAATACCGCACTCGATCCTCAGCCGGCACACTGTCAGCTAATGAGATGGCTTCGTCGTATCGTCTTTCTTCGACCAGTTTCCTGGCCACTTCCGAGTAGACTGTTGCCCTTGCTTCCTGTCGAACCTTATCCAACAAGTTGAGCGCGACATCTATTTGCTCAATTACTAGTACTTCAAAAATTCTAAGTTCAAGACCGTACTCACCAAAGTGCGGATGCGGTCCTTCTGAATTCGCCATGTCCATCGCCTCATTTGGATGGACGCGAGCGTAGTTGTAAATCAAGGAATTTAGCATGCGCGCGCGTTTTTCTGAACCTAGTTTAGTCGTGTCTTGTACCCACTCTAATGCCTTTGCTGGTTCGATGTCAGACCAACTAGATACGAACGCTCTTTCGACGTCGTCATTGATCGCGCCGGGAATTTCTCTTAAAGTCGGGAGCTTACGAAGAAATGTGTTTGGTTGTGTGGATCCTATGGAATGTGCAACAGAATGCATGGCGTCATACCTGTATCCTCGAGGTACATCCTGTATTCGATCCATAAGTTCGAGAGGGAGACTTTGTCCCCATGCGCTATATAGACTTCTCAGAGCAATCCTCCGGAATGGTGGATTGTTTAAACTGTGAACACTATCAATAGCGCGCTCAATATCTACAGGTATCCAGTCATGCATCAACCTACGTACAAGCAGGTTCTGGGGAATCCAGCTTAGATTCTGTATAAACTCAAGCGTACCCACGCGATCTTGTTCCGCAATCTGAATAAATAACTCTTCGAACAGGTCGGTCGTCGAATCAAAATGAACCAATCGTTGGATGACATCTAGCCCCTCTAATTGGAATAACTCGTTCACAACTTGCTTGAAGTGTTCGATTTGTTGGGAATTTTCGACATCGTCAACAATCAGCATGTCGAATGCCGCGTACGGACTTTCACTAATAGTTTGGAACCATTCCTGTTCTCGTCTTCTTTCTTCGTCGAGTGCTCCAAGATCTACTTCGTAGGATTGTGAAAATGCAGCTAAGCGATCTTCATTCAGGGAAACACTTTCCAGAATGACATTCAGTGCGACTTCTTTATACGGTTGCTCCAAGCCGATAGATACTTCGAAGGACTGCTCTAAGTCCTTTAGAGCCCATTCACGAAATACAATTGGTAATAGATCTGATCTTCTGTATTCCTGAAGCAACCAAACACTCTCTAGACCTTTCTCTAAAGATCGTTCAACAAGGTTCTCACACAACATTTCCTGTAGGTCATGTCTGCCGTGTGCAATAGGTTGGGCTGCACTAGCTCTCATCACTTCCATCAGATCCTCGGTACTCATGCCGCTTAGACGTTCGGCTACTTTCCGTAATCCCAACGTACTTCCACTTTCCCTCAAAATCCAGTCGAAATCCGATTGCTCAGCTGATACATCCAAACTGACACGTCTCACAGTCTCGGTGTTTAATAGACTCTCAGCGTTATCGCTTCGTTGAGGCTGAACCAGCTTGCCAATGCCAAAATAGAACAGACAACCGAACACTAATCCCAACCCCAATCCTAGCAGTACAAAACAGATCTGCTGCGTTTTGTTTACCGAGTCATTCACGGAAGCAATCACGACTAGTCACTATACGCGTGTGGTTGCACAAACGAGCGGACAATTTCGATTTCTTCGGCTGTCAACGTACCTTCTGCCTCATTAATTGATAGCATGAGTTAGGAAACACGAGAACGAAATT
>VYFT01000045.1 GCA_009842245.1 Gammaproteobacteria bacterium | reverse complement strand
ATTTCGATTTCTTCGGCTGTCAACGTACCTTCTGCCTCATTAATTGATAGCATGTGTTTGGAAACACGAGAACGAATTTTTTCACTAGGAAGGCGAGACAATACTGGGATAAATTCGTGAAGTCCCTTTGATCTCCACCGGCTCGCTAATCTAGTAAAGTACGCACTCTCCCTTTCTGCCGGTAATTTCTCCACCAACGATATTGCGGCTGAAGTCTGTCCGCTATCGATCATTAACTCGCCAGCCCGCGCGTACAAATAAGTGAGATCTGTTCTGTCTCGAACAGAAGACAGCACGGCGAGCCCCGTTTCAAGTCGTCCATGGTTAAATAGATACCCCACCACACGCTGCTCCGGAAACGTATCGTCTGGCAGGAACGATGCATATTCGAGCGCTCTCTGAACGTCGACAAGTGCGAGTTCTTCTAAGAAGGTATATGTCGGATACCGTTCTTTGTCAAGATTCTCCATCACCCATTCCACCGCAGCGACTGGATCCACTCTTCCCCAAGCGCTAACGAACGAATCTGAAATTTCCTGAGTGTTTACACCTTGTGAACGAAGGTCTGCTAACAAAGCTAGTACTTCGCTGGGTTCTTTTCTTGAAGCGACGCGTTGCGCTGCTTGATCTAGCACTCTTGCTTGTTGTTCGACCGGTATGAGTTCTATTTTTTCGGGTAATTGGCCCCATTCGCGACTCGCCCAATCCACATACAGATGAAGCACTTCCCAACGGTCTGCGTACATGTACTCGTCCTGAGAGAGTGCATGAAGAGCTGATTCCGCATCGACCGCTAGCCATGCTTCAAAAATGCCGTCGTTTAAAAGCTTTTGCTCGGCTTTCGACATCGTCAGTAGTTGTTCCCAACAGTGTGCAGGTTCCTTTGCTGCTATAACTGATGCCACCAAACTTCCTTGATGCCAATGATGTGAAAATACTTCGTAAACCAAACCGAACATTGACACGGCATCTTCAGTCCCTTCACGTTCAACCCACCGATCCGCAATCAGAGTAACCAACTCGCTTTTTTTGTGTTCTGGAATGCTTGCTTCGACGACCATCTCAAATGCTGTTCTGGGTTCGTCAATCACGTATTCGAGCTCTGCTAATAGTGTCAACTCGCCCAGAATATCGGAGACACCAAAAGACTTCGCTAATTCAACCGAAGATTTGTCAGACACTTCACGCACGGTTTGCAGCGTAGTACGAAACGCTTTAGTCCTCCAAGGTTCGTTCAGTTCGGACCCTAGTTGCATCGTACGACGGGGATCATCACTAGCATACTCCTCGAAAACCTTCTTGAAGTATTTGTCCCACTCTGCGCGATCTGACTCCCACACTAAGTCAACGGACACATGAGGATCGAGCCTTGCTAGTGCGGTATATAGCAGACCCTGAATAGACGAAAGGTGCTTAGATGTGTTCAAAGTGAACGAAAACCTGATCAATTCAGCTATTTGCTCTATCGTCTTATTTTCGATCAACCGATAGAGTGCAATGCGACGTTCTGTTGCTTTATCGAGCCCAAGAATGTCAACAAGATTACTCTCTGTTGCATCAGATCCTTGACTGTCCGCAGCGGATGTAGACGAGAGAATCGCGAGATCTTCGTGCGGAGACGGAACTCCGTTCCCTTGATTCGGCGGAAAAAATAGAAACGAAAAAAGCAGACCTAAGCCGACGCCTGCGATCAACACACCGATCGCTAGAACTAAGTGCCTTTGCGTCATGTTGATGAAGTCTTCGCGACTATTTGGTTATCTTGATCACCTGCGGGAACTCAATCGAGCATTTCTTGCCATGCCGTGTTACTCTGCGACCAATGACCTCAGTGTGTCGACTTGTTCCTCGGTGTAATACCTTTCGATAATCCAATTGTTACTCAACAATAGATTAACGATATCAGAACGTAGCCCGTCATCTGTCACACTTGCGACTAACTCAATGACGTCGGACGCATTGTTGAAGCTGAGTCTGGAAGTGAGACTGTAGAAATATGCCAGCCGATCCTCAGCTGGCACTCTTTCTGATAGGATCACGGCGTCGTCGAATCGATCTTCTCGTACGAATTTTTCTCCCACGTCAGCATACGCTAGTGATCGAGCTTCCTCCCGAACTTGATCGAGAAGCTCAATTGCATCATCTATGCGATCAGCGTAAACTAGCTTTTCGATAATCATTTGATCAAGCCCGCCTGTGCCATAAAAAGGATGCGGATTTTCTGAAGTAGCTATGCGCATTGCTTTCTCTGGGTCAGACAGAGCTAATTGAGGGAGCGCCCACCATAGCATACGGGCTCGTGGAAGGGAATCTTCCTCCACATTATTCTGCACCCATTCAACTGCATCTCCAGGAGCCACCCGCGACCAACTTTGCACAAAATTCACTTCAGTGTGTGTGTCAGTAGCACCAGGTACGGCACGAATTGATGGCAGTCTGCGCAGTGCTTCAGACGGATCCGTCAACACTAACGCTTGGTATGCGGATGTAACCGCTCCAGATCTCAGATCTCTGGGAAATTCTGAAATTCGATCTAGCACGTGGAGCGCATCGTGCTGGGCCCAACGATACAGCAATGTTCGATAAATAGACTTACGAAAGTACGATTCAGGAAGTTCCAGCACAGTCTCTAATGCTGCGTCAGCATTTTGTTCCACCCAGTTGACCATCAACGGACTCACCAAGCTAATCTGCTCATGACCCGGAATGTCTTGAATCTTAAGTAACGTTCCCAAGCGGTCTCGATCTGCTACT
This sequence comes from Gammaproteobacteria bacterium, assembly GCA_009842245.1. Lineage (GTDB taxonomy): Bacteria > Pseudomonadota > Gammaproteobacteria > Pseudomonadales > Azotimanducaceae > Bin55. The sequence goes on along the minus strand of VYFT01000045.1, from coordinate 11,274 downwards.
TCAACAAACAGCTCCTCTTTCAACCCACTTCCAATATTTAAATCGTGAAGCGTTAAGATTACATCCAGTCCCACACTTTGAAACAATCGATCTACGGCAAGTCGAAACAATGCCGCCTGTTCAAAATCTTCTATGTCGTCATCTACCATAAGGTCGAGTGCGTCTTTCGGTGATTGTTCCATCAATTCGAGCACGACTGTTTCTTGTTTCCGTAATAATTTAATTCGCTCAACATCCTGTTCCAAAGTAGCAAATTTAGCCAATTCTTCGTCCGATAAATCGTCTACACTCTGAAGAATTGCAGTTAATGCTAAACCGCGGTACGGTGGTTCCAGTCTCATTGCCTCTGACAATGCCGGTTCTAAATCGCGTGCCGACCAGTTAATAAAAACGATTTTCAATAGTTCGTTTCGTTGGGGTTCGCCAAACATCCAAACGCTTTCTATCGCTTCAATGGGGGACAGCTGAACTAAATATTCGAACAACATTTGTTGTACTACGTGCTGTCTATCAGCAATTGTTTTAGTAGAACTTGCAGTCACTAAATCTAGCAATCGTTCTTTATCCAGGGTACCGAGGAACTTCCCTAGACGTTGCATTTCAGAAATGCTTGAACCGTACGCTACTAACGTATTCAGATCAGAATTGAAGTTAGGACCATAGTTGTGGCTAGTCAATTGCGGAGAGTTAATTGGGGATTGTTCATCGACGATAGACTCGTTTGAGTTCCCACCAGCTCTCACTAAATAGAAAGCAGTCATACTCAGTAGCAATCCTACTACTATTCCAATCAGGACCATCCAAACTGCTTGAATTGTAATTGGCCATTTAGAGACTTGAGATTTGTCATTCATAAGCTTCTGCTCCAATAGCAAACCGTTCTAATTTTTTGCGACTTCATGTCTAAAAGACAAACTAAACTGAGAATCAATTAGTCTCTTCTCGTACGTATGAGCGAATGAGTTCTTTCTCCTTGCCGGTTAATTCCTCATTCAGTTCGTTCAGCCTGAGGAAAGTTGCCGCGAGGCTAGATCGCATTTCTTCGTCGTTCAACCTCTGCAATATCGCAATCCTATCTTCAACGCTAATCGTCCATTTATTTCTTATAAGGTCCTGATAAAAGCTTAATTTTTCCTGCGCTCCCAACCCGCTGGCGAATTCCATCGCGTCGGCTTCTCTACCTGCTGCGATCAAAAAGCCTGCGGCATAGCTGTAAACGCCGGACAGACCTGTTCCTTCTCGAACGGAAGGGATAAACATCAGACCTTCGTCAAGTTTTCCTTGCCTAAGTAACTCTGAAATGACGGTGAACTCAGAATTACTACTAGCAGGTTGTTGAAGCGCAATTTCCATAGCTTTTGTCGAGTTACTTCGTGCGAGAGCTATAAGAATGTCTCGAACTTTCCAATTCCTCTCGAAGGATCCTTCTTCAAAGTTCTCCTCAATCCACTCTAGAGCGTCGACAGGACTCCTTCGACTCCAAATACCCAAGAATTCGTCAGAAGCTTCTTTAGTATTAATCCCCATAGAATCGAATTGATCCAACGTTGCGAGAATCTCGCTTGATGGGACCTGATCTGCCATATGTCTGATCGCGGTTCGTAATGCCTGCGCCCTGTAATCTTCGGGTATCAATTTGATACTGTCTAGCAAGTCGTCTGAATTGAACCGAGCCCATTGCGAATACAACGATGGTAGTTCGTATTCCTCTGCAGACATGTAGTCAGTTTCATTGAGTGCTGCTATGGCCTCTAATGGGGTCTGCTTTACCCACGCTTCAAATACTACATCGTTAAACCTTTTTTGTACATCCAAAGACAGAGTTGATAGTTCTTCCCAAACAGCTCTAGGGTCGTTGGCAGCGAGTTTCGCAACTACCGTTCGCCATTGGTATCGTTCTTCACCGAATATTTCGTGAGCCAAGTTGAGCATCCACCCAACGTTATTTGTACTTCCATTGTTAAGCCATCTCTCAGTAGTCAGAGAAATCATCTCCGCTCTTTGAGATTCTGGGATGTCGGCATTTAACGCTAATTCTAAAGCCGCTCTAGGTTCATCAATCACTTCCTCGAGTCGGGACTTGTATGTCAGTTCCGTTAAGATTGCTGACGCACCAAATCTCTCCGCCATTTCAGCCAATTCTTCATCGGAATGATCTTGCTGGGTCTGCAGGACAGTTCGAAACGCGTGAGACTTCCAAGGTTCCACCTGTGCTGAAGCAATTTGCATCGCTGCTTCAGGCTCTACGCTTGCCCATTCCGTGATCACAATCGTGAAAAACTCGTACTGTTGTGCCAGAGGTGTTTCCCAAACAAGTTCTAACGACAGTTCAGGGTCAACATGGGCTAGTTCAGAGAAGAGCAATCTCTGTACCGACACTAGATGTTCAGCGGAATCGAGTGTAAACGAGTGTCTAACTAAGCCAGTGATCGCTTCAGCACTCAGACCGTCTAGCAAACTATATACAGCGAGGCGGCGGTCTGTGGCGACGTCAAGCTCCAAGACGCTCATTAGTTCAATTTGCGGTTTAGGTTGTTTGTTCGAGAGCTCAGAATCGGATGATTCGGCGAGTGGAGTATTGGTGTTCGGAACATGCTCGTCTCGGTTAGATGGGAAGAGCAGAATAGATACTACTATACCTGCCCCAATCCCTACTAGCAACCCAGCACAAATTAGCACGAGTGGGTTTCGCTTCAATTCTTTCATGAGGAATACCTGCGCTGCAAAACAAACTGCCTGAACCATTAACGCAGTTCAGCTTATTTATTCGATTTTAACAAGAAAAGAGAATCCTACCACATCTAATGATGGGTTAGAGTCGTTCTTTTGAAAATGTCGAAATTTGATGGCGTGCACGATCTAGTTTTACACAACTAGCGCAAACTATAATTTTGAGCGCGATTGCGACAGTCAAATTGACTCACGTAATCGAATCTGACACACAGGCGCGTAGCTCAGCTGGCTAGAGCATCACCTTGACATGGTGGGGGTCGTTGGTTCAAGTCCAATCGCGCCTACCATGCCTATCACGAATCGAAAAACGTCACCTTTTTTATTTCGTCGATCTGGTCTCGAATCATCGCTGCTTCTTCAAACTCAAGCTCTTCTGCATGGCTGAGCATTCGTTTCTCTAGTGTATTTAACAGCTTTTTGAGCGCGGGTAATTCTCGCGGTATGTCTTCAATAATGAAATCATTCTTGACTTCTCGGCGGGACCCGCGTTTGCGGCGATTCTGCGAGGTGCGTGCCCCTTCCATTATGTCTGCAACGGACTTCGTCACCGACTCAGGTGTAATGTCGTGAGTTTCGTTGTACGCCAGCTGTTTGTCTCTGCGGCGAGAGGTCTCATTCATCGCGCGTTGCATTGATCCCGTGACATGATCCGCATACAAAATTGCTCGACCATCCACATTACGCGCGGCGCGCCCGATTGTTTGGATCAATGAGGTTTCAGCACGCAAGAATCCTTCTTTATCCGCGTCTAAGATTGCAACCAATGCGACTTCTGGCATGTCCAGACCCTCGCGAAGCAAATTTATTCCTACTAGAACATCAAACTGTCCGAGTCTCAAATCTCGGATGATTTCAACCCTTTCAACGGTGTCAATGTCAGAATGCAAGTAACGGACGGAGATCCCGTTACTATCCAAGTATTCCGACAAGTCCTCGGCCATACGTTTTGTGAGTGTGGTGACCAATACTCGATGTCCCGCTTTTACGGTTTCATGAATCTCATGCATAAGGTCATCAACTTGGGTCATCGCTGGTTTGACAATGACTTCAGGATCTACTAGACCAGTAGGTCGCACAACTTGATCCACGGTTTGGGCACCATGCTTCTCTTCGTAGGATCCGGGCGTAGCAGAGACAAAAATCATTTGCGGCGCTAGCGTTTCCCACTCATCAAAACGCAACGGTCGATTGTCCAACGCGGAAGGTAAGCGGAAACCATAATTCACCAGCGTTTCTTTTCTGGACCGGTCTCCACGATACATAGCTCCAAGTTGTGGAATAGTCACGTGAGATTCGTCAACAAAGAGAATAGAGTCCTTCGGTAAGTACTCAAACAATGTAGGAGGAGGTTCGCCCTCGCCTCTTCCCGATAAGTAGCGTGAATAGTTTTCGATGCCCGTACAGAATCCTAGCTCGTTCATCATTTCTAAATCGTAGAAAGTGCGCTGTTCAAGACGTTGCGCCTCGACGAGCTTGTTGTTTGTTTTTAGTTCATCGAGCCGAGATCGCAGTTCGTCGCGAATTTCATCAAGAACACTGCGCATTCGCTCTATTGGAGTAACGTAATGTGATTTTGGAAAAATCGTGTAGCGTGGAACTCGTTCCCGCATCGCTCCCGTGAGTGGATCGAAAATTGACAAATTTTCAATTACATCGTCGAACAATTCAATCCTGATCGCGTCTCTTTCTGATTCTGCTGGAAACACATCGATGACGTCTCCCCGTACTCGATACGTGCCGCGCTGAAAAAAAGTGTCATTGCGAATGTATTGCAACACGGCAAGTCGCTTCAGGATAAAGCGTTGATCAACTCGATCTCCTCGATCGAGGTGTAAGACCATTTCAAGATAGGAACCGGGATCCCCCAATCCGTATATCGCTGAAACCGATGCAACGATGATTGTGTCTCGACGTTGCATGAGCGCTTTGGTCGCGGACAATCGCATTTGTTCGATGTGATCGTTAATTGAGGAGTCTTTCTCTATGTAGGTATCGGAAGTAGGGACGTATGCTTCGGGTTGATAGTAGTCGTAGTATGAGACGAAATACTCGACCGCGTTTTTTGGGAAGAAGTCGCGAAACTCTCCGTAGAGTTGTGCGGCCAATGTCTTGTTGTGAGCCAACACCAGTGTTGGTCGTTGCAAGTTTTGGACGACATTTGCCATCGTAAACGTCTTCCCGGAACCGGTTACTCCAAGTAGTGTTTGGTGCATGTAACCGTGTTCGATGCCCTCTGTCAACCTAGCTATTGCTTCCGGTTGATCTCCTCGGGGTATGTAGTTTGCTGTTAACTCAAAAGCCTGTTGAACCACGATCGTTAAGTGGAAGGAATGAGGTAGATTTTGTTGTTAATCTGGTTCGGAGAGATGAGTGAATTGATTCAGGAATCGTTCAATGACTTGGAATCAATTTCCCGCACAATGCGAAATCCTACCAAGCTTACACGATTTTCCGCACTGTAATAGTGTCGCGTCGCAGATCGAACAAAGAATGGTGATGCTATCCAACTCCCTCCGCGTACGACCCGACGAGCGCAATCACCAGTCGTCCAAGCCGTCCCGTCAGTAGGTGCTTTGCCGTAGTTGCGATTCCAACAATCTAACGTCCATTCCCATACATTGCCATGAATGTCGTACAGGTGCCAAGGATTAGGTTCGAATTGGCCTACTTCAGTAGTCTTCTCTAACGGGTCTCCAGAATTGCATCCGTCGCAATTTGCTTTGCCGTATTGAATGTCGTCGCCCCAACTATACTTGGTGTCGGTACCCGCACGTGCAGCATACTCCCATTCCGCTTCTGTCGGTAAGCGATAGGTGGCTCCGGTTTCAGTTGACAACCACTTGGTGTATGCTACCGCGTCAAACCATGAAACGTGTATAGCAGGTCTTGACCCTCGGCCCCACTTACTATCCCCTGGTATCGTTCTGAGTGAGGCTTTTGCGAAGATTTCGTAATGATCAAATGTGATTTCAAATTGTGAAACAGCAAACCTATTTACCCCAACCTCTCGAGCAGGAACTTCGTCTTCAGAACAATCTGTTACCGTGAGGCAGCCCATCTCGAACTCTCCTGCGGGTAATAGCACCATTCTGGGACTCGTACCACCGTTTTCTAACGGTTCAAAGAAGATACTGAGTGGTGTGAGAAGATCTACAGATGAACTTTCTTCGAGAAGTACAGCTTCGTCCAGCTTTGGGACTGGTTCAGCCTGGGTGTCAGAATGTAGTTCTTGGCTCAGTGCTCCTGTCGCGCTCCAAAAAACAAGGCACGAAACGTACGAAATGTGGAAAAATCGTCTCATTGCGTGCCCGTATTCAGATCGCGACAGTCGTTTCACTGAGTACTTGGGAAATTTCAAGATCTTGCAATATCCAACCTGGGAGGGTTGTATGTGTGCTATGACTGGATGAAATCGTTAAAGTTCCTTAGTTTCTTAGAAATGTTTCATTTGTGAGCAAATTACGTTCCACGCTCAAATCTTAGACTCTGCCACACTCCCATACTCAATGTATAAGAACCGTCAAATTTAAGTATGTATCCAGTGCTCTATTTAAACTGAATTCTACATTTCTAAGTTTAGCGGATTTCGTAGATGATCCTTCGCGATCGTCCTCGTCCATTCTCTGGTTTAAGAGTTGGGCTGTGTGCAAATAGTAAGACGCGCGAAAAGCAAACTCGAACAAATTGGAGGTCTGGTAACTAAATACATAGTCAATGTTTCTCTAAGTTACAGCTTGTGTTGAAAATTGCACCAGGTTTACTTGAAAATAGAGTGTCGTCAAATGTCTAAATCATCGGAGGATTTCGGCTACAATAAAGTCGAAGACCTTCCTCACCGCATGTGGTTAAAGCAAGTTGTTAGATGATGTGTCATTGTGCAGTACGCACTATTTCGCACGTACATTTCAAGCACCAATATACACCATGTACCCTAACCGTGATTGGACAACAATTTACACCTCTTGGTTGTGTGAACCCCTTCAAAGTTTATAGTTCAAGTTCAAAGATGAAGTCGCTCAGTCAGTTCCATTGGACCAGTGCGAAACTCTCTGCATTGATCGTCTTGACAGTCTCACTTTCTGTTCTCCTGCACATAAATACGAAGGCGGAGAACGTAGATAACGGCGCACGCTTAGCAAGTACGGAAGCATCGACCGTAAAAGAACTAGAACAGAGTAACCAAGCAAATTTAGATCAGCGGACACCCGCAGAAGTGCTGGATGACTTAGTCAAAATTGACAGCACCTTTCAGCGAACTTCGTCCTTATATGCATATCTCGATGAAGTAAGTGAAAACGATCTTCTAGATCTTTGGAATCGTACCGAAGACATTAAGCGTACGAGTATTCGTGCTCACGTTCAAACGACAATCGTGCGCAAGATCGCATCTAACAATCCGGATCAAGCACTGAATTGGATAAATGATGTCCCAAAAATCCGACGAACACCTCTGTTAAAAGCGTTATTCCGAGACTGGTCAGTAATCAAACTCGATAAAGCCGTCGAAGGAGCTGAATCTTTAAACGGAACAGACCGACGCGCCGCGCTAGCCACAATTCTTTCTACGCGGCAGGATTTATCAAGCTCAACTCTTATCGACATTGCCCGTGAGTTGGGACTCGAAGAATTTGCGCTGCGACAAATCAGCACAAGGGAAGTTCGTCGACGGACAGAACAACCCAGTTCTGCATGGGACTGGTTAGTGCACGACAGAGTTGATGACGCGAAGCAGCTTAACGAGTTTAAACTCGTCGCGTCGGCTTTGAAGGAAGAGGAAGGATTCGATGTGCTTTTGCAAGCTGCTTCTTTGTTTACAGGCAAGAATGATCGAACTGCACTAAGCATCGTCATTGAAGATGTAATAGCTACAGAACTATCGGATACGTTTGACTTTGTACGAAACCTATCGATAGAAGAGCGAGGTGAACTTCCTTCAGCACTCGCTATGGCGGCGACTCGAATTGATCCCGAAATCGCACTTAGGGAAATTGCAGCATGGTCTGATGATCCCATTTATGTGCGTTTACAGCAGATCGCATCCACTACGTGGGCACAGAACGATCCTCGTGGAATGTTGGATAAGTTCGAGCTGGTACCGCAATTTACCCGTGGAAAAGCACTTGACATAGCGTTCACGCACCTCGCCTATGTCTCGCCGCAGGAGGCCATTAACTATCTCAAGCGAGCCAATCAGTTTCTAAGCGCGCAGGCACTGTTGCCATCGATCATCGCAGAGCAGTGGTCCCATACTGATCCGGAAGCTGCTCTCGAATGGTCAAAGTCCTTTGCGGGCTCGAATAGCGAACTGCGAAAGAGATTGATGGGGAGGGTCTTCAGAAATCTCATAGTGAGTGACATTGACAGAGCAATTGAAATCTCCGGTGAAATTCACAGTACGAAAACTATACTAAGTGAAGCATCATACGATGTGGTTGTGAGACTCGCAAAAATGGGAAGACTTGACGATGCTATAGCCCGACTTCCGATGTTGGACAATAACGCAAGATTTTTTGCCATCCAACGGCTTGGCCACGCACTGGTGGAAGCGGGTGAACCTTTCGCGGCACTCGAATTAGGTGCAAACATTCCACGACCAGATCGGAACGTGATGGTAACTGGTCCCGTAATTTACTTCGACAAGGTATTTGACCTGTGGGCGACCCGTGATCCAAAGCAACTGTTCGAAATTCTTCCATCACTAGCAACTCCCTTGCTACGATCACTGGCGGCGAGGCCACTTCTTGATCGTCAAAAGTCCAGACCCGTGTTATCTAACGAATCTGTCGAGTATGCGGAAGCGTTGCTCAGCGTGAATCCGCTACCTAAGAATTTGTTTCTTCTAGAGCTACTGCAACAAGATGAGGAAGGATTGATCGACGGAGATCAAATTGTTCTGCCTCCAGAAATGACGGAATGATATGTGACGAACTTTATGTTGAAACGTGTAATACCAAACTTTGCTGAGAGAGGTGCGGGATGAGGTTCGAATCAAACGGTTCTGAAACGTACCATCGAAGGCTACATCTAATAGTACTCTTCGGTGCTCTTTCGCTGCTTCCGTTCAATACGAGTGCCGAAGAAGACACAGTTCAACGCACCCAAAGCTCGTCTCACGAAGTGGAACCTACTGAGAGCGCTCACACAGTGCTTTCGATGGTGGGCGACCATGCGACTCCATTTGATCTTCACGTAGCACTCTACGAAACTCTTACCCAAATAGATGTAGATGGGCTAGAAGAGTTGTCGCGAGACTCTATCGACATCACGTTAGCTAGCATGAGAGATGAGACTCTGTTTGCTATCGCAAGTCGGTTTGCCGAAATTGATCCACAAGAAGCACTAGCAGAATTTAACGAACTTGAAAAACATGAGCAAGACCCGTTTTTAAAGGGAATTTTCTCAGAGTGGTGTGTTTCAAACTTGGATGAAGCAATTTCTGCGGCTAAAAATCTGAACCGACACGAACGGTTATCCGTACTCACGGTGATCGTGCATGTGAGAGATGATCTAACCACCGCGCAACTCAACGTAATTGCTGGTGAATTGGGTCATCCCGATTATGCTTCACGATTTGAGAGTCAGATGAAGACCATCGAATTTGCCGACGATCCGATCAGTGCGTGGAGCGTTCTTGTCCATGACGGACTAGATGACATGTCGCAACTTGACACTTTCGTACTAATTGCAGAATCGCTCGTCGAAGCACAAGGCTTTGATGCTCTGTTTCATCTTCATCACGAGCCATTCGAAATGGGGGCACGAATCATAGGTAAGATTTATATCGCCGATAGGGTCTTTGACGCTCTTGCAAAAAACGACCCAGAGAACACATGGGAATACATACAACATGGTTCCTCACGTTCGCTCGATCAGTCGCTGGGGAAGGATCAAGCGCAAGACCAGAATACATTCTCACTGCGAGATCGGGCATACATGACCGACAGAGTGCAACGCCTGCTAATGCGTTCCTGGGCTGACACTTATCCCGAAATGACACTGGCTGAAATTGAACAGATCCCGCACCATTTGCAACCATTAGCCTGCGAGCGAGCATTAGCGTCTCTCGTAACAACAGACTCTGAACGAACTGTTGAGTTAATTCAGTCATTGTCGCTCTACGGAGGAAGCAGCGATGCAACACTTATGGAGGTCGTTAGACGTTGGTCAGCTACGGACCCCGCGGCTACCCTCGATTGGGTCTTGTCTGCATCGGAAATGGACAATGTCTCGTCTTACGACCCATCTAGATGGCCGACAAATAAAGAATTCATAGAGAGAACCGTCTTGGAGTCGCTCGTCTTAGAAGATCCAAAACGCGCGATCGAAGTCGCGGCACTTCATGATGATGCCTCTTACCTCGAAGCTTGGATCGTTGGAAAGCTTGCAGCGAGTGATATCGAGTCGGCTCTAGAAGTTCTACCCCTAGTCAGCGAATCGTCGAAATCGATTGCCACCGGCCGGGTTGCCGCGGAACTCGCTGGACGTGGTGAAATTGAACAAGGAATGGAGCTCCTACTTCAGTATGAAAAGACCTCTGGTGAAGAGGCCTCTGAGGTTTCTTGGGTCCACTTTTTTTACGGATGGATAGGTTACAACCCATTGCATTTATTTGATAGATTGGATGAATTAGAACACAGATTGAGAACCGTAGCGGCAGGTGCATTAGATTACATTTTTCTACCTTCATTGACTCAAGAACAACTCGACTACGTCCGATCAATTTTGGATAGTCAAACAGAGTAGCAGAAGTTTGACTTCGTCGAAACGATGAACTTCTTATAAAGATGACTGGCGAAATCGAATAGCTTTAGGAACGCAATGCGGATGTAGATGAGCTATAGACAAGGAAAGAGACAACACTCTTCAAATTTTAATGGTTGTTATTATTGTTGTAGAGAGTGCTACACAGGTTAATCTGAAATGAGCAGTGGTGGAAGTAGGGGAACGATGAACGAGGGTTGGGCGACTCAACCTCAGTATTGCAAGTTCCGTCAACTACCAACTCTTGCTTCATATAACACAGTTAAGTATGTGAGACGCTGAAAATACCCAAATAAATCGTCTCGTAGAGTATGGACTAACAGAACGGTGAATTCCAGACCAAAGAAAATTACCTGTCAGTCGTCTCTTTTCGCCCGTTTATTTACGCTAAGCGGTGTAGTTCGCAGTTTGTAGATTGTCCGAAAGCACTCTCAGACTCGTGCATTCAACGATCTGACATAACGTCATCACAAGAAATATCGACTCGTGCATGGATGTCAAGTCTTTTCGAAACTTTTACTTAGTCGTCGAATTCCTCCAACTTGCCTAAACACGCTGTTTGATTCGGTAGGTAGTCCGATTGAAGAGACTTAGAAACCAATCTGTTTTTCTTTGTGCATTTTACGCCAGGAAAAACCCAGCCGAAGCTGGGTTTACAAGAGCGTACGATGCTCATAGGTTAGCGGCTGTAATTGAATACCGCGAAGATACTACCGAGGGGAGCTGGTATTCGCTATGTTCGACACGGAATAGAAGTCCAGCACTCCGATCTCTACTATC
>VYFT01000044.1 GCA_009842245.1 Gammaproteobacteria bacterium | reverse complement strand
CCCTATAGGAAGGTTCTTATGAAAATCGAAAAAGTAATTGGCGTAGTTATAGTCTTACTGGTCACAGCTATGGCTGGCGGACTGATTGCTCAGCAAGGAGGTATGCAAATGCCACCAGGTGCACCGGGACAGATGCCGACACCTGAACAAATAGAAGCATTCATGAAACAACAAATGAAAATGATGGAAGCTCAATTAAAGGCGACGGTTGATCAAGAGTTTCCACAGTATGATGACGACGAAGACGGTAAGCTTTCTGCAGACGAGTTTGAAGAGTTATACGATAAGATGATGGTTGGTATGCAAAGCGGTGGGGAACCCGAATCTGAAGAAGACAAAGCAGAACAAATGAAGAAGAAATTTGAGGAAATCGACACTGATGACGATGACTCACTCACGAAGGATGAAATCATCGCATCGATCATGAAACAAATGAAAGCCGACGCTGGCATCGAAGACTCGGAAGAGGATGAAGAAGACTCGGAAGAGGATGAAGACGACGCGGAAGATGAGGACGAAGCGAACGAAGAAGAAGCTGACTCAGACGATGAAGAAGAAGATTGATCGCGCAGAATTGCGACTAACTTTGTGTCACTTTTTTGCGTCGAACTGTGTCAAAAGGATTTTGCTCTCTTCTTCGTAAAATAATTTGAAAGCAAGTCTTGCAACTAACTTTTTGGGAACAACATTATGAAGAGCAAACTTTTAATGGCCGTTTCGGCACTCTCTTTAGTCCTAGCGCTTCCATTACTCGCCCAAGGTCAAGGTGGTGGTCAGTGGGGTGGAGGTCAAGGTGGCAGCGTGGACATGTCACAATGGCAAAAACAATGGGTCGAACGTGCAGTTGGTGATACCGACAAAGACGATGATGGCGAACTGTCAAAAGAAGAATTTCTTGAGATGGCCGCAAATGAGCGGTACAGTACCTGGTTTGAAGAAGATGAATCCGAAGACGAAGAGTCCGAAGATGAAGAAGCTGAATCAGAAGAGGCCGACGAGGCAACTACTGACGAGTCTGAAGAAGGCGAAGAAGAGAGCGAAGAAGATGCGCATACTAAAATGCTCGAAGCCAAATTCGCGGAAATGGATGCGGACGATGACGGAAACCTAACCGTCGATGAACTCTATGATTCGATTGACTTTGAAGCCGTTAGGGAAAGAATGATGGAACGATGGCAACAAGGTGGTGGAAATCGCCAACGCGGCCAAGGCCAAGGCGGTGGAAATTGGCAACGACCTGGAGGTGGTTCTCCGTAATCACGTTCGCTAGTCGATCCTAATCTACTAGCTAGACACAAATATCGTCACGCGAACGAACAACCGTTCGCGTACAAGGGTGGAGCATTTACTCCACCCTTTTTTGTTGACTATGACAAAAGAAAAACTGGTTGACTATGAAACCTTGTTACGACAGGGTAGACCATCAGTTACGACGTCATTGCGAGAGTTTCAATCAATCGGTACCGTTGTTGCATGCCTGAGCAACTGTGAAGTGAGATTGCAAATCTATGGATGAGCGAAAGGTAATAGTCATTGGAGCTGGAGCGGCTGGCTTGTCTGCCGCTTATGCACTCAAAAAACGGCGTATTCCGGTACTCCTTCTGGAAGCACACGATAAAGCCGGAGGTCGAATGGCTGGTGACACTATCGGCGAATTTTGGGTCGAGACCGGAGCACAACTTTTTTCTTCCGGATACACGATAGCTCTCCAATTGGCAGAGGAACTGGGAGTAGGTTTTGATCGTTCTCCCGTCGCGACTTTATCCACGATCTACAACAACCGCACAAATAGAGCAGGTGTACTAAATCTAGCTAGTGTCTTCAACTTCCGAAACTTTAAAACTTTTCTGACGTCGGGTATTTTCTCGCTGAAGGGAACAGCTCAATTTTTGAAGTTCATCCGATTCATGCGAAAACGCGAGGATGACTTTAGATCCGAGAACTACTCAAGACTGGAAGATCTTGACGTTGAGGCTTCCTTTACGGAATGGAGCCGTCGCGAATTCGGCGATGAATTCTTAGAAGAGTTTTGCCGGTGTGCGATAGCCAGCATCACATTAACCACCCCAGAACGTATTAGCGCGCTTAACGGGATGATGATGCTATGGGCGACGTTTCTCGATAATCGGCACACCCTACTCACACCTAATCGAGGCGTTGGATATTTCTCCCAACAGCTCGCACGAGCGTGTGACGATGTGACCCGCTTAGAAACAACTGTGGAACAAGTATTCATCGAGGACGGCAAAACGATTGGTGTAAGAACACTTGAGGATGGATTGCTTGAGGCGGATGCAGTGATCTGTGCCACCCAAGCTTCGACGACAGCAAAACTAGCACCTCAAATTCCGCTGCCAACCCAAGAGTTTCTGAAGAGTATTCGATACAACAATGCTGTCATGTAGTGATGGGGATTGATCGCCATCCTCTCCCTCTGGGTCATTACTTCTTCATGTTGCAGAGAAAGGATGAGTCCATTCTAGACTGTTTCTTCGACAGTGCGATCGGTTCCCGACACGTGGCACCAGAGGGTCATGGTCTCGTTCACGCTTACCCGACCGAAAACGCTTCGCGAGATTTGCTTGTACTTGAAGACGATGAAATTTCGGACCGGATCATCGAAGAAATCCGTAAATTCGTCCCGGCGATGCCTAAAGAACCCCTCTTCACACGGGTGTACCGTTGGGATGAAGCTGTAGTCCTTCCCTACGCAGGAATGATGCGCAGAGTTGACACCTTACGAGCCCAGGGTCTTCCTAGTGTTCAGGGACTGTTCCTTGCGGGCGATTACCTCAACATACTTGCTAACGTAAACACCGCTTTGATGTCCGGTATCCGCGCGGCGGAAGAAGTGACCCAGTTTCTTCAATCCACTGAAAAAGAATGAATCAACTGAAAACGTGCGGATCGTGGAGTGATTGACAACCCATATTGTGTTGCTGAGCAAGGAGGTGTTTCGACAAATCACCGAATCCACTTATCTGCCAAGCTCAGAGATTGAACTAGAGGGAAATTGAAAGTTAATTGTATGGCGGAGAGGGAGGGATTCGAACCCTCGATGGGTTTCTGCCCATACTCCCTTAGCAGGGGAGCGCCTTCAACCGCTCGGCCACCTCTCCGTGTCAATCGGGACCAATTTGGCGCGCCTGACAGGACTCGAACCTGTAGTCGCCAGTTTCGTAGACTGGTGCCTTATCCAGTTTGGCCACAGGCGCATGGATTACATGTAATAGATAAGGCGAGACTCTGCTACCCCACAACTAGCATAAAAACCGAATAAGAGAGATTAGGCCTTTTGCTTTTGTTTCTTCTCTAAGATCTCTTTTCTATGAACGATAACATCACGAGGTGCAGCAATCCCAATTCGTACCTGATTCCCTCGTGTATCTAAAACCGTTACTTCAATCTTTCCGTCTATTACTAATGTCTCATTGATGCGTCTAGTGAGGATAAGCATCGCAACCTCCTCCATGAATGGTACTCCGCTTCGTCTAGTTGCCCATATCTAACTAAACGCCTCGCGTACATAATTTCCTTTTATCAACAATAAATTTTACTCGGAACACAAAATCCCTATCTCTTTATCCTGTAAGTCCGTCAATAACGGCACTGACAAGCGAATTATTGCAAAGAAAAAGAGAGGTCTGCAACTCAGAGTCAAATTCTTATCCTGTGTTATTATACAGTATAAACGTTATTAGTCGGATCCGAGATCAAACGCTGAATGTAGTGTTCGAACCGCTAATTCACAAAAGTCCTCATGAATTACAACAGATATCTTGATCTCAGAAGTTGAAATCATCTGTATGTTGATCCCATACTGAGCTAAGGTCTCAAACATTTTCGTAGCCACGCCTGCGTGCGATCGCATGCCTAAGCCGACGGCAGTAACCTTCGCGATCGAGTCGTCTCCTACCACTTCCATTTCATACAAGGAAGGATCCTCTGCGTCGCATCGCAAACTATGTACTCGGTCTCGCAAAATTTCTAAGCTCTGTTCAAAGTCACTTCGTTGAACCGTGAAGGTTAAATCCGTTCGCTCGTCTCTACTCGCGTTCTGCACGATCATGTCGACTGAGATATTCGCGTCTCCAACTGGTCCTAATAATTGATATGCGATTCCTGGTATATCAGGAACGTTTGTAATCGTTAATTTGGCTTCGTTTTTGTCAAACGTTATCGCTGACACTTCTGGTTGTTCCATTGACTCTCCTTCTTCCACGATTAAAGTCCCAGGTCCGTCCTCAAAACTAGAAAATACTTTTAGCGGTATGGAATACCGTCGCGCATATTCCACCGACCTCAAATGTAATACTTCAGCTCCCAGTGCGGCAAGTTCGAGCATTTCCTCGAAAGTAACACGGTCCATACGTCTCGCCTGCTCCACTATCCTTGGATCCGCGGTATATACACCGTCCACGTCTGTGTAGATACGACACTCGATTGCTCCCATAGCAACAGCTACCGCAACAGCCGTAGTATCTGAGCCTCCTCGCCCAATCGTAGTAATCTCTCCTGTGGGTGCTATTCCCTGAAATCCAGCTACGACGGGTATTTCGCCTCGACCTATCGAGAGTTGAAGTTCTTTACAACCCACCTCTGTGATTCTTGCTCTTTGATGACAATCATTGGTGAAAACCGGTACTTGGTTCGCCAGATAGGACACCGCTCTAACTCCAAGATCTTGAATAGCCATGGCGATGAGTGCGCTAGATACTTGCTCACCCGAAGCAAGTAAGACGTCCATCTCGCGAGGATCGGGACGAGATGAAATCGAGTAACCGAGATCTTCTAGTTTATCGGTTTCACCAGCCATCGCGGACACCACAACGATGACAGCGTGTCCTTCTTTACGGCAGGCAACGACTTTTCTCGCCGCAGCCTGAACTCGTTCAAGCTCGCCTAACGAGGTACCGCCAAACTTCGTTACGATCAGACTCATTCGGAATTAGGTTGTGCGTTCAGCAACCCAAGTCTCGACCGACCTCAACGCGTCCGATAGAGCACTAGAATCGGTCCCGCCGCCAGCACGGGCAAGTTCGGCAGTGCCACCTCCACGGGCACCCACTTGAGCACCAACAAACTTCACTAACTCATCCGCGCGTAGCTTATCTCCCAAGTCCTTCGATACCCCACACACGAGTTGAATTTTGCCACTTAATTCAATGCTGAGAACAACCACTCGACTAGGTAACTTTGAAGCTATTTCATCATATATTGACATCATTTCTTTCGCATCGCCGTTCACCTGAGCACTCACCACGGACACTCCGTTAACTTCGCTAGCGGAAGCGACTAGTTCCGTGCTAACATCCGCATGACTCTGCTGCGACAATGACCTAATCTGTTGTTGTAGCTCTGCTTTTTCCTCAATCAAGGACTGTACGCGACTCGGAAGGTCACTAGTTTGAGTTTGAAACACTCTGGCTAATTCCTGCAAAGTACGTTCGTTCGTTCGCGCGCGGGCTTGCGCTTCTCGACCAGTTACCGCCTCGACACGGCGGGTTCCCGCGGCGATACTAGTTTCCGAGTAAATTTTGAGCGATCCAATTTCCCCAACATACGGCACATGCGTACCACCACAAAGCTCTACGGAGAAGCCATTTCCCACGTTCAGTACGCGAACAAAATCATCGTATTTTTCGCCAAACATTGCAACCGCCCCCCTCGCAATGGCTTGTTCATAAGGCATCACCTCTGTGACGACCTTACTGTTCAGGGCGATTTGTTCATTTACCAAGTCTTCGAGAGCTTCGATTTCCTCCTGAGTCAACGCTTGATCGTGTGAGAAGTCAAAACGTAATCTATCCGGCGCGACCAAAGAACCTCGTTGTTGTACGTGAGGTCCCAATACTTCCTTGAGGGCTGCATGCAATAAATGTGTCGCGGTATGATTTCGAGCGATGTCTTGTCGACGAATTGAATCCACTTGAGTAGCAACCGCATCGCCCTTCCCAAGCACCCCGCGAGTCACTTCACCGTAGTGCAGAAATTGACGATCCATTCGCTGAGTGTCGCGAACTTGAAAAGTAGCCGAAGGGGTCGATATTTCTCCGGTATCGCCAATTTGCCCCCCTGCTTCACCGTAAAACCCCGTGCGATCAAGCACTAAGATGCCAGCCTCCCCCTCATTCAAAGAGTCTACTGGCTCCGGTGTACCATCGGAAGTGGTAAATGTATCGGTGATCATCGAATCTACACTGAGACTGTCATAACCTTCAAACTCGACCGAAGAATCAAAACGTAATTTGTCATCCTGTTTGGCATCGAATTGACTTGCCGCGCGAGCACGCGTTCGTTGAATTTCCATGAGTTCGTGAAAACCATCCAGATCGACCGTCAATCCTCGTTCCCGAGCGACGTCTTCGGTGAGATCTACTGGAAACCCGTACGTATCGTACAACTTGAAGGCTATTGCACCGCCGACAGTCGTTCCGGAAAGTCCTTTGATTTCATTCTCCAACAATACCATTCCGTGCCGCAGAGTATTTGCAAACTTCTCTTCCTCACGACGCAACGAAGTACTTATATGATCGAGGTTTTCGGTGAGAGAGCTATACGTTTCTCCCATGCTCTCCGCCAATGGTTTTACGAGCGAGTGAAAAAAAGTCTCGTGAATCCCTAGCTTGTAGCCATGTCGTAAGGCGCGACGAATGATCCGGCGTAGAACATAGCCCCTACCTTCGTTTGACGGTAAGACTCCGTCCGATATAAGAAACGCACACGATCTTATGTGATCAGCAATCACGCGTAACGAAGGTTCTTGGCGGATTCTGTCTGCACTTTGAATGTTCGCGAATTCCGCCGTAGCTTGAATCAAATGCCAGAACTGGTCAGTCTCGTAGTTGCTTCGGACGCCCTGCAACAATGCTGCAGTACGTTCTAATCCTAAACCAGTGTCTATACCCGGCGCCGAAAGTGGTTCTAACTCTCCATCCGGTTGTCGATCAAACTGAGGAAACACCAAGTTCCAAAACTCCAAAAAGCGATCTCCGTCTTCATTCGGAGAACCTGGCGGTCCGCCTTCTAGTTCAGGTCCTTGATCAATAAAAATCTCGGTATTTGGTCCACATGGACCGGTCTCTCCCATCTCCCAGAAATTGTCGACGTGATCGACTACGCGATCTTCCTTGATTCCAATCTTGCGAGTCCAAATATCGCGGGCTACATCATCAGTCGGATGTACCGAAATCCAAATCTGGTCTCGATCAAAGCGCAATACATCCATGACGAAT
Source organism: Gammaproteobacteria bacterium (assembly GCA_009842245.1). Lineage (GTDB taxonomy): Bacteria > Pseudomonadota > Gammaproteobacteria > Pseudomonadales > Azotimanducaceae > Bin55. Next base: position 7,039 of record VYFT01000044.1, on the reverse strand, counting down.
TTCCACGCCCAGTCAATAGCTTCTTCCTTGAAATAGTCGCCGAAGCTGAAGTTCCCGAGCATTTCGAACAGAGTATGGTGGCGCGCTGTATAGCCGACGTTTTCCAAGTCGTTGTGCTTACCACCAGCACGCAGGCACAACTGACAGGATGCTGCGCGCCGTACGGTTGGAGTCTCCGCACCAATGAGCTGGTCTTTAAACTGCACCATACCTGCTACGGTGAACATGATGGTTGGATCGTTTTGGGGCACTAAGGATGCAGACGGAAAGACCCTGTGATCTAATTCTCGAAAGTAATCGAGATATGTTTGTCTAATTTCTTCAGTTCGCATTTTGGATCTTCTAAATATGGATCGCTAGGCTTTTAAGATAGTGTCGTATGACCTTTAAACCACCACTCGCCCAAACTAATCAAGCTCAGACTCCAACACCTGTCGAATGATATTCGCAGGATAACCTCGACTCTTTAACAATCGGCTTCGAATGGACCACGATTCGTGTGTCGCGGCTTCCTGGGTTGAAATATTGCGTTTCAAGCAGTTCGACTGATCCAATTTCAACGCACGTTCAAGCCAAAATTCTTGATCGTTCGGGAGATGTTGCTTAATTAGCGATTCTATGATACCACGTTGCACCAAATAGGCGCGAATTTTGATTGGACCGTCGTTCGTACGCAAACGCGCGCGAACAGCTACATCAGTAAATCGGGAGTCCGACAAATATCCGTCCGTATTGAGTTCGTCAAGTGTCGCCGATACCGTTTCAAAGCTACCTCCACGAGCCAATAGTTTCGTTCGTAATTCGTAGGTTGAATGTTCGCGGCGAGCAAGCAACCGGAGCGCAATTTCTTTGAGTTGCGACGCGTCTAGAGTCGGTCTATGCTTCGACACAAACTCAGTTTATCGAGTCTTCAGTTCTCAGCGCCGTCTTCAGTTGCTTCTTGTTGGAACACCTTGGCGCGAATTTTTGCTTCGATTTCGCCGGCAACTTCCGCGTTGTTCTTAAGCCACAGTTCGGCGTTCCGACGTCCTTGACCAATTCTCTCGTCATTGAACGAGTACCAAGTACCGGACTTCTCCAACAGACCTTGATCTACAGCCATATCCAATACCTCACCAACGTAGTTGATTCCCTCGTTATAGAGGATCTGAAACTCCGCTTGGCGGAACGGTGGAGCGACCTTATTCTTGAGCACTTTCACTCTGGTCTGATTGCCTTGGACTTCATCGCCTTCCTTAATCTGTCCTATACGTCGAATGTCCAAACGAACCGAAGCATAAAACTTAAGCGCGTTCCCTCCGGTGGTTGTCTCCGGTGAACCGAACATAACCCCAATCTTGCTTCGAATTTGGTTTATAAAAATCACCAGCGTATTGGAATTCTTAATGTTTGCGGTCATCTTTCGTAATGCTTGACTCATCAAACGTGCCTGGAGACCTACGTGTGAGTCTCCCATCTCACCCTCTAGCTCTGCTTTCGGGGTGAGCGCGGCAACCGAGTCAATGACAATTACATCAATCGCGCTAGACCGTACCATCATGTCACAAATTTCTAAGGCTTGCTCGCCGGTGTCCGGTTGCGATACGTACAGTTCCTCAGTGTTTACACCGAGCTTCTTGGCATAGATTGGATCCATGGCGTGCTCTGCATCGATGAACGCACAGGTGCCACCTTGTTTTTGTGCTTCGGCGACTACATGTAAAGTCAATGTCGTTTTTCCAGAGGACTCGGGACCATACACTTCGACTACGCGACCGCGAGGTAAACCACCTACTCCAAGTGCAATGTCGAGTGCTAGGGAACCGGTGGAAATCACTGGGATTTCCTCTTGTCGTTGCTCGCCTAAGCGCATCATCGAGCCCTTACCAAACTGTTTCTCTATTTGCGACAGTGCTACTTCAAGAGCTCGGTCTTTAGCAGAATTGCTCATAATATCTCCTTGTTATAGGTTACTGTATAGATATTCAGTCAATTTTCAAGAGCTTTTTGAAGGTTTTTTTCTGATTTCGGACAGATTTATTCCTAAAACGCCTGAAGACGGTCCTACGTTGATATTAGCTAACAAATTCTAGAGAAACGGCACACGAAGATGTATCGAATACAGCTGAACACTGTTCATAATGTACTAGTCTTTTAACTAGCTCATTGATTAACGTTAAAAAGCCACCCAACAGCTTGAATGAATAAACCCACCCATACCGCGATGATGCGACAGTATTTGGAACTGAAGTCTCAGCATCCTAACGACTTACTGTTTTTTCGTATGGGCGATTTCTATGAAATGTTCTATGACGATGCTATCGAAGCTGCGGAATTGTTGGAGATTACTCTCACAGCACGAGATAAACAAAGTGCAAACCCAATTCCGATGTGCGGCGTACCGCATCACGCGGTCGAGAGCTATCTAACGAAACTAGTAGCACACGACAAAACCGTTGCGATTTGCGAGCAAATCGGCGACCCCAATACAAGCAAAGGGCCAGTTGAGCGCAAAATCGTTAGGGTTATCACACCAGGGACTATCACAGACGAAGCACTTATACAGAGTGATCAGGAAAGTGTTTTGTTGGCAATAAACAACACGGGCAAACGAGCAGCTCAATTTGGTGTCGCGTGGATCAACCTATCCGCGAATTCCTTTAGAGTCGCGACCGTAAAGACACGGAGCGAACTACAAAGCTTGTTGGAACAAATCAATCCAACCGAGATCGTCGTACCTGAATATGAAAATCTGAAGTTTAGCGGATGGAAATCTCGAGAACTTGATCCACTTCGATTTGATGATCAACTAGGGTTTGCTGCACTCACGCGGCACTTTCAGACCCAGGACTTAACTGGATTCGGTATTGCGAACGATAGTTGCACGATTGGTGCAGCCGCGACAGCTCTGTCTTACGCGCAAGACGCCTACCGGCAATCACTGGATTTCATCCAATCCATCCAACAATACCTCGATCATCAAGTTTTACAGATCGATGCTCAAACCCGTCGAAATTTGGAACTGGACATGAAAATTGGATCGGAACAAGTTTCAGGAACGCTGTATGAAACGATAAATTTCACCGCGACTCCCATGGGTTCGCGTCTCCTCAGACATTGGTTACATGAGCCAAGTACCGACACTTCCGCGGTTACAGAACGATTGAACGTTGTTGAAGCACTGATAGACCACCAGTTCCTAGACCTGATCTATCAACAGCTAAGACCGCTTGGAGATGTTCAACGTACAGTCACACGGCTTGCAATGGCTGCAGCTACTCCTCGAGATTTAGCACGAGTTAGCGCAGCTATCTACACGTTTCAGGAACTTCAACCTACTGTCAAAACACTGAGTGTTGAATCAGAGTCGAACAATTTCGAAGCCGTACCTGACTTGACTGATACGATGCAACTCATTGACCGAGCAATCGTAGACAATCCGCCGGTTACCGTTCGCGACGGTGGAGTGTTTAAACCTGGATATAACGCTGAGCTCGACAAGCTTCGTCAAATCCGAGACAATGAATCTGAATTTCTTGATGAATTGGAAGATCGCGAGCGAGAGCGAACCCAGATTCCCAATCTGCGCGTGGGATTCAATCGAGTGCACGGCTACTACATTGAAATATCGCGAGCGCAGACTAGCAAAGTTCCAAGCGAGTACGTGCGACGGCAGACGTTGAAACATAGCGAAAGGTATATCACTCCTGAGCTGCGGGAATTTGAAGAGCGTTTTCTCACTGCCGAAGCGGACGCCTTAGAGCTAGAGAAGCAGCTGTATACCGGTCTTGTTGACGAACTCTCGAACGAGTCGCACAAACTACGACAACTAGCTGAAGTGCTCTCCCGGTTGGATGTGTTGAATAGTTTCGCCAAAGCGAGTCATGAGTACAGCTTTGTACGACCTCAATTTACTACTGAAAGCGTTCTGAAAATTGAATCAGGCAAACACCCTATTCTGGCCACTAAAGCAGATCACGAATTCGTACCAAACTCCATCGAACTAGATAAGTTTCGCCGCATGCTCATCGTAACCGGTCCCAATATGGGTGGAAAGTCCACCTATATGCGACAAACTGCGTTAATCGTCATTCTTGCATACGCGGGATGTTTTATACCTGCAGAAAGTGCTCTGGTTGGACCGATCGATCGAATATTCACCCGCATTGGCGCATCCGACGATTTGCTTGGAGGACGTTCGACGTTCATGGTCGAAATGACCGAAACTGCGCAAATCTTGCATAACGCAACGCAATCAAGTTTGGTCTTACTCGACGAAATTGGAAGAGGGACGAGTACCTACGATGGTCTAGCGTTAGCACTAGCGATTGCAGCGACAATGGCACAACGTGTCCAAGCCTTCACACTCTTTTCTACCCACTTCTTAGAACTCACCGCTTTAGCGCAAGAATTTCCTAGTGTTGAGAATGTCCATCTTGGAGTACTTGAGCACAATCGGAAAGTGGTGTTTTTACATTCTGTCGAACCGGGAGCTGCTTCGCAAAGCTATGGCATCCATGTCGCGAAACTAGCAGGTTTACCTGGGAAAGTTCTGCAACATGCACGAAACCATTTGCACAAATTAGAACAGGCGGCAAGTCAAGGTCATGCCACTGACTTTACGGATCTGTTCACCGACGAAATCCCAGAGGACGAATTTGAACACCCAGCGGTCGAACGACTAAAGATCATGAGCGTTGACGACCTTTCCCCACGCGAAGCACTTGAAGTTCTCTATGAACTAAAAATTGCGGTTGAGCGCGAGGACAAGTTAAAAAATTAAAATCGCTCGTAGGTGTAAATCTTTTGAGAAAGAACGCATCTAACTAATATTCAGACTAACGTCAACAAGGTTTAGTCACGGGAGTGAAATATGAAAATTTCGAGAATTCTAGCAGGCGTTGCTATCGCATCTTTAGGTTGCCTATCTTGGTGTACCTTGGCCGACGACGAGAGTGAGGCCAAGAGCGGGTACTACTATTCCAATTGGCATTGGTTTGGTTCGGGTGCTTCTATACAAGATCTACGCGAGCGATCCACAAATTCGTTTGAACTGTTGGACGAAAATAAGAGTGGTTCGATTACGTTTGAGGAAATTGACCTAGTTCAATCGGATACTGAATTAGAGCAGATGAAACCAGAGGAACTACGTGAGTACAGACAGCGTACCACTGTAATTCATAGCAAATTTATGAACTGGTCGGTTGAGTTTGAAGAGTTCGAAGTTGTGGACACAAACGATGACGGCGTATGGACCAAGGAAGAGCACGAAGTGCGGCATGAAATATTGCAGAGTCATAGATTAAAACTTGGCTTTGAGGAATGGGATGCAGACGAAAACGATGCGATTGAATTGCACGAGTTTAACAGTCACTTGGACGAATTGGAAATGCTTGATGAGAACGCTGACGGTACCGTTTCGCATAAAGAAGCATTCAAGAGTGAGAACGACCAAGTAATATCCGATGTCCTGACTAAGCTGAAGGCGGATGAAGCGATCTGGGCTAGCGTTAAAGCCGTTAGAGCGGATTTGGAAGCCCAAGAGGAGGCAACGAGGTACATGTTTATCAAACAGAAGGAAGCCGATAACGCTGACAAGTAATTGTCTCTGCTGAGTCTTCCGAATGAGTAAGAGTTCGTCTCTTACGCTCATAAAACAAGGATTGGAAAGTGGTAACCTTTTCCGTTCAATGATCATCTAACTACCACTATCTACCTTTTCACAACTTTCATTTATAGGAGAGATACATGAAATTTAGTCGGATTCTTACTAGTTGCGCGATTGCTATTCTCGCATTAGGAGGCATAGGTGCTTCAGCAGACGAAGACTCGGAAAAGAAAGGCTTAAAGTTTCTCGAGAGTACGGGATGGTTCAAGTCAAGCGCGCCGATTCAGGATTTACGCGATCGCTCAACGAAGGCGTTCGAGTTATTGGACGAGAACGACAGTGGGTCTATCACGCTTGAAGAAATCGACCTGACTCAATTTGAAACTGACATGGCGAAGATGACCCCAGCCGAACTCCAAGAAACTCGACAACGCATCAACGCAATTCGGAGCAAATTTATGAGCTGGTCCGAAGAAATTGATGAGTTTGACGTGGTTGACACAAACAGTGATGGCTATTGGAGCGAGGAAGAGTATGAAGCTCGAACCGACAATCTCAATCTCCACCGCCTAGAACTTGGGATAAAACAGTGGGACAAAGATGAAAACGGAGCGGTAGAGTTGCACGAGTTTAACAGTCATTTGGACGAATTGGAAATGTATGACGAAGATGGTGATGGTACGGTGTCACGGGAAGAAGCGTTCAAAAGTAAAGATGGTCATCTTATTTCAGATGTATTGCGTCAGCAACTCCTAACGGATGGTGCTATCGTGGTCGGTGGTCCCGGTCTTTTGAAAGGACTTCCCGACGGTGTAAGCGGCGAAGTGCAGATGCAAGTCATCCACAAAACTACAAAAGAAGAAAGCAAAGAGAACTAATCCCCGCAAGCTCGCTAAGCGGCTTTGGGGGAGGCCGAATCTCTTGTAATCACTCTAACTCTCCACAACGGCACCGGAAAGGGTGCCGTTGTCATTTTGGAGAGGAATTCTATGATCGATTGCGTATACGTTTTTGAATCGATACAAACGTTGATCGGTTCGATCGCGCTGCGATTTCATCGACAAATTTCGCGCTAAAAAGACTGGATCATGACCAGAAAAAGAGGGTAAAATAAATTTACAGCGAAAAGTCTGTATTTTTAGTGGGTGATAACCATTTAGAGTTCGATCAGTTCGCGACGACGCAGCACTGGCACCCACAATTTCGAAATTTGGAGTCTACTATGAATTTCACACGATTTCTAACTAGCTACGCGGTTGCAATCTTTCTAGTTGCGGGTGGTAGCGCAATTGCACAATCATCTGTTGGAACCGGGGAGCTTACCGAAATGCTAGCAGGGTATGCCAGTACTTCGATTGCTGGACAGAAAATCGAAGATTTGCGCGAACGTTCAAAAGCCGTTTTTGAACGATTGGACGAAAACCAGAGTGGCTCTATTACTCTGGATGAACT
>VYFT01000021.1 GCA_009842245.1 Gammaproteobacteria bacterium | reverse complement strand
AACACGTGCTAAAAGCTTCCCCGAATGAAGTTAATCGTTCGGAAAACGTTCGTTTTATTGCCGTTTAGTATAACACAATCCAACCCAAAATTTCAACTTTTTTCCAGATATTCGTTCAGCACCGTCAGTGTCGAGATCAACGTCTTGTTCTGTTGAATGCTAAATGAATCTCCTGTCAGCGAGTTGTGTTCACTTTTCCTCATAGTCGGAAAACGAAGGTTTTCTGTTCAGACATATTTGAAACACAGGAGAATACAAAATGAAAACACTTCACAAACTTTTTACAGGAATGATCTTTGTCGCATTGACCGCGTTCGGACTGACAGCTCTGACTTCCTCTTCATCCGACTCCGTTGTACCAGTTTTGGCTTTCCTCGATGAAACCTGTAGCAGCGACGTGTATATGGAGCATGAGAGTATCCAAGATATGCTCGAATTCAAAGGCACGGAGCGAGATGGTATCGTCTGGGATTTTGAGTCATACAACCACATAGAGGATTTACAAACACAGCTATATCCAGAGTGCTATTTGGTTGCTGATTTGCTAAGAGAACCAGAAATTGTTGTTAGAGGCACGCCGTGGCCTGCTAGACCTAGCGACCCCTTCGGAGCTCAAGGCAGAGGCGGTGGCGGCGGTGGTGGTGGTCAACACCCCGCACCCAATCCACCAGGCACAGAGACATCAACGTTTGAGTTTACCGATGAGGAACTCAAAGCGCTCAATGATTGTTGGCAAAAACTAGCAAAAGCGAAATTAAGTAGCTTAACAGGCGATTCCGCTTATGAAGCGGTGTCGGGTTATGATTGGGCATCTTCGGACCAAACTGAAGAACTTGTTGGCATGGGAGCCACTGTACACAATCCTAAGAATGGTTCTCCTTTCGTTCGTATATATCCAAGCATCATCCAGTCTTGGAAACCCGCCGGAACGTTGTCTAAGCATGTGATAAGGCAGGTTGTTCTACATGAATATATCCATACTATGCAAGGGCAACGCGCGAAAGCGGCTGATGAGAATTGGGAAAATTTCAAACCGTACGAGTGGTACGACAATGAGGTGCAAGCGTGGAACCTGTCAAGGTCGTGGTACTATAAGCTCTACGGTGTTTGGTCACCGCTCGCTGGTTTAACTGAGACCGAGATGGATTTTTCGAGCGAACAAGATTTCTTAGATAAGAAACAAGCTTATCAAGATATCGAAGACAAAATATCGAAGGGGCTGTCTTACGACGAGGATGAAAAGCTAGAGTTAGAAAATTGGTTCAAAAGCACATTGCCCAACTTTAGAGGTCGAGGTGGCGGTTACCAAACTACCGACGAATTAGAATGCTGAATATGAAGCGTATTACAACAGATCGCCGTTGGTTTTTGATCATAACCTTTGGAAGTGGTCTAGTTGTAGTAGCTGTAATTTGCATGTTGCTTTTCTCAAATAGTCGACTACGACTCGAAGAAGTCCAAAGCCTAGGGATTAGTGATCTGAGCGGTTCTGTACCCTCGTCATTGACCACCAAGCCGCCCGTAGTTTCGGTCGAATCGCCTCCTCAGTTACCTTACGTGGAGTTCCCACCGGGTTCTGTAGAAGAAGCGTGTGGCTTGAATAAATTTCCACCTCGTGTTGGGTACTACGATTACGAAGATCACGAGAGAAGTGGCTGGTCTAATACGCCTTTCAATGCTGAAGGAGATTGGATCGCTCTAGAGTCTGAAGAGTGCCGGACGGCTTTAGAAAATCACATCAACGCTATCAATCCCTATCTCTGGGGCACCAGTCGAAAAGAGCATCAGTTTGTTTTTATCGTGTTGGACAACCCCTTAACCTTTGCGCGTATCTTTGCCGATCCCGGTGGTGATCTATTGCGGGTGCAAGATGCGCTCTCCCGCTCCGAGTGTTTGTTGACTGGAGACGAGACCAACTGGGAGTTGAAAGAAACCTGTCATGCGGACGCTTTTCTGAATTTCGCTTTGATCAATCGATTTTGTTTTGACCAGGGAGTTCGAAACCGAAGTAGAACGTATTACTGGAAGGAAAATAACCCCACTCCAGAGCAGGATCGTTTTATGTGGAAACAATCTTTGGAAGACGCGTGGGTCAATCAAAAATGTGAGGAGCTAGACCAAACACTTAGATTTACTTCAGAGCAAAATTCGGAAATATACAACTCAGTTATCTCGTTAAGAGATTCGACATCAAAAAGCGATAGGATACGATCGAAATCCTTTAGTGCACTATTGATTGAGCTAGCGGCACGACTAGGCGACGACGCGGCCGGACTCACAAAGGAAACCTTAGTACCGTACAGTCATCATTACGATGAAAATGGCTATAAGTATGGGCGTTTTGCAGGACTCTTGTCAAGTACCGGATGGCGAGTGTTTACGGCGATAAATGAACCACCCAGTGCCGATCGTTTTCTACAGACTTTCAACATGCTAGCATTGGTTCGTGCTCGGAAACCTGACCCCCGCGACGAGATCGAGTTTGACTGGGAATTTGTGGCGCGACACTTATGCGAACCACCATACTACGTTAAATGGTGGTACGACGCACAAATCAAAGCATTGCAATCTAGACCAGAGTGGGCGGTTGATCTAGTAGCCTTCCGCGAGAAGTACGATAATCCAAAGAACTGTCAACAAGTCATCCACGAACTCCGCCAGCGTGCGGATCTGAAATTTGCACCTTTGCTTCAGACGTTGGACAAGTTTGAACAGGTTGCCTTGGAACTGGATGTGTATGAATAAGCACCGACTGAGCACTATCGAGCAAGGAGTGTTTCATGTCTTCGAACTGGTCAAATAGGACAATTTGGACCGGGGACAATCTCCCCATCATGCGGGGGGATGAACTCGGAGTCTGTCGACCTTATTTATCTAGACCCGCCATTCAATTCGAAAGCGAACTACGCGGCTCCAATAGGGAGTGAAGCTGCAGGAGTAGAGTTCAAGGATACCTGATCGTTGCAGGACGTTGACATTGCGTGGCTTGATCTGATTGAAGCAAAGCACCCGCGCCTCAACACAGTCATTCATGCCACAATGATCAGGAGCGACGAGTCGTATCTCATTTACACGGCAGTTCGGCTCGTAGAAATACGCCGGTACCTCAAATCCAACGGATCGAGTTACTCACATTGTGATCCCATCATGCGTCCTTCTCGAAACTCCTTCTTGACGCGTTGTTCGGCCGATTAATCAAGGCAAAGTCCATTTTCAGTATCAACAAAAAATCGTCAATGACAGGAACAGAGATCTGAACATTACTCACGTCTGTAGAACTTGAATGACACAGGGAAGAGTGCCCGAGACTAAATCGCCGAATTTCTTCGAGTAAGGCGGATTAGAAGTGAGGGGTCGGCTCATCCCTGTGAGAACAGTAGTTATCCCTTGGAGCTTGCACCAGATCTAACAAACTAAGTTCCTATCGAGCGTCAGCGCCAAGCATGTGTGACGGCGAAGCGACCGAACAAATACCTTGAACAGTGAACGGCTTTCAATTTGTAGCGACGTAAATTGGCATAGTACTAGACGGTTGCAAATACTATTGGGAGAATTAATTACTGGAGGGCGAAGATAGAAAACATCTCCCCACCGTCATTCCTCACAAAAAGAGTTTGCTTTGCCTAATGCGTACCATAGAAACACTCTGTTACAAATAGTGCTTTATGAAAATCTAACAGAAGAAAAACCAAATTGAGTTCAAATCAAAAGATTTTGCAACGTAACAGAATAGTCTTGCTACTGTGTTACAAGGTAAGAACGAATATTGAGATTCTAGTAGGACGTAGAATCCGACTCAGAACAAACCAAACGTTTCAATCACCACGCTGGTTGTGGAGTGCGGGGTTCGGATTCATGGTAGCTGTAATAGCCATTCTATGTGCGTTATTGGTCATGCACAATCAAACCTCAACCAATAATCCTGCTGCACTGGAGGCAAGCGAGTCGAGTGCGACAGTCTCGGCTACACTACCTACTATCGAGCCTGCAGTAGCCGTAGTTGAAACACCTTCGAAATTACCTCACGTTGACTCTCCCCGAGGATCTTGGGAAGAGGCGTGAGGTCTGAATGAGTTGCCACCCTATCGGGTCGGAGACGGGAGCTTAGAAAGAAACAAAGACCACGCTAACGTCTTCGAATCCGTTGAATGTCAGACCGCTTTGGAAACGTACATGAATGCCATCAACCCCTATCACATTCTTTGGAGTAGTCCTTGGGATATAGCCCAACCGATGAAGTTTGTAGTGTTGGATGATCCTTTAACATTTGAGCGGGTATTTGCGGATCCCACAGGGGATTCAGTTCGGGTACTAGACGCGCTCTCCCGCCCCGAATGTTTGCTGACAGGCGAGGACACCAATTGGGAGTTGAAAGAAACCTGTCACGCCGGCGCGCTCTTGAATTACGCGCTCATCAACACCCGTTGCTTTAACCGATTTGGTAGCGTAATCCGCGACAGTCATGCATATTACGCGCCGGATGATAACTCTACTCCAGAACAAGACCGACTGATGTGGAAGCAAGAGTTTGAAGATGCTTGGGTTGATGCAAAGTGCGAGGGTTTAGACCCTGAGCTAAAGTTCGATTCGGACCGCTACCCAGGACTTTATGAATTGGTACAACCAGTAGACCAATTTGATTCGCTAGAAAGAAAAATTTCCGCGTTTCTGGTTGAACTAGCAGCACGCTTGGGCGACGACACTGCTGGATTGACATATAGCGACCCATTTAACAATTATCCCCCGGGTAATGGTTATCAGTATGGTCGAATTTCTAAAGTGTTAGCCCAGTACAATTTTGGATCGTTATTGAGGTTTGGGGCTCTGATGCGAAAGTATAGACCGAGCGATGAACCCATAGAGCTCTCTCTGAGAGCGTTCAACTTCCTGGCGATAGTGGATGCGACCAGTCCTAATCCTGGAGAACATATCGAGTTTGATTGGGAATGGGTGGTACGACACATTTGTGTCCCCGTCGTAATACCACCCTCCACTGTCGATGCGATGGGATTGGTGGATGAGCCGATCGAAATCCGAAGCTGCAAGGAGATCGTCCATGATCTCCGCCAGCGCGATCTGAAATCCCAATCGCTGTTAGACACATTGGACAAGTTCGAACAGGTGGCGTTGGATCTAGGAGTGTACGAGTAAGAATAAAAGTGCACCCTAGAACAAGTAGTGTTTCGTCCTTTCTCATCGGTCTAATGTAATTATTGAGTGCTAACAATGAAGCGATCCGTGCGGGTACGAGGTTGGTTGTGGGTTGTAAGCATAGGACTTGTGCTGTGTGTGGTAGTCGGTGTTTGCGTTTTTTTTATCACGCTCAATCGAGCCACGCCCAACACGGTTGCATTGGAGATAAGCAATCCGAGTGTGGTGGTCAGTTCTTCATCACCTACGATCGAACCTGCAGAGACAGTGGTTGACTCACCGCCCCAGCTACCACATTTGGATTTACCTCCCGGTTCTGTGGAAGAGGCGTGTGGACTGCTTGAGTTTCCTCCGTATAGGGAAGCTGTCGACGCAGGAACAAGCACGCAGTTCAAAAATAGGGCTCTCGAATCTGCTGAATGTCAGACCGCTTTAGAAAATCATGTCAAGGCTATTCACCCGTATTTCTGGGCAGACGCGGATGACTATCAAAATCAGGCGGCCACATTTGTTTTGATTGATGAACCTCTAACGTTCGAACGAATTTTTGCTGATCCCGCCGGCGATTTGCTTCGAGTAGAGGGTGCGCTGTCCCGCCCTGAATGTTTGCTAAAAGGAGACGAAACAAATTGGGACTTGAAAGAAATCTGTCACGCAGGTTCGTTTTTTAACTATGCACTCATTAATCACTTTTGCTTTGGAGGGGGTGTTAAGAAACGACAGTGGAAGACATCGTACAGTGGGGAAGACCACTCCGCTTTCAAACACAATCGTTCTTTGTGGAAACATTCCCTTGAAGACGATTGGGTAGCAAAGAAATGCGAGAAGCTAGACCCGATGCTAGCACTCGCGCCGGAGCACAAGCCAGAACTTCACGCACTAGTAATGTCCTTGCGTTCAACAAACTGGCCTCATGACTCTCAAGAACAGTTGATTAAGCTAGCAGCGCGATTGGGCGATGACGCGGCTGGAATGACTTGGACAGCGTCGCAGTGGCGCCGGATTGGTGGAAATCTTCCCAGTGGTGGGTACCAGTTTGGGCGATTTGCTGAATTGTTTGCTAGTGAAGAGTGGCAATCTTTAATTACGGCGGGAACTATCTGGCGAGGTTTCGATACTGGACATGCAAATAGACAGTTCAGCATCGAGAACTTTTTACACGCTCTCAAACTGCTTGCGAGAGATGGTGGTCCCAGTACCGAACAACACGAAGAGATTCAGTTTGATTGGCAAGCTGTAGTGCAATATGTATGTGTTCCAATCTACATACATCCCAACGACATCGAAGCAATGGGCATTGAACCGGTCAAACTACAAAGTTGTAAGGAAATCGTCGAGGAAGTCCACCAATTAGGCACCAATTCTCCTGCCGTCTTAGCTGCTATAAACAAATTTGAGAAGATCGCGATAGAACTGGGAGTGTACGAGTAGGTTTGTACGCGGTCTTCCGCAACTCTAACACAAACGGTCGAAAGAGATCAAGCCAATCCGATCAAAGACAACTGATACCTCTTCCTTGGTTTAAAGTCGATGTGTGATTTTGTTTTGATACTCTGATGGAAGAGTTCAAAGAGGAATCTATTCTGAGAGTGCCGCTGAACTGGTTTCAAAGGCGTGTGTTTTTCTTTTTAAAATCAATTATCAGCGATAGCGAAAAATTTTGAATGGATTCATCGTAAAGACTACCTCAAACAGTTTTAGAATGCAAAAAGAAGTATTGGGTAGTCGGAAGTCACGTGCTGCATGGTGGATTTGGGGTAGTGCTTTTGGGCTAGCGGTTGTAGTGATTGTTATGTTCGAATTTTTACGAACCCCTAGTAGCCATTCGCTCACATCTTTGAATATTCACCATCCACCATCGGTATCCGAACTCGACGGTACCGTTTTAGTAGAACCGACTGACGTTTCCCAAGTTGCTATGAAGAAATGGCCTACGGTTCCACCGATGGATTTCCCTCCCGGTTCAGTGGAAGAGGCGTGCGGTTTTAATGACTTTCCTCCCTACCACTTCAGCACCTTCGAATTCGGGTGGGATTTGAGGACACCTCTGACATCCGACGAATGTTGGTCGGCGATGGAAACGCACATCAATACCATCAATCCTTTACACTTAGATAGAGATCCTGAACGAAGACACACGTTTTTGTTCGAAGTTTTAGAAGAGCCTTTGACGTTTGAGCGTATTTTTACCGATCCTCGAGGTGATTTGCTCCGTTTACAAGACGCACTATCCCGGTCCGACTGTTTGTTAACAGGAGATGAAACTAACTGGGAATTGAACGATTCCTGCCACGCTGAGGCAATCTTGAATTTTGCTCTAATCAATCGCATTTGTTTGGCATCTGTATGGTCTCGGAGCTATACCTACTACCCAAACATCAATGACCTAACACCGGAGCAAGACCGATTGAGATGGAAAGAATCATTAGAGCGCGAGTGGGTTGAAATGAAGTGTGAAGAGTTGGATCAAACTTTGGAATTTTCGTCAGAGCATCATCCAGAACTTCATAAATTGGTGATGTCGCTTCAGAGTCCGACGGCGATAATCAAAAAGAACGCTTTAGAACTTTTGATTGAACTCTCGGCACGTCTGGGGGATGAGGCAACGGGGCTGACCCTGCCTCAACAATTTTTAATCCCTCTTCCGGGCATTAAAAACGAGGAAGGCTACAAGTTTGGACGCTTTACCGAGCTCTTAGCTAGCCGCACATGGCAGGAGCTGACTTTGAAGCAAGCTCCCAATGCCGATCGCTTCTTTCAAATATTTCATATGTTGGCGAGAGCGGAGAGTCAAAATATTGACAACAGCAAAGCGGTTCAGTTTGAATGGGGTCAGTTGGTGAATCATATGTGCGTACCGCCTTCCACGGAAGCTCTCGAATAAATCAGTGCGGACGGGGCTATTGTGCGGTTTACCGAAACTGACTTCGAGGTGTTGTTGGAACTTGAGCCGGAGGAACTGAGAGAATTGGAACTGGAGTCGGAAGTTATTGAGGATTTTTTTAAGCCGAAGAGCTGTCAAGAGGTCGTCCATGAAATACGTCAACAGAGAGGGATCAAGTCCCCGACAGTTTTAGCAGTTATGGACAAGTTCGAAAAGGTCGCGTTGAAAATGGGAGTGTACGAGTAAGCTCGACTCGGTGTCAGCTTAGGTACTACGAATGAATGCCCCTCTTGAATCGGGAATTTTTGCACCAACTAATATCCACAATCGAGCCATGTCCAACGAACGTGGCACAGTGTCGCAAGGAGAGAACTTTTTTTCAATAATACACACCGCTAGTTTCATGGGCGGGTTCTCGCTTGTGCAGTAAATGAAGTCCGAACGGGACACTGTTTAACCGCGCGACACACGATGCCCACTACCACACTAGATTGACGAACAACCTGTGAATGGATGTCAAGCAAGATTTCCTTTTGACGAACTATCTAATCAGGTTGAGACAAATTTTTCTTTGATGCTTTCTTTTTTCAGCTTCGTCCCTATATAGAAGATAAGGAGACCAAAGGAATGACAATGAACAATAGCCCACGGAAGCAGTACAAAGGCCGAGTTGGTTTGCTTGGAACCAAATTTCTAATTTCGGTATCGAACATGGATCGAGCTGTTAATTTCTATCGCGACATATTTGGATTGGAAGTAAAAGTGTGTTCACCCTACTGGAGCGAACTGACATTTGGATCTGCTATAGTTGCGTTGCATGGCGGGGGCGATGGTTCGTTCGCAGTCACCGGACTTTCATTTACCGTTAGCGATATCAATGCTGCGTGCACAGCTGTTGTCGAAGGGGGTGGAAAGATACGAGCTGAGCCCGAAGACCGGGGCGAGGAAGGAATTTATCTTGCTATGCTAACTGATACGGAGAACAATGGAATCATGGTTAGCCAAGTTAAGAACGATGAAACTGACACCTAGGCTTCTTTTTATGGAAGAAAAGACGTACTCGGTCGTATTAGTCACTCGACTTTGGAACATGTAACGGACAATCGTCTCAATAGCTAAAAAAGGAAACTAGTTTGAAGTTACTCAATGCGTTCGCACCAACGACTCCTTACTTCAACACTCGGATCAAAGCGTTTCATAGGAATACATAAAATTTTTTTCTCATTTTGGAGAATTACATGAACTGGATTGAAACAGTCGCGTACGCTGGAACAAATGGTCAAGGTGGCGATCAGCGCGGTAGCAACTGGCTAATGTTGTTTATGATTGGTGGAGTGGTAGTGTTGTTTTACTTCCTAGCTATTCGACCGCAACAGAAGCAACGAAAACGGCATCAAGACTTAGTCTCGGCCTTAGAGAGGGGAGACGAAGTCATTATGGCTAGCGGGATGATGGGCATCATTTCAAAGGTAGAAGAAGACAATGTAACCGTAAAGGTTGCAAAAAATACCGAACTTCGTTTTCAGAAACAAGCCGTAAGTGCGACTTTACCAAAAGGATCGATCACTAGTCTAGATGGCTGACTCCCGATTCGTCGGTCAGAACATATTCGGTACGCAAAGTACCAGCCGATCCAAGACACACTATCCACGCTGGCGCTATGCACTTTCACTTCTTGTGATCGTTGTAGCTTGTGTCTATGCGCTACCAAATTTATTTTCCCCGGACTACGCGATACAGATTCAGACGGATCATGCCAAGAACAACAAGGGAGAGCCATTTGAGATCGGTGATAGTTTCATCGGTCAAGTGGTCGATTTTCTCGAGAAAAACGACCTCGGAGTTAAGGAACAGGAAAAACTCGAGAACGGTACGCTACTGAGGTTTCATACTGAGGTAGAGCGTGATCAAGCAAAGGGTGCATTAGAAACAAGGTTAAATCCAACTGGTACAGATCGACAGTTCGTCGTAGCGCTCAATCTCGCTGATACAACTCCCTCGTGGCTTCAGAAAATTGGTGGACGGCCGATGGCTTTGGGATTAGATCTAGCTGGAGGCATCCACTTTGTCTTGGAAGTGGATATTGACACAGCGATTCAAAATCAGTTAGTAGACGAATCTGAGAAAGTCCTTGATCGTTTGCGAGACGCGAGAATTCGATATTTACCTGGCCAGGACATTGTCAAGGATCAGACAATGATAATTGAATTCGCTGACATCGAGACTCGGGATCGCGCGTTGGAAACGCTTGGAGAATTCTACGGGTTGCCGAACTATGAGATGAGTTCAACACAAGCATCTGGAAATCCCGCGGTTCAGATGTCGTTCGCCAGTGCGCGACTGACTGAAATGGAAGATCTCGCGATCGATCAAAACCTGGAAGGGCTCAGGAACCGGGTGAACGAACTTAACGTATCGGAACCTTTGGTACAACGGCTTGGCCAAAATCGAATCGTGGTTGATTTGCCAGGAATACAAGATAGTAGCGAGGCAAAACGTATCTTGGACAAATTTGCCACGCTTGAGTTTCGGTTAGTGGCTGGTCCAGAGGACAACCCTCGCCCAGCGGAAGTCGAACAGTTCGAATACGAAAATCGGATGTACGACGTGTACAAAGAAGTAATTGTCGAAGGTAAAAACGTCATCAACGCGGTTGCAGCACGAGATGAAAATGGGTTACCAACAGTGAACTTTACTCTCGACCGCCCAGGCGGAGACCGAATGCACGACATTACTAAAGACAATATTGGCGAACCGATGGCAATTCTCTTTATTGAGCTCAAACCGATTGTCTCTACCGAATTGATTGACGGCGAAGTCGTGGAAACAACCCGAATCGAGACGGATAGACGATTAATCAGTGTTGCAGGAATACGAGAAGCTCTAAGTTATAACTCAAGAATCTCTGAGCTTGATGCAAGCGAAGCGAAAGAACTAGCATTGTTACTCCGTGCTGGAGCGTTAGCAGCACCTATGCGAATCGTTGAAGAACGTACTGTTGGTGCTTCGCTCGGGGAAGAGAACATTAATCGTGGTTTTATGGCCGTGGTGATTGGGTTCGCATTGGTGCTGGCTTTCATGTTAGCGTACTACAAAGTTTTCGGTTTGGTGGCCAACCTCGCATTGATTTTTAACTTAATCATTGTCATCGCAGTAATGTCGAGCATTGGTGCTACACTAACCTTACCTGGTATTGCTGGAATGGTATTAACTGTAGGTATGGCGGTTGATGCTAACGTGCTAATCTTTTCTCGAATTCGTGAAGAACTCAAGGTGTCAAAACCATGGGCTGCAATCCCTGCGGGGTACGACCGGGCATTTCGCACCATTCTTGACGCGAATTTAACAACTCTGTTTGTCGCGCTGATTTTGCTTTTCATTGGTAGCGGACCCATCGCCGGATTTGCTGTCACGCTTTCAATAGGAATTGTCACATCGATGTTCACCGCAATTTTTGTATCACGCGGCATTGTTCATCTAATTTACGGTCGTCCCAACGTTGAGAGAGTGTGGATCTGATGAATATCGACTTCATGTCCAATCGAATCTATGCCCTCGTAGCCTCGGCGTTTTTGTTCGTCGTTTCGGTAGTTTCTCTGTTGGCAATGAATCTAAACTGGGGGTTAGATTTCACCGGTGGCGTACTGGTTGAGGTAGGCTTCGAGGAAGCAGCAGATGCGGATGACATACGAGTTTTAGTAGAAGATGCGGGTTACCAAAACGCACAAGTCCAGAATATTGGATCCGAGCGTGATATCGTCATTCGGGTACCACCCGTCGCCGGGGTCGATCAATCCGTCGTAGGGGACGAAGTTTATGCGATGCTAGCGCAAAACTATAGTGGGACAGAACTATTAAAGTCTGACTATGTGGGTCCCGCGGTAGGTCAGGACTTAACCCAACAGGGTGCTTTAGCGCTACTCATCGCACTATTGCTTGTCATGGTATACATCATGTTTCGATTCACCGGGAAATTTGCTCTTGGTGCAGTATTCGCACTTGTGCACGACATCGTGATCGTTGCTGGTGTATTTTCGATCATGCGTTGGACGTTCAATCTCCCCGAACTCGCTGCGTTACTCGCGGTGATTGGTTATTCGCTCAACGATACGATCGTTGTATCCGATCGAATACGAGAGAACTTTAGAGCGGTTAGGCGGGGTACTGCTATGGATGTAATAAACTATTCATTGAACCAAACCCTTGGTCGAACGTTAGTCACCTCGTTAACAACCTTACTTGTTCTCGTAGCTTTGTTGATCGCGGGCGGAGAGCAATTGTTCGGTTTTGCGATCGCGCTCACGATTGGTGTGATCGTCGGAACCTATTCTTCGATTTATATAGCCGCGAGTTCTTTGCTTCTGCTAGGGATCAAGAGTCAAGAACTTGCACTCCCCGAAAAGGAAGGTGCTCCTACAACACGTTAGTCGTAGTTTTGGTTTAGCTGTTGCGCGTTCGAATGGGTTCTCGGTGCGCTGCCGAGAGCTTGGACTCTAGCGCAGTGAAGACATGGGGGTTCCCCGCTAACGAAAACTCAGAGGTCTTTGAAGCGGGAGTTGCGAGCCCACCGGCTTCTGTTACTAATAAACTAGCAATCGATGGGATCAGTTGGTTGGTACCGAGACAAATGCTAGCATCAAACTTGCCTTGAGCGACTCGCGCTAAGTCAAGAGCCACACATCCAGAACACCGCGAACTAAAAACCGGTGCTTGCATTGCCTGTTGAAATTGCACATTTTTAGGGTCGGAAATTTGCGTTGTATACGCGATCACGGCACGAGAAAGTGAACTAGTACTAGACACTCTTAGTCGGCTCTGATTTATTGCCGCGCCCTCATTCTTGGTCGCGTAGAACTCCTCATCTTCCAGATAATGAAAAACCGCTGCATGTTGTAATGAGTTGTTGAGAAAAATGCCGATCAATGCACAGTAATCGGGGATAGAACGGAGAAAATTTTCTTCACCACAGAGTGGTTCAACGTACCACCAATATCCTGATTGTTCAGATACATCTAGTGCTTCTGTGTAAATTTTGTGGTCTGGAAAGTGAGTGTTTATAGTTTCCTCGAACGTTGCGGACATGCGTGTTCGCAACTGGTGCACATACTCTTGCAAACCTTTTGTCGAGAAGCGACTAATAGGTGGTCGATCATGAACCTGAATGAGCTGCGGTGCTTGTTGTCGAGCGGTACGCAGCGCGATTCGAACTAGGCCTTCCAAAAAAGTATCTCTGAGTTAATGTGAATGTGAGTGTTGGGGTGAAGTGTATTCCAATCGAGTGTCAAATACAAATGTAGTATTGCTCGCTTCTACAATACACATGATGAATATTCAGTGCGAATTCTACCCCGTTTATTATGCCTGACGTTCGCATCGTGCTGGTCGAACCATCCCATCCGGGGAACATAGGTGGTGCTGCTCGTGCAATGAAGACTATGGGCTTAAATTCACTTGCCCTTGTCAATCCCAAACGATTTCCCGATCCACAAGCCGACTGGCGAGCTGCGGGAGCATTAGACATCGTTGAACAGGCAACAATTTGCGACACGATCGCAGAGGCTGTACAAGATAGCGTTCTCGTCGCAGGTACTAGTGCCCGTGCTCGACACATTCCTTGGCCCCTGATGACATCGGCAGCGTTCGCCGAGTTCGTGCATACCAATTTCGCAGAGGACGATAGTGTTAGTATCCTATTTGGACGGGAAGACAACGGGTTAACCAATGATGAGTTGAATCTATGCAATCGACATATTCGTATTCCTGCTAGTGAACAATACGGATCGATAAATCTAGCGATGTCCGTACAGATTGTCGCATACGATCTTTTCTGTCAAACGCTGTCTAAGGAGATACCAGTTTCTGATGCAGAGGCATGGGATAAACCCCTTGCAACATTTGCTGAAGTGCACGACTTTTTAGAGCATTTACAATCCGTACTTCTTCAAATCGGTTTCAGCGATCCAGATGAGCCTCGAAAAGCTGAAGTGCGGCTTCAGAGACTATTTAACCGTATAGAAATGGACCATACGGAAGTGCAAATCTTGAGAGGAATACTTACTCACATCGAAAAGGAGTTAGCGAGTGACTCACTAAGTAGAGAAATTGAAAAACAGCAAGACAATGGCTAGCACACGAGCAATACAAAACGATTTATGAAGCGACCTCTAAAGCCAGTGTATCTTGACTACGCTGCGACAACCCCAGTTGATCCACGGGTAGCGCACAAGATGAGCGACTGTCTAATGCTGGATGGTGTCTTTGGGAATCCCGCGAGTGTCTCACATGTATATGGTTGGGAAGCGGAGGAACTTGTTGAGGAAGCGCGTGTGAATCTTGCCGAACTCATCGGAGCAGATCCTTTGGAAATTGTTTGGACTTCAGGTGCAACTGAGTCCGACAACCTTGCGATCAAAGGCTTAGCCGCCGTTACTGACAAGAAACACATAGTAACCTCATCATACGAACACAAGGCGGTACTAGATACATGTCGGTATCTTGAGCAGCTCGGCTATCAAGTTACCTTTGTTCAACCAGACTCAGATGGAGTCATACAGCCTAAAGATGTAGAAGCCGCGCTGACGAAAGATACTTTACTAGTATCGGTGATGCACGCAAACAACGAAATTGGTGTGGTCAATGACGTTGATCAGATCGGTCAGATCTGTAAAGCACACAACATAACCTTTCATGTTGATGCTGCACAAAGCGTGGGAAAGATAGTGGTAGACGTGTCAACGTTCGACGTAGATCTAATGAGTATTTCGGGGCACAAAATTTACGGTCCTAAGGGTGTCGGAGCGTTGTATGTACGTCGAAATCCACCAGTCAAGATAGAGTCTACTATTCACGGAGGCGGACATGAGCGTGGAATGAGGTCCGGGACACTCGCAACGCATCAAATCGTGGGTCTTGGTGCAGCGGCAAGCTTGGTTTATCGAGAACTTAAACACGAGAGTGACAGAATTCTTGAGCAACGAGAACGACTTTGGTCTCATTTACGGCAAGTACCAGGCGCTGAGCTAAATGGTCACCCATCCCAACGTGTTCCCGGCATACTGAATGTATCCTTTGAGTCAGTGGATAGTGAAACACTGATCTCAGTGCTTGATGATATTGCGGTGTCCTCTGGATCGGCGTGTACTTCGGCGATCATCGAACCTTCTTATGTTTTGCGGGAACTGGGTTTGTCTCGGGAACGAGCTGCTGCTTCGATTCGATTTTCAGTTGGACGTTATACGACGCACGAGGAGATTGATTACACCGCTCAGCGGGTTGCAGAAGTAGTTGGCGCATTACGGCGAGACGCGTAGCAATCCTTAAAATTTTGAACTGAGAAGACTAGGCTAGAACGACATCTTCTAATTTTTGGGAATTGAGTCGAGACTCAATCGCTAACCCAACGAGAATCCGACGAGAGCCAACGATTACCGAAGTTGCCTCGTCAATTTATTAGTTCTAAA
Organism: Gammaproteobacteria bacterium; assembly: GCA_009842245.1. Taxonomy (GTDB): domain Bacteria; phylum Pseudomonadota; class Gammaproteobacteria; order Pseudomonadales; family Azotimanducaceae; genus Bin55. Next base: position 52,826 of record VYFT01000021.1, on the reverse strand, counting down.
CGACCGGTGCGGTTAAGTTTGCTCGACCGTTCTTTTGGAACTTGGAGAACTTTCGCAAGGAGGTCATTTTTGATGGCTGTCGAACGAACGCTGTCGATAATCAAACCGAACGCAATTCAGAAATGCGTCATCGGAGATATATTCAACCGTTTTGAAACGAAAGATTTGCGAATTGTCGCATTAAAAATGATTCATCTAACGCGACAACAGGCTGAAGATTTCTACGACGAACATTCCTCCAAACCATTCTTTGATAACCTCTGTACGTTCATGTCCTCCAGCCCTATTTGCGTTCAAGTGCTAGAAGGTGAGAATGCGATCCTGCTAAATCGTGAGATTATGGGTGCCACGAATCCTGCTCATGCTGACTTAGGAACAATTCGGGCAGATTTCGGCGACAGTTTAGATGCCAATGCGGTCCACGGGTCCGATTCACCTAAGTCGGCACGGCGGGAAGTAGCGTTCTTTTTCAACGAAGAGGAGATATTCTCGCAGGCTTGAGATGACCATTCTTTCGACCGACCGGAAAACGAACTGGTACAGTTTGACGCGGACCGGTTGGCAACAATTCTTGAGCGAAATTGACCACCGATCTTTTCGCGCACAGCAAGTGATGAAGTGGATATACCACGAGCGTGTGTCGAACGTAGAGTCAATGTCCAATTTGTCGAAAATTTTACGTTCAAAACTTGCGAGCGTCACCGAGAGTACCCTTCCAAAGTTGGTTCACACTAGTATGTCTCGGGATGGTACCGTAAAGTGGATCATCGAAACCGAGACTGGCGGTGCAGTTGAGAGCGTTCTCATTCCTGATGGCCGACGCAATACTCTGTGTATTTCGTCGCAGCTTGGTTGTTCCTTGGACTGTGTCTTTTGTGCGACCGGAAAACAAGGATTTGCTGGAAATCTTTCGGTTTCTGATATCGTTGGACAGGTCGTGATCGTCACCGACTGGTTACGCGAGAATCCAAGTTGCGGTGAACTTACAAATATCGTATTTATGGGGATGGGCGAGCCGCTCATGAACTTCGAAGCAACAATGGATGCTTGCGACATTTTTATGGATGACTTGGCATTCGGTATCTCTAAGCGCCGCGTAACCATTAGTACTGCAGGAGTGGTTCCTCGAATTCTTGACATGTGCGGTAGGACAGAAGCATCATTGGCGGTGTCGCTGCACGCGGCGAATGATGAACTACGGAACTATCTTGTCCCGTTAAATAAGAAGTATCCAATCGGGATGTTGTTGGATTCCTGCCGGGAGTACTTGTCGTCTCTCAGTGATCGTCGTATCGTCACTTTCGAGTATACGATAATCGACGACATCAACGACAGTGACCAAGTGGCAAAGGAACTTGCCTCCTTGCTTCGAGACTTCCGCTGCAAGGTTAATCTCATTCCGTTCAACCCGTTTCCATTGAGTACGTTTCGCCGTCCGACCGAAGACAAGATTTCGCGTTTCTATAAACAATTACGCGACAAAGGCATCATGGTCACCAACCGCACGACAAGGGGCGACGATATTGACGCTGCCTGCGGTCAACTAGTCGGAAACTTCGAGGATAAAACACGCCGGCGCGAACGCTATCAATCTGCTCGTCCAGGTGTTAGCTGTGTGTAAAATTTTTGCTCTTCAAAATGTACCGTTAGCGATCAGAATCACTTGTTACGATCTCTCGGTAACTCAATCTCGGTGCGTCGATTCTCTTTAGTCGTGAGTGCCAGTTAACTTTACTTGTATTTAAGGTGTGAACGCTCCCGATCAAGAACAACAGCCAACAGAGAACACATCTGAGTCCTTTGGTGAGCGAATTCGGCAAGCCCGAGAAGAACGGCAATTGTCTATTGACGATCTTGTTGGCGAGACTCGAATTAATCCTCAACACTTGATTGATTTAGAGGAATGCAAGACTTCAGGAATCAGCGCGCCAGGGTATATAGTTGGATACCTGCGAACACTCGCGAAGGTACTAGATCTAGATGCTGAAGAACTAATTAGTGACTTCAAGTCATCGATCGATCAGGCTGATCATCAAACTATAGATCCAGAACATGAACTGCTTCCGCCGAAAGCGAAAAAAAATTCGTTTGGTTGGAGTACTATTCTCGCCACCACTATTATTGTTCTGGCAGGTGTCGGTGCTTTAATCTATTATTGGGTAGAAGTCGCGGGCGACAATACTGCGAACTCTTCAGATTCGGAAATTGTGGATGAAGATTCGGTCGATCTTGATGATTCTGAAGAATTGAGTTCTTCGCCAAATCAAGCACCGAATTCCTCGCGATCTCCGGATCAGTCATCAACATCGGAAGACAGCGACATTGATGTTGGGGAAGGGGCTTTGACGGTGTCGTCGGATGGGCGCAGTGCAAACGAAACCAATGGAAACTTCAATGGTGCCGAAGTAGGGAGCTCGCCAGAGTCGACCGGCTCTGCCTCGCCTGGGGAGCAGACCAGCACTAATTGGGAAGACCTTATGAATCTGACGCAAGGCTCACCGTTGGATGATTCGACCGACGTGGATGTGGACGACAGTGACGAGCCTTCGATCCCAGCAGACACTGCTGATACCGAGGAGTCGGACCAAGCAATTCAAGAAGAACCGCCTCTCGTGTTTGAATTCACTGATGTTTCCTTTGTTGAAGTGATTGATGCAGACGACAACCAACTAGTTAGTGAAAACAAAGACGCGGGTACGAAGCTTGAATTGAATGGAACCGCACCATTCACCATTAAATTGGGGTCAGCATCTAGCGTAACCGTGTTTTTCAAGGGGGACAAAGTAGACTTGACGCCCCACACTCGACGCAACATCGCGGAATTCAAACTACCACCGTGAGTTCAAATTACCCGTTAATACGGGGAATGCGCGACAGCTTGCCGCGTGAATCTGCGCGTCTCTCCCGTGTTGAATCAGTATTCAAGGACGTGTTCCAAAAGTACTCCTACGAAGAGGTTCGAATACCTGTTCTCGAATCCAAAGAACTTTTCTACCACGGTCTAGGGGAGACCTCCGATGCAGTGGGAAAAGAAATGTACAGTTTTGTTGATCGTGATGGCAGAGAATTAGCACTTCGTCCCGAAGGAACTGCTTCAGTGGTTCGCGCGCTCATACAGAACAATTTGTGCTATAACGATCGACCACGGTTGTGGTATGAAGGTCCGATGTTTCGCCATGAACGCCCCCAAGCCGGAAGATATCGTCAGTTTCAACAATTAGGCGTAGAAGCATTTGGATTTTCTGAACCTGCTATTGACGTAGAAGTCATTCAGATTGGGAATGAAGTGTTCTCACAGCTAGGACTTAGCTCGCTCATAACTCTGAAGATCAACAGCATTGGTTCCGCAGAAGCTCGCGCCCAATATCGCGAGCAGCTGGTAGAAGCACTTACACCACTTTCCGCTGAACTGGACGAAGACAGTCGTAAACGCTTACAAACCAATCCGCTGCGCATTCTCGACTCGAAAATACCAAGAACCAAAGAGTTGCTGAGTGAAGCACCGCAGTTACATGATTCTCTTGGGGATGATGCGAAGGAGAGGTTCGACCATGTACTCGAACTTTTACAAACAGCGGGTGTCGAATACACTTTAGATCCTTATTTGGTACGCGGATTCGACTACTATACAGACACCGTTTTTGAATGGGTCACTGATCGTTTAGGCGCTCAGGATGCGGTTTGTGCTGGTGGACGGTACGATGGTTTGGTTGAACTCTTAGGGGGTAATCCTACACCGGGAGTCGGCTTCGCCGCTGGCATTGACCGCGTTGCAAGCTTGTGTGAACAACTAGAAGAACCGGACTATTGTGCAGCTGATGTGTATCTCATTCCGATGGACGAAAGACATCGAGAATTTGTCAATCAGGTAGCGCAACACTTAAGATTCAACACTGATTTGCGGATCCGGGAGCACATCGGCACAGGAAATATGAAAAACAAGATGCGATGGGCGGACAAATCTAGGGCTACTTGGGCGGTCATCGTTGGTGATACCGAATTAAATGAACGTGTGGTAACTGTTAAGTGGTTGAGATCGGAACGAGCACAACTATCAACATCTGTGGAAAATTTAGTAAACGTTATCAGTGAGAATACGGAGTAAGAGGACTTGGCAGACTTTTTAACTGAAGAAGAACAAGCGGCGCGACTACAAAAGTTGTGGCGCGACTACGGGCTGATTGTAGTACTAGCTCTATTAGTTGGGATCGGTGCGGTAGTCGGTTGGAACTACTTTCAGAAGTCTCAACTACAAGCCAAAGAGGATGCCGCATATGAGTTTCAAATGTTTTTGATAGAACGCGGGCTCGAGGGAGATTTAGATGCTTTCGTGGAAGAAATGGCTAAAACTCGAGCAGGCGCTAGATATGTACCGATGACGTTGCTGTATCGAGCAAAAGATGCAGTCGAAGCAGCTGAGTATGAATCAGCCTTGGCGTTCTTAGAAGATGCACTAGTGAAGTCAAAAGACAAAATTCTTGATGACTTGATAAACGTACGTATCGCGCGCATACAAATGCAGTTGCAACAAGACGACGCCGCGTTAGTTACCTTGGCGAAGGTAGGAGAGGACTACAAATTTATCGTACTTGAGCTGACCGGAGACATTTATCGAGCTAAGGAAAACTACGCAGAAGCGGTGAGTGCATATGAGCAAGCGATGGAACAGACTACCTCAGGTATTGATCGCGAGCGGCTACAATTGAAAATAACGCTCATGCCTGGCGAAACAACTACGAACGACCAAACCAACACCTCATCGTAAATTCGACCGGAATGAATTTCTAATGACAAATATTTATCGACTTCTTTGCATTGTCGTACTGCTCACGCTTGTGAGTAGTTGTGCGATATTTCGCGGTAATCGTGATAAGGAACCGGACGCAGACGAGCCAGCACCGCTCGCAGATTTCTCGCCAGAGGTTGAGGTGGAACGTGTGTGGGCCAAGACGATCGGTAAAGGACTAGGCCGAAAGTATGTCGAAATTACACCAGCGATCGTCGAGGATCGAATATTCGTAGGTGATGCCTACGGTTTAATACTTGCGTTAGATCGATTGACTGGAAACGTTATTTGGCGGACGCAAGTTGGTAACCCTGATCGCAGAAGTTGGTTCGATGTCTCAAATCGTAGCGATCCTTCGTTTGTTTCTGGTGGAATAGGCGTCGGCGACGATAAAGTCTTTGTCGGAACGGTACGTGGGGAACTCATCGCGCTTGACATTGACGACGGTACGGAGATTTGGCGCGAGACTCTTAGCGGCGAAATTCTGGCACCCGCAGTGGCTGAGTCTGATGTTGTCGTAGTACAAACTGCCGACGGCAAAATGTACGCACTTGAAAGTGATACGGGCGAATCAAGATGGGTGTTTAACACGCAAGACCCCATTGTTTCCCTCCGGGGTACGGCCTACCCGGCACTAAGTGAGGGTTATGCGTTTGCTGGATTTGCTAATGGAACGCTCGCTGCTGTGGAACTTGAGCGGGGAATTCCGCTCTGGCAACAGCGATTGACGATACCAGAGGGGACATCAGAACTTAAACGAATAAATGATGTAGATGGTCGCCCGTTAGTTCTTGGCCAGGTTGTGTATGCGGCAAATCATCAAGGAGCAGTTCAAGCCCGCCGACTCACTACTGGAGACATGATTTGGGAAAAACCAGACCCATCTTTTCGCGCGCTTGCCGAAGGCTTAGACCTGGTTTTTGTGGTCCGAGATGATGACATTGTTGTCGCGGCAACCCAACAAACCGGTAACGAGGCATGGACACAAGAAGCGTTCAAAAAGCGAACTCTTACTGATCCATTGGCCTATCATAATTACATCGTGCTGGGCGATGCAAAGGGCTATGTCCATGTTATAGCTCAAAGTGACGGTCGGCTCTTAGGTCGGTACAGGTTGGCAGCGTCTATACGATCTCCAATGGTGGAGGAAGACGGAATTTTCTATGCACTCAGTAACCGCGGGAAGTTAGAAGCACTTAGGATTTCTCGCATTGAATGATTGCGACTCGTACTGGTGTTGTCGCACTAGTCGGTAGACCCAATGTCGGCAAATCCACACTCTTTAATCGACTTTGTCGTAACCGCGACGCACTTGTTCTAGACCGTCCTGGATTAACAAGAGACCGGCAATATGGCCGTGCTCTAGGTATTTCCGACGCGGACGTAACGTTGATTGATACTGGTGGACTTCATGACAGTCTAGCCATTTCAGCTGCGATAGATGACCAGGTGATGCTTGCGGTTGAGGAAGCTGATCTTGTCGTCTTTGTCGTGAGTGCTCGGGAGAATCTAACTCCCATTGACTTAGAGATTGCGAGCGAACTTCGCAAGTCTAATACGAAAGTGCTATTGGCAGTCAACAAGATCGACGGAATACGCGGCGGAAGCGAATTCGGGGTCAGTGAGTTCTCGCAACTTGGTTTTAATCCTGTGTGTGCAATTTCCTCGACCCATGGGGAGGGAATGCATCAGCTCGTCGAGACCCTAGTTGCACAACTCCCTCTTCTCGAACCCTCGCATACCCAGGATGCCACAAACAACATTTCGGTTGCTGTCATAGGACGTCCAAACGTTGGCAAATCAAGCTTAGTGAATGCCCTGTCTGATGACAATCGGTGTCTGGTTTTCGATGAACCAGGAACCACGAGAGATGCCGTGCGAGTTAGTATAGAAAAGGACGATCAAACGTATGACTTCTTCGACACCGCAGGAATACGACGGAAAGGGAAAACCACCGATGTAGTAGAAAAATTTTCCATCGTGAAAGCACTTGATGCACTTCGTCGATGCCAAACCGCACTCTTAGTTATAGACGCCTCCGAAGGATTAGTTGAGCAAGACCTGCATTTAATTGATTACGCGATTGAAGCTGGTACAGCGGTGGTCCTTGTCGCGAACAAATGGGACAAGCTCGACTCACCGGCTCGATTGAAATGTCAAGAACAGATTGGAAGGAAGCTGAGATTCGCGAATTGGATATCGGTCAAGTATGTGTCTGCGCTCAAGAAAACCGGTATTGCAACATTATTCGATTACGTAAAAGTGCTCTACGAACGGGGTGACTTTGAAGTTTCTACACCCGAGTTAAACGAGATACTTCAAAAAATCACATTTGCACATCCACCACCAGTTTCGCAACGGCGATTAATCCGCCTCCGTTATGCTCACAAAGTGGGTTCTCGACCACCGACAATACTGATCCACGGAAATCAAACAGACCGCTTGTCCGCCGGTTACGTGAGATATTTGGAGAATGAGTTTCGGTCCGTACTAGATTTAGCTGGGTGGCCAATTGTGATAAATTTCAAAAACTCGACCAATCCATTTGCAGGTAGAAAGAACGAACTCACTCCAAGGCAACAAAAACGTCGCGCCAGACTTGTACGACATCGGAAGCGTCGCTAAGGGTAATGTAGAACTGTTTTAGCCTTACTCGCCGGAGTTGCTTTCGAGTTCGTTGACCACTTCCATGAATACCTGAGGATCTATCTTGGTTCCCTGCAGGGCAATCGTCCAATGGAGGTGAGGTCCAGTGGAACGGCCGGTGGATCCGACGGTGCCCACAATGTCGCCACGCTTAACTTTGGAGTCGACTGTTACCTTGATAGTGTCTAGATGGCACAGCACAGATACAAATCCTGCACCGTGGTCGATTACGACAGTTTTTCCGTTGAAGTACATATCGTGAGTGACCACTACGGTTCCCGGCGCGGGTGCCGCAATTGGCGTTCCAGTTGGAGCTGCGTAATCGACACCGGTATGGTAGTTCCGTTGTTCTCCGTTGAAAAAGCGTTTTGTCCCAAAAACGCCAGTAATTTGTCCTTCAACGGGAACAACAATAGGCAGAATGTCATCGATCGCCGACGATCGACGCGCATAAGCCTTTCGCATCATCGCAGCTTCTTCTTGACGTCTTTTTATGGTTTCTTCGGGTGGGGTAACGTAGTCTTGATTTTCAATCGTAATGTGTTGTTCTTCGTATTCTTTTGATTGCACTTCAAAATCAATCGCTTGGAAAGATCCATCTTCAAAAGAGACAATCAACTTGTGCTTTTCCGCTTCGGCTTCATGAGGAATCGCGACGATCGCATGGCCGCGAATAATGAGCTGGTTTTCGTCGTTAAATTCCGCTTCAGTGGCACCGTGGGGCAATTTAACTGCTATCACCCCTCCGTTGACACCTGTTTGATCAGCAGATAGCAAAGGTGCGAGACCGAGAGAAGCAATTACCGTTATGGCGATTCGCAATAAATTGGAAGACAACATGAAAGACTCCTGTCGGGTAGGTGCTTGATGCAGTTTCAACATTCAATTCTAACATGGAATGACTGAAAAAATATGTACCACCCTTCTTAAACTCATAGCGAAGTAAGGATGAGACTAGCTTGATTGATCGGCAGACGGTTTTGAGATTTCACCGTGATCTCTCTTCTCCACGCTTTCGATCTTGGAACGTGCGGTACCATCAGCTAAATGGATCTCTACATTCTCACTTGGAGCTAAATCTTCTATACTCTTTGTAATCTCGCCAAAGTATGTCCCTTTCTTTGGTTTGGACACTACGGCATATCCCCGATTTAACACAGCCAGCGGACTCACTGCGTCAAGATTTTTTCGAACACTGACGACTCTTTTTTCTAAATTGTGGATGATCTCGTCAACGCGGAAGCGTAAGCGGGACTGAGTACTAACAATCTGAGTTTGGAGGTGTTTAAACCTCGTTTCCGGTCGCGCTTGCATAAAACTCCGCTGCAGGTTTGATAGTTGTGTGTCAGCGCGCTCCCGAACTTGACCCTCTAACTGTACTAGTTTTTCGAGCGAACGAGTAAAACGTGATCGATATTCCTTGTTTTGCGTGACTGTTAACTGAACAGCCCGTGAGTGCGCATTGTGTAGCTTGGCACGATAATGTTGGAGCTTAACTCCTGGTTTTGCCTGATTTAATGAACGTTGCAACTGCGTTAACCGAGTCTCACTTTGTGCCAAGGATTGAGTCATAGTTCGTTTTAAAGTACGTTTTCGTTCATTCAGCTTTTGCTGGTTATTTACCAAATCTCGTTTTGGGTCACGGAGTCTTCGTTGAACATGCACGACGATAGTCTTGTTGCGGCTGACGACATCACGCACTTTCTTTTCCAGATTCAAAGCGAAATCATCAAATCGGATTCCAAGATCTTTACCATCAGGCGTAACCAACTCGGCTGCAGTTGAAGGCGTAGGTGCTCTTAGATCCGCCACAAAGTCGGCTATTGTGAAATCAACGTCATGTCCGACAGCTGACACAATTGGGACTTTGCTTTCGAAAATAGCCGTAGCAACCTGTTCCGAATTGAATGCGGACAAATCTTCGAGTGAGCCTCCACCACGCGTCAAGATCGCAAGATCCGGGTGAACTTCTAGTTCATTAAGCCGTGCTAACGCTCGGCAAATCTCACTGACGGCCATCTGGCCTTGCACCGCTGTAGGTTGGAGCGAGAGCTCTACCGGCGGATATCGCCGCCATATATTGACAAAGACATCACGAGTAGCTGCGCCTTTCGGAGAACTTACGATCACTATTCGTTTTGGGTATGTTGGTAAAGGTTTTTTGAGATTCTCTTCAAACCATCCCATCGACTGAAGCTTTGCTCGAAGTCGCTCCATGGCTAAGCGCAGTTCACCTTCACCGTGCGGCTCCATGTGTTGGATTACTGCCTGATAGCGACCATCGCGCTCATACAGCGAGATTTCTGCTCGCACAAGTACTTTAAGACCATCTTCCGGTCGAAATGGAAGTCTCGACGCATTGCTCGCGAACATGACACATCGAAGCAAGGCACGTTCGTCTTTGAGATTGAAGTAGTAGTGACCCGATGATCGATGGTGGTGCAATCCTGAAATTTCACCTTCAACCACCACTAGTGGGAAATTGTTGCTTAACAACTTCTTAACTTGAGCGTTCAGTTGACTCACGGTCAACACGCGCTCATTTAAGCCTAGATTAGGTGATAGATACTCAGACAACGCTTAGTTTCCTTGCTTCGTGAACGAGCTTGAAGTACATGGTTTGTTTGGGCTAATTCTACGCCGTTATGGTCGTGAATCTCGTATCGCTGATCGTAGAAAATTTTGATCGGAGAAATTGTGATCGCGACCACTTCGTTAGGTGTGTCCTCTAGTCACGTGTATAAAATTCTTTCTTTGCAAGGAGCAAAGATTGGTCACCGTCACTGAAGAAGCTTATACCTTCGACGACGTGCTTCTTCGTCCAGCGTACTCCGAAGTACTACCAACCGAAACATCGACCCACACCCAGCTCAGTCGCGAAATTCGGTTAAACATTCCCCTGATTTCTTCTGCGATGGACACTGTCACCGAGTCGCGTTTAGGGATAGCGCTAGCGCAGGAAGGAGGTATTGGCATCGTTCATAAGAACATGTCTATTGAAGCACAAGCTCAGCACGTTCGACAAATTAAAAAGTTTGAAGCTGGGATCATTCGAGACCCAATCACGATCAGTCCGAAAGCTACGATTCAAGAGCTCTTGTCCCTCACAAAAACCAACAACATTTCCGGTGTGCCGGTTGTAAATGAAAATGAACTCGTCGGCATCGTAACACATCGCGATATTCGCTTTCAAGAGAATTTGAACGCGCTCGTGTCAGAGGTAATGACACCGAAAGATCGATTGATTACCGCAGATGAGTCCGCGACCTTTTCTGTGATTACGCAGCTTTTACACGAGCACCGTATCGAAAAGATTCTCTTAGTCGATGACCAGTATCGACTAACTGGTATGGTTACCGTGAAAGATATTGAAAAAGCCAAAACTTATCCGAACGCTTGTAAGGATGGGCAGGGGAGATTACGAGCGGGCGCATCAGTGGGCACCAGCGTCGACACTGACGAGCGTGTGTCGGCTCTAGTTGATGCTGAAGTTGATGTACTAGTGGTTGACACGGCGCATGGGCATTCTCGTGGTGTGCTAGATCGTATCCGTTGGATTAAGCAATCATTCCCTCAAATCCAGGTCGTTGGCGGGAACGTTGCAACTGCCGAGGGTGCCCAAGAAATTATCGAAGCTGGTGTAGACGCTGTTAAAGTAGGTATTGGACCTGGGAGCATCTGTACTACGAGAATAGTGAGTGGCGTCGGTGTTCCGCAAGTATCAGCGATCAGTGATGTCTCCAAAGTCGCTAAATCAGAAGAAGTACCCGTAATCGCGGATGGCGGCATAAGATTTTCAGGTGATATCGCGAAAGCAATCGCGGCGGGAGCGTCGGGTGTAATGATTGGATCGTTGTTCGCCGGTACGGACGAGAGTCCTGGAGAGGTTGAGTTGTTTCAAGGTCGAACGTACAAGAACTATCGTGGGATGGGTTCTGTCGGGGCGATGCAGGATCGGCACGGGTCTAGAGATCGGTACTTTCAGGATGACACTAAAGAAATCGGGAAGTTAGTGCCCGAAGGGGTGGAAGGTCGTGTTCCATATCGGGGACCGATAGGACCAATTATCGGTCAACTCGTCGGCGGATTACGCTCGGCCATGGGCTACACTGGTTGCCGGACCATTGAAGAAATGCAACAAAAAGTGACTTTCACGAAGGTGACTCAAGCATCCATCGTTGAAGGACACGTCCACGATGTTACCATCACCAAAGAGTCACCGAACTATCCAGGTACATATTGAGTACTGAGTTGGCTCGACGGGACAGTGATCTCGGAGATTCCCGTCGACAACACGACGCGATACTCGTCGTAGATTTCGGTTCCCAATACACGCAGCTGATCGCGCGTCGCCTCCGTGAGCAAAACGTTTATTGCGAGATCGCTCCGTTTGATGCAGATCTGGGTTTATTCGAGAACGGTCAGCACACTTTCAAAGGAATCGTGTTGTCTGGTGGACCGGAGTCGGTTACAACAGATGATGCCCCAACAGTAAATGCCTCGCTTCTCGGTTCAAACATACCAATTCTTGGTATTTGTTACGGCATGCAAGCAGTAGTGTCTCAACTGGGCGGTAAAACACAATATTCATCAAAACGCGAGTTTGGTCATGCTGAACTTACTTTGTTGGATGAAAATCCGTTGTTGCATGGCTTTGGTTCATCGACCCAAGTATGGATGAGTCATGGCGATCAAGTTGACGATTTACCTCCGGAGATCTCAGTTTCAGCAAAAACGTCTACTTGCCCGATCGCGGCATGCATAGCCAGCGACAAAAAATTCTTCGGAGTACAGTTTCATCCAGAGGTCACGCACACGAAACATGGCTCAGAGATTCTTCGGCGTTTTGCGGTCGACATCTGTGAGTGTGAACCCACTTGGACCCCTAGTCACATAATTTCAGATACGACGAGAAAGATTCGGTCCGCAGTGCGGGACGAAAGAGTTTTGCTAGCGCTATCAGGTGGTGTTGACTCCTGTGTCACTGCGGCTCTACTCAATCGGGCTATTGGCGAGCAACTAGAGTGTGTGTTCGTGGATACTGGCTTGTTACGTAAGAACGAAGTGAACGACGTAATGAGTCAATTCTCAAAAACGGGTGCGCTCAGCTTGAATCTGACAGTGGTCGATGCAAAAGAGAGATTCTTTCAAGAACTACACGGTGTCGGCGATCCTGAAGAAAAGCGAAAAATCATTGGCAAGCTGTTCATTGATGTGTTTGAAGACGAAGCGACAAAACATGAAGGAGTGCGTTGGCTTGCACAAGGAACGATTTATCCAGACGTCATCGAGTCAGCTGCTTCTAAATATGGAAAGGCTCATGTCATCAAGAGTCACCACAACGTCGGCGGCTTACCCGATCGATTACAGTTAAAGATTCTTGAACCGTTGCGAGAGCTGTTCAAGGATGAAGTTCGCGCCTTGGGATCAGAACTTGGTTTACCGGATTCGATCATTCAACGCCATCCCTTTCCTGGACCGGGTCTCGCGGTGCGCATACCGGGTATGTTTCGTAGCGACTTCGTGCCAATCCTCCAGGAAGCAGATGCGATATTTCTCGAGGAACTAAGGCAAAGTGGTTGGTACGATCGGGTTGCGCAAGCATTTGTAGTCTTTCTTTCGGTTCAGTCGGTAGGTGTCGGTGGCGATCAACGAGTATATGACTATGTGGTGGCACTCAGAGCGGTGACTACCGTCGACTTCATGACCGCGGAGTGGGCGCGGCTGCCTTACGAATTGATCAGCAAAGTATCTAACCGCATAGTTAACGAAGTCCAAGGAATTTCACGTGTAGTTTACGACGTGTCCAGCAAGCCTCCTGCAACGATTGAATGGGAATGAGAGAAACAATTCGAAGATAGTACAATTTTCTAAAATTCCAAGCCGCGGTAAATTCTTTACAACAAATGAAACCAATGGGATCCTAGCATGACTCACGAAACTAACCAAATCTTAAACGTAGCGCTTATCGGTTCTGGCGGTGCGGGCAAGACACTCTTGAGTGAGGCAATACTACACGCTGCGAAAGTGACTACGACCAAGGGCAGTGTGGATGCCGGTACTACGGTTTCAGATTACTTGCCCCGAGAGAGATCGACTCAACACTCCTTCAATCCCTCATTTCTTAGCTTCGGTTTCAACAAAAAACAATGCACGTTCATTGATACCCCAGGTTTTCACGACTTCGTCGGCCGCACTCTCTCGGTCCTACCAGCCGTCGAGACCGCGGTTTTAGTGGTGGACGCGACAGCAGGAATTGATACATCGACGCGTAGACTGTTCGCGGCAGCTGGTGATCAGGGTCTGTGCCGGGCTATCTTGATCAACAAGATTGATTCTGACAACATAGATTTAGCAAGTTTAATCGATCAAATTCAACGCGTGATTGGTTCAGAGTGTCTACCTATCAACCTTCCAGCCGCTGGTGGAAGTAAAGTTGTAGATTGTTTTGGCGAAGTCGCTGAAGTTGACACCGATATCGACGATGTTGCGTCCGCTCACGAAAAAATCATCGACCAAATCGTCGAAGTTGACGAGGATCTCATGGAGCTCTATTTAGAAGGCGAAGAGGAGCTACCAGAAGATAGCGTTCGCGCGGCGTTTGGATCTGCGCTAAGAGATGGCCACCTAATCCCAGTATTCTTCGCATCAGCACAGACTGATGTTGGAGTACCGGAATTCTTGCATACAGCTACAAGTTTGTTACCTAGTCCGACAGCAGGTAATCATCCTACATTCACCGTTCGGACACCGAATGGTGAGAATGAACTCGTTCTGGATCAAGACGCGACAAAGTCTCTAATCGGGCAGGTCGCAAAAATTTCCATTGACCCCTTTCGGGGTCGCATGGCTGTGATTCGGATACACCAAGGAACACTCAAGGCTGGTTCTCAGGTATATGTCGGCGATGACCGGAAACCGACCAAAGTGCCGCACATTTACCGACTCGTTGGAGACGAACAGGTAGAGATTAAGCAAGCAGTCGCAGGTGACATTTGCGCCTTGCCACGTATGGAAACGGCGACTTACAACGGTGTGATGCACGACACGAAAGGAGACCAAAGCATTCGAGCTCCCTCTGTTGACGTACCCGTCCCAGTTTTCGGGCGTGCAATTCGTTTTGAGAACGACAATGAGGCTCAAAAGATTTCTGAGGCTCTCCAAACCGTTGCGATTGAAGATCCGTCTTTTCGCGTGGTCCATGTTGCGGCTTTGAACGAAACAGTCATTCGTGGTTTAGGCGAGCTACACTTGCGGGAAGTACTTCAAGGTGTGGAGGCGCAGCATGGCATCAAAGTCGCGACCGACATCCCTTCGATTGAATACAAAGAAACTATTACTGCGGCTGCCGAGGGACACAATCGACACAAGAAACAAACTGGTGGTGCTGGCCAATTTGGCGAGGTCTATTTACGGATTGAACCCATGGAACGTGGAGGCGGTTTTGAATTTGTCGACAAAGTCGTTGGGGGAGTTATTCCAGGTCAATTTATTCCAGCGGTGGAAAAAGGTGTGAAACAAATATTGGACAAAGGTGCGATTTCGGGTCACGAACTCCAAGATGTTCGCGTTACGGTGTACGACGGCAAACATCATCCTGTAGACTCCAAAGAAATCGCTTTCGTGCAGGCCGGAAAGAAAGCATTCTTAGATGCTGTGGCGAAAGCGCGACCAATTGTTATGGAACCGGTTGTGAGTGTAAACATGAACGTACCGAGTGAATGCATGGGCGACGTGACTGGCGACTTTGCTTCAATGGGTGGCATCGTTAGTGGGTCTACGGTATTGCAGGACTCGACTACTGACATATCCGGTCAAGTTCCGCTTCGGGAATTACAGACGTATCACGCACGACTTAGTTCGATCACTGGTGGAAAGGGCAGTTATACGATGGAGTTTAGTCATTACGCTGCTGTGCAGCCGCAACTCCAGAAGGAATTAGCTTCTGGTTTTGTAGCCATTGAAGAAGACTGATAGTTAGATGTGAATCACGAACTTCACATGCACCAAGCGCTTGCACTAGCTAAGCAAGCCCAAGCTGCCGGTGAAGTACCAGTCGGTGCTGTGGTCGTTCTTGAAAACACGGTTGTAGGCACCGGCCTTAATCGTACCATCCAGAACAAGGATCCCACTGCTCATGCGGAGTGCGAGGCACTGCGCGCGGCTGCCCTTCGACTCGGAAATCATCGACTACCTGATACCGCTTTATACGTCACCGTTGAGCCATGTATGATGTGTGTTGGCGCGATGGTACATGCTAGAGTTCGGGAACTAATTTTTGGCACAAGAGAGCCAAAAGCTGGGGTTGTTGTAAGTAACGTAGGAGCACTTGAACTTCCTCATTGGAATCATTCCATCAAGTGTACCGAAGGAGTTTTCGCGCTTGAAAGCAAAGAGTTGATGCAGGAGTTTTTCCGTTCTCGTCGATTGGCCTAGAGTTTGCCTTCTAAGAGCCGGCAACAATGACTGAGTTGTACATACACGCTGGCGGCGTCGCACATGGTAATAGTGTGTATGAAAAGTTGCTCGAACAACTTCGACAAATCAATCCAAACAGTTCTTGTGTTTATGCCTCTTTCGTGCACATTGCGAAACTTCGAAGTCCACTCTCCGAGCAATCAAAACGAATTGCCAACTCACTACTTACTTATGGCACGCCGGCCCCTGTCGAAACTAAAACACAACATCGGTGTACCGTAGTTCCTAGACTCGGTACGATCTCGCCTTGGTCGAGTAAAGCGACTGATGTATTTCGATTGTGTGGACTAGATGTCGTTGAACGGGTAGAACGTGGCGTGCGCTGGTATTCGGACGCTTGGACCGATGAGTGCGCGAATTTGCTATTTGACCGTATGACCGAATCTTTGCTCGCAGAAGAGTCCTTTGAAGAAATATTTGTAGAGCCCTCTTCACGTCCCCTGTCTCGCATAGAGTTGCAGGACGAACCGTTTGAAGCCATCCAGCAAGTCAATCGAGAGTTGGGGTTAGCTTTGTCTGAGCACGAGATTCAGTATCTCGTTGATGTATATCATGAACTCGGTCGAGATCCAACGGATGTCGAACTCATGATGTTTGGTCAGGTGAATTCCGAGCACTGCCGCCACAAGATTTTTAACGCGGACTGGATTATTCACGGTAAAGCAAGCCCGGTGTCATTGTTTCAAAAAATTAGGACGACGACGGGTGCGATTAACGCACGCGGTATCCTGTCAGCATATCGAGACAACGCTGCAGTCATCGAAGGTGCAATGGACACTAGGTTCTGTCCTGACCCAAAGAGTCGTTTCTATCAACCGTTGACGGGGTTGAATGACATCCTCATGAAAGTAGAGACTCACAATCATCCAACCGCGATTTCACCCTTTCCTGGAGCAGCTACTGGCTCCGGAGGCGAAATTCGAGATGAAGGGGCAGTGGGCCGTGGCTCCAAACCCAAAGCCGGGCTTGTCGGGTTCACGACTTCCCATCTACGAATACCTGGACACAAACGAACTTGGGAATCAGAGCTGAGAAAACCGAACCATCTTGCCAGTCCACTTGAGATCATGTTGGACGGGCCTTTGGGCGCGGCCGGATACAACAACGAGTATGGGCGTCCAGCGCTTACCGGTTACTTTCGAACGTTCGAACATCGCGTCTCTGATGAAGAATCCTGGGGATACCACAAACCCATCATGATTGCTGGTGGTATCGGTTCGGTGTTTCGCGAACATGTCCACGAAGAGATACCGCAAGATTCTTCAGTGTTAGTTGTGCTCGGTGGTCCCTCGATGTTGATTGGACTGGGAGGAGGATCGAGTTCTAGTATGACGTCCGGGCTATCGGATGTCGAGTTAGATTTTGCGTCCGTACAACGCGACAATGCGGAACTCGAACGACGATGTCAGGAAGTTGTCGACACCTGCACCGCACTGTTACAAGAAAATCCAATTCAATTGATTCACGATGTCGGTGCGGGCGGGTTATCAAATGCGATTCCAGAACTCGTAAGAGACTTGGGTAAGGGAGCTGTTATTGACTTACGTGCGATTCCGAGTGCGGATTCTGGATTATCTCCGCTCGAATTGTGGTGCAATGAAGCTCAGGAGCGCTACGTGCTTTCCGTGCCGCAAGAGAAACGCGAGCTGTTTGAGGAGATTTGTACTCGCGAACGTTGCCCATTCGCGGTGATCGGGTACACAAATGACCGAGCGACACTCACAGTGAAGGATGACGCGGGCGGTGAGCCGGCGATCAATCTATCACTAGAAACCTTGTTTGGAAGTCCACCTCGTATACAACGTCGCTTTACTCCAACTTCGCGTTCAGTTTCCGATTTTTCGATTACCGAACTTGAACTTGCTGAGTCGATTTCTCTCGTACTGAGCTTACCTTCGGTTGCGTCCAAAAAATTCTTAATCACAATTGGCGATCGCAGCATCACTGGTTTTGTTGCGCGAGACCAGATGGTGGGTCCCTATCAAGTCCCCGTCGCAGACGCGGCTATTACTATCGGGGGATTTGAAACATACACTGGTGAAGCGATGGCAGTGGGCGAACGATCACCGGTTGCAACATTGAATCCTTCGGCTTCGGCACGACTGGCGATAGCAGAAGCGCTCACTAATTTGTCCTCCGTGCGCTACACTTCCATCGATCGTATCGTGTTGTCCGCAAATTGGATGGCAGCGTGTGGATTTAATAGTGAAGATGAAGCTTTACACGATGCGGTAACAGCGGCGACGACGCTCTGCCGGTCACTGGGGATTGCAATTCCTGTTGGGAAAGACAGCCTGTCAATGCGCACTCAATGGACTATTCCGGAGACTACGCAAACGGTAGTATCCCCAGTCTCGCTGATCGCTTCCGCGTTTGTACCGGTACCTGACGTGCGACAAGCTCTAACACCACGCTTGGTCAGTAGTGAATCGGTACTTGTTTTATTGGAACTCAGTTCAAGCCGTCGCTTAGGAGGTAGTGCGCTAGCTCAAGTACACGGTTGCTTAGGCGCAGAAACTCCAGATGTAGAAGACGCATCAAAACTGCGAAGATTGCTTGAAGTAGTTCAACGTGTTCATGAAGAACAATGGGCTTTGAGTATGCATGATCGATCAGACGGTGGCTTAATAGCAACGGTATTGGAGATGTCGTTTTCGAGTCGCTTGGGAGTGGACTTGCATGTTCGCGACAACTGGGCGAGAGAATTGTTCGCAGAGGAAATCGGCGTGGTGTTGGAAGTACCAGCCTCTTTCGTGCAAGACTTGATCGATTTGGCAAACGCCAATGAACTTGTGGCTACCCAAGTGGGTCAAGTTCGTGCTGATGAAGAGTTTCGCATCTTATATGCAGATCAAGTACTCTTAGCTGATTCAATCTTAAGTTTCGAAAAAAGTTGGGCTCAAACGAGCTACCTAATGCAACGAATACGTGATGACTCGAACTCTGCAGACAGTGAATTTGCTTTGATAGAAGAGCGCGATCCTGGGTTGCATGAGAAACTCACCTTTTCAATTGATCAAAGACGACGTCCGAAACCAAGAAAGAAACACCGACCTCGAGTTGCCGTTTTGCGTGATCAAGGCGTAAATGGGCACATTGAAATGGGCGCAGCATTCTATTACGCCGGTTTTGATAGCGTAGATGTCCACATGACAGATCTTTTCTCGAAACGAATGTCGTTAGAGCAGTTTCAAGTGCTTGCTGCTTGTGGCGGGTTTTCCTATGGCGATGTTTTGGGCGGTGGTGGGGGTTGGGCAAAATCTATATTGTTTAACGATCTTGTGCGTGCTCAGTTCGAGGAGTTTTTCAACCGCGACGACTCCCTTGCTTTAGGTGTGTGTAATGGGTGTCAGATGATGGTTCAGCTTCGGGAGTTGATTCCTGGTACGACCGAGTGGCCGGTGATTCATAGAAACACCTCGGACCGATTTGAAGCTCGCTCCATACAGGTGAAGATTTTGAACTCAAATTCTGTTTGGTTAAAGGGCATGTCAGGCAGTCAAGTTCCGATTCCGGTCGCTCACGGCGAGGGTCGCGTTGATTTTCCCGAGTTTAGTAAGAAGCCACTTCATGCAGAAGAACGTTTTGTAATGCAATATGTAGATGGGATGGGCGAACCTACCGAGAGATATCCGTTGAACCCAAACGGTTCAGTGAATGGAATTGCCGGTTTCACATCTGAAAATGGCAACGTACTGGCCATGATGCCGCACCCGGAACGGGTGTTTCGAACCATTCAGAATTCTTGGTATGATCCCCGAAATCGTGAACGAGAATTTGGACCGTGGTTTCAACTGTTTCGTAATGCGTTCGACGCACTGAACTAAATTTAGTGAGAGTATCTATGTCTACTGAACACTTTGTCCCAACCGCACCTTCTCAGAGAATTGAGTCTATCGACGTACTACGCGGATGGGTAGTACTCGGAATCTTAACAATCAACATCATCTTTTTTGGGTTACCGTACGCTGTTGGTTTAAATCCGGCGCTTCTGGGAACGTACGAAGGTGTGGACATACTCGCGTTCATTTGTTCGGAGGTGGTATTTGAGGGAGCACAACGGACGATATTCTCAATGTTGTTCGGTGCAGGAGTACTGTTGTTCATCGAGCGAATTGCCGCAGATGAGAGAAATGTAAGAATTGGTCGTTTGTACTATCGTCGAATGATTGGATTGATGGTGTTTGGGTTAATCGACATGTACTTACTACTGTGGTCTGGGGACATCATATTTCTGTATGGATTTGTTGGGCTCTTTCTTTACTTTTTAAGAAATGTCTCGACAAACACTCTCTTGACTCTCTCCGGAATACTGTTAGTGATATCTACTCTGATTTTTGGCGGACTGCAGTGGGTCAAGATAAGTATGGTCGAACCTGGTATTGAAAGTGCATTAGAGAAAGTTGAACGCGGTGAAGAGTTAGACGTAATTGAAACAGAGTTCCTCGAACTTTACAACGATATCTTTAATGTCGAAGATCGAGTCTTACCAGAGATTGAGGCAAGACAGCAAGGGTACTTTTCGGCTTATCCGTACGTGTTAAAAATGATAAACATTCAGTGGCTAAACCTCCCGACATACTCTTTTTGGGACGTTGTGTTAATGATGATGATTGGGATGGCACTCTATAGACTACGCGTATTCGACGCGTCGAGAACAATTCGAACCTATCTTATGATGGTGTTGTTGGGTTTCGGAATCGGAGTATCGATCAATGTCTATGAGGTGAATACGATACTTAGCCAAAACTACAGTATTTCATCGCAAGTCCTTTGGACATATAACCTTGGGCGGCTCGCCATGGCGTTTGGATACATCGGTACGATAATGCTTATATGTAAAGTAGGAGTTCTCCCACGAGTTAGGAGCTGTCTCGCAGCGGTGGGGAGAATGGCGCTAACAAATTATTTGGTCCAATCGATTCTATGTCTCTTATTCTTTATTCTTCTTGGGTTCTTTGGTAAGCTCAGATTTCATGAACTGTACTATGTCGTTTTTGTGATTTGGGCTTTACAACTAATTTATAGCCCTTGGTGGCTCAAGCGATTTCGATATGGACCGGCAGAGTACCTGTGGCGTCGTTGGACTTATGGTCGTGGCGTTTCCAATCGTCTGTGAGTCAGGTATCAAATGTCAATGGAGAATTGTGAACGGAAGACATTACACGGTGAATCGTCGTGTTCAACTATTGGTACCGACCCGTCAACAATTGAACTCAGGAGTTGAAGAGAGTATCCATGCCCATTTATGAGTTTGACTCACATCGTGTCGAAACCGAAGCTGGAGTATGGATCGCGCCTACTGCGTCAGTTATTGGTCGAGTGTTCCTGCGACGAGGCTCAAGTATTTGGTGGGGCACAGTTTTACGTGGTGACTATGACTCCATATCTGTGGGTAGAGCGACGAATGTTCAAGACAACTGTGTGATCCACACGGACCCGGGTTATCCTGTCATAATTGGCGATCAAGTAACTATAGGACACAACGCTGTGGTACACGGATGCACAATCGGAGACAATAGTCTGATTGGGATCAATTCCACAATACTGAACGGCGTCGAAATCGGCAAAAACGTTTTGGTCGGGTCAAATTCGTTAATCACAGAAGGAAAGAAGATACCTGACGGCGTACTTGTATTGGGTTCTCCTGGTCGTATCGTTCGCGAGCTTTCGTCAGACGAAATCGACGACCTACCTGGATTTTCTGATCGCTACGTCAAAAATGCGTCGAATTACCGAACTAAGTTATCGCAAGTCTGAATGATGTGATGGTGAAATGATCGAAATTGGCACTCCGCTTAGTCCCACGGCGAAACGTGTGATGCTTCTTGGTTGCGGAGAACTGGGTAAGGAAGTAGTTGTTGAACTTCAACGACTTGGTGTCGAAACGGTCGCGGTTGACCGTTACGACCATGCACCGGCAATGCAAGTAGCACATCATTCTCATACGATCGACATGCGGGACTCGCTGCGACTGATTGAGCTCGTTGAGCGAGAAAACCCCGACGTTATCGTACCAGAAATTGAAGCAATAGCAACCGACGCGCTTGTATCTCTTGAAGAGCAAGGATTTAAAGTAGTACCGTCTGCACGCGCCGCCCACATGACGATGAATCGAGAACGAATTCGGAATTTAGCAGCTCGAGAATTGGGCGTACCGGTTTCTGACTATCGTTTTGCTACTACTAAGGCAGAGTTTTTTGTAGCGGTGGAAGAAGTTGGATTACCGTGCGTCGTAAAGCCCACGATGAGTTCTTCAGGAAAGGGTCAATCCACAGTCCGTTCTAGGGATGAGTTAGAAGCAGCTTGGGAGTACGCGCTTGGAGGCACGCGTGGGACCGCGGATCAGGTCATCGTTGAAGAGTTGGTTGACTTCGACTACGAAATCACGCTATTGACTATTCGACACGTTGGAGGAACTTCTTTCTGTGAACCGATCGGGCATGTCCAGGAAGGCGGAGATTATCAAGAGTCATGGCAACCTCATCCGATGGCGCACGGTGTTTTAGATCGATGTCAAAGAATCGCCACTCAAGTCACGGGATCACTTGGCGGATTTGGCTTGTTTGGTGTCGAATTCTTCATTAAAGACGACAACGTAGTGTTTAGCGAACTGAGTCCTCGACCGCACGACACTGGAATGGTGACCTTAATCAGCCAAGACTTGTCAGAATTCGCGCTTCACGTACGCGCATTTCTTGGACTACCCATACCCCAGATTGAGTTTTTTGGACCTAGCGCTAGTGCGGTTATTTCGGTACGCGGTAATTCCGATCAAGTAGTCTTTGGAAACCTTGATCAAGCATTAGCAAAACCAATTACCGATGTACGGTTGTTTGGGAAACCTCAAGTTCAAGGAGAGCGACGTATGGGCGTCGCGCTAGCACGTGATGTTAGCATTGAAGCTGCAAGAAATTCTGCGAAAGCAGTTTCGTCCCTGATCAGCGCGACACTCTAAATCAATGATTCGTCGCGTTTAGCGACACTTACTAAAGTTCACGTGTTGTCATAAAGCGTTCACTTAGAACCTGACAATACGCACTAACAAGTCACTCTTTCAGGGATTCTATGCGACTATTCTTAACTTCTATTGCTTGTATTCTCGCCTTCCACGTAGTTGGCGAAGGACAAATTTCAGGCGACGTTTCGTCAAAAGACACCAGCCGGTCATTGGCAGGTGCTATCGTCAGTATTGACGAATTGTCTTTACAAACTTCTGCAGATTCAGATGGTGATTTTCGATTCGAAGAAGTACCAAGCGGTACGTACGAACTCACGGTTAAGTACCTGGGTTATCAAACGTTTTCGCAGGAAATTACCGTCGATAATGATGAAACAACTAACGTTTCCGTGGAGTTATCTGACACTATTGAGAGTATGGTTGTTTACGGTCAAGCATCAAGTACAGCGGCCGCACTCAATCAACAACGAGCAGCGGACATTGTTTCCTCCGTACTGTCGAGCGATGACTTTGGACAATTGCCCGACGCGAACTTAAGCGAAGCATTACAGCGCATGCCTGGTGTGTTCCTAGAACGTGACCAAGGTGAAGGTCGTTTTGTGGGTATTCGAGGAATCGATCCGGGTCTCAACGCGACGAGTATTAACGGTGTAACGTTGACAGCACCGGAAAGCGAAACCCGCGCGGTCGCACTCGATGTAATCCCTTCCGAGCTACTAGAAACTCTCACCGTGAAGAAAACATTTACACCGGATATGGAACCAGAAGGTGTTGGGGGCTCGATTGAGGTGAAGAGTTTCTCCGCATTCGATCGTAAAGGTCGTTCGTTCCGTTTTAAGACTGAATTAAACCACAATCAGTTAGAAGGTGCGGCTAGTCCAAAATTGAGTGCTCGGTTCAGTAATCGTTTGAGCGTATTCAACGGTCTCGACAATTTTGGTATTGCCGCGTCGGTGTCTTGGTATGATCGAGACTTCGGTAGTGAAAACGTGGAGACTGATGGAGGTTGGTTTGCCGACCTCGAAACCGAAGATGGGATTGAATTTAAGGGAGCGGAAGAGATTGAGCAACGCAACTATGAAATAAATCGCACCCGTGTTGGCGCGGCAATTAACTTAGACTATCGCTCAACCGATGACTCCGAGTATTTCCTCCGACTACTTTTCAGCAAGTTTGGTGACCAAGAGTATCGAAATCGTACTGAATACAAGTTTGATAAAGGCGATGCGATTTCTGGAACCGATACGAGTGCTCATTGGGATGATGCGAATTTAGAGCGCAGCTTGAAAGATCGGTATGAGACGCAACAAATTCTGTCTTTGGTCGTGGGTGGTGAACGCAAAGTAATGGATTGGGATGTGGAATTCAATTTTGGATTGTCTCAATCTGGCGAAGAGGAGCCTGGCAGAATTGATACTACGTTCAAGTTAAAGAATGTAGACTTGGGCTACAACGCGATAGGCGACGTGCCTGAGCTCTTTGCTGGTCCAGAAGCGAACGATCCAGGTGAGTTTGAACTCGATGAAATAGTAATGGAAGATAACAAGACTTCTGACGATCAATTTTCCTTTCAAACCGATTGGAAACGTTCATTCAACTTTGAAAATTCAAAAGCGACGCTCAAGTTTGGCGGAAAGCTTCGACGGCGCGAAAAAGACAACGATCTTGAAATTGCAATCTACACTGGTTTCCCGGGTGATCCGACGATGACCGGGTTTGTCGAGACGGGACTCTCTTATGCACTCGGGGACTTCGGTCCAGCACTGTCAGCTGGGAAGATTTCCGAATACATCAATAACAACAAACATCAATTTGAACGTGATGACGAAGATACAAATATTAGTTCTTCCGTTGGCGACTACTTAATGCAGGAAGATGTGAATGCTGTGTATGTAATGAGCAAATATTCACGAGAACAGTTGAGTGTCGTATACGGAGTAAGAATGGAATGGACGTCCTTCACTGCAAGTGGGCAAAGCGTAATCTTCGACGCGGTTGTTGGGGATGGTGATCCAGTGTTCAACGGCGTTGGCGGTGAAGTGGAGTACAGCAATGTGTTACCAAGCGTTAATGCTAGGTATGCGTTCTCCGATGACCTCATTCTTAGAGGTGCTTACTATCAAACCATCGCACGTCCAGGTTTCGGCGATTTGAGCCCAGGCGGTGAGATTGAGTTTGAAGAGGACGATGGGGAAACGGAATTTAAGGCAGAATTAGGGAACCCATCACTTGATCCGCTCCTGGCGACCAATTTCGATGTCTCTCTTGAGTACTACGACGTGGGAATTGGCTTGCTAGCAGGTGGTTTCTTTCACAAACAAATTTCTGACTTCTTTGTATATGCCGATGTTGCTGAAATTACTGACTTATCTCAGTTCGTCGGTAATGCAACAGTCGACGATGCGGAATTGATCTCGCCGATCAATGGCGACAGTGCGACGATCACGGGCATCGAATTAACTTGGACGAAGAAATTCAACGAATTTCCTGCACCATGGAACGGCTTGTTACTTGCAAGTAATCTGACCATATCTGACAGTGAAGCGACACTTGCATTGCGCGACTCAGCGATCCCGATGCCGAAGCAATCGGATACCGTGTTCAACTTGAGTTTGGGTTATGAAACCAACAAACTCTCAGTTCGATTTGCAGTTACATCTAAGAGCGAAGCGTTGGTAGCTCTTGAAGACTTTGCAGATGCTGAATTTGACGTTTATCAATCTGCACACACACAGTTTGACTTTAGTATCAAGTACTACCCCACAGAACGATGGCAACTTTACCTTGATGGAAACAATCTGACCGAAGAACCGTTGTATCGTTACTTCAAAGGAGCCGACTATAACGCTCAATATGAAGAGTACGGAAGTACATTCGCATTTGGATGGCAATATCGTCTGTAATTGATTGCTATCTGTGATACGCTATTGATTTTCCAGGAGTGGCGCGGGCGCGTGTGTCTCGCCCTCGCGCTACTCCTACTCTCGCTCTTCTTTATAGGTTGTAGTTCTCACTCCGAAGGGAAGATGGTAACGGTGGAAGTCCGGGCGGAGACTACACCGGTGCCCCATGATGGCGATGCCGCTGACGATCCGGCAATCTGGGTAAATAACGCTTCGCCCAGTGATAGTCTTATTCTGGGAACAGACAAACGAGGTGGTCTTCAGGTATTTGATCTCTACGGCAATGAGATCAGCTATCTCGCTATTGGTCGTTTAAATAATGTGGATTTACGATCAAATCCTTACGAAGACACTAATACGATCGTCGTGGCTTCGCAACGAGAACCTTCTCGATTGGTTATCTTTCTGTTGGATCACGAACAGGCGTCCATCAACTTTGAAATAGCACACGTGGTCGAACTACCGGAGCCTTACGGTATTTGTGCTACAGTTCTAAATGACAAATTTTTCGCTGTTCTCAACGACAAAAACGGAACGTTTCATCAATACGAAATCTCACCAACCTACGAAGTAAAACTGGTGCGAGAATGGGCAATGGAGACTCAACCTGAAGGGTGTGTTGTCGACGATATCACGCGAAAGATCTATGTTGGTGAAGAGGAAGTTGGGATCTGGTGGTTATCTGCAACACCGCAGGAGCAACCTGAATTGCAAAGAGTTGCAAAAGTAGGGGAGCATCGTTTGGCTGCTGATGTTGAGGGACTTACACTCTATCATGGTCAGTCCAAAACCTATCTCGTAGCTTCAAGTCAAGGAAACAATTCGTACGCTGTCTTTGATACAACCGATCACTCATATCAGGGATCGTTTAGGGTGGTAGATTCAAAAAGATTCGACGGAACGTCGGACACCGATGGAATTGCAGCCAGCACTCTTCCCGTTCGCGGAATGGGAGAAGGCTTTATAGTATTACAAGATGGTGAAAATACTAAGCCAAAAGCCAATCAGAACTTTAAAGTAATATCCTGGACGGATGTTCGGACAAAGCTTGATCTGGATTAAACCTTCGTGGGCATTATTGAGACGTTTCAAGGGCATTACACCGTACTTTATGGTGCGTAATTTCCAACGATGCTTCGCGTGTCTTGGTTACGTTGGGTAAATCGTACTTTATCAAAATGTTCAAGTACATCAATACAGACCATTCTGCCCATTCCGCACATGTCTCGAAATTGCTTTACAGTAAACGGTCCCGATTTGTTTAATTCACGGACTATGTCAGCGAGTTCTTGGAGACGATGCGCGGAGAAGTATCGCTTTTCTGAAATTTGTACAAAAAGTTTTGCCTTGAGCATCCGTTTCAATTCACTTTCGAGAACACGCAAAGGAATTTTCAATTCCCGCGCGACGTCTCCGATAGGGTAAGGTTGTCGCGTGTCGATTAACGGGAGTATTTTGTCGTATAAGTTCTTGTTGTAAGTGACCGTGACCTCTTTTCGAGTAGCGGAAGCATACTCTCCTGCTTGGAACTGAAAGCGTCCAGTATTTCGTCCGTGCGTCAGCGAAAAGCGAACCGTCTCGGTATCTACGGAAGTGTTCTTCACTAACTTGGGTAGAGTCAGACCAAATTTGTTGGGGTTTTTCTTGTGATAATCGTCGAGAGCTATTGTGAGTTGCTCTTGAACCGTATCCAGGGTAGACCGTGATAGCAAACGTTGGTTGACCTGTTGGATTGAATCCCGGTTGACAATAGAGTTGAATTGAGCCTCTGACAGGTTCCACTCTCTTCGAAATATTTCTCCATTTACACACTTTCGTGTGCACGTTTCTAAGAGAGCCTGTTCTGGTTCATCTCGATTCACTGCTTCTATCGAGTCCTTTAATTGCTGTACGCGTGTGAGGAGTCGTCGTCGAGTCGTGGCCGCGGTTGTCGCAATTACGACACCGCCACCGATCGTCGTGTCTAGTCCTTGATCCCTCACTATGACACGGTCGCCAATTGCGAGATGAATTGGTTTATCAATCGATATGTCCACGAGTTCTTTAGTTTGTGGGATCAGGACTCCACCCAGTAAAAATAGTTTGCCCAACCGATGGGCGGTACCGTGATAGACATGTGCATGGCACCAATTTTTGATTGCTCGAGTAAAGCCAGCCGCGAGCTCGAACTGAAGTGTGAATGTATTTGAAGTAGCAATCGTATCGGGATCGCGTAACCAGTCTCCTCTAGTAATTTCATTCGCGTCAGCTCCTGCAATTTGTAACCCACAACGGTCGCCCATACGTGCGATTTGACTAGGTAGTCCGTTGGCAATTAGTCGCCGCACACGTACGGGCTTTTGTGTTGAAGAAAGGTGAACGTCGTCGCCCACGTGTACTTCCCCGTCGTACACTGTACCCGTGACGACGGTTCCTAAACCTTGTCTTGAAAAGACTCGATCAATTGCAAGACGAAATGCTCTCGGACTCTGCTGTTTCTCTAGACGATTGGCTGTAGTCACGAGTTCCTTTCTAAGCCCATTTATCCCGGATCCAGTCTTTGCAGATACTTCTATGATGGGGGCATCTCGCAGAAAAGTTTGTTTCAGAAACTCGCGAGTTTGAAGTACGATTTTTCGAAGTTGAGTTTCATCAACAGTATCGACTTTGTTTAGAACTACAGTACCACTTTTAAGACCAAGTAGTTGTAGGATCTGTAGATGTTCCTCGGTTTGTGGCATGATACCGTCGTCTGCTGCAACCGTTAATAGTGCGTGTTGCATCCGTGCGACACCAGCGATCATGTTGTGAATGAAACTGTGATGACCAGGGACGTCAACAAAACCTACTCGATGACCGTCAAAATCTGTATACGCAAACCCCAGATCAATAGTGAGTCCACGGACTTGTTCTTCAGCTAATCGATCAGTATCGACCCCAGTCAGTGCTTTTACGATCGCAGTCTTGCCGTGGTCGACATGTCCCGCCAACGTCACAATCATGTGAGTGAAGACAGTGTACTTAGTAGTTCATCGAGTGGGTCAGCTCCACGCATGTCAAGTACGAGGCGTTCCTTACTAATCCGACCAATCACCGGAGGATTTAACTCACGAAATGTTTGCTCCAAGTCTATGATTCGGGACTGCTTTTCGTGAGCTATGGTAACCGCTATTGTTGGAACCGAGGTAGTAGGTTGTGCCCCACTACCGAGTTGGGAATCAGCTGGTTCAATTTGAACTTCAAAGTCTGGTAATTTCTCTGTTAAGATGGCACTCACGTGCTTTGCTCGGTGTTTTAATTGTCTCGGCGCGATATTCAGTTCTTGCATCAAACGCACGCTTTTCTGAAGATTTTCAGGGTCTTCGTAGGCTTTAAGTGTTTCGTTGAGTAAAGCTAACGACAATTTATCCATCCTCAGAGCTCTTTTGAGGGGATTGGAATTGATTTGTTCGCATAGTTGTTTTTGGCCGACTATGATTCCAGCTTGTGGACCACCTAACAACTTGTCACCTGAAAACGTAATCAAATCTACGCCTAGATCAATGAAATGTTTTGGTTGTGGTTCTTCTGGCAGTCCAAAGCGTTTCAAATCAGTTAAAGCACCGCTACCAAGGTCAAGCATAAGAGGAATGTCTTCGCGACGTGCCAGGTTGATCAACTCGGATTCACTCACACTATGTGCAAAGCCTTGAATCGAATAGTTACTTGGATGCACTTTTAATAGCAACGCAGCTTCGGGAGTTATGGCGTTTTCATAGTCTTTGAGCCAAGTTCGGTTGGTAGTTCCAACCTCCACCAGTTTGGTTTCGGACCGTAACATGAGCTCGGGAAGACGGAAGCTTCCACCGATCTCGATCAGTTCTCCCCGTGAAACAATTACTTCCTTATGGTAAGCAAGAGTATTGAGCGTAATCCAAACCGCGGCTGCATTATTATTGACAACCACTGCTGACTCTGCACCCGTCAAGTGACACAGACGCTCTCGAATCACGGCTTCCCTATCTCCTCGTTTTCCACGCTTAAGGTCGTACTCCAATGTTGTTGGATGTGTCGACGCAAGGACAGATCGTTGCACTAAGTCAGGATCTAACATCGCGCGCCCAAGGTTAGTGTGAATCAAGACACCAGTCAAGTTGAAAACTCTTTGGTATCCATATTCCCGATGGGATCGTAACCAAGCTATCGCGCGATCGCGATAGCTCGTTAGAGATAAGTCCTTGGATTCCAAATCTTCGGATCTCAGTTCCTGCTGTATCGTGCGTAACGCTTCGGTAACAGAAAGTCTTCCCCATTCCGAAATCAGTGTAGTGAATTCTGGTGCACGGACTATTTCGTCAATGGAAGACAATCGCTGGGTATCTTTTGTCTGATTTGTCACAGTTGAATGAGTTTGGATTTGGAGGCATTAGAAACACAGTATTATTCTGATTGGAGAGCATGACGTGGTGAGTACTATTCTGGTTCCAACACTGCGTTCGTTCTGATCTCGTACTTTTTTTCGAGACCAGAGGATTCGGTGGACCAAATTCAATTGTTATACATCGACCTTATTGATGGCTATGTATTTGTTGTTGGCTAGGGTGTGATCGGATAGCTACTTGGTGAGAAATTCAGAGCTCAAGTGAATTGTCGATTCATTGGATTGCTTTGTTTGTCATGGCGTCTAAAGGACTGATCACAGGTCAAGTATTATACTAATAAACAGTATTGTTTTCATGTAATGTGTACAGAATCAGACACGCTAGGTTCTAGGTTCTTTGTTTAAACCAATCAGTGCTTGTCTTGCACAGTTCGGTTCGATTTGTGATTTTTCGGACGCTCTACGTGGCAGTAAAATAGAAGTGAAGGTTCTAAAACTTGTCGCTTTGTATAGAAAAATTGGACTAGTCAATTGAGCATCGTTGGTGTTTCCATCTTAGGTATTTTCGTAGTCATGATTAGCTCTGGCATACTGATGGCTGTATGTCAAGTCTCTTATAGCGTTGTACCCGCAGTTCGGAACAGTAGTCGAGATATCTCAACGGCACGAAACTATTGGACAGTTATAGTGCTAAACGTGATCGCGATATTTGGAACATATATTGGTGCGGTATTGCTATTTGAGGATTACCTGATCCGGACGGGGCCTACATACTGGTTCGATGCTGTCATCGCGATTCTTCTCTACGACTTTGCTTATTACTGGCTTCACCGAGTGATGCATACGAAATTCCTAATGCGTTATCTGCATGGGTGGCATCATCGCTGTAGGCATCCCACCGCAATTGACGGTCTTTATCAAAGACCACACGAGACCGTACTCGCTTTGTCGATGCTCATGGTCTGTGTCGCGATCGTTGGTCCCGTTAGCGTGCCTTCGTTTATTTTGGTGATTTTCGTTCACACATTTATCAATATGTTGGATCATGCTAATTTACGAACAGGAATCGGTTGGTTGGATCACATAATGCATGCTCATGATTTGCATCACTCGCGTCGAAGTGTTAACTTTGGTTTCACACCGCTTTGGGATCACGTTTTTGGCACAACCCACAAGGGTCTTAACACGTAGAACTAGAAAGCCAGTAAGGTTCTCTATCGAACCCAAGGGCTAACTTGCGAACCAAGATTTTGCGTCGTACTCTGCAGTCGAACAACCTTTGTCGAATCTACATTCTTGGACGTTTTGGCGCGAGGTCACTCCGTTCTAAAGCCTTGACTTTACCTCGACGGTCGTTAGTCCCATTGCATGCACAAGTCTGTTTTCGAGGAATCCGTGTAACTGCATTTGAGCTACGGACATCTCGTTTACTGAGCACAGAATTACAGGTTCTCTACAAACTGTTTAAAAATCACAACTTCTGACATGTTGACGATTCAAACAATTTTTGTCCTAGCGATTAGTGAAGTGAAGCTAACGATTAAGCTCTTGCGGACCAAGGTTTATTTACTTCTCGCATGCGCGTTGTGTGTCGGTTTCTATGTACTAGTCGAGTTGCAGTACGCTTTCAAAGCTTCTGAATCGGCAAGTGTGGGTTTGATGGCACCGACTTACTTAGCCGCGACTCTAGGTCCATATTTTGTAGCGCTTTTTTGTGTCGCGATCGTTCTACTCGCCTACGATTTGCGGGAAAGAGATCTTCGCACCAGAATCAACGAAGTATTGGAAACCGTACCGGCTTCTAACGTGATTGTGGTGGTGGGTCGATTGTTAGGTTTAGTCTTATTGCTCGCTGTACCCATCGTGTTATTCGTGATCGCAATAGTGACATACGGTTGGATCGCAGAGAGTACAGGTCTGGGTTACGGTAATCTGATTGAATTACACAGCGTTGTCTCTTTTATAGGCTGGGATCTTGTACCTAATCTCGCATTCTTTGGTTCGTTGGTAATCTTTCTGTCAACTCTGATACGATCCAGATTAACCGTCGTCTTACTCGCACTGGCATGCATAGTTGTTGTCTTTTGGCTATTTCTCCGTTTACCTCTTGATTTAACGGGAAGCTTAATTACTACGACAGGGGCAACTCTATTTCCATCAGAAATCGCTCCCAGAGTATTGTCAACCGAGATATTCCTTAACCGACTATCCTTGTTGTTGTTTACTGCTGGATTTGTGACTGTCGCTGGTTATTGTTGGTCCCGTCCACTATCGAACCGAGTACGAATCGGACTTGCGGGAATCAGTTTTTGCACTTTGAGTGTTCTAATCGTCGTTGGATCGTTGATCCACCAGCAACTAAGCCATCACGAGGTACAGCGGTGGGTTCGCGCACACGAAGCTTTGGATCCGAGTACATTTCCTGATGTAATCCAGATAAGTGGTAGCGTCAACATAGCCCCAGGTCGCAAAATAGAGTTGGACCTGACAGTCGAATTGTTACCAACGGAGGATAACGCGCATGACTTCGTGGTGCTATCGTTGAATCCTGGATATACGATTTCCAGTCTTTGGGTGGGAGGCGATGAAGTTGAAGACTATCACTTCGATCAAGGTATCTTACAAGTTCCCATTAAAGATCACGACATCCACACCTTACTCGTCCGAATTTCAGCTCGTGGTCGCCCCGATCCACGTTTTGCATATTTGGATGCAGCAGTAAACACTAGAGACATTGCTGGGGCAAACGTACGAAACCTGTTCGCAATGGGAACGGAAAGCTATGTATTTCACCCGAGGTTTGTTGTATTGACTTCTGGAATCAAGTGGTACCCGACTTCCGGTGCCGCGACCGGAGAAGACGAACTGGAAATACGACCGCGCGATCTCTACAGGGTTGATCTCACGGTGACGGTTCCCAAGGACTGGCTTGTCGCTGGACCAGGACATCGTCAAAGGATCCCAGAAAATGACACGAGAAAGTCAATTTTTCAAATTGCACCGAAGAACCCTGTCCCTGAGATGACGTTAGTCGGCTCGAATTTTGAGCGTGCTAGTATCGTAGTGGAAGACATCGAGTTTGAGGTGCTATACACTAAACAACATTCGCGTAGATTTGAAGCTTTCAGCGAGTTCGAGGAGTCGTTAAATTTGCGTATCTTAAGCACGTTATACTGGTACAAAGACTATGGTTTAGTGTATCCCTATGAACTCTTTTCATTGGTAGAAGTACCTACAACGTTGCGTATATATGGCGGTGGCTGGAAGATGGACACCATCATGGGTCCTACTGGTATGGTTTTGATGCGTGAATCATCCCTACCAAACTCCAATGTGTCGATTAGCGGCGAAGTTTGGTGGGGCAAATATATCAATCAAGACGAGTTCTCTTTCTCTGTAGAACAAAAAATACAGAGTCGGAACGACGGCACCGAGTTGTCCTCGTATTTCAATAGCAACGTGTTTGGCGAGCATCCAACGATTGGTTTTGCAAGAAACTTTGTTCGAAATCAAGTATCAACCACAGGATTGGGTGCGACTACGTTAGAGCACGTTATGGAAGAAGCCGTCCAACGGATTCTTTTTGATCGAAGTGTTTTTGGTAAGGATCGAATTGAGACGAAAGCAGGTCGTGCGTTCATTTTTGAAGTG
The DNA here is from genome assembly GCA_009842245.1 of Gammaproteobacteria bacterium. Classification (GTDB taxonomy): domain Bacteria; phylum Pseudomonadota; class Gammaproteobacteria; order Pseudomonadales; family Azotimanducaceae; genus Bin55. The sequence continues at coordinate 19,062 of VYFT01000021.1, read as the reverse complement.
GCTTTAGCAAATGCAAAAAGAAGCACCTTTGATCTGTTCGACGTTAAACGGAGCAAACCGACAAGCAGTAGGGAGGAATTGGTACTACAGCGTGATGGTATGCAATCTGAAGTATGGAACGATCTTGAGCGTTATTCACTAGGTGAACTTTCGTTTGACCAAGCACCATTTAGGTCATCGCGAGTCTTACGCTTGAAATCTACAGCCCTATCTAGGATCATGCTGCAATTATTGGGGAGACGATCAACAGCTACGCTGTTCGGAGAGCTAGCTGAGACACGTAAAGGCATGTCATTCAGTTACGATGACCTTGTCACCGTCGCTAACGGCATCGATGTGGATATAGAAGACGCGTTAGGTGATTGGCTCAATACGAAGGGTTTACCTGGATTCATCGCGGCTGAGCCATCCTTAAAGCGATTGCCCGATTCAGAGTATGGTAAAGTTTTTGAAGCAAATATCGTTGTTCACAATGCGGAACCCCATGATGGATTTGCAACTGTCTCAAGGCTCCACAAAGGATGGTACGGTGGTACTCGCGAAAGAACAAGAAGCGAGTCGAGAGCATTTCTTGTACGGGGTACTGAATCGGTCCGATTAACCGTGCGTAGCATTTGGGAACCACAACAGATCGATGTAGTTTACCTTGAACCATATTTGTCGTTAAATCGGGAACCGATTCGCATTGATATTCCGGACCTGTTGGATGAAGAGGAAATCGTCGACGAAGCGCAGCAACCTTATGTTGTCCACGTTCAGTGGTCGCCTCCAGAGACACGAGAAATAATCGTTGACGATCTAGATCAGACGTTTGAGATCGTGTACGACAGTCCACCGCGTGCAACTTTACCAGTTATTTCGTTCGCGCGCGATTTAATAGGTGCATCGATAGTTGAAGAGTGGGACTTTGGCTTACCGGTATACCTGCCGGAACGCGGTGAGCCACCACCAAAACAAAGATGGCTTCGCCGCTCAGATCCCAGAGCCTATGGCAACTATCGACATACGTTCACTTTTGTGTACCAGGGTAAGATTGACCGTCCTTCGTACGCTAAGTTTAGTGCTTCATTGCCGGTACTGGGACGATGGCGTCTGGAATATTTCATGCCTGTGGAAGATCTAGGGCAAAATACCCGGGAACGATCCATTCTGCTCGGTCAGCAATTACCGGCGGATTGGTACGAGAGGTTTTCTCCTGATGAGACGGAGATTGTTGTGAAGATTGGTGACACGGCAAATACTATGAAGTTCGATGCAACGACCGCCGATTTCGGATGGAATACGTTAGGTGAGTTTGATGTCGATTCAGTGAGCACCGAAGTTTGGATTTCGGCTGCATCAGACAAGAAGACGATTTATGCCGATGCAGTTCGGTGGGTACCACTCACGGAGAATTAAAGACTTTAGAGTCGAAAGTGATGCCCTTGCAGGTTTTAAAAGTGGGCTTTCACGCAGACGGAAAGAGTTCGTAGCTTTCCCGGAATAGAGATATCGTCTCCATTCTAAAGATAGCAAGATAGTATGTAAATTTTTGAGTTTTGTGAAAAACGGAAGAATCTCAGAACAAGGTCTGAGCTGTGCGAACGTAGCTTGAGAGCAGAGATTCTAAACATTCCACAAAACTTTCGGCCGCAGATTCATCGTAGTCTAGAGTGTCCTCATCCATGTACGCGCGTTGCGCTTTTTCAAGTTGTAGAGCATGTACGTTCTCGAAGGGTTTTCCGTACGCTCGAGTAATGTAACCGCCTTTAAATCGACCATTGACGACAACGGAGTAATCTGATTCATTAGCATTCTCACGAACTTTGTCAGTGAGTCGATAATCACAACTTGTCCCATCGACAGTACCGATGTTAAAAACCGATAGAGTTCCTGTAAATAGCGACGGTACCTGAGACGGAATCGAGTGGGCATCCCAGAGTAACGCGAATCCAAATTTGTTCTTTAATCTAGCGAGTTCGAAGCGGATCTTGTCATGATACGGTTGCCAATATTTTCGAATTCTCTCATTTTTCTCCGGTTGTGTGACTTCTTCCCCGTTTACGTAGATTGTTTCTCCAGCGAAGGTCTTTGAGGGACACAATCCGGTGAATAGTTGGCCTTTATATAACGCATGATCTGTGGATGGCCGATTTAGATCGATAACGTACCGAGAGAAATTTGCAGAAATTACACTAGCCCCAAGGCTGGGTGCAAATTCGTAGAGTCGTCGTACGTGCCAATCCGTGTCCGGCAAAGCAAGTCCTGTAGCAGTCATTCGCTCTGTCATACCAGGAGCTAGTTCACATCCGTCGTGTGGCACGCTAACGAGAAGCGGCGTACTTCCTTCGACGAAGTCGTACACTGGAGTCATGTTTGTAAAGAGGGCAATATCGCACTCGCAATATTGTTGAATGTACCGTCTTTAATTTTTGTGGCTAAGATTTCGATCTCTGGGGCTAGCGAGCGGTCCGACGTATAGATTGGAGAAAACTCCCTCAACATGTCGATACTCTTCTCAATTTTGTCCGATGACTTCATTGGTCGTCGAAGCTCAATGCCCTGCATGGCAGCTAACATTTCAATGGCGACAATGTACTCCGTATTGTCTAGCATCTTGTGTAATCGATGCGCTGCAAACGTAGCCATACTTACGTGATCTTCTTGATTTGCCGAGGTAGGAATACTGTCGACGCTGGCAGGATGGGCTCGTGATTTGTTCTCAGATGCTAGCGCGGCAGCCGTTACTTGCGCCATCATAAACCCAGAATTCAATCCACCTTCACTAACAAGAAAGGGCGGCAAACCACTAAGCGGAGGATCCATCATGAGTGCGATCCGCCTTTCGGAAATAGAACCGGTCTCCGCTATCGCGAGAGCAAGATGATCCGCGGCGAATGCAACTGGTTGAGCATGAAAATTTCCACCCGATAGTATCGAGGCCTCGTTTGCAAAGATTAGCGGATTATCGGTTACGGCATTCGATTCGATTTCGAGAACCTCGGCGACGTGGCGCAGTGTGTTGATACATGCCCCCAAGACTTGAGGTTGGCACCGAATCGAGTAGGGGTCTTGGACACGGTCGCAGTCGCGGTGTGAGGCGCGGATTTCACTCCCGCGAATCAGCTCTCCGAGTAACTTGCTCACCTCTAATTGAGCATTATGACCTCTCGTTTCATGAATACGTGAATCAAACGGCGTGTCACTGCCTTGAATCGCGTCAGTGGACATGACGCCTGCAAGTGTCGTCGCTGACAGTACGTTTTCAAAGCGAAAGAGCGCGGCTAGACACAACGCGGTGGAGACTTGTGTCCCATTTAGAAGCGCAAGTCCTGCTTTTGGTCCAAAACGTATTGGGTTCAATCCTACATCGGCCAATGCATCTGCTGCTGATTTGATTTTGTTGTCGTGCGACACATTGCCCTCGCCAATCAGAACACTTGACATGTGTGCGAGGGGTGCTAAATCTCCGGAAGCACCAACTGAACCTTGACTTGGGATAACCGGGTAAATCTCTTGTTTGATCAGTGCACACAATAGTTCGATAAGTTGTACTCGAACACCAGAATATCCTCGCGCTAATGCTATGACTTTTAAGACCATACAAAGTCGAACTATGTCGTTTGTCAATGGAGGTCCAACCCCGACCGCGTGCGATCGGATCAAGTTTTCTTGAAGCAACTCTAGTTGGTGTAGCCCTATTGGCTTAGTGGCAAATTTCCCAAAGCCAGTGTTGATGCCATAGGCCGTAGCTCCGCTCCCGAGATACTCCTTCAAATACTGGTACGAACTCTCAACTCGTTGTAATGCTTCGCCCGTGAGTTCCACAGATACAGGTGCCTGCCACGTGTGACGTAGTTGATGCAGAGTCGTCGGTGCATCACCGACTAGAAGTTTCATGGACGGTCTACCAAATTTAGTCAGTTGGCATCATCGGTATGGTTAGCCTGTTTTCTTTTGCACATTCCCGCGCTTCTTCATAACCAGCGTCGACGTGGCGCATTACACCGATAGCAGGGTCGTTCCAAAGAGCACGTGCAATTCGTTGATCAGCTTCCACAGAGCCATCACACACCACGACCAGCCCAGCATGTTGAGCATATCCCATACCAACGCCACCGCCGTGATGAATAGACACCCACGTAGCACCACTGGCGACATTTAACATAGCGTTCAGAAAAGGCCAGTCAGATACCGCATCAGAACCATCACGCATAGCTTCGGTCTCTCTGTTCGGACTTGCAACCGACCCACTGTCAAGGTGATCTCGTCCTATTGCAATCGGAGCCTTGAGTTCCCCGCTTCGAACCATCTCATTGAACGCGAGGCCTAATCGGTGGCGCTGTCCAAGTCCGACCCAACAAATTCGTGCAGGCAAGCCTTGGAACTTTATCTGTGCGCGTGCTGCGTCCAACCAGTTGTGGAGGTGCGCGTCATCCGGAATCAGTTCTTTTACTTTTTGGTCAGTTTTGTAGATATCTTCAGGGTCACCAGATAACGCGACCCATCGAAATGGACCAATTCCTCGACAGAAAAGAGGGCGGACATATGCGGGAACAAATCCCGGGAAATCAAAGGCATCAGCGACTCCGTGATCTTTGGCAACCTGACGAATGTTATTTCCGTAGTCGAAGGTCGGAGCTCCTGCTCGATGCAAATCCAACATCGCGCGTACGTGAACTGCTATGGATTCTGTCGCGGCTTGAGCGACAGCGTTTGGATCACTCTGTCGTTTCTCCTGCCAATGTTCCACGGTCCATCCTGCAGGCAAGTAACCGTTTGCCGGGTCGTGCGCTGAGGTTTGATCGGTTACCGCGTCGGGTAAGATGTTGCGGGCGACAATTTCTGGTAGCAGTTCCGCGGCGTTCCCAACAACTCCGACAGATATTGCTTTTTTCTGTTTTGTTGCTTCATGGATTATTCGTAGTGCATGGTCGAGCGATTCCGCTTTCTGATCTAAATATCCTGTTTGGAGTCTTTTCTCGATGCGATCCTCTTGACACTCAATTCCAAGTAACGATGCCCCAGCCATTGTTGCAGCTAGTGGTTGTGCACCGCCCATACCACCAAGCCCAGCAGTGAGAATCCACTTGCCTCGCAAATCACCCCCGTAGTGTTGGCGTCCTAATTCGACGAAAGTCTCATAAGTGCCTTGAACAATTCCTTGGCTTCCAATGTAAATCCAAGAACCCGCTGTCATCTGGCCAAACATCATCAAGCCTTTACGATCAAGTTCCCTGAAGTGGTCCCACGTAGACCAGGCTGGAACTAGATTGGCGTTGGCGATCAGGACTCGAGGTGCATCGCGATGCGTTTTTGCGACTCCCACCGGTTTCCCAGACTGGATGAGTAATGTTTCATCACTCTCTAGTGCTTTCAGATGTTGCACGATTGCATCGTAACAGTCCCAATTACGTGCCGCTTTTCCTATACCTCCGTATACGACGAGCTCATCGGGTCGTTCACCTACCTCTGGATTGAGGTTATTCATAAGCAACCTTAACGGTGCTTCGGTTAACCAACTCTTAGCTTGTAACTGAGTTCCAGTGGGAGCTTTTATGTTTCGGTGTAAGGGATTTGTCAATAGGCTATCTCCACAAAAACTGAATTAATGCACTTGGAACGCGAACAGAAGCATCACTCAGTTCCATAGTCTGTTCACACATTCGGCGTACTCTTCTTCTAATTTCGACGATGTGACGTGTCTTCCTTCTTTTACTACCCACTGTCCCGATACCATGACTCTATCGATGGCGTTGTGAATTCCACAAAACGTTAGTGCGTCTAGAACGGAATCAGATTTGTGTCCCGCCAGTATGGGACTGTCTTCATTGATTGTGATTAGATCTGCGTTACTGCCAGGTGCAAGAGGTGTTCGCCAGTGTCCACACGCTCGATTTCCACCTAGAACCGCGTCTTGAAACAACGTCTCACCGGTATAGGTACTTGGTTTTTTTGCGTAAATGTTGCGCGATCGTAGAACAAGACGATGTCCATATTCAAGCCAACGTAGCTCTTCAAACGGGTTGATCGATATTTGACTGTCCGATCCGATCGCAATTCCACCTTCAAGGGTCTTCCAAACCTTCATTGGAAAAATCCCGTCACCAAGATTTGCCTCTGTGGTAGGGCATAGACAGATTACTGCCGAAGTGCTCGAAAGGCTTGCTAGTTCTTTTTCGTCCGAATGTGTTGCATGAACGAGGCACCAGTTATCTTCGACTTCAAAGTTATCCAGCAGCCATCGTACAGGTTTTGCGCCGTGAGTAGCGATGCATTCATCAACTTCCCCGGTTTGTTCGGCGATGTGTATGTGCATCGGACACTCTTCGTTCTTCGCTAAATTTACCACTTGCTTTAAAGACGATTCCGATACCGCCCTCAAGCTGTGAACTCCCAACCCAACACTCATAGACGAGTCTGCTTGCGCGTTTGCATAACTGAAGTGGTCGAAAAGGTCATCCAAATTCAATGCGAACAACTGTTGTGTAGTGTTTAAATTGGATCGACCGAAGCCAGCGCGTTCGTAGAGAATCGGGAGGTAAGTTAGACGAATCCCAACATCTTGAGCGGCTTCAACTATTGCGTCAAACATGTTGTTGGCACCGTGCATGCGATCACCACTGTGATGGATGTAGTGAAACTCAGCAACCGACGTATAACCGGCGGCTAACATTTCGGAAAATGCTTGTCGTGCAATTGGTTTGAGAGAGTCGGGGTTGAGTTTTTCGGCCAATTTGTACATATTGGAGCGCCAACTCCAAAAGTCGTCTCGATCACTAGGGCTCTTACGTTCGCAATGACCGGCTAGTGCGCGTTGGAACACATGGCTGTGCGCAATCGGGACACCGGGAATAATGATATCGAACAGCTCGTCGCTAGGCAAAGGAGATGTTGAAGCGTCCCAACAAGTGATCTTTCCGTCGTCGATCGTTATTCGCACCTGTTCGTGCCACCGAGCTTCTAGATAGGCTCGTTTCGCGAAAAGGCTGGTCATCGAACGGAAGAACACATAGAGGGGCACTATTTTAGGTTTGTGGTATGATTGTGTCGGGTAGAACGAATTTGCGGATATATGCACACTTGGGATCAATTATTTCTTGACGTAAATCTGGCAACAATGCGCGATGGAAGCACTCCTTACGGCGCGATTACAAATGGTGCCCTCGCTATCTCCGAGAAGCGGATCGCATGGGCGGGTAGTGAGTCGGAACTTCCACCGTACGAAGCCAAGACTGTTCAGCGACTCGATGGACGTTGGTTGACGCCAGCTCTCATTGATTGCCACACCCATCTGGTTTTTGGAGGCGATAGAGCACTGGAATTCGAGCAACGCTTAAACGGGGCAACGTATGAAGAAATCGCGCGTGCGGGTGGCGGTATTAGATCAACAGTGCAAGCTACACGAAATGCGAGTCAGGACGCCTTATTTGATAGCGCGATGGTTCGAGTAGGCACATTGATGAGGGAAGGAGTAGCGACTGTAGAGGTAAAGTCTGGATACGGATTAGATGATAGAACCGAGATCACTATGCTGGAGGTGGCGCAAGCATTAGAAGAAAACTGTTCTGCGAGTATCGTGAAGACGTTTCTTGGAGCTCATGCTATCCCGGAAGAATTTCAGCACGACGCGGATGCATACATGGACTTCGTGACCAACGATGTACTTCCAGAAGCACATGAACGACGACTAGTAGACGCAGTGGATGCCTACTGTGAGACTATCGCGTTTTCTGCGTCACAAGTTGAGAAGTTGTTCGCTAAGGCAAAGTCATTAAATGTCGACGTAAAACTGCATGCTGATCAACTCAGTGATTGTGGTGGCGCGGAGTTGGCTGCGAGCTTTGGCGCGTTATCTGCTGATCACCTTGAGTACACAACTGCGATTGGAGTTGAAGCACTCGCTTCCTCAGATTCTGTTGCTGTACTTCTACCGGGTCCATTCTTAATCCTTGGAGAAACTCAACTTCCCCCGATCGATGAACTGCGAGCGAATAGTGTGCCCATAGCGATAGCAACCGACTGTAATCCGGGTTCTTCACCCCTTTGTTCCGTCAGACTAGCAATGAACCTTGCGACGAGTTTGTTCAAATTAACACCGGAAGAGTGTTTAGCCGGCGTCACTAGAAATGCGGCTGATGCTTTGGGCCTGTTAACGGATCGAGGTACTCTGGAGGTAGGTAAGCGTGCGGACCTGGTAGAGTGGAATGTTTCACATCCGCGTGAATTGACTTATTGGGCGGGAATTAATCAACTCCACCGATTATTGATCAACGGTAAAGTGGTTGGCTAATGAAAGAAACCGGGAATACGAACGAGCTTACGTACTCGCACATCCGTGTTGGATTGTTTCGTTGATCGTAGTCGTCAGATTCGTGGGCAAGCTCTTCATAGATCGTCACTCACAAGTCGAATTCACTCTTCTGTTTCGACTGGTGTCCAGCGAATAGCATCCGCGATGACATCGACGCTACGTCTATCCGACTTATTTGACACCAAGACATCAACATCTTCTGCTAGTGCTTCAAATGTTCCGATGGATTGCCACCCTGACAGTAAATTTGGTACATCCACTGTGTGATTTGTGGTTGCTTCACCGATCCGAACTTCAATATACAACGGTCCGTCGTTCTTGTACGAACTGGTAGCTCTACCTGATCTAACAAGCATATACTCTTCAGTGAAGTGTCCTTTGGGGAGAAAATATTCCAACTCCCAGCTCCCTGCAACAGGTAGCTTAGCATTGAATTTCGCAAGAAAGAGACCATCTCCGATATCAGCGATTGCAAACGTACGCCGGTAGACGCCAAACGCGGTGGGGTCTATCCAGCGAGACCAACCTCGAATTCTCCAACGATTGAACATCGAATATTTGGGTAATCCTTGATCCATCAGGATTTCCTCCGTGCCAAGAAATCTGCTAAGGAAATCCGCAAGTACGTTTTCTTGATCAGATGTCTTACCAAGTTCGACGATAGAGAATCCCGGATCAAGATCATCAACAACGATTGAGGTGTTCACAGTATTTTCGATCTGCTCGATTACCGTGATCGATTTGATTGAAGGTTCGGTATCAGGTATGAATTCTTGCTCAACTAATTGGTCAGATTCAGGCATATCGACGCGCAGATTCATACGGTTCAGTGAGAGATATGGTTCCACCCAAACATATTGCACTGGATTTGAACTTTCAATTTCTATTCTTAGAGATTGATTCGCTCCAACCAATATTGGGCGAAGGGGAATAGGTGGAACTGAATGTCCAAATTGATCTTTTCGATTTTGGAATGTTAGCGAAAGTTTTACCGGTCCAGATACCGGTTCTCCGTTTTTGAGAACAAAGTTACTTGTGTATATAGGTTGCTCATCTTCTTCCGATTGCGCTAACGATGGATCGGAAACCAAAATTCCCGGTAAGTTCTCTGAACTGATCAGATCTCCCGCGAGTTCTGAAAGATTGATACCGTGATCATCCAACACGTCCTCAAACTGCTTAAACGTAAACGTTTTTCCACGAAATCGATTTGTCAAATCTACTACAAAGAGCGCGGTGTTGTCTCTTCCAAGGGCATCTTGTAGTAGTTGTGCGAGCCGTTGAGTGCGAAACTTCAGCCCGCGATGTTTCTGTACGCGGTTCTCGTCAGACACTGTGCTGTACAAATCGAGTGTTGACGCTGCGTCCCAAACATCGGGTGAGTTGGAAATTACCTGTTGCTTCAATAGCATTTCTTCTGAAATGTTTCGAAAGTAACTTTCGTCGATAGAACTCAATCGTTGAATTGGGTCGACACTGATTAAGTTCAAAATATTCCGGTCTCGTGAAGTTTCGAAGTCAAATTTGGTATTAGCACTCATGAACCTACTTCGAGTCAAAACGTCCACCAGATAGTTGAGCGCGCGCGCACCATCCCCCGTTGCACCGGTTTGCTGGATATGTAAGCTCCGATAGAAACCAATGTTGTAGTTACTCTCGAACATTGGATCTTCTAAGTAATAGTTCATTGATTCGACTTCAAACCTTGAAAAAGCCAGTTCGGTCATATTGAATTGTTCCATGATCTCTTCGCGCGTACCTTCAAAGGCCAAGTCTACTCTAGTCGTTGGTAGCGTTGACTCTCGGATCATGACGAGGCCGGGCGGATGCATCACCGTATCCAATTCTAATCCTCCACCAAAAACGCGGAGAGTTGAGGGTACTTCGACTAAAGTAAACGACCCGTAGGGGTACTCGAACCCAACATCACGTAATTCATTGATTTTCCAAGTAATCCGTTGCCGAATTACCTCGTCCGGTTCTATTGAGAACCATTCAAATTTACGTCGGTGCGATTCAGCGTAGAGACACTCAAAGGAAATTCCTTCTACTTCGATTGAGGCTGACTCGAACCTAGAACCCACTAGTGCAAATTCTGGAATCGGATTGGATTGCTCGAAACGGTACTTTGCTCGTTTGCCTCCGTCCAGAGTCTCCCGTTTCGCTGGTCCTGCTACTAGCCAACGGCGTGGAACTGAGACGTCAACATTGAGGGTAAAGAAGTCTCGTTTGCGAAGTTCCCAAGCATCTTCATTCGTCGCGGTGCCTGATGTCGGGTACCATTTAATTCCCGGTGAAAGTAATACAAAACTGGGATGAAAAATTGCGTTTTCCGTTCCAAGTTGTCGCAACTGTCGAACGTCTGGTCCAATGACTTTGGAGAGAGTACTGACTGTGTCCAGATAGGCAAATCGACTGTTGGGACGACCTTTAGCCGTTATCGCAAGTTCGTTCACATCAGAGTTGAAATAGCGTTGTGGAATCTTCAGTAAGCCGTGTTTAAATTTATGATCGTTGACGTTCACACCGCCTACAGCCAGATTCGAAATGTGGTAGCTGGGATTAAGCGAAAACAATATGAAATCGGTGTCTTGATTGACATCGACGGTCACATCTAACTTGAGATCTAAAGTGAGTGTTCGTCCGGGCTTGATTTCAACACTCCCTCGAATGTGGTGCACGTCAGGAAAAACACTAGGATTGAAGTGTTCGTCATGCACCTCAACCCATCGGTTGATTCGATTGTTTTCAAAAGCTTGCGCACCAAACATGGTCGCAATCAATACTAGTCCAAATCCGAGTGACAGACCACCGACGACAAGATTTTTCGACCTAGACGGCACCACTCGCGCGACAAAATTAGAAGCCCAATGCAACATTCCGAGAGACATTGAGATGAGTGCAACGCGATTGAATAGAGTTACCGGAGTAAAGACTTCGGGTGTCAATTCGGAAGGGAACAGTACGTTCCCTGTGACTGTTTGCATGGGTTTGGATAGGTGGAGAGGCAAACGACTGTTTATCCAAAATATCGCGATCAGCCCACTTAGAGTGAGTAGCATTGCTAACATTCGTGACTTGAACAACGATGAAAAAAGTACTACTAAACTTCCGAAAAATAGGAAATTTGGAAACATATCAAGCAAAACAAACGAGACGACACTCCAAAATTCGACCGGTTCACCGAACTTGATGGAAAATTTGTCAGCGATCAAGCCATATGTCATGACCGACAAGAGGAAGAAGAGTATTGGGATGGCCATTGTTGTCGACACGCCTAACAAGCGTCCGATAAACATTTCGAAATTTGTCGCCGGTTTGGAGCTCACGACTTCGTGGATGCGAGTAATTTCATCGCGTTTCACTTGATCGAATGTCAGCAACAAAATCCCAGTGCAAAAAAGAGCGAGGAAGCTGCCACTCAGCAAAGACATAGCGTACCGGGGGCTAATCGCACTAAACATTGGAATTTCAGTCCCTTCTTGCATATGGGCTATTGTGATAGCCAAAAAATAACATGTGCAAATGAACAAGGCAGCAAGAGTGAAGATATGTGTGCGCAATAACTTTCGAAGCGTACGCATTTCATGTAACGCAACGTACCAAATAATCTTTCCGTCCATAATCACTATACCTTGGTTAAGGACTGGACTCCTAGCGAGATTCTTCGGTATTTAAACAACCAAAGCACATTACTTTAATAGTACAAGCATACAGGTTCATCAGGTCTATCTGTCACTCGTCTGTCGCCTTCATTCGTCGGTTTCGACAGGGGTCCATCGAATAGCGTCCGCGAAAACGTTTAGGTATAGACCATCAGTCTTGTTCGACACTAAAACATCGACTTCTTCCTCGGCCAAATCTATGGTGCCAATAGATTGCCAACCCGGAGTCAAGCTAGGTGCGTCTAGTGTTTTAGACGTGGTCGTCGAGCCATTACGAACTTCAAGATAGAAGGTACCGACGCGAACCCCTACGGTTTTCGAACCACCAGATCCTAAAGCATCAATTTCTTCATAGAAGCGTGTTTTTGGAAGATGGTACTCCAGCAACCATTTCCCGGCACTGGGAAGTTTGGCGTGGAATTTCGCTAACGCACGTCCGTCCCCCCTATCCACTATCGCAAACGTGTGACGATACCTCCCATACGCTGAGGGGTCCGTCCGTCGATGCCAACCAGTTTGTGATGGGTAATCAAACAAAGAATATTGCGGTAATCCTTGATCCATGGGAACTTCCTCGGTACCTACGAGTCTGCGAAAAAATTTCGAGAACACGTTAGTCGAAACAGAAGTTCTACCGAGCTCTACTATGGAGAATCCCGGATCAAGATCATCAATCGTGATTGATGTGTTTAAATCTTCGGGTAAATGATCGATTTCTGTAATTGACTTGATAAATGGCTTGTCGTCACTGACGAGCGCTTGTGCTCGAAAATGATCGGACTCCGGTAGGTCTAAACGTAGGTTCACACGATTTAGTGACAGATAGGGTGCGACTAATATTTGTTGTACTGGATTCGCACTCTCAACTACGACTTGCAGAGACTGCTTCGCCCCAACCAACGTTGTGAGTAAAGAAGGTCGAGTCTGGCTCATATAACGTATTAGAAAGTCGTCTCCATTTTGGTACGTCAGGGAGAGTTTTACAGGTCCAGGTACGTGTTCATTGTTTTGTAATGTGAAGGTAGTTTCGTATTTGGGTTGTTCGAGATTTTCTAACTGCCGCATGGATGGATTGGTCGCAAGAAATCCCGGTAAGTCCCCCGTGCGCATCAATTCACTGGCTAAACTAGTTAAATCTACACCGTGCTCAGCAACGACCGCTTTGAATTCCTCAAATTTAAAGGTTTTCCCGCGAATTCTATTGTTCAAATCTAACAAGAGAGGTGGGACATTGCTGGATCCAAGAGAATCTCTAAGGAGTTGTTCAAACCGTTCCGTACGCAACGTCAAAGCGCGCATTTTAAGAAAGCTATTCATGCCATCGACTTGCGTAAATAGTGTCACGGTAGGTACGGTGTCCCATACGTCCGACGCATTGTGCATGCTATGGAGTTTCCGTATGACATCGAATGGAACGTTTCCCCCGCGTTCATCGCTAAAGAACGACCTCACTATCGCAATTGGATCTATGCTACTGAAGTTAAAAATCGTAGCGTCCGACGCGAGCTGAAAGTCAAAACTCGCATCGAAATAGACTGACAACGATTTAACCAGAAGGTCCATCAGAGTATTGAGAGCGTACGCACCCTCACCCGTAGCACTGGATTGATGCATGTGTAAGCTTCGAGACAATCCGAGTGAAAGACTACTCTCAAACGATGGATGCCCTAGGTATGCACCAATCGAGTCAACGATCATTCCGTCATAGTCTTCTTCAGTAAAGTTATACTCTTCAATCACCTCTTGCCGATTTCCTTCAAAGTTCTTCTGTATCGTAGTGGTAGGCATGGTTGATTCTCGAAGCATCACCATAGCTGGAGGACTCATGACTGAAGCCATCTCTAATCCGCCCCCGAAAACACGGAGAGTCGAAGGTACTTCTATCAAAGAGAAAGACCCGTAGGGGTAATCAAAACCCTGACGGCGTATAGTATCAAGTCTCCATTTAATCCTTTCACGAATGTATTCGCCTAGATGAGCGAATTGTTCAAACTGTTTTCGATGCACTGGGGCGTACAACAACTCAAACGAAATTCCTTCTGCTTTGATGGTGGCTGACTTAAACCGGGAACCCACCAACGCAAACTCTGGAATAGGGTTGGATTGCTGAAAACGATACTTTGCTCTTTTGTCGTCGTCCAAAGTCTCGCGTATCGCTGGTCCTGCTACAAGCCAGCGTCGTGGAACAGAGACGTCAATATTGAGCGTAAAGAAGTCTTTCTTACGAAGTTCCCAAGCATTTTCATTCGTCGAGGTACCCGATGTGGGGTACCACTTAATACCCGGTGAGAGCACCACAAAATTTGAACGAAAGATGGCGTTTTCCGTTCCAAGTTGCCGTACCTGTCGAACGTTTGGGCCAACGATTCTGGAGAGTGTGTCGACGGTGTCCAGATAGGCGAATCGACTGTCGGGACGACCTGTCGCAGTTAGTTCAAGTTTGCTTAAATCGGATTCGAAGTAGCGCCGTGGAATCTTTAGCAAACCATGCTTAAATTCATGATCGGATATTTGGATACCGCTCACCGCCAAGTGCGAGATTGTGTAACCCGGATTTAGCGAAAACAGAATGAAATCGCTGTCTCCATTTTTATCGACACTTACATCGAGAGTGAATTCAAGATAGAGGGAGCGTCCTGGTTTGATGTCTACATCCCCTGCGATTTGATGCACGTCAGGAAAAGCACTTGGGTCGAAGTGTGCGTCGTGCACCGCAACCCACTGGTTTATGCGATTGTGTTCGAGACTTTGTATCCCGAACATCGTTCCAATCACTAACAAACCGAACACAAAGCTTAGACTACCTACTCCAAGTTCTTTAGAACGCGAGGCTGTTATCCGTGATACAAGACAGGAAGACCAATATAGAAACCCAGCTCCCATCAACAACAGTGCGATTCGATTAAACACGATCATCGGCGTTAGAAGAGTAGGCACGAGTTCAGATGGGAACAGTACGTTTCCTGTCACTGTTTGCAATGGTCTGGACACGTTCAGTGAAAGACGGCTATTAAGCCAGAACAATCCGAATAAGCCTCCCAAGGTCAGAAGTAGTGCTAAGAGTCTCGATCTCAACAACAATGAGAGGAGGATCACGAGACTCCCAAAGAAAACGAAGTTAGGGGCAATGTCAAGAAACACAAACGAGACCGCGCTCCAAAATTCAATCGGTTCTCCGAACTTAAGCGAAAATACGTCGGCAATCATCCCGTATGTCATGATCGCGAACAGGAAAATGAGCATGGGGACAGCGACCGTAAGGGAAAGACCTATCAGTCTTCCTGCGAAAATTTCTAAATCGGTCGTTGGCTTGGAGTTCATCACTTCGTGGATGCGAGTGTTTTCCTCTCGTTTGATCTGATCGAAAGTAAGAAGCAAGACTCCAACGCAAAACAGCGCAATAAAGCTACCACCTAAAAAGGAAGTGATGTACCGAGGACTAATGACGCTGAGTATGGGAATTCCGCTGCCGTCGTGCATGTGAGATAAGGTCACCAACAAGAAGTAGGCTATACTGATACAAATGGCTACCCAAACGAAGATGTGGGTACGCAGTAGTCTTTGAAGAGTGCGTATCTCGTGAAGTGCTATGCACCAAATCGTATTGATGTTTATATATCCTCTACATAGATTTACAACTGAATTTCTAAGCCTCTCCCATTGCTAGTGTAGTGTAACTCCAAACAGTACATCCGATAGTATAAACTGGATTCACGATGGGGTATGAGTCCCATCTCATTCATTCTTCGTCTTCTTTCTCGATCGGCGTCCAGCGAATAGCATCCGCGAGTACGTTCACGTACGTGTTGTCTGTTTTGTCAGAAATCAGAACATCAACTTCTGCCTCAATCAATTCAAAGTCTCCTATGACGTGCCAACCCGACTCTAAATTTGAGACATCCAAGGAGCGCGAGAGCGATGTCGAGCCATTTTTAATTTCAAGGTTCACCGTCCCTTTTTGGATCGATGTTGAGGAAATGCTTCGACTCCCTCGATACTGTCTTTCTTCATAGAAAAATCCCTCGGGAAGAAAGTACTCCAGCTGCCATTCACCGAAACTTGGTAACTTAGTCGAAAACTTTGCAAATGCTAATCCTTCTCCTCCTTTGGACAATACGAAAGTACGCCTATACCTACCAAAAGCAGTTGGATCCGTGGTTCGCAACCATTCTTCCCGTTGCCAATGTGATCCTAATAATTGATACGCGGGCAAACCATGGTCCATTTGAATTTCTGATGGACTAAATAATCGTTGAAAAAACTGCACGAAAGCATTATCAAGCTCACTCTTACGACGGTGGTCGACAATCGAAAAACCAGGATCAAGATCATCTATCGTGATTGAGGCGTCTCCCTGTTCCAGATTCTCTCTCTCTTCAATCAATGTAATGGACGGTAACTCGTCCCGAATGAATTCAAGCTCTTGCAACTCCGCGGACGTCGGCAGGTCTGCTCGAATATTCATGCGGTTTAACGAGAGATAGGGTTGCACCCATACTTGTTGAACAGGATTCAGACTCTCGATCTCAACGTATAGAGATTGATTTGCTCCTACCAAAATAGGTGTTAAAGATTGCCCATGAAAAAACCCCCAGGAATTTTGATACTTTAATGCAAGTCGCACGGGTCCTGAAACAGGTTCGCCGTTCTGTATTAAGATGGAGGTCAGGTATTTAGGTCGATCATCAGTTTCCAACTCTTTTGAAGATGGATCGGCAGCGATAAACCCTGGTAACCCGGCACTTTTAAATAAATCTCCACCTAGATCCGCCGAACCGATGCCCTGTTCGTTCAAAACGTCTAGAAAGTCTTTGAAGTCAACGCTCTTACCACGAAACTCGTTGGACATATCTATAGCGATCGGTGCCATAGTGTCAGTGCCTTTTACATCAAAGAGATACTTAGCAACTTGCTCGATGCGTGTTTGCATCGCCCGTAATTTAAGAATTCTGTTCTCTCCTTGTATTGGATCATACACACTCGCAGATTCCACTAGACTCTGAACATCGGGTGATTCGTAGAACTTTTGCTTGACCTTATGCATTCTTTCAGGTAAGTTCGTCAAGTCTCCGTTTAGTGTAGTCACAAGAATGTCTAGAGGATTGATGCTTGCTAAGTTCAACAGCTCTCGGTCCATCGCGATGTAAAAATCAAAGCTGGCATCGACGCTAGGGAAGAAAGATTCAAGCAAGGTGTCTATGAACATACGGAGTGTTCGTGCTCCGTCACCAGTCACACCAATTTGTTGTCCAAGCAGACTTTGAAAAAAGCCAAAGTCAATATTGCTCTCAAACATCGGTTGGGTTAGATATGTCCTAATTGATCCAAACTGCCACGCGATCCAATCTAGTTCGGTGAAGTCAGGCTGATCTAACCATTCTCTGCGTCTCCCTTCGAGTAGGGATTCGATAGGAATTGTTGGCAGTGTTGATTCCCGGATCATCACCATCCCAGGTGGGCACATCACTGTATCCATGGTTACTCCGCCACCAAAGACGCGTAATGTCGAAGGCACTTCGACGAACGAATAAGAACCGTATGGATATACAAATCCACGAGTTCGAAACCTTTCCACGGTGTATTGCGTACTCTCTCGAATCCTATCTGCAATTTGAGCGAATCGTTCAAACGTCTTTCGGTGTGCCTTGCTGTATAGCACTTCGAAGACGATCCCTTCTACTTCGATCGAACCAGATTCAAACCTTGATCCGACTAAGGCAAATTCAGGGAGCGGACTGGACTGTTGGAAGCTAAATGTTGTACGTGGTTTGTCTTCGAGGGACTCTCGTTTCGCGGGTCCCGCTACGAGCCAGTTTCTTGGTACAGATACTTCAATATCGAGTGTAAAGAAGTCTCTTTCTCGAACTTCCCAGGCATCTTCATTCGTGGCTGTACCTGATGTCGGGTACCACTTGATTCCAGGGACTAGGGCCACAAAATCGGGATGAAAGATGGAATTCTGTGTCCCAAGCTGACGTAGTTGTCGTACATCCGGCCCAGAAATTTTGGCGAGTGTGTCCACGGAGTCCAGATAAGCAAATCGACGATCTGGATGCCCCTTGGCGGAGAGTTCGACTGTCGTCACGTCAGAATTGAAGAACTGCCGAGGAATCTTCAGTAACCCATGTTGAAAATCATGATTGTTAACTTTTTCCCCAGCAACAGATAACCGTGAGATCTGGTAACCGGGATTTAGCGAAAGCAGTATGTAGTCATCCGTTGAATCCGCGTCGAGGCTCACATCTAATGCGAGATCGAGAGAAAGTGATCGACCAGGATAGATATCAACTCGACCTCGAATCTGATGTATGTCTGGGAATGCACTGGGAGCAAATTCCTCGTTGTGCACTCTGACCCAGGTTTCGACTTCTTTGTGCCTTATAGTCTGAATGCCGAACATGGTTACGACTAGCAACACTCCGAGAACAAAGGAAAGGCTACCCCACATCAGTTCTTTGGAACTTGAACGCGTAATTCGCGAACCGACACTGGAGCTCCAATACAGGAATCCAAAAGACAGGAACAGAAGAGCGATTCGATTAAACAAAGTGATTGGCGTGAACAGTGTCGGTATGAGCTCCGATGGAAAAAGCACGTTACCTGAAACTGTTTGAATTGGACTTGAGACACTAAGAGATATCCTGCCGTTTAGCCAGAATAGAAGAAAGAGGCTACATAAGGTGAGAAGTAGTGCCAACAGTCTAAATTTGAGCAGCGACGATAAGAGAATCAGTAGGCTTCCGAAGAACAGAAAATTGGGGACTATATCGAGGAAAATTAATGAAACAACGCTCCAAATTTCGATTGGCTCACCAAATGGAATTGAGAACAAATCGGAGATTACCCCGTAAATCAAGGCAGCGAAAAGGAAGAGGAGCATGGGAATAACCATAGTCATCGTAGCACCGAACAATCGACCCAACAACAGTTCCAAATTGTTCGGCGGTTTCGAACTTACGACCTCGTGAATTTGATCAGTTTCATCTCGTTTGATCTGATCGAAAGTGAGAAGTAGTGCCCCTATACAAAACAACCCGATAAAGCTACTTCCTAGCAGAGACATGATGTAGCGCGGACTGATGACACCAAGCATTGGAATTACAC
>VYFT01000043.1 GCA_009842245.1 Gammaproteobacteria bacterium | reverse complement strand
TCCCAACATTCTTCTTCGTCACTCTTAACAAAATTGATGACATAACGATGATGTGCTTGAACAGGGCTATTGTTGACCTCTGCGCCGCCAATATAAGGAAATATAACTTCTTGATTGCAACGGTCCTTTTTGATGAGCTTGAGCATCTCAGAGATGGGTGTCGCAATACCCTTGCTATCCGTATCGTCAAATGTAAAACCCATGCCAAAAGGATAACTTCCTCCGAAGCTCTTTCTGGCGTTAGTAAGAAGTCTCTCAGGATCGTCGTGACCGCCGTCATAGAATAAGAATGCTGAGATGGTTTCGACCTCTCGACTATCGAGCATTCTTAAGCCTTTATGTGTTCCCTTGACTATATGAACAAAGCTCACCACTACTGCAGCCTCTCCAGGCCATTCTTTTCTCCGCCGGACAGCGTAGATTGTGCCGCCGTTCTTGCATATCCAACAGAGACCCGTTGATCGCGTATCACCTTGGCCAATCGTATTTGTAGCGATGAGGCCAAGTGTTCCTCCTTGGCGCAGAAGGTTAAAGGCACGTCGAAAGAAATGGGCAACAAGGTCGGCGTTGCCGTGGCTTTCAATGTGTAAGTGCCTGAGGCTGGCGGGATAGCCTGCGACCATCGCATGTGCGATGGTGTTTTTGCCAGCGAAGGGTGGATTGCCGATAATTGCATCGAACCCGGGATTTTCACGCTCGAATACTTCCGGGAACTCAATCTCCCAATGGAACGCTTCGAGCGGTGGCTTTATATTTTTCAGTAAGAAGTCACCGCCATTCCCGTGTTGTTGAATAAGCAAGTTTGCATATATATCGCGTCTCTGTTCTCTCTCCTTTGTCTTCTCTCCTTCAAAGAATGCTGCCAGCACCAGGTCAGCAAAGCGTCTAACACTTTGCAATTCGCGCTGCGCCTCCTCCAACAGCCCGCGAAGTTCTTGTTCGGATGCCTCATCAACGATCTCTCGGATGCGTTGGCGCAATTCAGAAATTTTATTCACATGCTCGCGCACTTGTGTTGTTTCCAGACCCATTTGGAACAGAGGGGCATCTGCTTTCCAATGGAACCCTTCTATTTGTCGGCGGGTCAAGCCTACCAGCGAATCGCCTGGACGCAGCGCGTGATCGATGAATGTAAACTCACGATCTTTCGCGAATGTGGCCAACCAGAGCGATAGCCTCGCCAGGTCAATCGCCATCGGGTTCTTGTCAACGCCATAGAGGCAATACTCCGCGACGAGGCGCAAGGCCTGGATCAACCTATCTTCATCAGCACGTGTGTCGGACGGGCCCCCGTGGCTACCCCAAGCATCAACCAGCTTCGCAGCCAATTGACGGCACGCTTCGACCAGAAACGCACCAGATCCCGTGGCAGGGTCAAGTATCTTGAGCTCGAGGATGTCTCGTGGTTTTGGGGCTGGCCCCAAACGCTCGAATATCGGTTGTAATGCCTCTGAGACGATAGGCTCCGTTAATGTGCGGGGAGTATAGTGGCTGCCGGAACGCCGTCGTTCGCTGGTCGGTTGTAAAATTGGGACGCTCCTCGGCAGGATGTCGGGGGTTGCATCTCGGTCAACTTTGTTATCGAGAGCAGCAACGATATCGGCAGGCTCCACCGCGTTTCGCAGTGCTGTCGCTGCTTTCCCTGTCAAACTCTGCTCCGTAGCATCTCGAAGTGCTTTCGCGCGCCTGCTACCATTTTCCCGTAGAAGACCGTCAAGATCGACGATAACAGCCGCACCAGTCCGTTTCTTGGAGCGCACGGCAATTGAGCGGCCGGTGGTCAAATCGATTTGGAAGCCCATGATTGCTTCGTAAACCGATCCGATCTGTTCGACATCCAACGTGCGATAGGACAACCTTTCCCCATTGAGCATCATCAGATTTTTTAGAATTTCCCAAACGGTCGCATCTGATACCATCGGAATTTCTGTCCCACCTTCGGACAGGCGCCCTTCAAGGAATGGAAAACGCTCGGGATCAAACAACCCACCCTTACGAGCGACAAAGGAAAGATCCTTGTGGCGGCCACCGCCATGGATGAGTCTGAAGAGAGATAATAGTTGCGCCCATGCGCCAAAACGCTGGTCCATCGTGTCGGGCCAGGCCGCAGCATCGGCTCGCAACCGTGCGAACAGACCACCGAGGGAATAGTGCTGCTGATAAACCCGATGTTCGGGCATTAAGCCGCGGTCTTCTGTGTAGAGCACGAAAACCAAGCGCATCAGTGCTGTGATAAGTCCGCGGTAAAGGTCGTCTGGGCGTCGCCAGGCCAAGTCCATCAATACGCGACCTTCTTTGCGTGCATCCGCCGCGACAAAGCCCCGCAGGAGCTCATAGAGAGCAGCGAGAACTTGCCGCGATAGCTGGGTTGAAACTTCCACCTGGGCATCGCGGCTTTTCGCGAGCAGTGCCGGCAATCGGGCTTGTTCGGATCCTATAAAGAGCGCATAAGCCGATAGCAGCATGTCGAATGCTGCGAGGATGGGTCGGCCAGCGGGTGATGCCATTTCGGAAAAGTTGAAGGTGATATGTCCTGATGATTCGCCCCCTGGCGCATAGACCAGACGGATACATTCATCGTTGCAAAGAAGACCAATCGGTATGCTGGTCTCCCGAAGCAGCCGCTCAAAACGTGCATGCCGGGTCGCGTTCCAAGTATTTGTATCATCGGGAGGCTTATCAAAATTGGCACTTCCTTCCTCTACGCGAATGAGCATCATCCATTCATCATCTGAGTCTTCCGAGGGTACAGCCCAGGTCGGCGAGAGTACAACCTCCAATTCCGGTAGAGAAATTTCCAATTCTTTATATGCCTCAGTATCTTCGAGATCTCCTTCCTCCCATTCGAGATACTCGAGGAATAGCTTCCGCAGATCGGGCGCGCGCCAACGAGTCGTTGTGCCACCATCTTCTTCCTCCTCAAGCAACTCGCAAAAATCTCGCTGACGGCCAGAGATATTGCGGTCGGGCACAACTTGTGCATCGACCATGACCGTGGGGGCAACAACGAGGCCAACTGGCTGAACGAAGCCTATCCATTCCTGGTGTGCAAAAATCAGATTCTCACGTACGCGATCTGCCATAGCTTATCCTGTTCTCGGCCACAGATAGACAATACCGAGTGGCTCAATGCGATGTGCCTGGACCGTATAGGTCTCGGCAATACGGCTCGGCTCGGATTTAAGTTCGGACTCAATTTTGGCAAGCCGGCGTTCCCATGCGCGGCGATCTGCCTCGTGCTGACGGCGCTCGGCTGGATTAAAATTTAGCGTCATTTGTCTATCATCGGCGTTGGCCGCCGCTGCGATTCGTCTGCGCTGGCCCTCGAGCAATTCGATCATGCTCTGGCTTTCGTCTTCTGCACGTTCGGCCAAGCGCGTTTCCGCCTGTTTGAGCAGTTCTGCAGCGCGACTCTCCAGATAAGGCAAGAGGTCTTCAATATCGGCCTGTGTCGATGCTTCGAGCCGGATTTGTACCTGATCTGAAATACTATTTTCTCCGGCTTCGTCGAGCGCAGTCTGGAGAGAATTTAGTGTTGTCTGCTCGCCTGTCTGTCCATATGGCGTAAGCTGGCCTGTTCGTCGATCGGGGTCAATCCAACGCGCCGTAATTGGTACTATCTCTTCGTGCAGACGCGCTGCGCCCGGGCCATATAAGGCGAGTCGTCCGAGGAGAATGACGCGCGGAATCGCGTCTGTTGTGGAGGTCAAACAGGCTTTAGATAGATCGTGGTGGATCAGGCCCTGTGCTGTGAATCGGCCGAGCAGACGCTGTGCCACGCGATGCTCGAGATGGAGCTGCACTGCATTCTCGCCAAGCTTACCGGGATCGTCGAACACGACGGGACGGAATGATGCACGACGGCGCCACTCTCCGAAGGTCTCTCCGCGTTTTTTGCGTTTGCGCAAGGTATCAAGTGCCGCTGTCCAGCCTGAATCGCGCACCAGTGAATCATTGGCAGCCGGAAATTTGTACGTGCGCGGTGTGTCCTGTTCTCGGTCGCTATTTGGATTGATCTCTACAATGCCAGGCGCATCGTTGAGTTGCAAGCTCATCGAAAGCGTCTGCCGGAACTGACGTGCGGTAATGCCGATATGCCGTTGTGATCGTTCCAGACGATTGCGGAGACGGTCAACTTCTTCTTTTAGACTTTCTTGCCGGAGACGCGCGTCTTCAAGTTCCTCATTTGCGATTGTCTGCCGATCATCCGCTGTTTCATTCTGGATGGAATCCGCAAGCTCATCCAGACTATTACGCCGCATGCCTTCCTTCCCTATGGTTTCAGCTATGCGACCTTCGAGTACCTTCGCAACGCTACCGAGTTCCTCGCGGATCCGTTCCGCTTTCTTCACCAGCACCTCAAGGACGCGGTCCTCGGGACGCTGTAAATAGACGAAGTAATGACAGAACACTTCATCCGCTGGCTGTAGCTTGCGATCAATACGTCCATTGCGTTGATCTAGGCGGCTTGGGTTCCACGGAAGATCGAAGTGGAACAGATCGTGACAATGGCGCTGCAGGTTGAGACCTTCCCGCGCGGCATCCGTCGCTATGAGAATGCGTAATGGGTGGTCTTTGGGTTCTGTATTGAAAGTATGTTTTATCTCTTCACGCCTCTGGGACGAGGTCCTGCCAGTAAAGGTGGCGATCCGTTCATCTGCCTTGTCGGTATGTGCAATCGCTTCGCGCAGGCAGCGTTCGAGATACTGGCGCGTGTCTTCGTACTCCGTGAAGATAAGAACGCGCCGGTCGTTCCATTTCGGCGATGTTCCATACTCTGCCCGTAGCTCCGGGCACATGTTCTCAGCAATCCAATCTACAATTTTATTGATACGTGGATCCGGATTGTAGCGGCCCGCTTCGGCGATCTCACGCATATCATCAACCAGACGCAACTCGTATTGAAGTGCCAGTCGCTTTTCTATCTGGCTTGCATCGCTTGATGCCGCCGTCGCTTTCTCCATGCGTTCATTGAGTTCGATTTCGGACTGGTCGGGCTGCTCTTCATCTTCTATGGGGTCGTCTTCGATATCTGTGCTATCGAGATCAATGCCTGTGGTCATTTCCTCAAGATCAGCGATTCGAGCCCGTGATATCTCCTCGGCTTTCCGTTCCTCTTCAATCATTCGTTCGACGCTTTTTCGATGAACGGTGAGAGTCTTTGCGAACGCTTCGACGGATGACAGTAGCCGCTTCTGCAGACCACCGATCACCAAAGCACCAGCAGTTTGTTTTCTCAGTGTTTCGCTTGCCAATCGCTTCTCCCGTTCGAGACGATAAGTGTCTAACTTTTCTGCGAGCACAAGCTCGGGGGCGTCGTCTGGCAAGCCATCAATATCGATTTGGACTACGGTGCGTTTTGGAAATCCGCCTTCGAGTGCCCGAATATCGGACTTGAGACGGCGAACCATGATGTCGTCGAGTTGTCCTTTAAGGACTCGCACACCGCGGCAGAAGCGTTGCGGATCGAGAATTTCGAGAAGTGCAGCGAAACTGTTGGAATGGCCGTTGTGCGGCGTCGCTGATAAGAATAAACGATGCTCGAAGCGCGGTGCAATATCACGAATCGTACGCGTGATCTGCGAATCAATTGCATAGCGAATGCCGCTTGAAGGTGCGGCATTATGCGCTTCGTCGAGGATCAAGAGGGATTGCGGAGCAAACTCCCCCAGCCAGTCGCGCAAGCCCGAGGCATAAGCCTCGTCGATGAGCAGGCGATGGGATACCAGAAAGCGTGAATGGGTCGTCCAGGGATTGACAGAAAAACCACGCTCGCGGCGCATGTGTGTAACGTACGATCTATCCAGAATTTGAAAAATAAGGCCGAAGCGCGTTTCCATTTCATCACGCCACTGCTCGAGCATGGAGGGAGGGCAGGCAACAACGATCCGGTCAATCCGCCGGCGCAGCAGCAGTTCGCGCGCAATAAGCCCCGCCTCAATTGTTTTGCCAAGACCAACGTCGTCGGCAATGAATAGATTGACGCGCGGCAGGCGTAGTGCCTTGCGCAGCGGCTCAAGCTGGTAGGCATCGATTCGAATACCAGCTCGGAACGGTGCTTGAAATAGGTTGGGATCTGTTGCCGTCACGCAGTTCCACGATAGAGTGCGAAGATAAGCGGCAAACAGTGCGGGATCGTCGAAGCCTTTCTCAGCTACTAATGACCAGCCGTCGTCCTCCAATACACGAGCGTCCAGTTCGTGCTCCCAAAGTACTGATAACGGTTCACCCTGAGCATCGTCGTCAAGACAGGCCAGGTGAACGAGGGTCGCTTCATCAGTAGCCGGAGGAGTTATGACATTCTCAACGAGATAGCGACGCTGGCGAACATGCGCGATTTGTCCTGGTTTAGGAAATGTTTTTGTCAAAGGTGATTCTCATATATTTTTGCAGGTTTCTAAAAAATTTATTCACCGTTCAATATAAGTCCAATCTTGAAATTCGGAGCTTTTTTTAACACGATTTAAAAAATCTTCTTTGGACTCTCCCTCTCTGGATTTCAGAGACATAGAACTTGCAGGTATAAGTCTTCCCCATGGATCAATTTCTCGAACTCGATAATAACTCCTGCTGACAGCTCGAGGGGACCGTGTTCCTCTCATATCTGGGATAACCTGCCCTGGACAATATTCCACTGTATAACGATTGTGATGCATAAATATCCTCTCTATAAGTAGTTTTCGTTGTTCTTTTTGCTATGTAAGGTATCCACCGAAGCGGGTCAAATCCAACACTCAGAATGTCCATGACAAACTGTCGTCCTGATCAGTTCGATAGACTTTATTTTTTGTATTGTCCCGATAACGCCGCATCGCCGTGGGATGCGGAACATTACTATGTACTCCGCTCTTTGTCGATACTACAGTGTAGCGTGCGTTGCAATTCTTAATGAAGTTGAGATCGGCTCCGTTGATACTCCCATGGTGGCTGGCATGAAGGATGTCGTTGCAGTAGTTCGTTGTGTTGTCGGCGATCCATTTCAAATTGGCGTCAGAAGCATCTCCGGTGAATAGGCACTTGCGCTTTCCCATGATCGCCAGGATGACCAAGCATGCATCGTGCAGCTCCCGCGTATCGCTCGTTGCGATGCTCTTAGCTGGGCCGATTATGTAGAAGCTCACACCATTGGTCTTCCACCACGGCTTTTTAAGGCTCTGTTGTCGATACTGTGCGTAAAGCTTTGTGCCCTTTCTTTTAAAGTAGTCACGATAACCACTGAACTCATTCCATTCATCAATGGTTACACTGTTATCTCCGCGACGGCGCACATATGGGCTGTATATCAGGCAGTCAATGGTGTAACCCGCGTCTTTGAGATAACTGAGTCCTGAATAGTGGTCTTCATGCTGGTGTGTAATGAAGACGCCACGGAGATTTTTATTTGAAGGTAGTAGATGCGAGTGGTCTTCAATGTTGTGACAATCAATCAGGAATGTTGCGCTTGAGGTCTTGATGACGCTTGCATCCGCACAGCCGACGTTGAGATGGTGCAGTTTACCCATAGTTTTATTCCTTTGCTGAGATTCCTTCGCTACCAATTTTGTCCTCGCGGGACTTTAGGTAAATGATGCCTGATCCTATCTGGATCAGGGCTGTGATTATTCCGATTGTTATGGTCAATGGCCAGCGCCACGAATACTCGTCCGAGAAGTAGAAGATCAACAGCGCAGTCAGCAGCGCCGCATTAAGCGACGCAATAAGGTAACAGAGCCATGATTGCCAGCTTCGCCAGTTGAAGTAGGGCGGGATTGCCGAATTCATATACATACCTGAGACATTCTCGAATCCGAATGGTCTGCCTTCAAGGAAAAATTTACGATGCTCATTGATGTAGCGACACACCAGCACATAATACGCCCGGTTGCAAATTACGAGGCTGTAGAGCAAAAAGCCAAGGACGAGGCCTGCACCAAGGACACCTATAGCTGCCGGGATCAGGTTAAGGCTTTTCTCTACCGAGTAATGGTAGAGACCGAGTGCCGTCCCGAGGATCGAAATGTAAGCGGTGAAGGCAAAGCGGCAGATATTCCAGATTTGAGAATCATAGTGGCGTAGTTGCATGAAACATTGATTAAAATCTCTCTCAAGGAATTTTACTGCCTCGCCATCTTCTATATGCATTGAGGATTTAGCCATTGAATTCAAAACCCTTAAAGTCTTTGTTTTGTGAAAGCTGAGAATCCAAAAATTCGATAACGATTGATCGGTCAAATATAACAGCGGTTTTGAGTGCTGTTTTCAGCAGACCTTTATAGTTCTGTTCGAGCCAATCGGCAGTCAATTGGTCCGGGGCGTCAAATATAACAGCCGTATCTCCGGATCACATGCCCCATACGTCTATCTCAACACCACCTTCAGACGCACGGCGACGGTGGAACACCTTATCCTCCCAACGCCTGCCTGCGCGACGGTCAAAAATCACCAGATGGCCAGCCTCTGCATCGCACCGATCCATGTACTCCGCGGTCTGTTCCAGCCCCTCGGCAATCGTCTGGTCCAGACTCTTGTGGAGCAATTTACACTCAATAACAATTTTGCGCGTCTGATCGCCCTGCGGCCAGACGATCAACAAATCTGTACGCATCCGGCCAAGGCCATACTCTCGCTCAATGCGTCCACCGCTATTCACAACGCGCTGGAGAAATGCTTGTAACAACAACTGTGGCCCCGCCTCCTGATATTGAAACCGCGTCACCCAATGCTCTGAATGTTCGCGGAAAAAGGTCTGAAACTCGGTCAGCAGTGCAACCACGTCCAGGCTACCATCAGCAGTGACATACCAGGCGGTTTCCTGCTCAAACTCCTCCTGCACCACCCACGTCAGTTCGCGGGGAACGACCTCAGCGTAGATGGGATTGGCGATACGCACGGGACGCTCCTGAGCCACCAGGCCGAGATCGCGCACATACTCTATGTCGCGGTCAATAAAACGGCGTTCCTCGCCACCGCTCAGTAGCGGCTCAACGACACGCCGCACGCGGTCTTCCTTGAGCTTGTCGGCCAACTGATCGAGGTGTATCTCCCGGCGCAGGATGAGTTGCTCGCGGGCGTCGTATATCGCCTTGTCCGTGATGGGCTGGCTGCGATCCTGCCCGGTCTTGTTCTTAAAGCAGGCTTCATAAGCCAATGCGTTCACCAGCCACGGTTGTCCCTGGGTCTGCGTCCAGATCGTCTCCAGTGCCTCGGCTGTGAATGCCTGCCCTGTTTCTGCCGTATGCTGTGAGATGAGAGCGAATACTTCATCCTGTGAGAAGTCCCCCAGGCGCAGGGACTCGGCGCGAATGTTGAACGCACTGCCACCGGCGATGAGCGCATTCTCAGCAGTGGATTGGATGCGGTAATCGCGCACATCGCGCACGCCGCATAATATTACGCTTTGTGGAAAACCCTCTGGACGCAGGTCGTAGCCTGCCCGCAATTGCCGCAGTACAGATAGAAGCGCATCTCCAATCAAGGCGTCAATCTCATCTATGAGCAACACCAAGGGCTTTGAATCGGCCTGTGCCCAGCGCGTCAACGCCACACGTAACGCAGCGTGCGGACCGAACTCAGCGAGGATGCCGGACCAAATATTGAGCAAAAATTCATCGTTTAGCGTCAGACTCGCCCGGACCGCCAACTCACCCAGAAAAGTGCGCGTCACCTGTTCTACATCTTCGCGTGCGGCCTGCCCGGCCTCAACATTGACGTACACACAACGGTAGGTGTCCTCGGCGTTGAGCAAGTCGCGCAAGGCCAGCAAGGCAGAAGTCTTTCCCGTCTGCCGGGGTGCGTGCAGCACGAAGTAGCGCTTGTCGCGAATAAGCCGCCGAACCTCGACAAAATTTAGCCGTTCCAGAGGTGGAATGCGGTAATGGTCAGCAGCCACCACCGGACCGGTCGTATTGAAGAAACGCATGATGCAAGCCTCCTTTTTTTATCGTCAGCAGATTGTGCCGTGCGTGGGGCGGGGTTGCGATCCTGCTTGCGCCTATCTGTGTCTGCAACTTGTCAAGTGACCATTGCCTTGCAACAGCCTGACCATTAAGATATCTAAACGTAAAGATAAAAGGGATAACAAAACAAGCCAAATGCGGAGAATGAGAATAAAGAGGGGCCTGCCACACCCTCCCCCACTTTCAGACTCGTGCAACTAAGTCTTTAAATGTTCGATAGCGATTGCTCGATCAAGTAGCCCAACGGTTTTGAGTGTTGTTTTTAGCAAACCCGTATAATTCTCTTCGACCCAGTCGGCAACCATCTGATCCGGAGCGTCAAAGACAATAGCTGTATCAGTGATCTCGGCGATGAAAAGCGGCTTAAACCAACTCTCATAAGACTGAGGGAGAATCTTCTCCCCTATATCTTTCAACACCTTTTCCCACACGTCCCTGTGTGGAGACGCCGCGCGGCGTTTTTCTCTCTCCACAGTGGCCTCACGAGTTTGTTCTGGTCTATCCAGTCTCGATTGCCCGTCAGTAGCCTCGCCCGGGTTGTTTATTGACGGGGTTCTCGAGGGCTTGGATTCCAATGAACTACTGCCTGTTCCCTCCCATCGAGATTTCGACATCACAATGTTCGGATATCGCCCGTGCTTCAGTGCGCTGATGAGCCAGGCGACGGCATCTCGAGGCCGCTTTTTCTTCGTATCTGATAAGCACCAGCGGAATTTTGTATCCAGAGTGTCTCCCCTATACCATCCTCGCATATATTCCAACATTTGATTGAGCTTTGCCGCGGTCGGCCGCGTGTCTGGGCCGAGGATCTCGTCCCAGGCGTCCTGAGCGCGGTAGATCTCCCCCACCTTTTTACCTGACAGACTTTTCAGATAGGATTGTTCCAGGTCGGGCTTTGTTGAAGGCAGACTTTCACGATTCTTTTTATCATTTTGATTGTCAGTAACCCGGTTTTCACCCATTGGCTCTGGTGTTGAATCAGTGCGTACAGAAGTATATTCCTTAAGGTGAGAATCAGGTATTTCACCAATAGATTGCTTGTTACATGTACTGCTAGTACATGGGGGCAATTTTTGACGGTCAGTTTTTGACCCTCCAGCTATCAGGTTTTGATCTCCTATTTCTGGGGATCCGTCTGCCTCCGCTATGCTGGTGTTTGAATCGGGCGGCCGTGCTGGTTCTGGGGGTGGCCCGCCCCCTTTCTCGGCCAATTTTTCTTTTATATCGACCGGGAGCCGGAGGCCATAAGTTGTGGCCTCATGGTAGCCGTCTGAGAGGATGCAAACCCAGCCTTCCTCAATCAGGGTTTTGATATGCTTTCGGATCGTATTGCGCGAGGCACCGGTTTTTCGTTCAAGCTGGGGCAATGACATCTGGCACCAGTTGCGATTGAATCCGTGGGCCCTCCTGAAGAGAGCAAAGAAAATTGCCTGACATGGCAGGGTGAGTTGGGACATCACGCGATCACCGAGCGCGTTAAAATAATAGTAAAAGTGCGAATGTGGGATCCGGTCTATGGGCGTGAATGTCACGTTCTCGGAATCGCCAGGACGATTTTTGAAAGTTCGTACAGATGCTGACTTACCCCCTGTCAGCATCTGTTTGGACCCTTCAGATTCTTGTTTGCCGGGCTGATAGAGTTCGAAATCTTGTTTTGGTTCTTCTGAGATCGGCCAATGCGTAAAGACCTGATCCATGTTGTGTTCGAGTGTGGAGTTGCTCATCGGTTTCTCCCTTTGGGAAATAGGTGAACGGGCGAAAACGCCCTTCTGTTTTGTGCTACAGAAAGTAGAGCGCAGAAAACAGACGAGGGGAGAGGACGCCTGTCTGCGTTACCTGCGCGTACGTCTCTCGCGCAAGCAGGGATGTGACATAAATGTTCAATTAGAGGGTCAAATTCTGACCCTCAGATTCTGACCCTCAGATTTTGACCCTCAAAATTTGACCCTCAGATTCTGGTGATCCTGGAGAAGGGTGCAGGCCTGTGGGCCAAGAATAAGTGGATACAACGGTTTTCATTATCGTCTGCCTCAAAGGATATGTAAGCCATAAGTCGTGGATTCACAGTATTTTGTGAGGTAAAAACCCAGCCATTATGGTAAACGTCACCTGTTTGGAGCTATTTCTGTCTAATTAGAGGGTCAAATTCTGACCCTCAGATTTTGACCCTCAGATTCTGACCCTCAAAATTTGACCCCCAGTATCTGGCGATCCTGGGGGCGAGAGGTATATACGGCATAAATATGTTGTATCTGTTCGTCATAAGTCAGTTGTTTGCAGGTTCAAGGATGCAGGCGATAGCCCGTGGTCCGTGAATAATGGGATAAAGATGGAATGCGCGAAGTAGTGATTTTATACGGGGTTTCCACCCCTACAAATACGGTTTTCATTCTTCGTCTGCCTCGAGGGGGATCCGCAAACCATAAGTCGTGGCTTCGCGGTGGCTTTCTGAGAGGATACAAACCCAGCCGTCCTCGATCAGAGGCTTGAGATACTTTCGGATTGTATTGCGCGATGCCCCCAATCTTCGTTCAAGATCGGAGAGTGAGATCTGACACCAGTTGCGGCGAGAACCATAGGACTGGTGGAAAAGAACGCCGAGAATCAAACCGCTGATTAGACTCAGTTGGGGTATAATCACATCGGCCAAGGTGACGTAATAAGAGAAGAAGTCATCGTCTGAGATATTTTCGATAACGGTGAACGCCGCCTGTTCGGAGCTATCTTCTGTCTTAACAGAGTCCCTTGATACCACAGACAGGTCAGGTGGGTTGAAGTTTTGTTTCGTCTCGGAATCACCATCAAGTCTGCGTTTGCTCATATCGCGCTCGCTTTCAATTAGAGGGTCAAAATCTGACCCTCAGATTTTGACCCTCAAAATTTGACCCTCAAAATTTGACCCCCAGTATCCGTCGATACTGGGGGCGGAGGTATATACGGCATAAATATGTTGTATCTGTTCGTCATAAGTCAGTGATTTATAGGTTCAAGAGATGCAGGCGAGACGCCTGCGGTCTCAGAACGCGGTTTTCATTCTTCACCAATCTCAACCGGGATACGCAAACCGTAAGTTGTCGCTTCATTGTACCCGTCGGTAATGATGCAAACCCAGCCGTCCTCGATCAGGGACTTGAGGCCCACGCGGATCGTATTGCGAGATGCCCTGATTATTTGTGTAAATTCAGGGAGGGACATCTGGCACCAGTTGCGATTTAATCCGTGGGACTTCTTGAAGAGCATGCAAAGAATCAGGGCGGCCATGGGACTAAGCTGGGGGAGGACCATATCACAGAGCGCGTTGAAGTAAGGGATGAAGTGCTGCTCCGGGATATCGTCGATTGGTGTAAATGCTGTATTGGAGAGATCGCCGGGGCGGTCCTTGAAGGTTCGCTTTTGAGGAGAAGACTTAGAGGATCTATTGTTCGCGCTCGGCTTTTGGCCTTCAGCTTTGGACGCTCTCTGTTTCGATGTATTGCTGTCTTCTTGCTTGTCGGGCTGGTAGAGTTCGAGGTTTTGTTTCGCCTTCGGGCCGACTGGCCAATGCTTAAAGATCTCATCCATATCTTCTTCAAGCGTCTTTTTTTGTTTACCCATCAGCTTCTCGCTTTCATTTAGAGGGTCAAATTCTGACCCTCAGATATTGACCCTCAGATATTGACCCTCTAAACCGCCAGGGCTTCCTGCTCAGACTCGTGCGCTGGCAGGTCTTCATCTTCTTCGATATCTGTATGATTGCCAGGTTTGGTCTCTATGCACTTACGTGCGACTTCCCTGGCAAGTGCGTAATAATGCACGGCACCTTTTGACATCGCGTTATAGTCAAAAATCGTTTTTCTGCTAAATGATGCCTTCTCGAGATCGGTATTGATTCCGATAGTGGTCTCCATGATCATTTCCCGATACAGGTCTCGTAACCTTGATAGCGAGGCTTGGCCGACTTTGGTGCGATTATCCAGAATAGTAGGCAGGTAGCCCAGAAGTCGAAGATTTTTGCAGATCTTTTTTAGCTGCTGGATTCTACTTTCCAGCGTCTGCATCCCTTCGAGGGCGAAATACGATCCACAATCTATCGGGATCAGGTAAAAATCACTGACCATTAAACTGTTGAGCATAAAAACACCGAGGTTCGGCGGCGTATCGATCAGCACGAGATCGTAATTAAAGGCACCATCTTCAGTGTGTTCGAGCAACGCGTCGTCGAACATTGCAATGCGAAGGGCTTGTGCCCCCAGGCCGGATACGTTTAAATTTGGCTCGACATCGAACAAGCTGATACTCGAAGGGATCAAGTCCAAATTCATGATCTCGGTTCGCGTGATAACTTGTGTAATTGAAAGTGGATTTCTTTCATTGTACACGTTGGCCAGTGTTGGTGCCCTGGTTATATCCTGAACATTTGGAAATAAGATAGAGGTTGCGTTGGACTGCGGATCAGAGTCAATAACAAGCACGCGATAGTCCCTGTGTTGCCGTTTACCGTATCGGACAAGGGCATGCGCGAGGTTTATCACGGTGGTCGTCTTACCGACGCCCCCTTTGTGATTGACCACAGACAACACAATGGCTCGATTGTGTGGAGAGGCCATGGCGTTCTGCTCCTCGAGTAGGGGTGGCCTGCCGGGGGGAAAGACAG
>VYFT01000058.1:54583-70970 GCA_009842245.1 Gammaproteobacteria bacterium | reverse complement strand
CCTTATTATCAGCATGAACAAAGTATTCCGAAGACCTCTTGAAATAAATATTAAAAAATTTTGATTTTTTTCTTGAAAAACAGACTGTCATCCCTACATAACATGCAAATTAGCACTTTCAGGCTGAGAGTGCTAACTTTCATTTTTAACAACAAGTCTTCGGAGAAGAATTAATGCAAATTAGACCACTTCACGACAAAGTCATTGTTCGTCGTCTAGAAGAGGAGACACTGTCTGCAGGAGGCATCGTCTTGCCGGACACGGCGACCGAGAAGCCTCAGCAAGGCGAAGTACTGGCTGTAGGTCCTGGTAAACGAGATGACCAAGGCAATACTCACGCGCCCCAAGTCAAAGTCGGCGATAGAGTAGTCTTTGGGCAATACGGTGGCAACACCGTCAAGTTTGAAGGCGAAGAGATTCTCATTCTTTCAGAGAATGAAATCTTCGGTGTCATCGAATCCTAATCGAAATCAACAAAGGAGCAAAACTAAATTATGGCTGCAAAAGAAGTTAAATTTGCCGACGACGCGCGCTCAAAGATGCTGGAAGGTGTCAACGTTCTAGCAGACGCTGTCAAGGTAACTTTAGGACCCAAAGGACGGAATGTCATTTTGGATAAATCATTTGGTGCACCGACCGTTACAAAGGATGGTGTATCAGTGGCAAAAGAAATCGAACTTAGTGACAAGTTTGAAAACATGGGTGCCCAGATGGTTAAGGAAGTTGCAAGTCAAACTTCCGACGAAGCCGGTGATGGTACTACTACCGCTACAGTATTGGCGCAAGCTATACTCGTAGAGGGACTAAAAGCTGTTGCTGCAGGAATGAACCCAATGGATCTCAAGCGTGGGATCGACAAGGCTGTTCGAGCTGCAGTAAAAGAGATCGAAGACATGTCCATTCCTTGCGAAGACTCGACATCGATCGCACAAGTTGGAACAGTTTCAGCGAATAGTGATACTTCTGTCGGCGAGATCATCGCCGAGTCAATGGAAAAAGTTGGTAAGGAAGGCGTTATTACCGTTGAAGAGGGAAGCGGTCTCGACAATGAATTAGACGTAGTTGAAGGTATGCAATTCGATCGCGGATATTTATCCCCATACTTTATCAACAAACAAGAGTCGATGTCTGCTGAATTGGAAGACCCTTATATCTTGCTATGCGACAAGAAAATCTCCAACATTCGCGACATGCTTCCAATTTTGGAATCAGTAGCGAAGAGCGGAAAGCCTTTAATGGTAATAGCCGAAGATATCGAAGGTGAAGCACTAGCAACTCTAGTTGTTAACAATATGCGAGGAATCGTGAAGATATCTGCCGCAAAAGCTCCCGGATTTGGCGATCGACGCAAAGCCATGTTGGGTGACATCGCTATCCTCACTGGCGCGACCGTAATCTCTGAAGAAGTCGGTTTGACGCTAGAAGGTGTAACGCTTGACGATCTTGGAACTGCTAAACGCATTTCGAGTACCAAGGAAAACACTACGATCGTAGACGGCGCAGGTGAGAAAGACAAGATTGCTGGCCGAATTAATCAAATTAGGCAAGAAATCGAAGACACCTCGTCTGACTATGACCGCGAAAAGTTGCAAGAGCGACTGGCCAAACTTGCTGGTGGTGTAGCCGTTATTAAGGTCGGTGCCCCAACTGAGATTGAAATGAAAGAGAAGAAGGCTCGCGTTGAAGATGCATTGCACTCCACAAGAGCCGCTGTCGAAGAAGGCATCGTTGCAGGTGGTGGTGTTGCGTTGATTCGTGCTTTGCAGAAGATTGACAGTCTGACTGGAGCAAACGAAGATCAGAACACCGGTATCAAGATCGCTTTGCGAGCAATGGAGTTTCCGCTTCGACAAATCGCACAGAATGCTGGTGGAGAACCTGCAGTAGTCGTTGACAAAGTTCGTTCATTGTCAGGGAACCACGGTTTCGACGGTGCGACTGGCGAATATGGCGACTTGATCGAGCGCGGTATTCCTGATCCTGCTAAAGTTGTACGATCTGCTCTGCAGTCGGCGGCATCTGTTGCAGGGCTCATGATTACTACCGAAGCGATGGTCAGCGAACAACCAGAAGAGAAGCCTGCTATGCCGGCAGGTGGTGGTGGCATGCCAGACATGGGCGGTATGATGTAATCACACAATCGTGTGAAAACCAATCTGGTTTGTCTAAATTAAAAAGGGATCGTTCGATCCCTTTTTTTATTATCTGGAACGTTCTCGCGTGTGGTACAGTTTCAGGCACGTACCGCTTCTCTCAAACTATGAACTGCTTCGAGAAAATACAATCCAATGCATCCTGGACGAAAGAGGTTCGCGCACCTGATCACAACCAACAAAGGGGGCACGTTAGCTTGACGCGGTTCGTTAAACTCGTGACCGAGCCTTTGAATTTTTCAATCTCGACAGACTAAACTGTCTGAGGGAATAAGAAGTGAGCGTGAGATGCTCACACTTTATTGTCAAGCAGGAACGGCGGCCGTATCTCGGTTCTTGTTTCTACGGAACAAGTCTGCGAACTTGTCGATGGTAAGATACAAGCACGGTAGGATAAACAAGGAACCTAGCGTCGAAGCAACAAGCCCGCCAATGATCGTTAGTGCCATGGGCTGTCGTAGTACTGCGCCTTCACCACCACCAAAGAGGAGCGGGAATAAAGCCAGTGCCGTCGTCAATGTGGTCATCGTGATCGGGCGAAGACGAATGCCGGCGGCTTCCGACAGCGCAGTGACTCGGTCTTTACCCTCAAGCATTATTTGTTTCGCGGTGACGATCAACAGGACTGCGTCATTCACTGCAACACCTGAAAGCACGATGAGTCCGAGCATTGACATCACGCCTAACGGATTCCCCAGAGGGACCAATGTCGCAGCAACGCCCACTAAGGCAAGCGGAATCGCATACAAGATAGTAATAGGTTGCAAGAGTGATTCAAAGGTACCTGCAAGCACCATCAAAACCAGTACAAATGCGAGAATCGCGGCTAACTGTAATTCACCAAATGTCGCCGCTCGCTCTTGTTCTGATCCGCCTAGTTGTGCGGTCATCCCGAGCGCGAGGGTTTGTTCTTGAAGAATCCCATCAACCGCGCTGATAGCTTGGGGTAAGGTATAGCCGTCCGCCACTAATGCGGTGATTTGTGAAGTGAGTCGTTGATTTTTGCGCAGGATTTCACGCGCTCCCGTGACTTCTTCAAAGATCGCGACCTGTCCAATCGAAACTTTAACACCTGCAGAAGTAATAAACGTAACGTTTTTCAGTTCCTCTTGGGTGGGTTTGTCGATTTGGAGCATTATGGGATACTCTTCATCTCCGACCGAGAGGCGCGTAATCTCTTTACCTTCAAGACTTGATTCAATGACATTCGCTACGTCGTCCACGTCGATCTGTAACGCGTCTGCCATGCTGCGATTTAATTTCACGCGGAGTTCCGGCGGTCCTCCTTCAAACGTCGACCGAACATTCCAGATTTCATCGAGCTCGGTCATTTTCGCACTCACAGTGTCAGTAACTTCTCGTATTTCGTAAAGCGTACTACCGGAAATTTCCACCACCACCGGGGCCGCACCGCTGTCCAGTACTTCACTCAGAGCTGAGCGATTAAGTTCCCACTCAACTTCCGCATTTGGAATCTGATCTAAATCATCCTGTAGGGCGTTCGCATATGCCGTGGGTGGTGGGCTCTCTTCAGTGTCAGTAAGTCGAATCGTTAGGCGCGCCGTGTGCTCTTCGGTCGACTCTCGCCGGATTATCCTCTCATCCTCAGGCAAACGCCCCACTTCTGCTAAGGTGGCGGCAACGAAATCTGGAGCTGCTTCTCGTATGGAAGACTCGAGTCCACTGATGACGTTGGTGGTAGCTTCTACTCGTTGGCCGCTCTGTCCGATATACCTTATCGAAAATTGTTTCGGATCCGACGGTGGAAGTAATTCAGTCCCGAGTTTCAGTAATTGCCAAACTGCTCCACCTACAAGTACCGCGCTCAGCAAGACGATCAAAAATGGTACGCGGAGAAAACCACGTACAATTTTTTCAACAGCACGCCGCATTAACGGAACTCGCTCGGGAACAACTTCCCCCAGCTCGTCCACTTTCGCGGGTGTAAGAAACCAGCGACCCAGAGCGGGAATAAGGAAGATTGCTACGAGCAACGATGCTCCGAGTGAGATTACGACAGTAAATGCGATACCGTCAATGAGCCGTGCGGCCAGTCCTTGAACAAAAAATACCGGGATAAACACAACACAGGTCGTTAAGGTACTCGCAGTAATTGCGCCGGCGACCAGTCCAGTACCTTTTTTCGCTGCTTCAGCGGGAGTATCGCCAAGTCGTATCCGTCGGTACATGGATTCGACAACAACGATGGCATTGTCGACGAGCATCCCAGCACCTAGTGCCAGTCCTCCTAAGGTAATGATGTTTAAACTGTGGTCCGAAAAGGACATACAGAATAGTGCCGCGAAGATCGATACGGGAACGGCAGCACTTACGATGAAGGTTGCTCCAACAGAGCGTAAGAATACTGCTAATACTAGGATCGCCAGGGCGATTCCCAAACCAGCCGCTAATCTTAGATCATCCAATGCCTCAACAACGAGCGTAGCGTTGTCGGCGATTGTGTGGACTTCGACGCCAGGTAAGTCTGCAACCGCTCCGTCAAGAGCTACGTTAATGGTGTTTGAAACCGTTACGGTATTTGCGCCAGCTTCTTTGTATACCGACATTGCGATGCCTTCACGACCATTTACCAAAACAACATGGTCGTGTTCCCGTTCGCTTTCAACGACATCGGCGACATCACGGACCCGTATTGGGACACGGGCACCACCCGCGATTTGAGGCGGCATGAAGCGGACAACGACGTCTTTAATGTCGTTTATGTCCTCGTAACGGGCTCTTCCTCGGATGGTGTAGATTTGTCCCTGATCTTCGATGACACCCGGGCTGAAATCTCGATTCGCGTCTCTAATCGCACCGTCGAGTGCGCCCATTGTGATACCGAATTCGGCACCGCGAAACTCATCGAAATGGACGGAAATTTCGCGCAATCGACCGCCAACAACTCGAACTTCTGCGACACCTGGAAGGGTTTCAAGTGCGGTCGCAACTTGCCGACGTGCGATTTGCCTAAGCCCAATTAGATCGGGACGACCCTCTTCTATAGCGAGCATGCCCATCGTGAGAATGGGTTCTTGACTCGGATCGAACCTTCGAATACTTACGTAATCAACTTGTGGATCACTGCTGAGGCCACTTAGCGCGCTACCAATGTCGATGACCGCATTGTCAACAGAAGTCT
Organism: Gammaproteobacteria bacterium; assembly: GCA_009842245.1. Lineage (GTDB taxonomy): Bacteria > Pseudomonadota > Gammaproteobacteria > Pseudomonadales > Azotimanducaceae > Bin55. The sequence continues at coordinate 65,675 of VYFT01000058.1, read as the reverse complement.
CCCAATCGAGATGAACCGTCGCGACTAGGCGACCGATACGTGCAATTTGCTCAACGCTACGCACGCCTCGCACGGACAAGACCTGATTCTCCAAGCGCTCGCCGTATAGGCGTTGCATCTCTTCCGGTGAGCGGTCTCCTGCACTAACTGCAACGACTACTGAAGGGGTCTTTATGTTAGGAAGTAAGTCAATGGGCAACTCATTTAAGGAAAGACCACCAACTAAAGCAACTGCGGCTGCCGTCACACATACTGCGATAGGGCGGCGAACTGCAACCCCAGCAAAGGTTTCGAATAAATTCACTGTTCGCGAATAACGTTAACTCGTACGTTGTCGTACAGGTTTTCTACACCGCCGAACACCACTCGCTCACCTGGTTCGACTCCTTCCAAAATTTCAACGTGTTCGTCATCCCGCAGTCCCAAACGCACACGGCGTTCTTGCACTCGTTGTCCTTCGACGACAAAAACAACGTCGTTGTTGCTGTAGTTCTTCTTAATCGAATCCAAGGAGACATAAGGTACTTGGAGTCTTTGTTCAACGATAATTTCAACTTCGACGAAGCTGCCCGGCCGAAGCAACATTTCATCATTTGGGACGATTACAACGACTTGAAATGTGTGGTTTTGTTGATTTACCAGCGGTGAGATTCGCTCGAGTGTACCAGTGAAACTGATTTCATCATAGGTCGCCGAAGGCTTGATTCGAACTGGATCGCCTATCTCAATTCTGTTTAGCTGTGGACCGATGAGGTCAATGCTAGCCTCAAGTACACTGATGTCAGCTACCTGAGCGATTAGTTGTCCGCTTCCAATTAGAGTCTCGTCAGCGAGCAAGATGTCGTCTTGATCTCGGGCTAACTTCAAAATTATCCCATCCATGGGTGCAAACACTTCTGTATTACGCTCGTCTAACAAAGCACGACGATATTCGGCCTCGGCGTTCGTGAACGTTTGTCTAGTCTGTTCGAAGTCTCGTTCGGTGATGATGCCGTCCTCGTGCAAGCTGACTTGGCGGTTGTATTCCCGTTTTGCAATTTCAAAAGCTTCCTTCTTGGCAGGAAGATTCAGATTGAGTTCCGCTTCTTCACCCGCAATCCGTGCGAGAACATCGCCTTTTTTCACTTCGTGGCCTTCGTAGAAACGTTCTCCGTTTTCATCGCGCTCATAGTACAAACGACCCAGAACTTGGGCGTCTACGGTAGCGACTTCGCGGGGTCTTAGAGTACCAGTAGCTACAACCAAATTCTCGATATCACCGAGCCTGACTGCTTGAACTTGTACTGGAGTCCGTACATCCACATTGACGTTCGGTGCTGAAGGCGGATTACAGCTTGCCAAAGTGAACGCGATAGCTCCTAGGAGTAATAAATGAGTCAAGCTCTTTAATTTAGATACGAACGTCATTTTTCTATTTGGTGTCGGATGTTGTTGTAATGCTCGATTGACCTCAGTCGCTCGACTTGGGAGTTGTACCATGAAGGTAGAGTTCGTGGTCATAGAGTAATTAAAACCGTTTGTGTTACATTAAGATACTGTTCGTATCGACGAGGTCACGATTAATCAATTCCAACAGAAGTCGTAGTGGTATGGTCGATGGACAATACGCACTCGTCAGTGCTGGCTTAGGTGAAGAGTACTTGACTGAACGCTGAAAATTTTCAAGAATTTTACACACTGTGTAGTTGTCAGAATAGCTAGTTGTACAAGGAGAAAATGGCGAGCTTATATTCCTCTTCATCGACCGTGTCAATGATCGGAATCTCGTTGCTCGCGAGAATCTCAATATCTATTAAGCAAAAACTGTTCCTATATGTTGAATCACGTATGGCTGTAATCGTAAATAGTGAATTTAATCTCAAATTGGTCGAATTAGACGCTGGAGCAGTGAGTTGTTGAAGCGGATTCGCTACTCTGACCGGTCGTTCCCTACGTATGTCCATCGTACTGCGTCCGCGAACTTATAGCGAACTGAATTGCTGAACGACACAGTTACGACGGTATGGGAATTGGATATGTCATACGTGCCTAGTGCGGCCCAGTGAACTTGATCTCTATACCTTGATCTGTTGCTGTTCGAACCAATGTATGATTGCCACAATAAGTTTTCGACGTCAATTTCTTCGTCTTGCATTAATTCTTCAAACTCTTCTTCCTGAAGAATTTCTCTGAGCCGTTGTAACCCTTCATCGTCTTCGTCCGGGGCATCTTCCTCAGCAACCGCATCGTCGTCGAAGTCTAGTAAAAGAGGATTCAACTCGATGGGTATCGCATCGTCGTTGACCTGAACCTCGAGCGAGATAGTCCACCGATCAAAAGGTTGTGGTTTTCCTTCAGATTGCATATTCTTCGCCTTCTCAACCTCCGATTGGGTACGTCCCTTCCAGATGCGTGCCGGAACACTAAATTCCAATGCCCACTCACCTAAACGGGGAAGTTCCGTCGCAAACTCTGCGGTGAATGAAGACTCATTCAGTGGTTGAAATGACGTACCTTCAACCATTGTGAATGTATTGCGATATTTACCATAACCCTCATTCTGAACGCGTGCCCATTGCTGCACAAAACCCATACCGCCATAAATCGGTATTCCACGATCCGCGGTCGGGGCGTCTCCTGCGAGGAAGAGGGAACTTTGCCAGTTCCAGAAAAATCTTCCAATGGGGTTCATATCCAGCTCGATAGGTTCTCCTTTAACGGAAAAACCTGCGTCGAGATCGTCAACAACAACTTGATAAGCCGGTACTGGGTTCCACTCTATCGGTGTGATCGCGGGCAGTGGTTCTGCAGAACTCGTCGGGATTTCATCGGGTAACGGAACGAGGCGATCTATCGGAGTTCGATTTAACGATATAGGTGCTTCAACACTGATGCTTCTAATTCTGTTACTACTGTTGATTGCGATCTGGTACGAAGTATTGGGATCAATCAGAATGGGTGGTAGTTTACGAACGATCGTATCTTTATCGTCGTTGCTCAGCGGTTTGAGCTCATGCCAGTACATTGTGGCCACGCCCATGACCGGTTCCATGTTGCGTATCTTGAAGACAGTTTGAAAGACAGGGTTATCTGTGTCATCTTCTTCACCCAGCTGTTCAAACGTAGGTTTTGAGACGATAAAGCCAGGGAGTCTGTCCGCGAGAATCCAGTTCTGTGTAATGTCTTCAAATTGTGGTTCGATTTCCAGCGCCATATTTCTAAATCTTTCATACGAAAAATTTGAACCACGGTACTGTCGGACTATCTTTGCAAGGATTTGTCCTAGTGCTTCTTCACCCATCAATTCTTTCAGAGCGGCTATCGCATATGTGTTTCTCAATAACACAACGTTATATGACAAATTTGGTTCGTTTTGGAAGTCTAGGTCGCTGATAGAAGTTTCCTCAAGCTTGACCCAATTCTTCATTTGGTGCACATTTTGTGATCTCTGGGTCATTGCTCGAGATTGGGTTAGTCTGGTAGCTAGATCGGTGTCTTCTACGGTAACTTTCAACGTCGGGCTCGAACCGAATAACTCCCTCACTTGGGAAAATGGATTTGTTGCGGCACCCAACCTGTAATAAGGTAATCTCTCAACGATCAATTCTCCTATCAAGTCTTCAATAAAGTAGTTCAGCGGAATTGCACCACGACCAGCGGGAGATGTCTGAAATCTCACGAAATTTCGTGCGATGCCAATTAGCATGTTTACTCCTTGCACGTCTCTGTCGACGTAAGAGACCAATTGTTGGAGCGATTGCTCACCTTTTTCATGCCGTTTAAAACTGACGTCAAATCGGGCGGTTGGGATGCCAAGTTCTCGGATCATTACTACGCCGGGTGCGTACAAGGTAGATTCCATACTCCAGCCCCCTCCAATCGCTCGTAAATGAGAGGGCACTTCCACGAGGGTCAAAGTTTCGTAAGGGTACAACAAACCATGTTTTTCTGCTTCTTCCAGGCGCTCAGTAATCCAACCTTGTAAGTCTGGAAGCAATTTTTCCATCGCTGCAATCGTAGCATGATGTTTGGAACTATAGAGTAATTCAAACTCAATGTCGCGAACAGTCATTGCGGCGCGCTTAAACTTGGATGTAATAAGTGCTACATCAACCACTGGATTCTCTGGGCGAAATCGGTAGGAAACTCTGCCACGGGTTTCACCGTCAAGTTCGCTTTTACCTGGCCCTGCTATTAGCCATTTTTTGGGTACTGACACCGTTAAATCAATCTCGAAGTGGTCTATGGGAAACTTTTGCGGTTCATCGCGACCAATAGCAACACCTGAGGTAGGGTACCAAGAAACTCCCGGCATTAGAGCAACAAAATTGCCTTGGAATTCGTAGCTTCTATTCCCAAGATATCTTGCCAACGCCGAGCTCACGTCAAATACTTTACCTCCCTTCAGGTCTACTCTTGCGTCTAAATAAGCAAACCGGTGGTCTGGTTTCCCAGTAGCTTCAATCCCAACAGTCACAGGTTCCGTGTCAAAGTAGCTTTTAGGAATAGTTAACAACCCATCCTGGAAATCGTAGTCGTCAATCTCCCTTGTATCCAAAGTAATCTTTTGAATTCGGTAACCTGGGTTAAATGTGAAAGTGACGATGTCAGTGGTATTTTCTTGCGGCGCGAGTACGGTGAGCGAAAAATTTACGACCATACGCCGTCCAGGATATATTTCCATATTCCCCGTGACACGTTGTACGTCAGGAAACGAGGCTACTTCTTGCATTTGATGGACTTGTAACCACGCGGTTCTCTGTTCACTCTCACGCGGGAGGTGATTAAACATTCCTACTAGAGTCAACACTCCGACTGTAAAGGTCCCCACGCCGACTAAACCAAAAAGAGCTCGACGCGGAATCATCCGAGGCAATAGTGCTGCAGAGACAAGTAGAAAACCAAAAGCCAGAAACATCATTGCCACGCGTTGGAGCAAAATCGTACCAGTGGCAAACACCGGTGCAACATCGGATGGCAGAATCACCTGACTAGCGATTGCACCAGCTACTTCCATGTGCCCCCACGAGAGCATCGAGGATAGCCAAAAACTCAAAACGACCAGACCCGTGGCGAGCACAACGACGAGAACTCTGTAGCGCACGATCACAGCGAGGAGCATGACGACTCCTCCCCACCAAGCGAGTTGCGGTACTATGTCCAACACTACGAATGACAGAACGCTCCAGATTTCGATAGGAGCTCCGAAGCCCCAACCTGCTAAGCCGGCGAGTGCACCGTGCACGAAAACAAGACCGATGAACACGAGCATCGGAATGCACATAAGCATGAGAATACCACCCATTCGTCCAACCACAAGTTCGATGTTGGAGACGGGTTTTGCATCAATGATGCCACTGATTCGATCGCGCACATCTCTGGCGCGAATATCGAATGCAAGAAAGATTATTCCAAGGGAAAATATAACGACAAAAAGAGAAGCGCTTTCTCCCAGAATGAATCGAGGACTAGGTGTAAATTCACTCGTAGAAGCGAATAAGTGGCTGAGACAAGTTCCAACGTAGGAGACAGTTGCGGCAAAAAAAGCTATTGCGAAGAACACCCAAGTTCGGACCAACCGACTACATGATCGCATCTCGCACAGTGCGACCGCTGAAAGCTTACGTGCGTTCACAACGAAAGGCTGTTAGCGACTAATAGTAATAGTGTTAAGTCGTTTCTTCAGCTTCCTTGTTTTTTCGTTTTCGTCGCTTCTTCTTGGGATCTTCAGCGACAGTTTCGGTTTGATCCGCTTGTTCGAGTTTGCCCCGTTTTGCCATGAAAGCTAGATACGCTTCCTCCAAGGTTGGCTCTTCTACTTTTGAGGCATCGGTATTAAACTCTCCTGCATCTTTTCCAACAACGCGAAATACTACGTTGGCACCATCAAAGGTCCGAGAGACTATTTCGTGCTTCGATTCAATCATGTGTGCGCTCTCGGTAGGAACTTTTATTTCGAAAACACTTCCCACCGCGTTCTTGAGGAAATTTGTGGGAGTACCCTGAAACGCTAAAGTACCGTCATCGATTATCGCGACCTCAGAACAACCGCTACCTAAATCGGCAACAATGTGCGTAGAACAGAGAATAGTGCGTTCGCGACCGAGATTCGTCATCACCTGACGGAAACGCATACGCTCCTCCGGATCCAGACCTACCGTCGGTTCATCAACTACAAGAACGGGAGGGTTGTGCACCATGGCCTGAGCAACGCCAAGACGACGCACCATCCCTCCTGACAATTTCTTCACTTTACGATCCGCGACCTCAGACAGGCCAACTTCTTCAAGTACCTCGGCGACGCGGGCGCGGCGCTCTTTCTTCTTATGCATACCGGACAGAGCAGCTAAAGTATCGACTACTTCTTCCACGCGATGTAGTCTCCAAGCGCCAAATTCTTGAGGTAAATATCCGATTCGCTGGCGTACTTGATGACACTCTTTGATTACGTCAAACCCGCAAACTCTCGCGTGACCTTCAGTTGGTTTGAGCAAGGTGCAGATGATGCGCATCAAAGTGCTCTTACCGGCTCCGTTCGCACCAAGTAGTCCAAAAAATCCTGCACCAAGTGACAGATTGATCTCGGATAGAACCGGAAGATTTTTCTTGTAACAGTGTGTTACCCCTTCAACATCGATCGTCGGACCGTTGTCAGCATGAGGTTGAGCTACGTCGTTCATTAGTTAACACTCCTTTGATGGTTTGTTGAACAATTGTAGTGAGAAAGCCAGTTGTCATCTGGCATTATTAAAAATAAATTAGTCAAGGCGATGACTCTTCGTTTTGGTCGGTGTCGGACACGGAAGACCACCGAATGGCATCAGCAAAAACCATAACTTCTTCGTGTCCAGCCCAAGCACTTACTAACACTTCAACTTCGGTGGAACTGAGCTTGAACTCTCCGACGTCGTTCCATCCGATGTTGGCATTCGCAACGTCAAATTCTTCACTCCAATCAGTTTCACCAGCTTGTATCGTTAAGGTGTAGTGTTCTTCGGGTGTATTTGGGTTGGCCGCTCGGGTGTCATACCAATCATAATCGAAAAACGCTTTAATGGCTGCATTTCTTCCGCCAAAAGCATCTCGAGGAACAAAGTAATCCAAGTTCCAACGTCCATCGTGAGGAAGACTGACCGTAAATCGAGCAGCAGATTTTTGGTCCCCTCCTGCAATGATTGCAAACGTCCGATGATAGCTGCCGAAAGCGGACGGATCAAACTCTCGGTGCCATTTGTTGAGACCAAGAAAATATGGACCAACCGGAAGTCCCTCTACGTATACCGTGCTGGTATCGGAAGATTTAGCAGGACTTCGGGTAGGTATGAAGTTTCCGTTTTTCCTATCTAGCTCAACGATGCTAAAGTTGGGATCGAGATCATCGACGACGATCCCCGTCTTCTCTTGCGGTCGCCAATCGATATCTGCAACAAACGGAAACGCTGGACTCTTAACATCGGTATATTCGTCATATTTTGGTAACTGCACTTCGAATGCATCACGGTTGTATGCGAGGAATGGTTTGATCCAGACCCCCGTTAACGGGGTCTCGGAGCGGAAGGCAAATCTTTTGGCTTGATGACCAGCGATAAAGACTGGGTCCGAACGGGAGAGATCGTCTTTAGCCCAATAGACGCGTCCGTCGGTTTGGGTTGTCCAATATGCGTGAACGAGTCCCGGCATCGGTTCTGCGTTGTAGACGACAAACGTCGTCTGATACTTGGCACGACCAGCCTCTTGTGAATCAAGTGTCGAAACGGTGGCAGGTTCAACAAGAAAACCTGGTAAGTTTGTGTCTTCGAGTGCCGAAAGTACCCATTCGTTGAAGTCTAAGCCGACTTCAGAAGCCACTTTTAGGAAGTCGGCAACGGTGAAACTTTGCCCTCGATACTCGGTCAGTAGTCGATCCAAAAACTCTCCAATCTGTTCTTCGCCGTAGTAAGCGATCATAGATTTGGCGAGGGCATGTCCTTTAGCTAATAGAACTCGATAAGACTGGATGGGATTTCCGACGAAATCCAGATCGAATAACGCGAGCTTATCCATTGCTTTCCATGTCGACGGTAAACCTGCTATAGTTCGTCGCGTGTAAGTAGCTTGCAAGGTTGTTCCCCAATGGGGCTCTGGCATACGACCAACTGCAATAAAGGGTAATTCTTCGCCAAATTCCTGTACAGATTTGAACGACAAATTTGACAAACTCTCCATTTGCGAAATTAGTTGGTTCGACAATTGTTCCATTAAATGCTGCAACGCCGTCGCGCCTCTCTGGGTGGCAGACACTTGATGCGATACAAAATTCCGGTCAATACCAACAAAGGGGTTATTTCCATGCATGTCATTACCGAAGTGTCCCAGAAGCCTTAGAAATATTCGTTCGTCCTGTTCTTCCTTCGAGTTCCGCTGAATTGCGCGTTCTTCGGCTGTGGCAAATTCAATTGTTCTGCTTGGGACAATTGGTTCTCGAATTAGCATCATGCCTGGAGGTTGAAGCACCGTATCCATGCGCCAGCCTCCGCCATAAATCCTTAAGTTACTCGGAACTTCGACAACATAGAACACTTCATAGGGATAAGCCAAAGACGCCGCTCGAGCACTTCTAATTTTGTCCGCAACCCAATCCTTTAATAGATGGTTAATTGGTGCTAAAGCTTCTAAGTTTTGAAGGTGATTTTTGTTGAACAGTACTTGAAACTCCACACCTTCGATAGTTGCGACTCGCTGGTCGAACTGACTAGCCACTAACGCGAGTTCTGGGACCGGAGCCCCGCTCCTAAACCGGAATTGATTCCGGTGTTGCTGATCTAAGACCGTTCGCTTGCCAACCGTCGCTACTTGCCACGTTTTGGGTACGGTAACTGTTAGGTCGGTTGTGAATAAATCTCTAGGTCGCGATTCTAGAACGTCTCGATCTGTGACTGTACCGGAAATCGGATACCACGCCACGCTCGGCATGAGTGCAATAAAGTCGTTGTGAAATATAGAGTTTTGTAAGCCTAATGCTCGAACCTCGACGTCCGGGAGTGTTTGTAAATCTCGTGCTTGATCAAGATATGCGAAACGATCGTGTGGCTTTCCCTCAGCCTGTACCCGAATTTCATGTGAAGATTCCAGTAACAAGGCAGAAGGCAGTTCCAAAATCCCAGCTTTAAAACTGAAATTTGTGGTCGGTTCGCCGTCTATATGTAGTTTCAGAATTTTGTAACCCGGGTTCAAGGAAAGTACCACCGAGTCTGAGGTAAGCTCGCTAGGTGGATGTACTGTTAGCGTGACGTCCAACATTACTTTACGACCGGGTAGGAGCTCAACGTCCCCCGTTACGTCTTGAATATCAGGGAATGAGGCCGGACTATGCTTCCTATGCTCATTCACCCACTCCTCTCTAAGGTTTTCGGTGCCAAAGATCACGCCGATCATTACAAATGATAAGATGGAGGCGATAACTATAGCCGATACGCCCGAAACTACACTGAGTCGTCGCCCTGGCTTGGTTCGTGTCAGGTTACTTGCCGCGAACAAAAATAGTGCACTTGAAACCAGCAACGTTACAAACACGTTCCCGATGATTGCAGGTGTAACAAAAACTGGTGCGAGATCTGTAGATTCTAGAGTATTACCAGGAAACAGCGATAGGCTTTCTTGAAGTTTCACTGGAATTTGAGTCTCTATCCAATATAGAAGGAGGAGTACGCCGAGCGCAATGGTCGCAATCAGAAATCGATTTCGAAACAGAGCTACTAGGCACGCGATTAAAGCACTACAGAAAATTAGATTTGGGATTAAGCTCCATGCAATGAGTGGTACCACCCACTTTGGTTGAAAGCCTATTCCGATAAGTGCTTCAGATAGTATTGAAAACATCTCAGCACCGCCTGTGATTAACAGGAGCACGACCAAGAAGAGAATCATTACAAGTAGAAGTACTCCAGCAATGCGTCCAAAGATGATCGCTACATCTGAATCAGTTTGCGAATCTATATCGTCAGAAGTTCGACTCTTTATGTCGCGTTCGCGCATGTCGAAAGCTAGTAGTACGATCCCTATTGAGAAAATTGAGACAAATCCATTCAAATACACCAATGTACAACAAACAAGCGTAGCCGCAAAGAAAACCCAAGTCCGTACCAGGCGACAGCACGCGCGCATCTCAACCAACGCTGCATTCCAAAATGTTCGTAGGTTTAACATTAGATATTCACCTCAATACCACTAGTCTCAATCAGGTTCGACAGGGGTCCAACGGATTGCATCTGCAAAAACCATAATTTCTTCGTGTCCAGCCCATGCACTGAGAAAGACTTCTACATCCGTAGAACTGAGTTCGAACGATCCGACCTCGTTCCACCCTTCCGTGGCATTCGCGATGTCGAATTTTTCGTTGCGTTCAGTATCGTCTTCTCTAATCATCAATCTATAGTGTTCTTCGGGAGCATCTGGGTTGGCATTACGGCTCTCGAACCTATCTAAACCGAATGAGAAACCTAAAAAACGAGACCAGTCGAAATAGTATCGTGTACTGAAGGCTTCTTTGGGTATAAAAATCTCCAATCTCCAATGACCATCAAATGGAAGACTTGCAACAAATCGAGCTGCAGAGTTTTGGTCTCCTTTCACGATAGGAGCACAAGTACGTCGATACAGCCCGTAGTACGAAGAACCATACACTCTAGTCCAGATACCGAACCGAGGTGCTGAACTCACCAGAAGTCCTCGATCATATTCCTGGAGAGTACCCCACGGTTGATCAACTGTCTCCGACACAGAAAAACTCTGCGTTGCGTCAGAACGTTTGACTATACTGAAATTTGGATCAAGATCGTCGACAACAACAACATTAGTCTCTGGAGGTAGCCAATCGTCATCGGTCGCGAGGGGAAGTACTGGGATTTCTGGAACAGTGTTGCCAGTAACAGCTGGTACTTGAACCTCGAATAGGTCTCGGTTGTGGGCAAGGAATGGTTCAATCCAGATGCCGCGTAAAGGATGAACGGACGAAATCGTAATCAATTTGGACTGACGCCCGTTGAGGAATAACGGATCGGAGTTGAAATACTCTCCCCTCGGCCATCGGGGGTTGTATTCATTTTCCTCAGGTTCCTTAAGATCTTCCCAATAT
>VYFT01000058.1:9649-54573 GCA_009842245.1 Gammaproteobacteria bacterium | reverse complement strand
GTACTAATCCAGCCGCTGGTTCTGCATTGTGCAGGACGAAACTAGTCTGATAGTTGGCACTGTCTTCCGCCAGTTCCTCTAATTTCGACACCGACGGAGTCGTTGTTATAAATCCCGGTAATGCCGTGTCTTCGAGCCAGGAGATTACCCACTCATTGAGGTCTAACCCGACATTGGATGCAATGTCCAAAAATTCTGCGACAGTAATATTTTGTGCCTGATGATTGCGAACTAGCTCGTCTAAGAATGAACCGATCTTTTCTGCTCCGTAGTATTCAATCATAGATTTCGCAAGAGCTCGTCCTTTCACAAGTAGAGATCGATAGGAAGGTATCGGATCACCAATGAAATCGAGGTCAAACAAAACTGTTTGATTCAACATTTCCCAGGTCGAGGGTATTGTCGCGATTCTCGAGCGAGTCTGAAAAGTCCAGCTGTTTGGGTCGTCATCTGGTGTCCGCTCGAATTCAACACTAGGCAGAGACTCACCAAATTCCACTAGTGTTATGATCGAATAACTATCTGTTTCCGTAATCAATTCGTTCGATAATTGCTCTATTACGTGCTGTAGCACGGTAGCACCTCGTCCGGTCGCGGAAACTTGATTCGACACAAAGTTTCGTGCAAAGCCGACAAAGGGGTTACCACCGTGACCGTCATCTCTGAAATATGTAAGCAATTCATTAAACACTCGTTCGTCCTGTTCCTCTTTCGAGCTCCAGGATCTCCGTTGCTCTCGGGCTACTACCTCGTCAAATCTTTCTGTTGGAAAATTCGATTCTCGAACCAGCATCATCCCGGGCGGTTGCAACACAGAGTCCATTCGCCAACCGCCACCAAATATGCGCAAGTTACTCGGTACTTCAACGACGTAAAACACTTTGTAGGGATAACTTAAAGAAGATGCGTGAGCGTTGTTTATTCGTTCTGCGACCCACCGGTTGATTGTGTCGGTCAACGGTGAGAGGGCTTCTAAGTTCTGCAGATGCTCTTTGTGGAACAAGATCTCAAACTCGACACCTTCTATGTTTGTGGTTCTTTGATCGAATTTGCTAGCTAACACCGCGATTTCGGGGACTGGTGCTTCGCTTGTAAATTGGTAGGATGTTCGGCGTTGACTATCATCAAGTTGGCGCTTACCCACTGTTGCTACGTGCCAGTTATCCGGGACAAAAATTTGGAGATCGGTAGTAAACAGATCCCTTTTCCTAATTTCAGGTTCATCACGATCAACAACTGAACCAGAAATTGGATACCAGACTACTCCCGGCATGAGTGCAACAAAATCACGATGAAAAATGTGGTTTCGTAATCCGAGTTGCCGAACACTACGATTAGGAAATATCTGAAAGTCTCGCTCTTGATCGAGATAGGCGAAACGGTCGTTTAGTTTACCAGTAGCCTGAATTCGAATGTCATGAGACAATTCTGGAAGTAGGTCTTTCGGCAGCTTCAATATCCCAGTGGTTAAAAAACTGTAATCGGTGGTCCCTTCACCATCAACGTACAGCTGTTGGATAGTGTACCCTGGATTCAGAGACAGTGTCACCGAATCAGTGGTATTCTGCGAAGGTGAAAGAACGGTGAGCGTGACATCCAGAATGATTTTGCGACCCGGTCGTAGATCGATCACTCCTTCTAAGTGTTGCACGTCAGGAAACGAGGATACGTCGAGCTGTCTATGTTCCGTAGCCCATGCTTCTTTGCGACTTTCTGTTCCATGCACTGCGGTGATCAATGCAATAAAAATGACAACGGCGATAGCTGAAGCTGCGATTCCGAAAAGCGTGGAAATTCTTCGCTGTACGTCAGTTCTTGGAAACATGCTTGCCGCGAAAAAGAGCAAGGCAATAGATACGAACAAAACGGCAAACTTGTTTCCGACAATTGCGGGAGAAACAAATACAGATGCGAGATCTGAAGGAACTAGAGCACTTCCACCGAACTGTGATAAGCTCTCCTGAAAACGTACCGGGATGTAGTCTTCTATCCAGTTGAATGCGTATAGAAGGCCAAATGCGATCGCCGCGACCAGTACGCGAAAACGTACTAAGGAAGCAAGGCAAATTACTAACGCACCAAAGAAGACTAAATTTGGCACTAAGTTCCATGTTATCAATGAGAAGATTGATAGCGGTCGCACACTAAGTCGAAATCGTGTTCCAATGAGTCCAGCAACTACTTCATAAATTGCTACTAGCGCGAGAAAGATCAAACTTACTGTCAAAAGCAATATGAAGACTCCAACGAGTCGTCCTAAAAGGACTTCTATATTGGACGCAGGAAGTGAATCGACGACATCCGAAATGTGATTCCTAACATCGCGTACGCGCATGTCGAAAGTGAGGAATACCATCCCAATTACGAAAGTCGCAACAAATTGATTCATCATTGTCGAGATCGTGTATCGTGCGGTCATTGCGTCATCCGAGAACCACCTTGGTGGAAAGGGCCAGGCAGCGTAGTTTGCTATGTCCCAGTACCACGCAACACATAGAAAAACCGCAACTGCGATGAACACCCAAGTGCGGACCATTCGACGACATGAACGCATCTCCGCGACCGCAAGAGTGCCAAGCGTGTGCATGTTCAACATTCGATTTATGTGTTCAGTAGTTAAGGATCATTCTGTTTTTGTTGGAGTCCACCGAATGGCATCGGCGAAAACCCAAACATCTCTGTGTCCAGCCCAGGCACTGAACAGAACTTCAACCTCGGTTGAATCGAATTCAAAGGAGCCAACTTCATTCCACCCTTTGCTAGCGTTCGCGATGTCAAAATTTTCGTTGCGGACAGAGTTGCCTGCTTTAATGATCAACCGATAATGTTCTTCAGGAACGGCTGGATTGGCATTTCGACTCCGGAACATGTCATTGTGGAGTTCAACACTAAGAAATTCAGTAAAACCCCCGAAATAATCATAACCGAATACTGGCTCAGGTACATGGAACTCTAATTTCCAGTACCCTTTGTGCGGTAATACCGCTGCAAATCGGGCGGCTGTAGTTTGATCTCCACGAACAATTGGGGTTGCCGTGCGCCGATAGTGGCCATGACTCGATTCATCGTACAACCGACTCCATTCACCAACAATTGGACGGTCGTTGACGCGGAGTCCGCGATCAAATTCTCGTTCCCGGAGCTGCGAGGGTTCTGGCGGAATAGGTAGGTAGTCGTCTGAATCCTGATCTTTCCTAACGATACTAAAATTGGGATCGAGATCATCGACGATAACGACCTCGGATTTTTGTGGTTGCCACTGTACATCGGTAGCGATGGGAACTGGCGATAATTCCTGAACCAAGTTTTCTTGGTCTTGAGGTATAAGAACTTCAAAGGGCGCTCGGTTATGAGCGAGGAAGGGCGCAATCCAGATTCTGGACACGCGTTTTGAAGATTGAATCGTAATCTGTTTGGATTGATGACCTGCTAGAAAAATGGGGTCTGAGTGGGACGCGTCGACATACGGCCATTCAGAGCTACTAGCAGATTGCACGCTAAATGGTCCCGGAACAGCCCTACTTCTAACGTCTTCATCGTTCTCTTCCCAGAACACGTGGAAATATCCCCACAAAGTTTCCGCGTTATGGACGCGAAACGTTGTTTGATATTCGGTAAAGCCTTGTTCCGACGGATTCAGCATGGAAACCGATGGAGAATCTACAATAAACCCTGGTAATGCAGAACCTTCGAGCCAAGGAAGTACGAATTGTTCGAAGTTAATACCGACTTCGGCTGCTACTCCGCTCAGTTCCTCTGTGCTTAAATTTTGTCCTTGATAATTGGTGACAGCTTGATGCAAAAACCGTCCGATATTCTCAGCTCCGTAATGGGTGATTAAAGATTGGGCTAAAGCATGTCCTTTCGTTAGGAGCACGCGATAGGAAGCGATCGGATCAATGCTGAAGTTGTGATCGATCAGTGCGGTTTGATCCATAACTTCCCATGTCGATGGTAGCACAGCAATGTCTTCCCGAGTACCGGTGGGCGCACCACAAGGAACATATTGAGACAGAGGAGTTCCACTAATCCATAAATTAGGAATGCGCGCATCGAATTTCGACGCGGAGAGAAGGGAAAGACTCTCAGTTTGCATGATGAGTTGATTTGAGAGTTGTTCGATCAAGTACTGTAGGGATATCGCCCCGCGCGGCCCGACAGAGACTTGGTGAGAAACGAAGTTACGAGCGAAGCCGGCAAATGGATTGCCACCTTGCATGTCATTACAAAAATAGATCAGTAACTCTTTGAATACTTGCTCTTCTTGTCCAGATGTAGACGTTGCTTCTCGTTGCTGTAATTCGATTGCTAGATTTTCGAACGAAGAGGTTGGGAAAGTTGTTTCCCGAATGAGCATCATCCCTGGGGGTTGAAGCACGCTGTCCATTTGCCACCCCCCACCATAGATCCGTAAATTGCTTGGAATTTCGACCACCGAAAAAGTGTCATAAGGAAAATTTAAGGACAAGGCTCGTGCCCGTTGGATTCGTCCGGCAACCCACTCTCGAACTAAATTTGCAATGGGCGAGAGGGAATCTAGGTTCTGAAGGTGTTTTTTGCTGAACAGCACTTCGAAGTCGACACCTTCGATACTTGATGTACGCTGGTCGAAATTTGCGGCAAGTAGCGCAATTTCTGGAACTGGTGCTTGGTTAATAATTTGAACTTTCTTACGCGGGCGTTGTTCAATCACCGCTCGCTTACCAACGGTAGCAACTTGCCAATTTTGTGGAACTGAAATAGTTAGGTCCGTGGTGAATAAGTCTTTGGCGCGTTGTTCGAGCTTCTGATCGGTGATGGTGCCAGATATGGGATACCAGACGATTCCAGGCATTAACGCAACGTAGTCACGATGGAAGATTGAATTTCGTAAACCCAATCTTGCGACGTTTTGATTGGTTAGTTTCTTAAAGTCTCTAGCTTGATCAAGATACGCGAAACGATCGTCAGGTCTCCCTTTCGCCTGCAAGCCAATTTCGTGAGATGGCTCAGTAAACAGGCCGGTTGATATTTTTAAAAGGCCCGATTTAAAACTGAAGTTTGTGGTCTCTGTACCATCCACAGTAAGTTTGTGAATCGTCAAACTAGGATTAAGAGAAAATACTACCGAATCGGTTACGTTTGCGGTAGGTGAAAGAACTGTTAAAGATACATTTAGTTCCATGTATCGGCCGGGCCGAAGATCTATGCTGCCAGCGAGATGTTGAATGTCAGGAAACGCGGTGGGAGATTCTTGTTGATGCAAATCAACCCAAGTTGCTCTTTGCTTCTCGTCTCCATAGACGGCGGCGATTAAACCTCCATAGGTCAAAATCGCAATTCCGAAAGCCGCGCCACCGCTTAGTAGATACCGAGTACGTTGAGGTGCTATTCTGGGTAGAAGACTTGCGGCAAACAAGAGCAAAGCGAGGGACAAAAACAGAAGCACACACCGGCTACCAAGAAGGTTTGGAGTAACAAATTCTGGAGCTAGGTCCGACGGAACTAAGGTATTACCTACGAAGGGCGACACACTTTCCTGGAACCGAACGGGAATATGACCATCAAGCCAATATAGTCCGGCGAGCAAACCGAGCGCGATAGAGGCGACAACAAATGGGCTCCGTACCAGAGTAGCAAGAAATGCTACGAGTACACAAAAGAGTATCAGATTTGGAACCAAATTCCATGCAACTTGTGATAGAACTGATATTGGTAATACACCCATTCGGTAGGGTAAACCGTTCGCTAAGGCAATAGTTTCGTAACACCCCACTAGTGCGAGAAAAATCAGACAAGGAATTAATAGCAGCAAGAAAACTCCAGCGAGCCGGCCGAATACGATCTCTAAATTCGATGCGGGTAGCGAATCCATGACCTCGTGGATGCGACTTCTGACATCGCGAGCACGAAAGTCGAACACCAACAAGATGATTGCACACAAACTTATTACGACAAAGAATTTCATCATCGCCGAGATTTCGTAACCGGGATTCGTTAAAAAGTAGTACCATTGGGCTGGTGGATGAGGCCACGAAGCATCGCCGAGCATATAGACATACCAGCCAGTGCAAATCAATATCGCAACCGAGATGAAAATCCAAGTTCGAGTCAAACGACGACAAGAACGCATTTCTGCGACGGCGAGTCTCCAAAGTTTTCGCATATTCAACGTTCGGTTATCACTTGTAGTAACCCAGGATCAGTTGGGTTCTACGGGGGTCCATCGGATTGCATCAACATAAACCACGACTTCTTCGTTTCCAGCCCAAGCACTTACTAATAGTTCGACTTCGGTGGAACTGAATTCAAACTTTCCGACATTGTTCCAACCAACGCTTGCGTTTGCAATATCGAATTCTTCATTCGAATCAGAGTCACCGTCTTTTATAGTTAAGATGTAGTGCTCTTCGGGTGCATTTGGGTCGGCCGCACGGGTCCTATAGGAATCAAAACCGAAAAACGTATCAATACCATACCATCCTCCATTACGCAAAGCTGGTCTAGGTACATAGTATTCCAACGTCCACTGTCCTTCATGAGGAAGACTAACCTCAAATCGAGCGGCGGACTGTTGGTCCCCTCTAATAATCGTTGTAAACGTTCGAAGATAGTGTCCGAAACAGGACGGATCAAATTCTCGATACCACTCATTGAAGTCAAAGAATCGACCCACGGGAAGTCCCTTAAGGTATACGATGTTGGTGTTGGAAGATACTGAAGGGCTTTGGGTGTGAATGAAGTTTCCACTATCGACATCTCGCCGGACGATACTAAACCTGGGATCAAGATCATCGACGACGATCGCCGACGTCTCTGTTGGTCGCCAATCGACATCCGCAACAAAAGGAAGTGCCGGATTCTTCACGTCAGTGAATTCGTTGTACTTTGGTATGACCACTTCGATTGCATCACGGTTGTAGGCAAGGAACGGTTCGATCCAGACTCCTGTCACAGGGGTCTCTGAACGAATGGCAAATCTTTTGGAGTGAAGACCTTTGATAAAGATTGGGTCCGAACGGGAATGGTTTTCATCTGGCCAACGGATGCGACCGTCTTCGTTGCTTGTGGTTGTCCAGAATATGCGGACAAATCCAGACATTGATTCAGCATTGTGGATGATAAACGTAGTTTGATATTGGTTCGTGCCTGATTCCTGCGGTTCAATTGAGGAAATACTGGGAGAATCTACAAGATATCCAGGTAAGACACTGTCTTCAAGTGAGGATAACACCCATTCGTTGAAGTCTAAGCCGACTTCGGAAGCCACCTGTACGAATTCGGATACGGTTATACGTTGGCCGCGAAATTTGGTCAGTAGATGATCCAAAAACTCCCCAATCTGTTCTTCTCCGTAGTAACTGATCATAGATCTCGCAAGGGCACGTCCTTTGGTTAATAGAACACGATAAGACTGGATCGGATTTCCAACGAAGTCCAGATCGAATAACGCGGCCTGATCCATCAGATCCCAGGTCGACGGCAGACCCGCAATTTGCACTCGTCGTTGAGTAGGCGTCCAATTTATCATTTGGCGGGCGTCAGTTGTTTGCCCAACGCCAAGGTAGGGCATGTAGCTGTTAAAGTCCCGTATAGACAAGTCTGACAGACTCTCAATTTGCGTGACCAGTTGGTTCGACAATTGATCTAGTAAGAACTGCAACGCCGTCGCGCCTCTCTGGGTCGCAGAGAGTTGATGCGACACAAAGTTCTGGTCAAAACCAGCAAACGGGCTACCACCTTGGACGTCATTACCGAAATATCTCAGTAGCTCATTAAATGCTCGTTCGTCCTGGCGTTCCTCCGATAGCCACTGATATCCGCGTTCTCGAGCTATGACACTTTCAAACCGTTCTGTTGGGAAAGCCGATTCGCGAATTAGCATCATGCCAGGAGGTTGCAGCACCGTATCCATGCGCCAGCCTCCGCCGTATATCCGTAAGTTACTAGGAACTTCGACCACATAAAACACGTCGTAGGGATAGACCAAAGATGCTGCGCTAGCGTTTCTGATTCTCTCCGCAACCCATTCCTGTAAACGATCATTAAATGGTGCTAGAGCCTCTAAGTTTTGCAGGTGATTTTTATTGAACAGGATTTCAAATTCCACACCTTCGACAGTTGCGACCCGCTGGTCGAACTTGCTAGCCACCAGCGCGAGTTCCGGTACCGGTGCCCCACTCCTAAACCGGAATTTAGTCCGTTGTTGCTGATCTAAGACTGTGCGCTTGCCAACTGTCGCTACTTGCCACGTTGAGGGTACGATAACGGTTAGGTCGGTCGTGAATAGATCTCGTGGTCGCGACTCTAGATGGTCTCGATCTGTTAATGTACCGGAAATCGGATACCACGCCACGCCCGGCATAAGTGCAATAAAGTCGTTGTGAAATATAGAGTTTTGTAAACCTAATTGTCGAACGGCGATGTTTGGAAGCGTTTGTAAGTCTCGTGCTTGATCAAGATATGCGAAACGGTGATCTGGTTTTCCCTCGGCCTGCACCCGAAGTTCATGTGAGGATTCCGGTAACAAGTCCGAAGGCAGTTCCAAAATCCCAGCTTCAAAACCAAAATTTGTGATCTGTTCGCCGTCTATGTGTATCTGTTGAATCTTGTAGTCGGGATTCAAGGAAAATACCACCGAGTCTGTGGTACGCTCGCTAGGTGGATGTACCGTTAGCGTGACATCCAAAATTACCTTACGTCCGGGTAGCAGCTCAACATTCCCTGTTAAGTCTTGAATATCAGGAAATGAGGCTGGACTATGCATCCGATGTTTGATCACCCAATCCTCTTTAAGGTTTTCGGTGCTATACACGGCACCGATCAATACAAAGAACAAGATGATGGCAAGTCCTAAACCCGATATGCCCGATACAGTAGTGACTATTCGTCTCGGCTCACTTCTCGGTAGAACACTTGCGGCAAATAAGAATAGTGCGATTGAAACAAGCAACACTACGCATCTATTCCCTAAGATCGCGGGAGTAGTAAAAGTCGGCGCGAGATCTGAAGGTATCAAAGCATTGCCAGGATACTGAGAGAGAATTTCTTGAAATCTCACAGGAATGTAGTTGTTTAACCAAAATAGTCCGATCAGTACGCCAAGCGCGACAGCTGCAACCAGAAGTCGAATTCGAACAAATGCCGCGAGGCACGCGGCTAAAGCGCTGTAAAAAATCAGACTTGGAACTAAATTCCATGCAATGAGAGACATGACCGACACTGGTTGTACACCCAATCGGAAACGTGACCCTACGATTTCGGAAACAGTTTCATAGCCTGTTATTAACACAAGAAAGATCACGCAGGGGATCAGAACAAGCAGTAATATTCCAGCAATGCGTCCTAGGATGATTTCTACATTAGAAGCAGGTAGCGAATCGACGACGTCGGAGATACGGTTTTGCACATCGCGGGCTCGAATATCGAAGGCCAAAAAAATGACCCCTGCGGAGAAAATAACGACAAAGAAGTTCATCATCGTTGAGATCGTATACCGAGCGGTCATGTCGTCTCCGACTGAGGCTGTTGGTGCACTTAGCCAACTGGTACTCTCCACACTGTCTATATACCACACCGCGCAAAAAAGAAACGCAACCACAATGAAAACCCAGGTCCGAACTAGACGGCGACATGAACGCATCTCCGCAACTGCCAATATCCAAAGCGTTCGAGTGTTCAGCACAAGATGTTCACCTCCCTGCGCTTAGCTTCAATCGGGGTCGACTGGGGTCCAACGAATTGCATCGGCAAACACCGCAAGTTGTTCGTGGTCTACTTTGTCGCTGAGGAGCACGACAACATCAGTTGAATTTAGCTCAAAGTTTCCTACTTCGTTCCATCCTTCTCGTGCGTTTGGAATATCAAGCTCCACGGTCCGAGAAGTACTGCCGGCTTTAACTTCTAGTTCGTAATATGCGTTTTCAGAAGCAAGATTTGCCGCGCCACTTTCGATCAATTCTCCCTCAGAGGATATGACTATCGCACCTGGAGAAATAGAGATAGTCGTACCTGCGGGGTCGATATAGCTACTGAACAAAATCGGTGGCAGAAATATCTCTAGCTTCCAGTCGCCAATTTGAGGTAGATTTGTTTGAAAGCGAGCCGCAGAGTTACCGTTACCTCGAACGATTGCAGTATTGGTTTGTCGATAACGACCAAAGCTCCCAGTATCGTACCTGCGATTCCATGTTCCCACGACCCCCCAGAGGGGTAATCCGGCGTCGAGTTCTTGACCTGGATGTGTCTCTTGAATAGCACTACTCTCGGTCTCGTCAACACCCGTGCTCATTTCGACTATGCTAAAACCTGGATCTAGGTCGTCCACGATGATTGTCTCAGTATCGGAAGGCTCCCATTCCACATCGGTGACGAAGGGTAGGGCTGGACTCACCTGTTGTATCTCATTCTCATCGAGATCAGCCATTCGCATTTCAAATGGTACTCTGTTTATTGCTAGGAACGACTCAATCCAGATACCGGTAACCGGATTCGCAGACTGAATAGCGAAGCGTTTGGTCTCGTCACCATCTACGAAAACAGGATCAGAGTAGTTATATTCTCCCCACCCCCACGTATACAGTCTAGTACCTTCTTCAGCAAACGACCAGACCACGCGAACGAAACCCGGCATCGTTTCGGTGTTGTGGAGAACGAAAGTAGTTTGATATTCAGCTACACCGAGTTCAGGTACCTCTAACTTTGAAACCGTAGGTGCGTCGACTATAAATCCCGCCAAGCTGGTCTGAGCCAGCCAAGGTAGGACCCAGTCGTAGAAATCAAGACCCATGTCGTCTGCTGCTCTTACAAAGTCCTCGATCGTTAAAACTTGCGAGCGATATCCAGCCAGCAACTGGTTCAAGAACTCTCCCATAGCATCGGCACCATAACGAGCGATCATAGTCTTCGCGAGGGGATATCCTTTCGTCAATAGTGCTCGATATGATGGAATGGGACTAGCTTTGAAATCGAGATCAATTAACGGGGTTTGGTTCAAAACATCCCATGTTGAGGGAAGCGTACTGATATCTACCCGATTTTTGGTTGCCCAATTGCTGGCGAAGTAATCGGGTGTCTGACCGATTGAGAGAGTTTCTACATACTCGGCAAATTCCACGCTTGATGTGATCGAGTCGCTCTCCAATTCAGTAATTAGCTGGTTAGAAAGTTGATCAATCAGGTATTGCAGCGATGTTGCACCCCGTCGAGACGTAGAGAGTTGATGGGAGACAAAGTTGCGCGAAAATCCGACGAAAGGACTACCGCCTTGTTCGTCATTCCCAAAGTAATTTAGTAGTTCTCTGAAAACTCTTTCCTGTGCTTGGCTATTTGCGTCCGAGCTCCGTTCGTATATTGAGTCGACTCGTGATCCAAACTGTGCGGTCGGCAATCCTGTTTCGCGCACTAGCATCATTCCCGGTGGGTGCAACACGGAATCCATTCGCCACCCACCGCCGTAGATTCTTAAGTTGCTCGGGACTTCGACTACATAGAACGCTCCGTAGGGATACTCCAAAGATAGTGTTTTAGCAGTTTGGATGCGTTCAGAAACCCATTCAACAATTTGATCGGTGATTGGTGCGAAAACATCTAGATTTTCACGGTGTTTCTTGCTGAACAATACCTCGAACTCAATACCTTCGATGGTCGTCTCGCGATGCTCGAAACGAGAGGTGATTAATGCAACTTCTGGTACCGGTACCGTACTCTCAAATCGATAGGTGTCTCGCTTTTGGTTCTCAACAATTTCGCGTTTACCCACCGTAGCGACTTCCCAGCGTTTGGGCACGGATATTTTCAGATTTGTAGTAAATACATCTCGCGGATGGACTTCAAGCATATCCCGATCTATAGCGGCACCGGACACTGGATACCAGAAACTGCCGGGCATGAGTGCGACAAAGTCAGAGTGGAAGATGGAACTTTGAAGTCCTAGTCGTGGGACACTGTGGTGGACTATCTTCTTAAAGTCTCGAGCTTGATCGAGGTACGCGAATTGCTCTTTGATTTTACCCCGAGCTTCTACAGTAATATCGTGCACATCATCGGGTAATAATTTAGAGGGTACTAACAGTAATCCGGATTCAAAGTTGTAATCAGTCACTTCTTCGCCATCGACAGAAAGTTTTTGAATCGTGTACCCTGGATTGAGAGAGAATACCACCGAATCCGTGGACTTTTCGGTTGGCATTCGAGTCGTTAGCGTCACATTCAAAGATATTCTGCGACCAGGTCTCAAGTCAATGGTTCCATCTAAATGTTGAACATCAGGGAATGATGAAGGATTCTGCTCTTGGTGCGAATCAACCCACTGCTGTTTCAAATTGTTTGAACCGTTCACAGCCAAAATCAACCCAATGAACAGTGCCGTAGCAAGACCTATCGCAGAGACACCAAATATTGCGTTCAGTGTTCGTCTAGGATCCGTTCGAGGTACCAGACTTGCTGCAAACAACAGAAACGCAAACGACACTAACAGATAAGCTAATTTGCTACCAAGAATTGCAGGAGTAATAAATACCGGTGCAAGATCTGAAGGAAACAACGTGCTGCCAAGAAACAATGCAAGACTTTCCTGGTACTCAATTGGGATACGATTTTCCGCCCAAAGAGATCCATACCAAAGAGCGAGAGCAATTACCGCAACTAGCACTCGAAGTCGCACAAGGGTGGAGAGACACGCAACGAGAGCACCGAAGAACACCAAATTTGGGATTAAGTTCCACACGATCAGTGACACGACGGACATAGGTTGTATACCCATACGGTAGTGAAACCCAAAGACATAAGTTAAGAGTTCATACCCAGCTACGACACCAAGAAAGATCAAACAGGGGATGAGTAGCAACATCAAGATTCCAGCGAAACGACCAAGAATGATCTCGAAGTTACTAGCGGGTAATGTATCGACAACGTCACTGATTCGATTTTGAACGTCGCGTGCGCGGATGTCGAATGTCAAGAAAATGATCCCAAATGAAAAGATGGCGACGAACGCATTCATCATCGTCGAGATCGTGTATCTTGGACTCATTAAATCGTTGATCCAGCCTGTCGCGGGAGCCGGAGACAGAGACTGTAGATTCATAAAGAAATACCAGCCACTACAGAAGAGAATCGCAATGACAACGAAGACCCACGTACGTGCTAGTCTGCGACAGGACCGCATTTCTGCGGACGCAATTCGCCAAAGTGAATGTAGGTGAGGAAATCGAAAGGGGAGATTGAGCGCTAACATTCCGGTGCTTCAGAGTATTGAGTCAATCTACTTAAGCAACAAACATGCCGCCGTGTTGTCAAGGGAATTCGATCTGACTTAATGGTTGTTTTTTCCTGCTAACGGGTCATTTGAGGTGAAGCAGTGTGGAATCAACTAGATCTCTAGTCCAGGGAAAACGTCAAGCACTTGCGATGCCGTGCGGATGGTCCGCATTGTCACTGTTGTGTTTCTTCCTCTTCTTGATCTGTATTGATTGGAATCACCGGCGTCCAACGAATCGCGTCGGCGTAGACCATAATTTCTCTGTGTCCAGCCCAATCGCTAAGGAGCACTTCTACATCGGTCGAACTTAGCTCGAATGTGCCAACATCGTTCCATCCTTCGTTGGCGTTCGCAATATCAAACTCTTCCTTCCACTCTTTTTGACCATCTTTAATTTCCAACCGATAATGTTGTTCCGGTTCATTTGGGTTCGCGCGCCGATTGAAAAACCTGTCTTTGTCTCCAAATCCAAAAAAAGTAGGACCAGTTCCCCAGTCGATGGGAACGAAGGCCGCACCTGGTACGAAGTATTCCAATTTCCAGTGCCCATCACGGGGTAATCTCGCTTCATACCGTGCGGCTGAAGAACCTTCGCCTCGCGCGATCCTCGCGAAGGTTCGTCGGTAATGTCCGTAGCCTGTAGGATCAGAAAATCTGAGCCAATCTCCCGGTTCTCGGACGCGGCCTGTTATGAGTCCTTGGTCGTAGACGACTTCTCTATTCGAGGAGCGTAAAAACTGTTGTGTCAAAGAGAACGCTGGGGTATCGCTACTAAATTCAACAATACTAAATCCCTCATCCAGATCATCTACAAGAACCACGTCCTCATCTGTAGCCTGCCAGGTACCATCTGACATAAAAGGCAGAGCTGGACTTTCCTGAAGTTTGTCCTCTTCAAACTCGGGTAATAGCACTGAAACTGGTGCGCGATTGTGCGCGAGATACGGATGAATCCAAACTCCAGTCAATGGTTTTGCCGACTGTATCGCGAATCGCTTGGAGCTATTCCCGCCTACAAATACGGGGTCCGAGTCGGTGAATCTTCCAAGGCTCCATTGGTACATTGGAGCATGAGATTCGGACCAAACGATTCGTACATATCCTGGTATTGCTTCTGCGTTGTGAACCGTGATAGTTGTTTGAAGACTAGTTTCGTCCGGTTCTGAAGCTTTGAGTTTTGAAATCGTTGGACTATCAGCTAAGTACCTAGGCAAGACCGTATCTTCCAGCCAAGGTGTCACCCAATCGAGTAGATCTATATCAATCGAAGCAGCAACTGAAACTAACTGCTCAAGAGAAAAACTCTGTTCTTGGTACTCGTGGAGAGTTTGCGCTAAGAACTCACCAATTTTTTCAGTTCCGTAGTGAGTAATCATTGTTTTCGCTAGCGCGTGTCCTTTCGTTAGAAGGACTCTACTAGAAAGCACTGGATGACCATGGTATTCGAGGTCGACTAACGCGGATTCGTTCATGAACTCCCATGTCGACGGAAGTGTCGCAATGTTCATTCTTCGTTGAGTAGATCGGTTCCCGGCATAAAAGTCTGGGGTTTGGGTAGCCCAGAGAGAAGCTATACCAGTACCGTACTCCGATAAAGATATGATCGAGTAACTCTCATGTTGCGTGATCAGTTGATTTGCTAATTGATCCAGTATGTACTGTATCGCCGTTGCGCCTCTGTCAGTTGCTGCCACTTGATGCGAGATAAAGTTGCGCGCAAAGCCAGTAAATGGGCTGCTACCTTGCATATCATTGCCGAAATAATCCAGCAACTCGTTGAAGAGACGCTCGTGTTGTTCATCTGGCGAATCGGTTTCTCGTTCGTAAATCGACTCAACTAGTGTTTCAAACGGAGCAGTTGGAAAAGATGTTTCTCGAACTAGCATCATTCCAGGTACATGTAATGCTGAGTCCATTTGCCACCCACCTCTATATGAACGAAGTGTACTTGGAACCTCAACGACGTAAAAAGCACCGTATGGGTAGTCCAAGGACAGTGCCCGAGCGTTGTTAATACGTTCTGCTACAAATTGGCGAATTTGATCAGTGATGGGTGCAAGTGCATCGAAGTTTTGCCGATGTTTTTTGCTAAATAGAACTTCAAATTCAATGCCTTCAATGCTCATTGCCCTCTGGTCGAATTTAGCTGCGAGCAGTGCGATTTCTGGCACTACGGCACCACTAGTAAACTTAAAAGCAGTACGACTATCTTGCTCGATGACCTCTCTTTTCCCTACAGTTGCGACTTGCCACTCTTTAGGTACGTGAATAGTTAGATCTGTAGAAAACAAATCACGTGTTGTCTGTTCAGGTCTGTTGTTATCCGTAGCAACTCCGGAAATGGGATACCAAATTGTCGCCGGCATCAACGCGACAAAGTTTGCTTCGAAGATCGAGTTTCGTAAGCCCAGTCTTGGGACAGTCGAGTGTGGTAGCTTTTGAAAGTCTCGTGCTTGATCAAGATATGCAAAGTGATCAACCAATTTTCCTTTTGCTTTCACTCGAATTTCATGGGACTCTTCGAGCAAAAGCTCAGAAGATACGATCAATAGTCCCGCATCGAAATCGAAGTCAGAAATCTCTGTGCCGTCGACAAACAGCTTTTGAATTGTGTATCCTGGATTGAGTGAAAAGACCACCGAATCCGTGGTATTTGCGGTCGGTGGGAGCACAGTCAGCGTGACATCCAAAGTGATTTTGCGCCCAGGTTGGAGCACGATGTCTCCAGACATAAGCTGAACGTCGGGGAATGCAGATGAATTTTGTTGCTGATGCGTTTTGACCCACTCGTCCTTACGGTCTTCCTTTCCTTGAACCGTGGAGAACAGTCCGAATATCATCAACGATCCCAAGACTGAAGCAGTGACTCCCGCCGCTGTGCTCAACGTGCGTTGAGGTTCTAATCTAGGACGTAGACTCGCGGCGAATAACAGCAGGGCGATTGAAACCACTAGTATAGCTAGCCTACTTCCGACGATTATTGGTGTCGCAAAGGTCGGGGCTAGCTCTGATGGAAACATCGAATTTCCGACGTAAAGCCATATGCTCTTCTGAAAGAGTATCGGTATATGGTTTGTCGCCCACAGTGAGCCAATGAGTAGTCCTAGTGCAAGTAGAACAACTACCAAACGCGAACGAACTAGCGTTGACAGAAACACTACTAGAGTACCGAAAAACACCAAGTTTGGTACAACGTTCCACACCATATGTGCGGCCATCGACACGGGCTGAACACCCATACGGAACGGAGACTCTAATAGTTGAGCAGCGAATTCATAGCACAGAACGCCAACGAGAAATAGTGCACAGGGAACCAGTACAAGGAGTATGATCCCAGTTAGTCGACCAAAGATGATTTCGATATTCGTTGCTGGTAGAGATTCAACGACGTCATAGATTCGACACTTAACGTCTCGCGCGTGAATATCGAACGCAAGAAATATTATTCCGATCGAGAAGATTGCAACAAACGCGTTCATCATTGACGTGATCGTGTACCGAGCAAGCATTTGGTTGTGCACCCACCCGATTGGTGCAATTGGGTTCGAAGGCGCGTCCAACGATTGGACATACCAATAGGTACAGACTCCAACCGCGACCGTAACGAAAACCCAAGTTCGAACGAGGCGACGACAAGATCGCATCTCCGCGACGGCGAGTGTCCAGAGTGAGTGTAGGTTCAACATGGAACACTCACCTCTTGGAGACACCCATCATTGTTGTTCTATAGGAGTCCAACGGATGGCATCTGCGTAAACAATAACGTCAGCGCGACCAGCGAAATCGCTGACGAGAACGTCGACTTTGTCAGACGACAGTTCAAACACATTTACCTTGTTCCATCCAAATGAGGCATTTGCGATATCAAACTTCTCGTTCCATGTTGATTGCCCGTCCGTAACTTGCATGGAATACTGTTCATCTGGGTTGTCTGGATTTGCTCGGGGTTGGTTCAACACACTTGATTGAAGTATAGATCCTGAGCCTCGCAAGAAGTCGTAGGTCGGTCCTTGATTTACTCTACCTGGTACGAAGTATTCCAATTGCCAGCTTCCCGAGTGCGGTAATTCGGCAGCAAATTTCGCGTAGGACTTCTTAGTACCCTTTGCAATCAATGCAAGTGTGTGCCGATAACGACCAAAGCTAAAGGTGTAAGGATCGATTTTCCGTTCCCATTCGCCGATGATGGATATCCCTCGAACAGGTAGTCCCTGATCGACAGACTCCTCGACAGCCATTCCGAATTCGAACCCAGGGATCTTGAAGTTATCCCTTTTCTTTTGCGTATGACCTACGATAGTGAACCCAGGATCTAGATCGTCGACTACGATCGGCTCACTATCTGGTGGGAGCCATTCCACTTTGGACACAAGTGGTTTCGCTGGGTCGTCTGAAATTGTCTCGCCATCGTAAATAGGTAGAACGACCGGAAAGATATCGCGGTTTCGTGAGAAATTTGGTTGAATCCAAATTTCCCGGAGTGGTTCATGTGTTTGAATCGCGATTTCGACAGATTCGTGCCCGTGCAAGAAAATTGGATCCGAGCTATTACCTCCCCGAATGCGATTCCAACGAACTTGAACAAATCCCCCGACGGGTTCAGCATTATGAACAACAAACGTGGTTTGATAAGGACTGTCCTCGTTCGACTTCAGTTTTGCGACTTTGATATCAGCTACGATGAAGCCTGGCAATGCGGTCCGTTCTAGCCAGTCAAGCACCCAGTCGTTCAAGTCGATCTCGCTATCCGCGGCAACTCTAACGAAGTCTTCCAACGTGTAATTTCTTCCCTTATAAGTACTGATCAGCTGTTGAAGAAAAAACGCCACCTTTTCCGTACCGTAATACTCGATCATGTGTTCCGCTAGTGCGTAACTCTTTGTCAACAGTGCACGGAATGCAGGAATCGGTCTTGATTGAAAATCTAACTCAAACAACGGTGTGCTCTCGATATATTCCCAGGTAGAAGGTGTACGAAGTAGGATTAATCGTTTTCTCGTTGACACGCGCCCAGTGGAGTAAAGAAAATCAGACCGGTCCGCTTGCGGGGGTTGCACACGGTATTCCCATAAACTTGGCACAAATATACTCTCCTCGTTCATAATCAATTGAGTTGACAATTGCTCCAGCAGGTAGTTTATCGCGGTGCTGCCACGCCCTGAGGGCGAACTCTGATGATTTACGAAGTTGCGAGAAATTCCTGCATTAGGGCTACCACCCTGCAAGTCGTCCCTAAAGTAGGCAAGCACCCAGGTTCGGACGATATTGTCGGAAATATTTGCATAACTATCTTGTTCGTCGACTACTAGTTCAAACCTCTCAGTTGGGAACGTGGTTTCACGCACTAGCATCATACCAGGTGGGTGCAACACCGTGTCCATACGCCAGCCACCGCCGTAGATTCTTAATGTACTCGGAACTTCTACGACGTAAAACGATTCGTACGGATACGCAAGGGACAGATCTCGCGCACTCCTGACATGGTCGGCCACCCATTCTTCAAATTCACTCACGTGTGGTGCAAGTACATCCAAGTTTTTAGTATGCTTCTTGCTGAAAAGGAGTTCAAATCCAATTCCTTCGATGGTCTTTCCTCGCTGATCGAACATTGAACCAATTAGCGCTAATTCCGGGACGGGGGCATGTGATTGAAATCGGTAGACGTAGCGTTCTCCGTTATTGATCAGCTCACGGCTTCCAACCATCGCTACAGTCCAGTCCTTGGGGACAGAAACAGTGAGATCGGTTGTGAAGACATCACGTGGACGACTGTCCAACAGGTCCTCATGCATCGCCGTTCCGGAAGTCGGGTACCACTTAACACTCGGCATCAGCGCGACAAAATTCGAATGGAAAATGTAGTTTTTCGTGCCAAATCGTGCAAGCCACACGGACGGAGTCTCTGATAGATTTCTTGCCTGGTCTAAGAAAGCGAAATGTTCGTTTGGTTTGCCGTGTGCTGTAATTCGAAGTTGATGTAGATCAGCAGTCCACTTTGATGCTGATATTTTGAGTAATCCGAGTTCAAAAGTGTAATCTTCCTCCTCCACTTCGTGATCATCGATATATACACTCTGGATTTGATAGTCAGGATTGAGTGAAAATACAACTGAATCCGTGGGATTGGAGGCTGGTGGACGCACCGTGAGCGTTAGGTCGAATTTGACGGTGTCATTGGGCCAGAGATCAATGACTCCTTGAAGATGCTGGATATCGGGGAATGCTTCTATCGTTTGTGAGTTGTGCGCCGCTATCCACTCATTTCTAAGACTATTGGGCTGATCACTCGATAACTTTACACCAGTGATGCTCAGAATCGCGGCTACGAAACAAATGCCTCCCGCTACATTGAGGAGTTGTCGATTTGGTTGAGTTCGTGGTAGTAATGAGGAAGCAAAAGTGATGAACGCAACAGACAACAGAAGCAATGCCAGTTGAATCACTAGTCCCGTTGTGTTAAATGGTGCTGACACGATATCTGAGTGAATTAATACTTCTTGTAGTTGGAAGAAAGGTTGCTCGGAAAGTGTTACCAAACCGCACAGTAATCCCAGTGAGATTAGAGCGACTAAGAGTCGATTACGTAGTAACACAGCTAGGCACGCTACTACGCTACCAAAGAGCAGTAGAAAGATCATCGCGCTAAAAATCTCACCCCATGCACTCGCAACGGTTAAGAGACCATAGCGAAGTGAGAGTTCAAGGTAGTGTGCCAAAACTTCGTAGCAAGTAAACGCAACTAAGAAGAACAAAATCGGTACTAACAGCAGTAGTAGTATTCCTGCTTGTCGACCCACTATGATCTCTAAGTTGTTTGCGGGCGTAGAGTCGATGACTTCATGAATCTTAGTCTGAACGTCTCGTGCGCGTATGTCGAAACTAAGAAAGGTGATCCCGATCACAAATATAGAACCGAAGAAAAGGACTAAGTTGCTGACGGTGTACTGGGGAGCGAGTGTCATGTGCGACCAACCGGACGGTGATTCCGGCCAGTAACCTTGAACGGCACCGCCAACATCAAAGAAATACACAAGAGCACTAAGCAGTAGTGCAACGACGATAAATACCCAAGTGCGCGCGAGTCTACGGCACGAACGCATCTCTGCGCTAGCTAGTGCCCAAGTGGTGCGAAGATTCAAGGTATTTTCTCCCTTTACAGCGTTCAGTCCATATAGTAATTATGACGACTAAACACCAAAAGGGAGGGGCACCGGGACATGAGGAAAGCGAAAGAGGAGATTGTGTACCAACATCCCGGTGCTTAAGAGTATTGAGTAATTCTCCTTAAGCAATAATCGTGCCGTTGTTTCGTCAGAGAATGTAGATCTGACGTAGCTGTTGGATTTTCTTTGCCCAGACTCGTTAGCGATCAAGCCGGCCGAAGTGAGCTAGTAGCCTTGTCCAGAGTCGTAATCAAACACCTGCGCTACCGAGCAAACTGCCCGCACTATCAACGTTGCGCGCTTTCCTTCTCTTGACCTATATCGATTGGAACCACCCGCGTCCATCGGATTGCATCGGCGAATACTTTTATGTCTTCATGCCCCGCAAAATCACTGACTAGTACCTCCACCTCGGTTGAGTCTAAATGAAAAGTTCCGATGTCGTTCCATCCGACTTTAGCTTGCGTAACATCAAATTCCCGTGTCCCCTCTTCGTCACCATCCTTGATCGTCAACACGTAGCGTTCTTCAGGTTCGTCCGGTTCAGCCATCCCCTCAGCGCGATAATAGCGAGAAGTCCTTACTCCACGTACTGCAACGATAGTGTCATCGGCTCGAGACAACAAAAATGCGATCGCCGGTAAATAGTAGTCTAATTTCCACTCTCCTTCGTCAGGTATCGTGGCGACAAATCTTGCTGAGGTAGCTTGTGTCCCCTCTTCAACAACTGCGTGGGTACGACGGTAATGGCCATAGCTCTTTGCATCGTACTTTCGAGTCCATAGTCCCGGAGGCGGGAGAGCATGTGCGTACACCGGTAAGCCTAAGTCCAAGTCCTCTTCGGCGATAGGGAGAACAGTGGTAAATATATTAGAGAAGTTTCTTGATTCAGAGGTACTCTGACCTTGGATACTAAATCCTGGATCAAGATCATCAACGACAACTGCTGAGGACTCTGGTGGAACCCACTCTATGAATGACAAAAATGGTTCTTCAGGCGCTGTTTCGATAGATTCGTCGTCATAGCGCGGTAGATGGACTCTGAAATATGTGCGATTGAGTGCAAGGTAAGGATCAATCTCGACACCCGCCAGGGGGTCCTCGGAATGAATTGAGATTTGTACAGATTCTCGACCGCCTAAGAAAATAGCATCTGACGCACGGATATTACCCGTGTGATGTGTAAAGTTCGCCTGTGCATCTTCAGACGAGAGAACGCGAATGAATCCCGGCACTGTCTCAGTGTTGTGAACTACAAAAGTCGTTTGATACAGTTCAGGTGTGGATGAACGTATCTTCGTAATACGAGGATTTGCGATCATGTAGCCTGGTAGTGTAGTCGCTTCAAACCAACCTTGGAACCACTTGTGCAAATCGATACTAGTCACTTTGGCAGTGTCGTAAAAGTTCGCGAGCGTGTAGGATTTTCCCTGAAAGTCGGTCGACAATTGGTTTAGAAAGTAGGCCAATTCTTCCGTACCATATTGTTCGAGCATCAACTGAACCAGTACATCGGTCTTCGTTAAGAGTGCTCGAAAGGATGGAATCGGCTTACGTACCAACTCTAAATCGAACAATGAAGTCTTCTCAATTTCTTCCCACGAGGAAGGTAGCACCGCGACGCGTTTACGTCCTGCTGTAGCGGGACCAACACGCGCCTGACCAGCAACATTCACCACAGTGACAGTAGAGTCAGAAGCCATGCCATACTCCCAGAGACTCGGGACAAAAAGACTGTCTCGCTCTGTGATCAATTGAGTTGACAGTCGCTCAATGAGATAGTCGAGTGCGGTACTTCCTCGACCCGTGGGCGAAGTCCGGTGATTCACGAAGTTGCGAGAGAAGCCTGTATACGGATTACCTCCCTGTAGATCGTCTTCAAAATACTGTATCAATTTCTCGAGTACGACATCACCGTCCTGAGTTTCGTCAATTTGATTTCTTTGTAGAGCTAGATCGAAACGCGCTACAGGAAACGCGGTCTCGCGCAATAGCATCATTCCAGGTGGGTGTAATACGGTGTCCATGCGCCAACCGCCCCCGAAAATTCTCAATGTACTTGGAACTTCGACTACATAGAACGTACCGTAAGGGTACTCAAAGGACAGTTGTCGCGCGTTTTCTAAGTTTTCAGCTATCCAATTTTCTAATTCGTTGACGTATGGGGCAAACACGTTCAAATTGCGCTCGTGTTTGTTACTTAGCAAAAGTTCAAAATCGACGCCTCCTATAGTCGTGGACCGCGACACAAAATTCGCCGCTATTAGTGCCATTTCTGGTACGCGTGCCGTGGTGTTAAATTGATAAGTAATCCGATTCTGAGCGTGGTCAACTTTGCGGTCACCAACCATTGCGACGGTCCACTGTTTTGGAACCGAAACACTGACATCCACCGTGAACAGGTCTCGTGGTCTGCTCTCCAACAGGCTTTCATTCAGCGACGAACCGGAGGTCGGATACCACTTGACTCCAGGTACCAACGCTACAAAGTTGGGATGAAATACAAAGCTCTTCGTACCTAGATTCTCCACGCCGGGAAGTGCTTGTTTCTTGAGGTCTCGAGCTTGGTCCAAGTAAGCAAAGTTTTCATTCGGTTTGCCTTTGGCTACTACACGTACTTGATGTTCATCGTGCGGGAGTACAGATGTTGGTATCTTTAACAAACCATGAGAAAAATTTTGACTCGAAATTTCTTCGCCATCAATCCACAGCTTTAGAGCACGATAACCTGGATTCAATGAAAGGACGACCACATCCGTGGGATTTTCCTTTGGAGGCTCTAACGTCAATGTCAAATCTACGGAAATGTTGCGTCCTGGATAGAGATCAATACTGCCATCTATGTGTCGAATTTTTGGGAAAGATTCGACGTGTTGTGCTGCGTGTGCCTCGACCCACCTATTCCTGCTATTCTCAGTGAAGAAATAACTTGAGTACAAGCCGATCACACAGAGCACTCCCGTGGCAAGGCACACGCTGCCACTCACTGCAAAATGGACTCGTTTTGGTTGAGTACGCTTTAGAAACGCAGCAACTAGCGCGAAGAGTGCAAAAGCCGCCAACAATATTGCTAGCCGATTGACTAGGACCGGTATTGCGTTGTGTATTGGTGCTATATCGCTGTGAAGGTGAGCACTGCCTGGGAACAAGGAAAATACACTCTGCAAACCCTGAGGTAATTGAAAGAAGAAGAAAATATGAGCGAAAAGTACGCCAATGGCCACAACCAAGACTAACATGCGAATTCGAACGAAAATTGCAAGACAAGACACGAAGGCACTGAATAACAAGAGACTGGGAACTATGTTCCAAAACAATTGAGGAACAACGGATAGGGGAAGTGAGCCGAAGCGATTCGCGTTGATGAAAAACGAAGCTACTACTTCGTAGCAAGAAGCGACCAAGAAGAACAACAAAATCGGCAGGAGCATCAATATGAAACTTCCCAAAATTCGACCGACGACAAGTTCTAAATTGTTAGCAGGTCTTGATTCCAAGACTTCAAAGACTCTAGCTTGAATATCACGATGGTGATAGTCAAAACTGACAATCACAATTCCAATGACGAAAAGAGTTCCCCAAACTTCGATCATGTTGGTGAAGGAGTACCGTGCTTCCATCGTTTCTAGAAACCAACCGGAAGGGGACATCGGCCAACTCGAGAAATAGGTAATGTAATTGATATACAACGAACCACACACAAATAGTGCGATCCCAAGAAACACCCAGTAACGAAATAGCCTACGGCACGAACGCATTTCTAACTTCGCCAGTGTCCAAATTGTGTGAATATTCACGGACTGCTATCCCAAAATATGTTGACTAAGCAATCAATTGTAAGACTTAGATTCAAGATAGGACACTTATATAAAGACTTGGACTGCGTCAGAGAAAACTGCTTGCAGACATCCGGGTGTTTTAGCTCAAAGAGTCAGCGTCGTTACGCAATTTTCACGTCGAAATTTCGAACCATACTCCCCAGTTGACAATTCAAAGACTCTTTTTCCCACCCGAATCGTCGCTGGAAATGTGAAATTCGCCGGGATCGATTTCTTCGTATTGTTTTAGTCCAAGATATGGACGCAGTAACTTTACGGCTAAATATGCTGGACCAGTGTCGACTAGTGCGACCAAGAGTTTGAAGACATATCCTGATGCGATTAACACAATAAGTTGTCCCCACAAGCCCTCATTTTCGTTAATTGGCAACTCGCCGCCGCCGGGAAGGAATTGGATACACAAGATCACTGCGGTTTGATCGATCAACTGGCTTACGACGGTAGAGCCGTTATTTCGTAACCAAAGGTGTTTGCCTTTCGTTAAATGCTTCCAAAAGTGAAATAGTCGAACATCACAAAATTGCGCGCACAGATACGCAACCATTGAAGCAGTCATAATCTGTAGCGTTTGACTGCGAATTTCGAAGAACGCTGGCGCGCGACCGGAGGCGTCGACTAAGACTTCTCCTTCTGTTCCGGGTAAAACACCGCCAAGCCAAAGAATGAAGAAGATCCAAAGATTTACTAAGAAACCAACCAAAACCATATCTGTGGCGCGTTTGCGTCCGTATAACTCGCTAATCAGGTCAGTGCATAGAAAAGTAATGGGATAGGGGAGAATCCCAACACCAAGAATCAGCGGAATCTTCACTCCAAAGACGCTGAACGTCAGATCTATGAATCGACTGATACCGATGATGTTGAGCATGGCGAGACTTCCGAGAAAGATTCCGGAGAGAACTAAGAAGACCCGTAGCCTGCGTAATCGGTAAATTCCGTCCTGTTCCATCAAACTATTGTTCCTTTTGTCCGAGATTCGCATGGATCACGCTACCGTTTAGGACTGGATTTTGTGTAGCCCAGAAGATTGATTGGGCGATCTCTTCTGGTTGAACGAGACGCTGAAACGTGGACATTTGCGCTACATCATTCAGATTGTCCTCCGGTATGCGAGAACGTAGCATTTCTGTGTCGGTGAATCCAGGGCAGATGCAACTTACATGTACCTCTGTACCCGCGAGGTCTTGACACAGGGCTCGCATCATCCCGACAACGGCATGCTTTGAGGTCACGTAGGAAAAAACATTCGCGACTGCTTTTTCTGCGAGCGTCGATCCAACCAACACAATGCTTGATCCCGCGGCCATGTGCGGAATGAGCAGCCGATTGAGAGTATTGGGAGCGAAGACATTAACTTGCATGACTTCTTGCAGGGTCTCGTCTGTCGTAGCTAGCGCGGTATCACTATGAAGTTTTGCAGCATTGTGAATTAAATGAATTTCCGTAGGCGGAGTGAGATCCAATTGCGACAGTAAGGATCGTTTCAGATTCACGGCTAGGCGTGGAGAGGAAAGATCGATTTTTACACTGTTTACTCGAGTGTCCGGACACGGCCGACGTGAGAGGTTATAGACTTCATACCGATGTTCAAGAAACAGTCGCGCAGTCGCTAGGCCAATACCCGAACTAGCACCAGTAATTACAGCGGTGGTCATGGTAGCCATATAGCGGTAGCGGACTCACTAGGACCCGATGAAACTGTGAGTTCAAACCGAGTGATTGCTAACGCTTGAAATTTCTCGTGCGCGACTAATTTTGTGATGATCCAACTTGCGAGTTCTTCCACGGAGACATTTCGTACATCTAGCAATTTCACGTCGCGTGGTAGAAATTTCATAGTCTCATCGGAAAAATCTGCACAGACGTACCCTTCCTCATTTCGAATCGACAAGTGAGGTGAAAGACTTGGGAGTAACGTTGATTCATCCAAAGAATCGCAAAGTACGTTGATCAAATCTTTTAGTTCGTTGTAGTTAAAACACAGACCCGAATCCGCGATCGTACACTGCGCTCGAGCGCGGACGGAATAGTTGTGTCCGTGAAGGTTTTCACGCTCATTTGCCGAGAAAATAGTGAAGTGAGCACACGAGAAATGGTGTGCTTCCTTGTGAATGTCAAGCCAAATTTCTTTAGCCGAAACTTTTGGCATTACTCTTCGTGGGTATCGGTGTAGTTTAGAACGGGACTATTTAGGGGTAGCCTCACGTGGGTGAAGAAATGGTTGGTCGTATATGTCTTTTGCTGAATGAAGACGCTTTGTACCTGATTTGTGTACGCTTCGTTAGTCAGAAAGGGTATTATCGTTATTGCTCTGGAACTATTCCTAATTTGACGTGGTCAGTAGCTTTTAGTAGATACAAAACTGGCCATTGGATAGCCGTATAATGAAATTCGCGGATTACCAGCGTACTCGAACACAATCGTGACTGACCAAGCCAAGCACACGTTTACCGACGACTCCGAAGAATACGTCGCCGGACCGATCGAACACTTTCGAACGATCTTCATATCCGATACCCACTTAGGAACGAAGGGGTGTCAAGCGGAACGTTTGTTACATTTTTTGCGGTCACGTAGTTGCGATCAGTTGTACCTCGTCGGCGACATCATCGACGGCTGGCAGCTCAAATCCAGTTCATATTGGCCACAGACACACACCAATGTCATCGTAGAAATACTAAACCAGATGGCTGCGGGGACCGAAGTGGTATATGTCACTGGAAATCACGATGAGTTTTTGCGTCGATACTCCACCCTGTTGATTGGTAATCTCAGACTTGTCGACGACACCGTACACGAAACCGCAGATGGTCGCAGATTGGTGGTTTTACACGGTGATCAGTTCGACGTTGTGACCCTACACCACAAGTGGGTTGCAAGGTTGGGCGACATTGGCTATTCAATTCTTCTGGTGATCAATCGTTGGTTGAACTGGTGGCGTGAACGTTTTGGCTTCGGATATTGGTCGTTGTCTGATTGGGCAAAGAAAAAAGTTAAGAACGCAGTGAACTCCGTGAGTGATTTTGAAGCTGCGGTGGCTCGCGAGTGCCGAATAAATAAGTACGACGGTGTGGTTTGCGGGCACATTCATCATGCTGAGTATCGACGAATCGACGATGTTGACTACTACAACTGTGGCGATTGGGTTGAGAGTTGTACGGCTTTGTTGGAAGACTACGACGGAACTATTACGGTCTACAAAGATGTCGCAGAAGATACACCGACAAAGGTTCGCCGTGTTCGCCGACGCCGAGCTAGGTTAATAAACGGAGCATCACGCCGCCGAGCCCGTAAAGCCAAGCAATAGCTCTAGGCGTTCGCTGCTGAATTTTCTTTTTGCTACGGACGCTTGGTATCCACAAACTAACGGCGTCGTAGTATCACTTGATTCCCTACGTCAAGCTCTTGTTCGCAAAGGCGTTGATGTCCAGGTCGTGCACCCTGGGATGTTTCCTCGTACATCGCTACCAAAATATCCGGAAATCAAGTTAGCAACGACTCCTTGGCACCTTAGTGCCCACGTGGACGTATCGAGGGTAGACTTTGTGCACATTCCCACCGAGGGAACTCTTGGGATCGCGGCGCGATTGATGTGTCAACGACGAAAACTGAAATTCTCCACTGCCATGCATACAAAGTTTCCGGAGTATGCAAAGATTCTGATGGGCGCACCCGAAACATGGGGATATGGATACCTTCGATGGTTTCACAAACCTGCGATATCCACGATCGTGCAATCTCCAAACCAACGAGATGAACTATTACGGCACGGATTCAATCATTTAGACGTCGTCGGTGGAGGCGTTGATGTAAACAAGTTTCAACCGTTGCCGCGCATGCAGCGAGGACTACCCCGTCTCTTGTTTGTCGGTCGAGTTAGTAAAGAAAAGAACATTGAAGCGTTTCTTAAGCTCGATATGACAGCAACCAAGGTCGTGGTTGGGGATGGGCCAGACCGTGAAAGGCTTGAGCGAGCGTATCCGGATATCGAATTTAAAGGTTATTGTTTTGGTAATGAGTTGGTGAGTGAATATGCCCAAGCAGACTGCTTAGTATTTACTTCAAAAACAGATACTTTCGGTCTGACTTCTGTCGAGGCAATGGCTTGCGGTACCCCGGTTGCAGCATATCCTGTGACTGGGCCGATTGATGTGATAAGAGAGGGAGTAAGTGGATTCCTTAACGATGACTTGATCGTCGCTGTTCGGCAATGTCTTTCCCTTGACCGCGATAGAGTACGTCAGGAAGCTCTACAGTTTTCTTGGGACGCGGTTGCAGATCGGTTTATCTCGGTCCACCAAAGAGTCGAGGGTAATCCTACAACTTAGGAGCAAATATGGATCAATACTTGCGAGACCTTCATGATAGTCTGGGCATTCCTCGTTCATACCACAAGACTACTAAGCTCAAGTATTTTGAACCACCAGCGGTTTTAGTTTCGATCGGTAAGGATGTGTTCGGTCGCCCTCAAGAGCTAGAAGAGCAAGCCGCGGGGGCGTGGTTTGCCATGCGGGCACACGCGAAATCTGATGGAATTACATTACAAGTAGTGTCAGCTTACCGTTCAACTTCATACCAAGCCGAAGTAATCCAACGATTGCTTAACAAAGGTGAACAAATTGAAGCGATCCTCCAGAGAGTCGCAGCACCGGGGTATAGTGAACACCAGAGTGGGTGCGCCCTGGATCTTACCACTCCTGGATTTGAAGCGGTCGAAGAAGAGTTTGAACAATCGAAAGCATTTGCGTGGCTCACTGAATTCGCACTCCGTCATGGGTTTGAACTATCTTATCCCAAAAATAATCCTTTTGGAGTTATTTATGAGCCATGGCATTGGTGCTACCGAGCGAAGTAGCAACCCTCCGTCAGTACTCGGTGAGTTTTATAAGTTTGGCGGCGATTAGCTTTAAGCTATTCACGGTTCTTGACAATCCATGCGACTAACAATTTGATCTCAGTGTCGTCAAGGAGTCTTTCAAATGCTGGCATTTCACCAAATCTCCCCTTCGCAATCGTAAATTTGATTGATGCGCGATCCCCTCCGTACAAGTGGATGTCGTTAGTAAGATCAGGTCCGCCAAGCGCAGTGTTGCCGGTACCATCCGCAGCGTGACACGAAGCACAAATCAGATCATACATTGGCTTGATTGGTAGGTCGTCAATAGATTCGCCACGATTGAGGTCCACCACCAAGTCGGTCATGAGTTCTAGTTCCCGATCACCAAGCGTGTCTTCCCAGCCTGCCATCGAAGCTGTTCGACCTTCTCGAATCGTTTTCTCGATATCCCCAATTGTGCCACCCCAGATCCACTCCGAGTCAGTCAAATTTGGGAATCGATTCGCTTGCCCCAGAGCTTCGCGACCGTGACACGCGGCACAATGCTCACCGAACAACCGTTCCGCGATCTTCATGTAGTCTTCGTCTGCTTGAAGTTCTGCGTAGTCCATCGCAACAATCGCTTCTCGTTTCGGACCAAAAGTCATATCGTACTGCATTAGTCGATTTGACAACCTGTGGTCGGAGGACCAATTCAGAGCGCCTTGGAAGACACCAAGACCTGGATACAACATGAGATAGATGACCGACGCGACTAGTAAACCTAACAACAACCAAAACCACCAAAGTGGTGCTGGGCGACTGCCTTCTCTGAGATTCTGATCCCAAACTGTATCGGACTGTGCGCCTTCTTCGTCAGGCTTGGCGCGGCGATCAGCTGAAAAGTATGCACTGTAAGTAACCCAACCTAGTCCAGCCAGACTTGCGAGCGTAAGAATTGCGATCCACCAGGACCAAAATTCAAACGGCATTCTCGTCCACCCGTATTTCGTCTTTCAGAGGAATCTCCGCGCTACGTTTTATACTGTCGTCTGAGGACTTCCAAAACACCCAAACAACTACTACTACCATAAACAACATAACGAGCATGTCGCCGGTAAATAGGAAGAGAGTCATCATCAGTGGTCTCCTTCGCTGGGATCCACCGAAGTGTCGATTTTTAGGGACTGCAGGTAGGCCACCAAAGCATCGAGTTCAGTCAAACCCGCGACGTCTTCTGGTGCTTGGGCAATTTCTTCTTCGGTATAGGGGTGCCCTAGTCTCTTGAGTGCTCTCATGCGAAGATGAATGTCATTCCCAGAATTAGCTCGTTTGCGTTTCAACCATGGGTATGCTGGCATGATTGACTGCGGTACTACTGCTCGCGGGTCCAATAGATG
This sequence comes from Gammaproteobacteria bacterium, assembly GCA_009842245.1. Classification (GTDB taxonomy): domain Bacteria; phylum Pseudomonadota; class Gammaproteobacteria; order Pseudomonadales; family Azotimanducaceae; genus Bin55. The sequence goes on along the minus strand of VYFT01000058.1, from coordinate 24,115 downwards.
AATGCGTTGCCATTCGTCAGAATATTTCTCCCCGACCCGGCTCAAATCTGGACCAGTACGCTTGGAACCCCATAGAAACGGACGATCATATACCGACTCCCCTGCATGCGCTGGAGCTTCGTACCGAATCACCTCAGCGAGCAACGGTCGAACCTGTTGTGAGTGGCAAGTACTGCATCCCTCACGTATGTAGATGTCTCGGCCCAGAAGTTCGGCGGCGGTGTAGGGACGAGTCTCAGCTGTAGGCTCGACCGTGTCTTGAAAAATACTTGGTAGTATTTGTACAAGCCCGCCAATTGCAGAGACAAACAAGATGCCAAAAATGAGGAGTCCAGCGTTCTCTTCCAGTTTACGATGTAGGTCAATCGCATTCATGAGGCTACCGGACGTTCGGATGCAGACATGGGTTGCGGAATTTGCACAGTAGCGGTCTTCCGACCAGCAATCGTAAGGAAGAAGTTATAGAACATGAGCACAGCTCCGCTCAGGAATACAACCCCTGCAATGACGCGGAGAATGTAGTATGGTTGCATGCTAGCCATGATCTCGCGAAATCCGTAACTAAGTTCGCCGAGATCACCGAGCGACAGCCAAAGCAAACCCTGAGAAATACCAGCACCCCACATGGAGAGTACATAAAGCATGGTGCCTGAAATCGCTAACCAGAAGTGAATGTCAGCGAGTCGCTTACTGTAAAGTTGAGTGTTAAACAGACGCGGGACTAGAAAATAAAACGTACCAAACGTAATCAACGCATTCCAACCGAGCGCGCCGGAGTGAACATGACCAACAGTCCAATCTGTAAAGTGGCTGACGGCATTGACACTTTTGATTGCCATCATAGGACCTTCAAACGTTGCGAGTCCGTAAAACGCAAGCGCAAGCACTATAAACTTCAGTGAGTGATCTGTTTTCAGTTTCTGTGGAGCACCGGACACGGTCATAACGGCATTCACCATCGTTGCCCAACTCGGTGCGAGAAGGATGATGCTCATGACCATTCCTAGGGTTTGAACCCAATCTGGAATCGCGTTGTAGTGCAAGTGATGCGGTCCCGCCCAGATGTACGAGTAGGTAAAAGCCCAGAATGCGATGATCGATAACCGATAGCTCCAGATCGGACGATCAGCTTGTTTTGGTAGGAAGTAGTAGAGCATTCCCAAGAAGCCGCCGGTGAGAAGAAATCCAACTGCGTTGTGGCCGTACCACCATTGAACTACTGCGTCTTGTGCGCCGGCGAACAGAGAATAAGACTTGGAAATGGTGACCGGGATGGCGAGGCTGTTAACTATGTGCAGCATAGCGATCACGATTATGAGTGCACCGTAAAACCAATTCGACACGTAGATGGGTTTGACTCTCCTCTTGGCGATCGTACCGAAAAAGACGACGCCGAAACACACCCACACCACGGCGATCAATATGTCGATCGGCCACTCTAGTTCAGCATACTCTTTTCCGGCATTCCAACCAGCAAGAAGTGAAATACCACCTGCTAGGACAGTGAATTGCCATGCGATGATGCAAAACCAAGCTAGTCTAGGACTAAATAGCTCCACATGGCACGTGCGTTGCACACTATAGAACGCGGTGCCCATCAACGCAGTTACACCGAACCCAAAGATCACTCCGTTCGTGTGAAGCGTCCGTAAGCGACCGTAAGACAACCACTCTTGACCGAAGTCGATGGTGGGAATCACCAGTTCTAGTGCAATGTACACTCCAGCCGTCATCCCGAGAATCGCCCAGATTAGAGAACAGATAACCGAAACGGAGACTATTCTGTCAGTGTATGTTGCGGGACTTAGCAACTTCAATTACACGCCAATATTGGGACCGATACCTAGAGTCCAAAGAACCACGGTTATCCCGAGCAACGATACCCCGGCAACCATGACGATACCCACGAGACTGGATGCGTGAAGCATACCACGTTGTGGGTCTGTCTTTAGAAGATCCGGTAGGGTGCTATACAAAACCCATAGACTCCATAGTAACATTGGGATGAATATCAGAGAGTTGACGATGATGTGAGGGAACAAGTGGGCTATCGATCATAAGAACAAGGGCGCGGCTGATGTTATGATTACGGTCAGATGCGAACCGAGATCCTCGGTTGTCGAATAGGTTGGAGCCATCCACCGCGACAGTAAGCTTAAGATCAATAAACCGCCGAACAGCAACACATAATAGAAGGCGCAGATCGAAAGCAACACCGGCCACTCAAAGTAGATTGGTTCTTCAGCACCGATTCGCCATCCAAAAAAGTGTGTTCCAACAAATAAGAAAATTGGAGGAATTAGGCTAAACCACCAAATTTCTCGTTTCAAGATTGCTCCAAAGGATCTGGTTTCTTCCGGTAACAGCAACAACGCAGACGGTCGACGAAGCACTGCGTTTACAGAAACTAGGGGCACGGATGGGCGCGAATAAGAGAAATTTTTAGGTCAGAAGTGTAGGTGAGAATGATAATGATTGAAGCTTCACTCATTCCGCACCGAACCAACGAAGTCAGCTAATGATGGGTAAGTCCATTGAGGCTTTGCATCAGATGGTGCAGTTGCTCCCAGTTTTCCCGCGGTCCGATCAATCCAAACCGTCGAGATACCAAGTGCATTCGCTGGTGCGACGTCATGAAAGAGGCTTTGAGCAACGTGAAGGACTCTCGATTTGGAGCCAGGGAACTGCTTTAGCGCATGTTCAAACACAACTGGATTCGGTTTGTACTTCCCGACCTGTTCTGCAGTGATGACGAAATCGAACGAGACCTCTAAGTTTGGTGCAGTTAATGCAAACAAATCATTATCGGTATTGGAAATTATTGCGAGTTGGAAAGACTCGGATAAAGTCTTCAGAGCCCCAACTGTGTCTGAAAATGGCATTGCTCTAGCGATACACTCTTCAAACTGCTTCAATTGTGCGTCGGTGGGTACGAAACCAAGTCGAGTACCGAATCGTGCTAGCACTCGCCTTAGTACTTCGCGATAGGAACCACCGAGTTCTTGTTCATTTGGTTCCAACCGCGCGAAGTGCTCTAAGAGTACGGCATCGTTCCAATGGGCGTCATGGGTTAGCAAAATGGACTGCAGCGTGGAAACGATTGCACTTTCCCAGTCTACGAGCGTGCCGTAGCAGTCGAAGGAAAGAATGTCGAAATCGGAAATCTTAGGTTGAATCGGTGTACTCATCAAGACTAGTCACAGTAGTCTTTATGGTGAGAAGACCATAGAAGCTCGACGCGGATTCAAAGAACCAACCCAGATGCGTACGACAATTTCCGCAGGAGGCTAAACGCCAGGTATGACCTGGAAACCAAGTATCCGCTGCCGTCGGGCGTCCCTCGATCGCGCACCCCAAAGCATCACGAAAGCAACGAAACTTGTGCACGATTCCGTGTGGATTAGTAAGTTCATACTCGTGGAGTCCATCAACGAAGAATGCATCGTCCGCGTCCGCTAAGTGATGTCGACATTGCAAGCAAACAACCAGTTTGCGCGGGCGCATAGGTGTACGTTCGACAAACTCTTCAACGTCTGGTGCAGTTTCGATATTCACAGAACTCATTTGAATTTGACTTTTACGAGTTAGAAATTTAAACGATGAAACACCAAGCGTTATCCGAACGGTTTGGTGTGGATGGACATTACGTTGGATCTTGATTCTGTGTCTAGTTGGTCTAGTCCTGGAGCTAAAGGTAGCGAGTCGAATGCTCGTCGCAGGCTATCGGACCAATTCTTTCGCAGTTGCAACCAATACTCGTGGTCTCGATCCAGACTTTGCTGCAAATTCGGAGTATAGGCGTCGCTGAGGTAAACAAGGTATTCGATAGGGGGACCAACGGTGGCATTGCTTCTTGAGGTTGAATCCATTGAGACCAAAGCACACATCACGGCTTGCGCGATGTCACACTCACTGTGAATCATGCGATCTAGAATGGGTTTGCCGTATTTGGTCTCGCCTATTTGCAGATAACAGGTTTCTTTGCTGCTACGAATGAAATTTCCTTCGGGATAGATTTGTGCAATCGCAGGAGCATCCTCTAGAACTTGACCGCCAAGTATGAACGAAGCTTCGGCAGAGAATCCTTTGTCAGTCTCCTTACTATCAAACGTTTTTTGTTCTTCGCGCGATATTTCGCCTACGTAGCTCGCAGCTTCGCCCATGTCTTGCATGGTATATAGATTTTGGGTTGGTGCGTCCTTGATATCTTTGTTCAAACGGGCAACAACGCCTTGCGTGGTTGCGAGATTGCCCGCTGTTAACAGTACATAGAAATAGTTGTTTTGAGAAAAGACATGCATTTTGCTGAAGGTGTGGATCTGATCGACACCGGCATTTGTGCGCGAGTCGGACATAAAAACCAGTCCGTCATGGACGGCGATCCCAACGCAGTATGTCATGTAGATTAACTCCTAGTGGTGCAACGACGAGTTAATTTGGTACCTCAATCTTGAGAATCAAGATCATAGTTCATAAACAAAATTCTAACAGAATTCGAGGTACGTTTTATTCAATTTTGTCATCAATCAATAAGCAGCAGTGTGATTGATCATGTTTGCGCGTCTCGTTCATCGTGTATCAGATTGCATGTCGACAAGACTAATATTTGAACTCAAACTGACTGCAAATATAGGTCCCAGAAACCACTAGCGAATATTGGATCGTCGTTGGTCAATTTGTGCCAAGAAGTCAGTTGACGCAAGAATATCGTCCAAATTCGTTCAAGCCGAGATCTCTCCGATCAACATAATTTACATCCGGCAACCGTTTGCTAGCAGACTAGTGGACGGTGCTGTCATTTCTATTGGTCGAGTTCTCACCAGAATGAAGCAAAAAATATTTTTGGGATGTGTCTTGATTTGTCTCTTGATGACATCCTGTAGTGTCAAGAAAGAGAGTCTAAGAATGTCTGAAGCGCCGACTGCAGAACGCAGAGCACACGTCGAAACTTACCATGGAATGCAACTAGAAGATCCCTATCACTGGTTGAAGGATCAAAGCTATCCAAAGATCGATGATGAAGATGTACTGGAGTACTTGAAGGCGGAAAATGCGTACTTTGAACAATTCGCGGGATTGATCGAACAAAAAGTTGACGACATCTACGACGAACTCAAGGGTCGATTGGAGAAGGAAGATGCATCCGTACCTCACCGCGATGGCGACTATGTCTATCAATCGCGCTACGTTGAAGATAGTCAGTATCGACAGCACATTCGCTGGTTAGCTCCGAGCGATTCGACCAGTCCAGCTGACCAATTTACGGTCCCAGAAGAAGGGACTGAGGTTATATTAGATCAAAATGAACTCGCAGAGGGCTTAGAGTACTTTCGACTTGGGACTTTTTCTGTGAGTCCTGACTACCGTTTATTGGCATACAGTTCTGATACCAACGGTAGTGAACGATTCACACTTGTCGTCAAAGATTTGACCACTGGCGAATTGTTGTCAGATCGCATAGAAAATACGGGAGGCAGCGTAGTTTGGGCTACCGATAGCAAGAGCTTTCTTTACATAGTGGTAGACGAACACTGGCGTCCGAATCGAGTTCGGCATCACGTATTGGGAACAGATCCTGCGAACGATCCAATCGTCTACGAAGAATCTGACCCTGGTTTTTTTGTAGGCATATCGCGCACCACGTCGCGGGAATACGCAGTGATTGGGACTGATGACCACGAGACTAGTGAGGTCTACGTTCTGCCACTCGCCAATTTAGGGGCTGAACCTCAATTGATCGTGGAACGACGAGATAAACACTACTACACGATTGACCATGGTGGTGGAGACTTCTATATTCGAACCAATGACATGCACAAAAATTTTCGGCTTGCACGAACGCCACCGAATGCATTGGAACCAGACAATTGGTCTTCAGTGATTGAAGGATCTGACTCTAGATACATTACATATTTCCAAGCCCTTGCAACTCGGTTGATCGTCAGCTACCGCGAAGAGGGGTTGGATCAAGTCTCGATTCTTGAAGGGGACGAACCATTGCTGCCCATCGAGTTTGACGAGGCTGTTTACAGCGTAGGCTTTGGATCGAGTAGCGCTGGTCCCAATCCATCACAGATTCGTATTTTCTACTCTTCTTTGGTAACTCCCAGCACGATGTTCGATTACGACCTTAAAACGGGAAACAGATATACGCGAAAGGTTCAAGACATTCCCAGTGGGTACGATGCTGGTCTGTATACGTCTGAACGCCGAATGGCATCCTCACATGATGGTGTGTTAGTTCCGGTTTCTATTGTGTACCGTAAAGACACACCATTAGACGGTTCTGCGCCTTTGTACCTCCGTGCATACGGTGCGTATGGTTCTAGTTCCTCTCCAAGTTTTTCGACGACGATCAAGTCGTGGTTGGACCGGGGGTTTGTGTATGCGATCGCACACATCCGTGGCGGAAGTGAGATGGGATATCATTGGTATGAAGATGGAAAGCTCGACAAGCGGATGAATACGTTCCACGATTTCATCTCAGTTGCCCGCTATTTGATAGACGAAAAATTTAGGGAATTATAGGGATAACTACCCAAGATAGCGTATAATGCTCGGATGGCGCTACATATCTTGATCGTTATTTCTTGGTCTGTTTCTTACGCTTGGCGATGGCAGCTCGAAGTGCGGGTGTGCGTAGTGCCAGTGCCAATTCCTCAGGGGTTCGAGGCTCGCGTATCGGTTCATTTTGAGGCTTAAGTTGTTTCATGTTGTCCACTGTTAGAATTAAAGTGTCTAGGGTAACAGTATAGTCACAACCCACCCAAAAACGCGCGTGCTTCCGATTATCTGATATGTCGCAATTGTATCGGATCGGTTGAAAGATTGAGCGCTCCGCGATAAAGCTGATAGGTCTCACCCGTACAGTTATTCCACTGCACCGCGTTAACGATATGAGAGCTCGTTGATCCCTCGCCTTGTAGATTGACTACGTGCCATTTACAGTCTTGCTCGTCTTCTGTCTCTGTTTCTTGTGCAATCAGAAAGGTTGCTATACCTACTCCTAGACAAGCTAGGATACTGAGTGTAGCTAACTTCCAAGTGTTCAATTTCTTCATGTTGTCTCTCCATTGATGTTATAATTGTGGCGCGGGAGTCAGTGTTGCTTCAAATTGGGTACAACACTGACAATTACGGGGTGAGTAAAGCCCCAACCGCACTGTTAATATGGCGTGATGTGGAAGTCGGCTCGGCTGGATTTACTAACACACCGAGTCAACAATTACAGACATAGTCTAACCACACCACGTCACGCCTATTATTCTAAGTTACCCCCTACGCAATATGACTGACTGCGAACAACGAGAACAGAACTGGGTGCAACATCGCTTTGATTGTTCTATTGACTCAATCTATTCTGCGCTCGTACAAGTCATTCAAGATGATGTTGACAAATTCAACAAACTTACTGCTGACAAAGAGAATGGAACTCAGTCGTTTTGTTGTAAGAAACAGAACGGTGCTTTAGTAATTGAACGACCGAATGAAGGTGGTTTTGTTTGTGTTCGCAAAGAAAGGGATCGTATCTTTGTCGAGCAAAATGAAAGTACGATTTACGAACTGCGTAAGCAATGGGACTGTGATAAGGTCGACTGTCGTTTAATGATTGGTGAGCAAAGCTACTCGATCTACCAACTCAGTCAACGCGCTCTTATCAAACTTCTCTTTAAGGACTGACAGGGGGTGCAATCAGTTCTTTATACTGTAATTGCTTCCCCTTCATCAACCGAGTCACACAAATCATCTGCTCGATTGTGTCTAGATCGCGGATGTTGTGTCGACCTACAAACTCATTGACGTATCGTGCTAAATGCTTCGCGCTCATTTTGTGGTACGTACCCATATACCCGCGCTTGAGCATAGCCCAGAAGGACTCGATACCATTCGTAGACGCCATTCCCTTAACGAACTCACCGACACTGTGTTTGACCGATTTATGCTCAAAATCGACCATTCCCTGATACGCTGTAGCTTCATCCGTATAGACGGTTGCACCTTGCTCGACATTATCTTCTACGAAACCCTGTAGAGTAGCACTGTCCGTTCGCTCTACGACCTTAGCTCGAACTTGTTTTGTTCTGCGATTTTTGACACCCGTAACCGCTGTTTTACCTACTACACCGCGACCAAGTTTTAACTTCTTGGAATTGTGTTTGTTCGCTTCCTTACCACCGATATAGGTTTCGTCTACTTCATTCTCGCCGTCAAACTTCACGCCAACATACTGCGTCCAAGCCTCGCGGATTCTGTGCGATAAGTGCCATGTACAAGCATACGATACATTGATGTCGCGATGGAGTTTTCTACTCGATGTTCCTTTCAAACCAGTCGTTAACTGATAAATTGCGACCGCCCACTTACGCAAAGGGATTTTGCTATGTTGCATGACTGTACCATGTCGTACCGAAAAGTCCTTGCGACAATCCTTGCACCTATAGGGTAAGGGTTTGCGGTTCTTACGCTCTACTGTACGTTCACTTCCACAGTGACCGCATACTCGACCGCCCGCCCAAAAAATGTTCTCAAACCACTCGGTTGCTACCTCTTCATTTGGGAACATGTCCATCAATTCAAAGATGTCTAAACCTACTCGCTTTGACTTACCCGACATAATTAACACTCCTAACTAAATTCATGTTCATAGTGTATATTATACACATTTTGGGTAGTTATCCCTATAATTCCCAAAATTTACTTCCGCTAAGCGCATCGCTATCACTGGCGGGAGTGCTGGTGGTACGTTAATGGGCGTTGTGGTCAATGAAGCACCAGAGCTCTGGGGTGCGGTAGTTTCGCATGTCCCGTTTGTCGACGTACTCAACACGATGTTGGATGACTCCTTGCCTCTAACACCGATCGAGTGGCCAGAGTGGGGCAATCCCATTACCGATCAAGACGCATATGAATACATCCTGTCGTATTCCCCTTATGATCAGCTTGAAGCCAAAGATTATCCGCCGATGCTAGTCACCGCAGGGTTGAATGACCCACGAGTGACCTATTGGGAACCTGCCAAGTATGTCGCGAAATTGCGTCATCTGAAGACCGATGACAACCTCCTGTTTCTCAAAACGGAAATGGGCGCGGGTCACGGTGGTAGATCAGGTCGGTACGAATATCTGCGCGTCATTGCGGAAGCGATGGCTTTTGTGCTTCACGCTATGGAGATAAAAGAAGACTAAGCATTCATTGGGTGCACGCCGGACGCATCAACGACAGTCTGCACAGCCGCTAGAGTAAGCATCAATTAACGGCTTAACCATCACGCGGGCTCCCGCGTTCCCGGTTGCTCTTTTAGTTACTTCTTTCCAGGTAGAGGAATAGGAAACGGAGTCACATTACTACTTTCTGCTTCGACGATCTTGGCAGTTCCTTCCTTTCGAACGCGATCAATACGAATGATTGCATGAATGGGAACCCAAGCACTATCTACTTCCCCGAATTCATTCCGCAGCTTTTCCTCTGACGGGTCAATAACTACCTGAGAAGGCTTGGTGAACATAAAAGAGCTAAGCTCCACAAATCCGTAGACATCCGCGCTGTCAATACTCCGAACGTAGACCTCATAAATCTGTCCGCCGTTGTAGAACTGCACCCGATAAATGTGGCGTTTGTTAATGCTAGTCATAGAGCGTTCGTGGATTTGATCGGGTAAGTATTCTTGGAGTCGCTAATTGTAGAAATCCTACGTCGCGCCTCTTTCACCAAAGCTATCACTAACCGAATCGAATTAGTCCTGAATTGAGAACGAATTACGACATATACGCTAAGAGGGCAAACTATGAAACCTGTTCGAGTCGTTGGAGGTTCTTGGTAGCGAACATTAAGCCACCAAGTAAGATTAGCAACAAAACAGTGCCCGCGAGCAACGCGTAATTATCTAGCTGCAATATGAAATAGAGCGCGCTATATAGGATTACCAGAAACAGTCCAACCGTTGCCGTGATATTGGTAGTACGTGTGATAAACCACACATACATGGTGTTCATAGCCGTCAGAATAAACGCCGCCAGGACATAACCCGCGAAGAATCCAATATGTTCCGTAAGTGCCAACAGTGTAAGAAAGAACAGAACCAAGCCAATACCGACCACACCGTACTGAACGATGTGAAATTTGACTCTCGAGACAAGCTCTAGACAAAGCACGCTTACTAACGTAAGAACGACGAAGAAAATTCCGTAAGTAATCGCACGGCGTATATCTCGGTAGTCCGTATTGAGATTGAGAACGTCATAGCCTAACTCCAATCCTGAATTTGACCACTTAGTCTGACGAGCATATTGATCGTAAACAAATCCACGCCCGAGACGTTCGGCCAATTCTTGCACAGACGTATCGGAGTTAAAGCCACGTGCGAGTTTCTCTACTCTCCAGGTTTGTTCAAAACCTTTACCCGTAATTTCACTCGATACATCTGGTAAAGTACCGCGAAATTTGGGGTGGGGCCAATCACTACGCATCGTGATGTTTGAAACATCGCCGACTGGAACGACCGCGAAACCACGCGACCCACGGAAGTCCAGTTGGATGTCTACTTCCGAAGTGTCTTGTAACATGTCCTCTGTGAGATCGACTTGAAGCGTGTTGCCGAGGAATGTTTGGCTTGAATAAAAATCTTTGAGTTCGACCCCGTTCCACTGTATCGAGTACCTGGTTATCCCCCGTCCATCCGTAATCCCAAGCACGAGCGAAACATTTTCGATACGACGCGAGCTATCATCGAATTCGATGGCTGGAAACGATGCCGAGGTGTTCAGAGTTGCCCGAAATACGGGGACGTTGTAGATTCCGCGCGACTTCATCGTGTGCGTTGTTGCGTGGTCGAGGTCCAGAGCACTGGGCATATACGCACGGTCGTCGTTTCGAACAGTTCGAGTCGACCCTGTCATAGTTTCTTGTTCGGCGCGAACCAGTATAAAAGGTCCGATCACACGCTGCGCATTTCCGCCCCAACCAACTCCAATTTCGTGAGTGGCATCGTCAAGATACTGACTCCGGTCCTCGACAAGTTGACTTACGAGCAAGAGCGGAATCATGAGGGCTACTACGATCGCGATTACGAGAACGAAGCGGAACGTAACCGAGGTGCCTATTTGATTGGACTTACGGCGTAGCCAAGAGTCGTCCGAATTTGGGTGGTCGGAAGTGTCTGTCATAGTTGGAGAACTCCAAATTTTCGATGAATATTTTGCGTTCTCACTCCAAATTCCAGCATAGATTTTAATAGAAAATCTACTAAAAATCTACAACGTTAAACTATATATGTTTATAGTATTAAATACTAACTTGTCGTAGTTGGCTAGTGTGTGATCACTTTTTTCTCTGCGGGCACGAAATTTTTAAGCAGCTTTTTCTAGTTGCGACGATGTTTTCGCAACAGAACGAGACGAGCAGAGTGTGCGAGTCACCTCTACGAGCGAAAGGACGTTGGAAAATTCTTTAGGGTCTAGCGATCTCCATTCCCAACCTAGACGCTGGTTGTTCAGATTGGTGGATAACGGGGTCTTTTGACAGTAATACAAGCATTGCCAAAGAACCTCGACAGTTGAGGTGGCGCTTCGAGGCGGATACTGAATACTGTATCCAATTGCATTCGCTATGGATCCGGAGACTTGCTCAAGAATGCCGGCACTTTTCGCGAGGTCTAGCGCTAGACGACGGGCATACCGTTTACGTCGATTGCTTACGGCGGGTGGAAGATCAAAAAAGAACTGGCTGCGCTTTGAGGTCTGCGCTCCAAGTTTGGTATTTGCCGTGTTGGACTGTATTGGCAAAGGCTTTGAATGAGATATTGGAACACCTTTTCGATCCGATTTGGCGAGCGCATCAATTAGGCGAACCCTTTCTTCTCTATTTACCAAGAGCATGGCGCGCACATACTGTGAATTCAGGTCGCACCAAAGACAAACTTCTCGCTCCATCACTTCTCGGAAGAGTTCAATGTCAAAGATCTCATCATCGCACTCTCCGCAGATGTCTTCAAATGCTTCATGGCAGTCGTTGAGATCATCGCCAAACGATTTCCAAGTCTCTCTCATTGCACGGTAGAGTTTGCGAATATTCACAACGTGCCGACGACCCAATCCATTACAGAGTGCTGTAGGCAAGAGTGGATAGAGTCTTGTTGCGGTAAATTGCATGTCGCTGAGTAAAGATTGACTAATGGGAAACCCGCTCTGTCGCAACCAACTCACCGTTTCACGTTGCGACATCTTACGTCCAATTTCCTCTAATCGGGTTTCCACACAATCGTTGAGATGCAGTGCTTGATCGATAAATTTACGTCGTCGTTGGATGTGATTTTGAATCAGATGGGACACTTCAATTTCTTGAGGAAATTTTGTTTCGTTTCTGAAAATAGCGGGTGCTGCAACAGGTGTTTCTCTAGTCTTCGCATGTTCACTTTGAATTGCAGCTAGTAGTTTGAGTCGTGTGCGACCTCCCCCGAACAGTTCGAATTCTTGTGTGTCGCGATTTTTCACATACACGAGTGGTTGGAGCAAACCAACATGTTTCATCGAGTCGTATAAGCGATGCTCGGAAGTGCTAATGCGACCAGAACGCCCCTTCTTTTTGCAGTTGGTTGTGGGATACATTTGCGAAGACAGTATAAATTGGTAGTGATTATACGTACAGTATCCAACTATGGGCGAGGAAATCCCGCATCATTGTGATGAGATTGTTTGTTGAGTAAGAAATACTCTGTCGAACCGTTCTGCTCGTGTTCATCGCAGTCATACCGTTGTACGGTTTAATTTAATAAACGGTTTGTGCTATTACTTTTGCTCCGAGACTTTTCGCCAACGAATAGCGTCTGCGTACACGACCGAAGGTTCTGTCGCACCGACAACGACTACATCAGTTTTTCCGCTCTCGAGTTCAAACTCTCCTACTAATTTCCATCCGCTAGCGAACGGGTCTGGATAGAACTCTTCGCTCCAACTACTTGAACCATTCTCGATTTGTAGCTTAAAGTCGCTGATGCTAGAGAAGAGGTCAGAGTTTAACCCATGGTAGAGGTAATAATCCAAGGACCACTGGCCAGCTTCTGGGATGTCTGCAACAAATCGTATGGGATCTGTCTTACGAGAATTTGTCATCGAAGTGATCGCTACAGTGCGTCGGTACTTTCCATAAGCGTTACCGCGATTGAACCGTAGCCACGAAGAACGAGGAATCTTGAACGCCGATGAACCTACATTGGGAAGGACTCCATCGAACTCCTCGTGTAAGATAGGAAGCGCAAACCAATCCTGTGGGGCATAACGAAACCGGTTTCGTACGGGTTTTCTTTGATGCGCGATGAAACCAGCGTCTAAGTCATCGACAATAATCCCATTCTGCGTTGGAACAAAATCACTCGGTTCCAGAACTTCAACGGCTTCTAAAGATTCATCTATATCTACATTCTGAAGTGGTAAAAATTCGATAGGTCCTCGATTCAAGGATAGACCCGTATATGCGCTAATGTCGTAAGTGTGATCTAGTGACGCGTTCGAGTCACGCTTCAATAGGATGGTTACTCGTTTCGCTGTGTGCTCAGGAAGTATGAATCCAGAAAAAGAACGTGCTGCTGGAATCAACACGAAACCCGGAGTTGGCTGTGTATTCGCAATCTCGAAACTAAATAAGAATTGCCTTACGCCGTTCTCGCTATTGGCGATGCGTTTCGTTGTACTGGACGACACTTCATACCCAGCAAGAGTATTTTCAGATAGCCACTCACGCAGGAATAAATCAAAGTCTAGGTCATGTTCTCGTGCGAGTTTCATCGCACCTGCATAGGTGACCTCTTGACAGAAATAGTCGCGACGCAACGCTAGTAACCAACGTTCGACTTGGTCCCACGCTCCCCCTTGATAACGGTGGTAATCACTGATTGCACGTGAAATCAATCTACTCTTGAGATACACCACTTCAAAATCTTGTTTGTGGCTGTCTGGTTGATACGTTAATTCTGGTAAGGCAGTTCGTTCCATGGCATCCCGCACGGAGAAACGATTTGCGTAATGCCCTTCGCTTCGAGCGAGTTGTCCGCGATCGAAGATATCTGCGCTTCTATTTCTGCTAAAGTTGACTGCTGCTGGAACATTTAGACCAGTCATACGGGCTGTTTGGGCTGTAGCGTAAATAGAAAATAGCCCTTCTTCGTAGTTTGCGGTCAAGTCATTAGATAGTTCGCGAAAAATCAGATTGAGGGCTTTTCGGTGCTCCCCCGACGCAGAGACTACATGCAACCAATATTGGTCTTGGAACGCATCTATTAGATTTTCGTTTCCTAGTGCTAGCATCGAGGCTTCATTGAACACTTGCCAAATGTATTCAGTGTTGCCTGCGTCCCGTCTGTTCAAGAAATCAATCAAATAGTCGATATTCACTGTTGGGAAACCGCGTTCTTTCATCAAAGCTAAACCCGGCAGTGAGTTCAAGCGATCCATTTGCCAACCACCGCCAACGGTA
>VYFT01000058.1:0-9639 GCA_009842245.1 Gammaproteobacteria bacterium | reverse complement strand
AGTCTGCGAACATTTCCTCAAAATCTGTGAGCAGTTCGTCCGAGTAACTACTCAGTTTTAAAAATTTCTTCGCATGACGCGAGTGGAAGTACATTGCAATCCTAAAGTTTTCAAAGTCGTGGGCAAATTCGACAAATTCAGATGCAAACAAGCCTATAGAAGCGACGTTGATTTTGGGTTTCGTGAGATAATTCGTGGGTTCATTTGAGTTAGGTACCGTCGTGTTGGGTCCGACTAATTTCCAGGATGGAGAAGCGTTCAGTTGGACCTTTAACTCGACATCAAAGAAGTCAGAACGGAGAGAATCATCGTCCGTTGCGCGTGGTATAGGTCCGGGGACTGGATACCAATATGCGCCGGGCATCAGAGCGACGTATCTACGGTTGTAAATCGAACCTTCAGTACCGAAGGAATGAAATGCTTGTAGAGGGAAATTTTTGTCAGCTAAATAGTCGTACGACGCGTTGATATAGGCAAAGCGAGGATTTGGTTTCCCGGTGGCAACGATTTCAAGAGAGTACTCAGTCAATGGCTCAATCTCGAAGGGCACCTTTACCTCCAACAGTCCGTTACCAAATTTATGGTCACACCTAGTTTCGTCGATGTGAATAGTTGAAATCCGATAGCCTGGATTTAAAGTAAATACCAAGGACTCGGTTGAAGATTGCGACGTTGCCTCGAAAATCAACCTAAGGTCAATTTCCATTTGTTTACGAGGGTTTATTTTGACGCTTCCCTGAATAGACTGCACGTCAAGTTTGGTGTTCCACTCATGATTCAGATGCTTATCTCGCCATTTTGTGACTTCGTTCGATTTGTACAGTTCGAGCAGAACACCAGAAGAAAAGACAAGAACACCAACGCCCAATGAGGTGAACGGTAACACTTTAGTCCAGAATTGATTCGTTGAATCCGTTCGACGATAGCACGCAGCTCCTAACGCGAGAAGCGCGATTGCGAGTAGGAGTGCAGCAATTCGCATGATCCAAGTAGTCGTAGACGGAAGAGCGGGTCAGATGTCGGATACGAAAAGGGTTTGATTGGACGATTGGGAGATGAGATCAACGAACGTATGAGGTGTATTCAGAGTCCCGAAGTAGTACCCGATCATCACACTTAGACCAGCAAAGAGAATCAACATCCGAGACCCAAACAGCTTGGTCCACAGTAGAAACAATGAAGTCCAGATTAGTAGAGAGACAGGTGCGTCTATAAAGAGTAAGTTGAACACCGAGTGGAGTTGGAGAGTGTCGGCCACATGGAAATTAAAGACTTTGGAACTCACACCGATCAGTTGCATCAAGAGCACATTCGCACACACGATGACCCAAATCAAACCACTGTAACAAAGCGTGTGGCCAATTTGGTACTCCAAGTTTCTAACGGGTCGAGATTCAATTACCTCTTCGAGTCGGTTTCTGCGAATTCGGTGCTGCTGGTCTAGCAACAGCAGCAGTAACCCGGTTTGAAAGAAAAGGAAGTATGCTGGATCTAAATGTCCTAACAAATAGAGGGGAGTACCGCCGCCGAAACTGAAATTGAACGGAGCGATGTTGACGAATACCAAGCATGAGAGAACATAAGCACTCAAACTTGCTCCAGATAAGAGTAAGAACACGAGCCAAAGACGAAAAAGACGAAGTGTGCTTCGTAGTTCCAATTGGGCAACTTGAACCACGGTCCGAAGAGACAAAGTTTGCGGAGATGTGGGTTCCAATTTAACTTGAAGATTCACGGAACCGTTAGTCTGGGACATTTACTTGTGAAATCAGGGTTGAACACTTCGACTCGTTTAATCTCTACGCTCGGACTCCATTTACTACTGTTCCGCGCTTTTTCGCCAACGAATGGCATCAGCGTACACGAAAGATTCGTCCGTCGCTCCGACAATTAATACTTCAGTTTTTCCAGACGTGAGATGAAATTCTCCAACCGTCTTCCAGCCCAAGTCCGATGTAGTTGAAGAAAACTCTTCTTCCCATCGTGTTGAACCGTTGCTGATCTGTAGATTCAAGCCCTGTAAACCAAACCTTGGTGGAGTGAAGTAAACCGGTTTGTGAAGAAAAAAGTCTAATGTCCATTGGCCGGTCTCAGGAATCTCCGCGACAAACCCCACCGGAGGTAGTTTCATGGAGCCTCTTACCGGTGTTTTAGCGATCGTACGTCGGTATCGACCATAAGCGTTTTCTTCCCTCTTTCTCACCCAAGTGCCACGAGGTTCTCCATGAACCGAAGCTATGTCTGGTAAGCCACCGTCAAAGTCCTGGTGTAGGGGTGATAACCAAAGCCAAGTTTGAGGCGCAAACCGAAACTGACTCTGTTGGCGTTTTCTTTGATACACGACGAAACCTGCATCTAGGTCATCGATGATGATGTCGTTAGCATGTGGATAGAAATTACTCTCCTGCAGCCCTACCTTCGGTTCAAGAGATTCGTCTATGGATTCATTGTCTATAGGTATAGAAAACCATATAGGATCACGGTTCAAGGACAAGTAAGTATGAATTCGACCTCTTAGATTTTCAGATTCTGAGCGTGTCACCGACAAGGAAGTAATGCGCTTTGAAGTGTTTCCCGGGAGAATGAAAGCGGGCACATTACCTGGACTGATTCCAACGTACCCTGCTACCGGTTGAGTATTGGCAACGTCGAAGCTGAAGAGATAACGTATTTCCCCTTCTTCGCTATTCGAAATTCGAGTAACAGTTCCAGGTGTCACTTCAAATCCAGCGAGAGTGCTTTTTGTTAGCCAATCATCCAAAATTTGCTTAATGTCGGTGTCGAAGTCCTGAACGAACGCAATCACATCCTGATAGGTAAACGTGCGACTCGTGAATTCGCGTCGAAACGTTGTCAACCAATCGCGAATACTGGCCGATCTGGTTCGACTGCGATGATAACGATTCAATGCCACTGATGCAGCGATCTCCTTGCTCTTTAAACGCAACACTTCCAGGTCGTGCCGGTGACTGTCCACGTTGAAATTTAAACTAGGTAAAGCAGTTCGTTCCATCCGAGCCCAAACCGACCGTCGCGCTCCATAGGTTTCCTCTACCCAACGGAGGTTTTCATCGTTCGTCATTCCGAATCGATTACGGTTGAGTCCCGTCGCAGCCGTCAAGTTTAGACCAGTCATGCGCGAAGCATGTGCACTCGCGTAAACTGAGAATAGTCCTTCATTACCGGCAGGGGTGAGACTTCCCACCATGGAGTGAAAGATTAAGTTGAGTGCTTTTCGATGTTCTCCAGTCGCTGAGACTATGTGACTCCAGAATTGATCTCGCACCGAACTCTCCAGACAGTCACTTTCGAGCGACTGCTCAGATGCACGGAGCAAGGTAACCCAAATCCAGTCAGATATGTTTGCTCGGTCTCCATAGTGTTTCTCGATTACGCCAACCAATCGATTGAAATTCAGCGTAGGAAATCCGCGTTCTTTAATCAAAATCAGACCCGGTAGAGAATTTAACCGCTCCATCCGCCAACCGCCTCCGACGGTTCGCAATCTATTAGGAACTTCAACAAAGGAGAGCGACTGGTATGGAATAGGAGCTTGATTGTCCTCGAGCGTTTTAAGGTATTCTTCTATTTTCACTAGCAAACTTTCGTTGTAGCTCTCTAATGCTGAAAAATTTCGTGTGTGCCGCGAGTGCAAATAAAAATTGAGCGTAATGTTCTCAAATTCGTGTGATGTTTCGACATATTCGGACGCAAATATACCGATCGAAGCTATGGGAATTTTTGGTTTCACTAGATAGCGTGTTGAATTTGGTGAATCGAGCTTTGAAATACCCGGACCAACAACGTTCCATGATGATGGAGCACTTAGTTGAACTTCCAGTTCGACGTCGAAAAAATCTGATCGAAGAGAATCGTCGTCTCTGGCATTGGGAACGGGTCCAGGTATTGGATACCAGTACACACCAGGCATGAGCGTGATGAATTTTCGGTTATAGATCGAACCGTCCGTACCAAACGAATGCACGGCTTGTATTGGAAAGTTCGTGTCGTCAAGGTAATCGTACAGAGCATTGAAATAGGCAAAGCGCGGGTGGGGTTTACCCGTAGCAACGATCTCGAGCGAATATTCCGTTTCCGGTTGAATTGCAAATGGTGCCGACAGTTTCAACAGACCGTTTTCAAATTCGTGCTCACATGACATGTCACCAACTTTAATGGTGTTAATTTCGTAGCCTGGATTCAAGGTGAATACCAACTCTTGGATTGGCTGACGCGACGTCAACACGAAATCTACATTGAGATCAATGTGCATTTTCTGGTGCGGGGAAATCTCTATTTCACCTCGAATAGCCTGTATGTCTAGTTTCGCGTCCCACTCGTAGGTCAGATGCGCTTCTTGCCATCTACTGATTTCACTTGATTTGCTCAGCTCGTTCAACACGCCACCTGACAGTACCAGAACTCCGACGCCAAATGAACCTACAGGAATTGCTCTGCCCCACAATTTAAGCGTTGAATCGGTGCGTGGATAAAACCAAATTCCCAAATTCAGTAGGGTAACCGCAATGAGGAAAGTACCACTGCGCATGATCCAAGACGTTGCCGACGGAAAGGCTGGCATGGTGTCCGATACAAAAAGGGTTTGATTTGAAGAATGGGAGAGGAGATCGACGAACGCAAAAGGCGTGTTTAAAACCCAAAGGTAATAACCTAACATCACGCTAACACACGCTAACACGATCAATAAGCGCGATTGAATCAGTTTGGTCAGTAAGAGAAACATCGAGGTCCAAAATAGTAGAGAGACTGGTGCGTCGACTACGAGTAGATTGAACAACGAATGGAGTTGAATCGTGTCGGCGAGGCTGAAATTGAACAGTTGGCACACAAATCCGATGAACTGCATCGCGAGCACATTCAAACACACGATCAACCATATCAATCCACAGTAACAAAAAGTTCGACCCAGCATGTATTCTGAATTCGTAACAGGTTGAGATTCGAGAACTTCGTCGAGTCGATTGTTGCGTGCACGGTGGCGAAAATCGAATACCAGTACTAGTAAGCCGGCTTGGAAGAAGACGAAATATACCGGATCTAGGTTTCCCAATAGGTATAACGGAGTCCCGCCGATAAAACTGGCGTTAAATGGTGCGATGTTGATGTAAACCATACACGAAAGTGCATAAGCACCAAGGGCAAAACCGGTGAGAACAAGCGCGACGAACCAAAAACGAAACAGTCGAATGAAGCTCCGCAGTTCGGAGCGTGCTACTTGTACTACGGTCCAGAGAGAAATTGCTGAATTTGTCGCGCTTACAAGGGTACCGTTGTGGTTCATGTATCTATCAAACAACGTTCGCAATTGATTTGGTCACGATTGTAATTTCTAACTTCAATACACATATTTAAGCGTCAGAATTTGAAACTGTTAAACGGAAACCTGACTAATTGAGTTCATAGAATCCCGGCTAACGAAACTAGCAGAATCGACCATTCCACTTGTGTCGTCAATATTGACATCGATACTTTCGTGGATATGCTTTAATTCCCTCAACTACCAAGATACGTTCATTTGAACGACGATTCACCGGCGTGTGATTCGATAACCACACTAAATCTCGAACCTAATGACCACCATCGTCTCGCCGCTTTGTGCGGTCCGGACGACTCGAATATCCGCCAACTAGAACAACGTCTGCAAGTCGATATTCGGAATCGAGGTAATCAATTCCAGCTCGTTGGTCCAGAACCGCAAGTGTCTGCCGCGCAATCGGTGTTGAACCGCTTGTATCAGGAGACGGCATCGCGTGATCTTCTCGACCCACACACGGTTCACCTATTCTTACAAGGAACATTTGTGGACGACCTGAAATTGCAGAAAGACGATGACGAGATCACGACAAATGGACTCATCAGGACCCGTAAACGGCACATATCGCCGCGGGGTCACAATCAAGAGCAATTTGTCGATAACATGCGGAATCTGGATATCAATTTTGGTGTCGGTCCCGCAGGAACCGGAAAAACCTACCTAGCGGTCGCGTGTGCTG
Organism: Gammaproteobacteria bacterium; assembly: GCA_009842245.1. GTDB lineage: Bacteria > Pseudomonadota > Gammaproteobacteria > Pseudomonadales > Azotimanducaceae > Bin55. Next base: position 3,625 of record VYFT01000058.1, on the reverse strand, counting down.
TGGAGGCTTTGGAAAGTGGTAAAGTGTCGCGAATACTTCTAGTACGACCAGCAGTAGAGGTTGGGGAAAAGTTGGGCTTTCTCCCAGGAGATTTAACACAAAAAATTGATCCATATTTACGTCCTTTATACGACGCGCTCTACGAAATGCTGGGTGCTCAACGCGTTCTCAAGTGTATCGAAAAGAACGAAATCGAGATTGCACCCTTAGCCTACATGCGAGGGCGTACTCTCAACAACGCATTCATCATATTGGATGAGGGTCAAAATACGACGATTTCTCAGATGAAAATGTTCCTTACGCGCATTGGATTTGGTTCAACCGTCGCAATTACCGGGGACCTCACGCAGATTGATTTGCCACAACACCAGAACCGCCAGCAGTCTGGTTTGGTGCATGTATTGAAAATTATTAAAGACATTGAAGGCATTTCAATTGTGCGCTTCACGCGTCGTGATGTCGTTCGACATCCACTCGTGCAAGACATCGTCAACGCGTACGAACTTGATCACGCTCGCCGCCAAGAAAAGCGAGACGGATCTACGGAGCGCAAGTGATACTCGAATCAACTTCATCTGTAACAGTGCAATTTGCTGTCCCCGTTGACGGAGTTTCCAATGACGAAGTCGTGGAATGGGTGGAATTGGCTCGGGGAGATCAATCCGGCGAGGTCAGCGTAAGATTTATGGATCTTGATGAAGCTCGGATGCTGAACCGGCGATTCCGCAAAGAAGACAAACCAACGAATGTACTAGCTTTTCCGAGCGATTGCTCAGAGCTTCTTGGCGACCTCGCGATTTGTGTGCCCCTGGCATCGCAAGAAGCACAAGAACAAGGAAAGGCATTTTCTTCTCACTTAGCTCATCTCGTCATACATGGGACGTTGCACTTGTGTGGGTTAGATCACCAGACTGATCAAGAGGCTCACCGGATGGAATCGGTGGAGTCAGACTTGATGCACAGATTGGGTTTTCCCAACCCGTACAAGGAATATGGCTGAAGACTTAGAGCAAAAATCTCGCTGGCGAGAATGGTTCGACCAATTATTTTCCGATGATCGGTCCGATGACGCCACCAATAAATTAAAGAAAGCGATAAATGAGTTCGCTGCTGAAGAAATTGAGAGTCCAGACACTTTAAAAATTATGTTTGGTGCGCTCCATGTCGCGGACATGCGAGTAAGGGACATCATGGTTCCGCGTGCGAGGATGGCGTACGTAAGGGCGGACTCTAATCACCAGCAAATTCTTGACCAAATTACCAAGTCACAGCACACACGGTTTCCAGTGATCGGTGAGGACGTTGACGATATCCGAGGAATCCTACACGTCAAGGACTTATTGATGGATGCAAACGTGAAAAGCAACAATGGGTTCGATGTTGCACGAATATGCCGGCCGCCGTCGCTTATACCTGAAAGCAAACGACTTAACGTTCTGTTGAAGGACTTCCGCTCCTCGAGACGCCATATGGCAATAGTGGTTGACGAGTTCGGACACGTATCTGGATTGGTAACGATCGAAGACATTTTGGAACAGATAGTTGGAAACATTGAAGACGAACATGACCAAGCTGTGTATGAAGATCAGAGTATTGTGCCCTTAGCAGATCATCAATTTCGAGTGCGCGGTGATACATCAATTGATGAGTTCAACGAGTACTTCAATGTCGAGCTTCCGCGTGGCGAGTTAGAAACCGTAGGCGGTGTGATAACTCGAAAATTTGGAAGGGTACCTACGAACGGTGATGAGATGCAGCTAGGTGCAATGAAAGTACGAGTGATCAATGCTGATAATCGGAAAATCACCTTACTACAAGTGATCCAACCATAGAGCAACACCGCGCTGTACTGTTCGTCGCGTTAGCGTTTGTCGGCGGTGCAATCTATCCCCTCGCGTTCGCACCTTTCGAAATATGGCCGATCGCGCTAGTCTCCTTCGTCCTGCTGTTTTATGTCTCTGAACAAGTTTTCACGCGAAATCTATTTCTACGACTCCTAGTTCCATTTACATTTGCCGTCGGAATGTACGGAGTTGGTACCTCTTGGGTACACAACAGTTTTCTGGCGATTGGCGACATTTCGAGTGAAGTATCGATCCTAGTCACCGCACTGTTCGTGCTTGCGAGCGCCGTCATTTTTATGGGTGTAGTAGCGATCATTCAAGCAATTTGGGTGCGTCTTCCGAGATTCGTCCAAACTGGTGAAAAGGCTTACACCTTATCGTTCAGTGTTTCAAAAGAATCTAGGCGATATTCAGCATTGGGGACGGCACTAGGGTGGATCGCGTTCGAAATTGTCAATACTTTAATGGTGTCTGACATTGCGTTTCCCTGGCTTCAAGCCGGTTACGCGTTCATCGACACGTGGCTAGTCGGGTTGGCTACGGTTGGTGGTGTCGCGTTGGTCAGCTTTTTCGTACTTGTGACGGCGATCGCCTTGTATCGGATTCAGCGTATCAGAATATTTACCATGGTGCTCGCAATCTTTCCTTGGTTGCTTGGAATCGGGTTAATAAACGTACCTTGGACGCAACCAATTGAAGAGAAAGAGATCGTGTTGGTTCAGAGCAACCTTTCGATTACAGAGAAGTTAGCGGCAGACGGTTTTACACAGTCTTGGCGTACGCAGACTAGATTGTCTATGGAAGAGGTAGGAGCGGACTTTGTGATCTGGCCTGAAGGAGCACTCCCGACCACGTTAAGTAGTGAAGTGAAGGATTCGCTTTACACACTTGCGGCTCATACGAGAGCATCAATGATCGTGGGAATGTTTGGTGAATCCATGAGTGAAAATTACGAAGTCGTGCTCCACAATATCGCTGTCGGCGTCAGCAAGTTCGCACCGGAATACGAAGAGTACAAGAAATTAAAGATGGCTCCATTTGGAGAGAAAATTCCGTTTGAGCCGATTCTTGGGCCGATCGTGAGATGGCTTGACATACCCATAAGATCCATTGATTCAGGAATAGAAGCGCAGGACAACATGGTTCTGGATGGTGTGAATGTAGGAGTCACAATCTGCTATGAAATCGCATTTCCCTCCTACATTGCAAACCGAAGTCGGGGCGCGGAATTTTTAGTGACTCTTAGCGAAGACGGATGGTTTGGAAACTCTATTGGTCCAGCACAACACATGCAGATTGCTCGAATGCGATCCATAGAAACCGGTCGCTACCTAGCACGCGCTACGACAAAAGGGATTAGCGGAATCGTGAATCCAAAGGGTCGAATCATTAGTACGATGCCTGCGAATGAACGAGGTGTTGTGCGTGGAACAATACACACGATGGAAGGGGAAACTTGGTTCGTGAGATACGCGTCAAAATTACCAGGCTGGATCTGGGGTGCTTTTGCGGTGCTCGGTGGCGGTTTCCTTTCTGCTTTCGCTGGCGTGCTAGGCATGTTGTTTCTTAGGCGATTCGTCAGTACAGCAAACGACGCGAGTGATTCAGATGAAGATGCGGAAGTAGAGGGAGCTACGGAGGAAGAAGATGCGGAAATTGATTTGCGTATGACTGCGGAGTGAGCCACGGAGAACCCAATGCGAAATCCCTTTCGCATTTTGAAGCATCCGTACCTCGGGGTTCAACCTTATCGTTAAATTATGCACATGCTAGCTGACTTG
>VYFT01000004.1:1092-15217 GCA_009842245.1 Gammaproteobacteria bacterium | reverse complement strand
AGTAGTAACAGGGTAGTTGAAGTCCGATTTCCGCTATCTTTGACAACTGTCTTCACATCCGTCAATTAATGTCTAACAAATCGTATATAACATATGATTGTATATAATAGTCAATATATAAGATGTTAATACATTAGATTAAATATGAAAAAGTATTCAAGATCTATAACCCGTGCAGTCGCAAGAATCGGCGATGATGTGCGAACAGCGCGCATTCGTCGTCGGTTGTCACAAAAGGATTTAGCGATGAACATGGGGGTGTCGATAGGGACCGTTCAAAGAATTGAAGCTGGCGATACTGGAGTGTCTTTAGGCAACATTGCTGTGGCATTTCTAGCATTGAATTGCCTGTCAAAACTCGAAAACGTATTAGCTCCGTCAGCCGATGAGATAGGCGCAACGATGGATAGGGTGCATTTACCTCAACGAGTACGCTCTAGAAAACGTCCGGTGAACGTTAAGCAGAATCCCAGTCTTGATGAATCTGGCGTGATTTCTTTCTAAATCTCGTTGTTCGAGAGCAAAAGCACTCAGCCAATGGATTGAATTCTGGAGAAGTGCGGAGCGATACACGCACCCACACACTCATCCCGATAGAACAACTGCTAAACATCGAATTAACCGTCAATTGAAATTTCAAGGGAAGAACGAACAAGCCTTACAGTCAAACTCGCTCGAAACGACTACTGCATGCGCATCGAAAAGTCTAGGGCTGAAACATCTTTTGTGAGCGTGCCGAGCGAGATGCAGTCTATTCCCGTTTCTGCAACTTCGACAATGTTTGAGAGATTGATTTGACCGGACGCCTCCAATTCCGTGTGTTTGTCATGGACACGGTCAAAGTCTCTCGCGATTTGAATCGCTTCCTTAAGTTGAGGTTTAGAAAAGTTATCCAGCATTATTCGATCCGGAAGTCCCTGTAGAGCTTCGCGTAATTCTGACATGTTCTCGACTTCGATTTCCAAGAATCGGTTTGGGTGTCCTTTTCGCGCTCGTTGGAGTGCCGTCGTAATGCCGCCTGCGCTGAGAATGTGATTTTCCTTAATGAGGAACGCATCAAAGAGTCCAAAACGATGGTTTGTGCCACCGCCTACGAGAACCGCGTATTTCTGCGCGTACCTTAATCCTGGGAGAGTTTTGCGCGTATCCAAAATGCGAGCTGAAGTGTGTTGAATGAACGTAGCAAACTCGTGGACTCGAGTGGCTGTTCCAGACAGCAATTGGAGAAAATTTAGCATCGTACGTTCTACGCGTAACAGAATGTGACAGGGTCCGTTTAAGGTGAGAATCTTGTCGTTTCGCGACAGACTAGCACCATCTTCGAGATGCCACATCGAAGTGACTTGGTCGGAACTTTGTCGTAGGGTTTCATTCACCCAATCTTGACCACATAATATTCCAGGAGAACGAGTGATAACGTGTGCCGTGCTGAACTTGGAAGATTCGACTAAAACTGCGTGCAGATCGCCAGTGCCAAGATCCTCTTCAAGTGCCGCGCGCACGTTAGCTGAAACAACTTGTTGAGGTACTTTCACGTACTCATCACATATGGTTGCAATAGAAAAAGCGGCAAACGACTTAGAAATTACAGAAGATCATTGGCTAGAGCCTGTACGCCGGATTCCAAGTCCAAATCAGGACGAACGACCGGTAGGATATGATATTTCATTGCTTGTGATTCATGCAATTTCGTTACCACCAGGTGAGTTTGGAACGGGTGAAGTTGAGAGATTATTCACTAATTCGCTAGATTGTGGCGCACATCCTAGCTATGCGTCTTTGGAAGGAGTCCACGTATCGAGTCATGTCCTGATCGACCGAGAGGGAAGAGTCACTCAGTTCGTACCCTTTGTTCGACGTGCATGGCATGCGGGTGAGTCTTCGTTCCAAGGACAAGCGGAGTGTAACAATTTTGGAATTGGGATCGAACTAGAGGGGACTGAAAGTGTCCCGTTTACCGAGAGTCAATATTCTGCACTAATCGCCATCGCACGCACGTTGATGGATCGATATCCCCGTATTCAACCCCATCGGATTGTTGGACACAACGAAATAGCACCCGATCGAAAATGGGATCCAGGACCGCAATTTGATTGGTCGATGTTTATGGATAGATTGCTCAGACTCGGTGTTAAGTAGGATCAGTAGCACAATTTATCGAAACTAGGTTGCCCTTCCCAGCACTAATTTTTTATGGTGAGTTGGTCGAGTCGCACAAGAATTCAACGGGTCGATTCTTAGTCTATCGCAACTGCTGACACTTACACCACGCGCGAAGAACGATTGGTCTCGGTTGCTTCCTTCGTAACAAGTTACTAGAAACTCTGAGTCAAAGGTACGAAGCCTTCCTCAAAATTTGATCACCCTGGGCAAAGAATACACTTAGCATAATGACTGTTGATGTTTAACCCCATTAGTATTGAGTAAATGCGACTAGAAAAATGTCCGAGCAATTAGAGTTCGATTATGAAGGTTGATCGCTCAAAAAATTTCGAAAAGAGTCAAGATGATCCATACCTGAATTTCTCAGCGCTACGAACTGTAATTTCCACATTGTTCCTTGCGAAGTCGTTGAGTTCCGCGTGACGCGCAAATATATTTCATGACCGGTTGACCCTATGTCTACTTTTATAAAGGATCGACTCTACATTTCAATGTGTTTTGGAATCGTTGTTGGCGGACTGCTGGCCGCGATTTCATGCACGTTGTGGTTGACGTTTGGTCACGATTCTTCGGACAGCATTCCAAAGACTTTGACTCAGCTTGCTGACTCGACGCGACCTCAATTAATCTTAACTGAATCGACAGACTTTGACGATTTGAATGAATCCGTTAGCAACTTTGAGCTCACTGCGGCTCTGCATTCTTTTCTCGTCAGAAAGGGTGAAGATGACTTACTGATCTTGTTGGATCAGACTGCTAGTGCTGAATCTGAGACGGTCCGAGGGACAGTGCAATCGGTTGTGTTCGAACGACTAGTGGACATTGACCCAAACGCGGCACTGCAGCATGCTCTGGACCGACGAGGAAATCTGCAGAAAGAGTCTTTGGACACCATATTTCGAGAGTGGGCGTTTTCGGATTTGGACACTGCCGTGGCCGCTGCTATCAACCTCGATCATCATCTCTCTAGAGCAGCGCTACGAACTGTTGTGCTAGCCAGAAGCGACTTGTCAGCGAATTTGCGACAGGACATAGAGCTCCATCTTGACGATGATGATTTCATACAAACTGTGATTGCAGAAGAACGAACGTGGTTGCATTCACAAACACCGGAGGAGGCATGGCACGCAGCCATTGGAGACAGACAACAATTATCGAAAAAAGTTGGGCTACTAGCAAGCATTGCTGAGGTTTGGTGGAGGCAGGACAGCGAAAGAGTCCTGCAAAAAATCGTCGAGTCTACCAAGCCCACGTCGCATCAGTGGAATTCAGATACATATGTAGTTCTGCGATTGCTGGTGCAAGCACTAGCGGAGCATGCTCCTCAGGAAGTTTTTGATCAGGCAGCGAATTTAACTGAACCATTTAGGGAAGCATTGGTGCGCGCCGTTTCAGAGCACTGGTCACGGTTCGATCCGCACGCTGCGTTTCTAGCGGTCTCTCAGTACGAGTCGGATGCTCGTCGCAAAACTTTGACAAGAATTGTCGTGCAAGCTTGGGCTCGCTCAAATCCCCATGAATTGGTTCAAAAATCGGATTCGTTTGCGCTTGCCTTGCAAACTATTGCCATGGAGGAAGCAATACTTTCCCTCGGCCGCACCAATCGAGATGAGGCTGTTAGAGTTCTACAGGATGCTCACAGAAAAGGCATCGTTGTGATGAACTCATTGGATTCGTTTTTCACACAATGGGTGATTACGGATCGTCGCGGCGCAATCCAGTGGATTCTCTCTAACGAAGATCTACAAGACCACGAGCGTGAAAGCATACTGAAAGTCATCATTAGGACCGTAGCTATGATGGACTCTCGACGGTCTCTTCAACTTAGGATTAGATTGGGTCACCTGTTCGACATAAGTGTGGAACAATATGAAGCAGACCTCGTTCGGACGCTGGCGAATTCTGACCTCGAATCAGCAATCTCCCTATTGCCTAGCGTAAGGAGAGAATCGAAGTTTAAATCGGCTTCTGTAGTTGGAGAGGTTCTCGTTTTCGGCGATCAACCCTTGCGTGCGCTGGGATTGGCGAATCTGTTGCCGAGAGATCGAAGGTCCGATTACTACTATGGGGTATTCGTTCATTGGTCGCGACACGACCCCAAGCACTTGGTGGAATCAATCAGTTCCTTGTCGCCGCAAAATTTAAGGACGTTGGCAGCTAAAGCTTTAACGCAATCACATGCCGGAGTCCCGGTCTTTTCCCCCGAAGAGTTGGAATATATCAAGAGATATTTAGATGACGGATAGTCTTTAAGCATGTTCAAGCCTATTCAACTTCACAAGTCTATCACTTTTATCGTCGGGTTGCTGTTCGGTTGCTCTGTTACGTCAATTGTGGTGCTCGGCATCGTTTATCTTCTTGATACAAAGGCGGATGACAATGCTACTAACAAAGTCCTCGATAAACTTGCGGACATAGTTGAAAGTTCGGACTCTGATGACGACTTGAACGCGAGCTTTGAAGAGTTTCTCGACACCAATAACACGGCAACTCAATCGGAGTCGAGATTTAATCGGAAAACTACACTCTATTCAATGTTGGTGCGGTCAGATTATGGACAGCTACTCAAGCTCTTAAGCCGCTCTTCATTCATACCGAACAGCACTTGGCGAATGGAAATCCAGTCGGCTATTTTTAGGCGACTCACTACGATTGACCCGGATAAAGCACTTGACCTTGTCCGGAAACTTTCCATTGAACAGCGTCCGAAATTGATCGAATCCGTTTTTCAAGAATGGTCATTCCTGAATCTTGAGGGTGCCGTTGGTGCTGGAACGCGTCTTGACTTCCCTAACAGGGAGATCGCACTGAAAGCAATCATGCAAACCAGAGTCGACTTATCTGAGGACGAACAGGTCGAAATTGGTCAACGTTTCGGGTATGAAAAATACGTGGAGAGGCTGTTCGATGTTACTTGGGCGATGGAACTGATCGACAACCCCCGTAGAGCTTGGATAGCTTTGATTGACGACGGCCTCGATGTGCGATTCAGGCTGAACTCGGTTGTTGACATTGCCCAAACATGGGTGCGCCAAGATGGTAGTGGGGTTCTGCGCGAGATGTTTGAAACGGACGATGGCATGGTCGGACTCTCGGCACTCAACCTTCTCATCGTTCGATCACTCGCCCGTGCAAATCCTGAAGAGTTTTTCAGGCAAGTGGCTGCGGAACCGGATTCGCGTTCTCTACGTGCAGAAATTGTGGGTGTTTGGGCCGAAACTGATCCTGTCGCGGCATTGAGCGGTGTCTCCTCGCTAGTCGAAGTCTCGGAGAGACCGTTGATGACGAGAGAGATTTTGAGGACGTGGAGCGAAACTAATCCTCTCGAACTACTTAACGAGAGAACAATTCTTCCTGAATCCATGGAAATACAGGCACTCTCTTATGCTATTAGAGCTATAGCCAAAAAAGACCCCCGCGAAGCGATTCGATTAATGGAAAAATTACGTACCGAAGGAGTCAACACATGGCCTGTTGCAGAGGTGCTGATTTATACTTGGTCAGAAAACGATCCCAGGGCGACTCTTGATTGGGTTATGTCAGGTTCAAACGACGATAACCCACAGTTTGGGCGATTGGTTCAAATTTCTCTAACCAACCTCGCGCGTGTGGATCCTGAACGCGCTTTAGTACTTGCGTTGAACCCGCCGAGCTCCACTTGGCCAACAGGGTTGGACAGCGATGTGATTCATGAAATTGCACGCAAGGATGTTGATGCCGCCGCGAAACTATTACCTCGAGTAAGCGAGGAGAGTCGAACGAGAGCTTACATCAGTGTCGGTTCTGGGTACATTGAACAAGGCCATCCCGATCGCGCTTTAGCGCTCGCGAGACAGTTGCGCCCATCTGACCGAGAACGAGACTATTACTACCTATCTACGTTCGACACATGGGCATCGACCGACCCTCATCAATTACTAGAGGCGATTGAAGACATTCCCTCGGGGAAACCACGCGCGATCGCTGCACGCTCTCTGATCGATAGGAATAAAGAAAGGCACTTCTTTTCGGAAGCAGAAGTCAAGCGCGTCAAGACTTACTTGAATGAAGAGGATGCCGAGTAGTGGACCGATCCCACGGCATCAGAGGTCTATCAAATTACCCGTGTGTTTATCGATTCACACCGACGTAGAGAGGGAACTAGTCGCCCAAATGCGAGAGTAGTCTAGATTCTCCAGTGTCGCGTGTAGAAATACCCAACTGTACGCCCATCGTTGTACTATTTGCGGGAACTTGGTCTATAGAATCGATACTAATCTGAATCGAATGTGGCGCATGTTCGGTTGCGTATCCAACGGTACACTTACGAGATTCTATAATGCTCGCTGACTAATAATTTTCAACGTTAATGGCGGACGGCACACAACACAGAGATCAGAATCCGGACGAGACGCGAGAGTGGCTCAGTGCGTTGGAGAACGTCTTGGAGTTTGGTGGTCAAGAGCGCGCATCGTACTTGCTCAAACAACTGTCTGCGCGCGCGGCACAATTAGGCACACCCTTACCCAATTTAACGACACCGTACCGCAACACCATCCCGATTGAGCAGCAAGTTCCGCTACCGGGCGATCCATACATTGAACGCCGCAATCGGAGTATGACGCGGTGGAACGCCCTCGCAATGGTGGTACGTGCCAATCGTAAAGACGGCGACTTGGGTGGTCACATCTCGACGTTCGCTTCGGCCGCGACTTTATATGACGTTGGATTCAATCATGTATTCCGCGGTCCTACGGAGGATAGCGCTGGTGACTTAGTGTATTACCAGGGGCACAGTTCTCCAGGGATTTATGCGCGCTCGTATCTCGAAGGTCGCATCAGTGAAGAGCAGTTAGATCTCTTCCGACAAGAAACTTGTGGCGATGGTTTGTCTTCATATCCCCACCCTCGACTGATGCCAGATTATTGGCAGTTTCCCACCGTGTCTATGGGGTTAGGACCGATCCAAGCAATCTACCAAGCCCACGTGATGAAATACCTTGATGCTCGCGGTCTCGTTCCAATGGGCGATCGCAAAGTTTGGGCATTTCTTGGCGATGGTGAGTGCGACGAACCAGAGTCTTTAGGCGCATTGTCCCTTGCGGGTCAGGAGAGCTTAGACAACCTCATTTTCGTCGTAAACTGTAATCTGCAACGACTCGATGGTCCAGTTCGAGGAAACGGGAAGATCATTCAGGAACTCGAGGGTGAGTTTCGCGGTTCAGGTTGGAACGTCATCAAAGTTATTTGGGGTAGGTACTGGGATCCGTTGATTGCGCGAGATAGCACCGGTGTATTGCAACAACTCATGGACGAAACGGTCGACGGTGTCTACCAAAACTGCAAAGCGAAGGGCTCTCAGTACACCCGTGATGAGTTTTTTGGGAAGTATCCGGAAACCAAAGAGCTGGTTCAAGACATGTCGGATGAAGCGATTGAGCAACTCAATCGAGGAGGACACGACCCATACAAAGTTTACGCTGCGTATGAACGAGCGCTTCAACATCGCGGTCAACCCACTGTGATCCTAGTTAAGACCGTGAAAGGCTATGGCATGGGCGATGCCGGTGAAGCCGAGAACAAGACTCATCAAGTCAAGAAGTTGAACTTTGAGGAGCTCAAGCACTTCCGCGATAGGTTCAACATCCCTATTAGTGATGAAGACCTCAAAGATGTACCGTATTATCGGCCTCCAGAAGGTAGCCCAGAAATGGCTTACCTGCAATCTCGAAGGGAAAAGTTAGGTGGTCCCATACCGCATCGAGTTGAGATCGATGAACGTTTTACGGCACCGGGATTGAGTACGTTCAAGGCTCAGATTGACGGTTCTCGAGGACGCGCGATTTCCACGACCATGGCTTTTGTTCGCATTTTGGCTACCTTGTTAAGGAACAAAGAAATCAAAGATCGAATCGTCCCGATCATTCCCGACGAAGCCCGTACATTTGGGATGGAGGGTATGTTCCAGCAACTAGGAATCTATTCCTCGGAAGGTCAGCTCTATGAACCCGTTGACTCTGGCGAACTCACGGCCTATCGTGAGTCTCGGACTGGTCAGGTGTTGGAAGAAGGAATCAATGAAGCCGGTGCTTTCTCGGCGTGGTTAGCGGCGGCGACCTCGTACAGTACGCATCGATACACACTCATTCCGTTCTACATCTTCTACTCGATGTTTGGATTTCAACGCGTTGGTGATCTATCATGGTTAGCGGGCGATATGCAAGCCCGAGGTTTTCTGTTGGGTGCAACCGCGGGTCGAACGACGCTGAACGGTGAGGGACTACAACACCAAGACGGACACAGTCACGTACTTGCGAGCACTATTCCTTGCTGTATTTCATACGATCCGTGTTTTGCCTATGAATTAGCCGTCATCATCAACGAAGGTATGCGCCGCATGTTCGAGGAGAGTGAGCATGTGTTCTACTACATTACGTTAATGAACGAAAACTACGAGCAACCCTCGATGCCAGATGGCGCGGAAGAGGGCATATTGAAGGGCATCTATCCGTTCAAAACGTTTGGAGACGCGAGTAGGCAAAGCGGGCGCGTAGTGAATCTTCTCGGTAGTGGCACAATTCTTCAACAAGTGCTACAAGCTGCTCAGCGATTAGCCGAGGAATTCGACGTTACTGCCCGTGTTTTCAGCGTCACGAGTTTTACCGAATTAGCGAGAGATGGAACTTCTACTGAACGGTGGAACTTGTTGAATCCCACGAAGGAACCCAAACGTCCATATGTTGGTACTATTTTGGATGGGACCACACCGACCGTTGCCGCTACAGATTACATGAAATCCCACGCTGACTCAATTCGGGGTTTCTTTGACGCTCCGTACCGCGTGTTGGGGACCGATGGCTTCGGTCGAAGTGATACGCGAGCCAATCTGCGACGGCATTTTGAAGTGGACCAGAATTACATTATCTTAGCTGCATTGAAAGAACTCATGGATGCGCAAGTAGTACCAGCCAAGGAAGTGCAAAAAGCAATAAAGGATTTAGCAATTGATGTACACAAGGAAGATCCAAGGTTAGCATGACCACTATCAAAGTTGAAATTCCAGACATCGGCGATGCTGCTGATGTTGAAGTTATAGAAGTATGTGTTAGCGCAGACGATTCTGTTGCTGTCGGCGATGCATTGATCGTAATCGAATCGGATAAGGCTTCAATGGAAGTTCCTTCTCCAGTTGCTGGGAAGATCAAGGAAGTATTAGTAGAGCTTGAAGCAGTTGTGAATACGGGCGATCACATCGTCGTTTTAGAGCCAGACAGTGAGAGTGTTGAAACTATCTCTGCTGAGGCAACAGACGAATCGACGACGACCGAGCAGACGACAGTAGAACCGGAAACAAAAAAGGAAGAAAAGACTTCCCCAAGTGATGACGTAGAAATACCTACACCACCAACACCACCAACACCTCCGACTCCACCTACGCCACCAACTCCTCCTCAGCCAGTGGAAACGGAGCGAACCGTAGAAACTGACACTACTCTCGTCTATGCTGGACCCGCGGTGCGAAAGTTAGCGCGCGAATTGGGTGTTCAACTCACGGAAGTAGTTGGTTCTGGCGCAAAAGGCAGAATTCTCAAAGACGATGTCAAAGTTTTCGTCAAGCAGCGAATCACTACGGGAGTAACTGCGACTGGTGGGACGGGGATTGAACCTATCGAACTTCCGGATTTCACGAAATTTGGAGAAGTTGAGACGGTTCCCCTCTCGCGCATGCGCAAGAAGGGTGCAGTAAATCTCCACAAAAGTTGGGTTAATTTACCACATGTAACACAGTTAGACGAAGTCGATGTTACCGACTTAGAGACATTCCGGAGTGAATACAACGGTAAAGTCGAGGATCAATCTGAAAGACTCTCACCTCTTCCTTTTATTCTGAAAGCTTGTGCGAACGTACTTAAAGAGTTTCCAACTTTTAACTCGTCGATACATCCGAATTTTGACCATCTTGTTGTGAAGAAATACTTTCATTTGGGTATGGCCGTCGACACCCCTGAGGGATTGGTCGTACCAGTGATTCGAGATGTCGATAAAAAGGGAGTAAGAGAAATTGCCGTGGATGCTAAACGCTTGGCCAAAGCGGCAGTTGATAAAAAGCTCGTACCAGATGATCTAGCGGGTGCGACCTTTACCGTCTCGAGTCTAGGACCCATAGGCGGTACCGGTTTTACGCCGATAATCAATGCACCTGAGGTCGCAATTTTAGGAGTATCCAAACTCGCGACAAAGCCCATTTGGATGCAGGGAATGTTTGCACCTCGGCAGATGTTGCCCTTGTCTCTTTCGTATGACCACCGAGCGGTCAATGGTGCGGAAGCCGGGCGATTCATGCAAGCATTAGGTGCTCAGTTAACGAACATTCGTATGCTCTCTCTCTGAGGGTAGTCGACGAGGGATTTGTATAGAGAATGAGTCCGCGACGAACATGATCGACAGAGGTTTCTTTGATTCAAGAAAACCTGCTGACTTCAGCATCTAGAAAGAAAATATGAGAAAATGAGCGAAGATCCTACTCAGAGTAGTGGAAACGGTTCCGATTCGTCCGATATTTCTACATCCGACTTGATTTGGTTACTGATCGGCTGCGTATTCTTGTTGAGTATTTTGGGTCGTATATGGAGCTTTTTAGTAGATTTTCTTGGGCACCTTGGGGCTATGGGTGTGGCACTGTCGATAGCTGGAGCTCTGTACATAATAATTTTCGTGTGTTTTCTAAGAAAGTCAAAGCATCCGTTCAGAATTCCTATGTCCCATTCGACGCGGATATTTGGTTCCCTAATGGTGTTGAGCTTTGTAGTGTTAGCTCTGACAGATCTTGGAATACTGAAAGCTATTGGAATAGCGACCTTGTGTGCTATAGCATGGTACATCGTTAGCTTTATATTGTTCCAAAGAAGAACTACACATCTATTCAGGGTTCCTATGGACGATTGGCTTAGGGTTCTTGTTGCTATTCTTCTCGGACCACTAGTATCGACACCTCTAGACGTAGGATTTCTTGGAGAATTGGGCTATGGTGTGTTATTTTGTTTTGGAACTTACTGCTTGAGTTATCTTTTCTTTTCAAAGAGAGTCGACACGCCTCAAGCTACTACCGACGCGGCAGGGACCAGCGAATCTACTTGAAACCAATCTAAGTGCTCAACTTAACATACCGTCCATAGAGAACTTCTTGTTGATGGCTTAACCCGCGCTTCGGTCGCCCGCGATTTTGGATCCGACCAGCAGTATCGGTTTCACGCAAACGATCAACACACTAGAGATCACGAGTTTTGCGGTGTCCGCAAAGTGCATTAAACGATGCGGATAGTTGGAGTGTTTGCTTCACGATAGATGTTTCCACTAGCCCTATCGAATGACCGCGACAGCAAGCCTGACGGTTTCAAATGAGGAACGTCCTCTCGCTCGCTCGGTGCGTAGTTCCCATTGATTTGTTTGTACAATGTGCCCAACATCCTCATGCATTGCAGAGGTACATTTCATTCAAGCATACATGCGGACTTCAGTGTCTAGAAACTGAGAATTAGAAGATGAGCGCAGTTCCCACTCAGAAGTGTAAAAAAGAATCAAATTCGTCCGACATTTCCATGTCCGAATCGACTAGGGTACTTATTTCCTTTATCGCGTTGTTATTGGTATCGTCAGCTTTGTCTGACGAACTTGGGTCATTCGGAGCAATGGGAGCCGCGATGTTGATTTCATTGGGGATGTACTGCACCAGTTTTATGTTCTTTAAGAGAAAATCTTGGCATAGGTTCAGGCATCCGTTGTCCGATTCGACAAGGATATATGTATCGGT
The DNA here is from genome assembly GCA_009842245.1 of Gammaproteobacteria bacterium. Classification (GTDB taxonomy): domain Bacteria; phylum Pseudomonadota; class Gammaproteobacteria; order Pseudomonadales; family Azotimanducaceae; genus Bin55. The sequence continues at coordinate 3,264 of VYFT01000004.1, read as the reverse complement.
CGTCACGCTCATATATATGTCAGCAAATCTGTCAAATGATTTTGGTCTACTCAAGAACATAGGCATTGCATTTCTATTTGCCGTAGGAATTTTCGCGATGAGCTTTATATTTTTTCTAAGAGACCTCACACCTTCGTTCCGCGTTCCGCTGAATGGTTGGATTAGGTGTCTTGTTTCTGGTCTCCTAGCTGGGTTAGTGAGTTCAGGTTTGAAATTTAATCTCGGTTTCTTAGGATCATTGGGAATTCTTGTGTTACTTTGTTTAGGAACCTACACACTGAGTTTTCTATTCTTTTCAAAGAAAGTCGACACACCTCCCGTAGCTACTGAGGAGTCAGCCACTAGCGAATCTTCGTGAAAATAGTGTCAACTTCCCATGGAAGATTCCCTCGATCGAATATGCCTTTCGCAGGGCTCAGCACGTGCTATTGTGCACGTAAGAGTTAGAGATCATTTGAGGTAAGGTTGCGAGCCGATCGACTGAGCACTTACGACCGCGAAATCAAAGACACTAACGCGCATGACGAAAACACTGTAGCAGTGTGGATTTTCGCGTCAAAGTCGATGCTACCGGCACGATCAAAAATTCTGAATCAGAACGATTTCTGCAAGCACTAACTGCTCAAGCACGGGAACTTACCGATGCAACAGCTCTACAAGTAACTTAAGTCGGTTTTAATGGTTGCCACGTTTCTTCTTGGTCGGCGACGACGCGGCCTAGCACAAATAAATAATCTGAAACGCGGTTTAAGTATGCTCCTTGTCCTGAAGATCGCAACTCATCGCTGGCAACGCGCCAAAACACTCTCTCCGCATGACGGACTTTAGCACGCGCAACATGTGCGTGTGCAGAAGCCTGACCTCCTCCTGGGATGACGAATTCCTTTAGTGGTGCTACAGTCGCGTTGAGTTCTTTGGTAGCAATTGAGATCGTTTCCGTCTCTGCATTCCAAACCGGCTGAGGTATACCGGTCGCAACTGCCGCTCCAATGTCAAAAATTCTGGACTGTATCTGCTTTAGTTGATCGTGATATCTCGGTTGGATAAACTGTACCAACACTCCGAGTGCACAATTTGCCTCGTCAAGAACTCCGACAAGTTCGATTTGGTCGTCGCCTTTTTGGTGTATCTCGCCGGTCGCCAGTCTCGTGGTACCGCCATCTCCGCTTTTAGTGGTGACTTTTGTAATTCGATCAGGCATTTTGAAATGTTTAGGTTCTCAGTGTAATTAGTTTATAGATTGAAAATATATAAGAGTATTGACCCATGCCATCATTTGACATCGTTTCACAAGTCGACACCCAAGAAATTCGGAACGCTGTCGATCAAAGTTGGCGTGACTTGCGGACCCGGTTTGATTTCAAGAAAGTTGATGCTGGATTTGAATTTGACGGAACTTCAGTTCTGTTGTGGGCAGAGGAAGAATTTCAACTCGGTCAGTTGATCGACATATTGAGGGTGAAACTAGCCGGCCGTGGAGTAGATGTTCAAGCCTTACAACCGGGAAACATCGAAGCACTCGGCAAAGTCAAGAGACAGCCGCTACACTTCGTAAGTGGTATTGACACCGACACCTGCAAAAAGATCGTGAAACTCATCAAAGACATGAAGCTGAAGTTGCAGTCTCAGATTCAAGGGGATCAGGTACGCGTTACTGGTAAGAAACGCGACGAACTACAACTGGTAATCGCTACATTGCGTGATGCAGATTTAGGAATTCCTCTACAGTTTAAGAATTTTCGCGACTAACATTCGAAAAATGTTATTCTTGCACGGTTCGAATCCTATTGCCGCCGAGATGTGTTTCTCGTTGATTAATGAAAACGATTAGGTAGCTAAGTATGAACAGCACTGGGATAATCCAGACGGCAGTCAGAATAAAAAAGAGTACCCAGTTATTCTTTAATATCTTCTCTATTAGCACACCACTTGAAGCCGCGACAACAGTCCTACCCAATGTCCCAAGAGAAGCCATCGTCGCGTACTGAGTCGCTGCATGTAAGCGCGAAGTGAATTCGGTAATAAATGCCACAAACGCCACTTGCGAGAATCCTTGAGTGAATCCATCAAGGACTGCGGTCCAAAAGTAAAGATATAACTTTGGATCTACTCCTTCAGGGGTTGAAGCTGCGATCCAGCTGAACATCAAATTGGTGGCGGACATCGCAATAC
>VYFT01000004.1:0-1082 GCA_009842245.1 Gammaproteobacteria bacterium | reverse complement strand
CATGGGTATCGTTCGGAACTTTCCAATGAAGAGACCGCATGTTATCGACGAAAAAATGACTACGACCGGACTAATAAATTTTGAGTAGATAGCGATATCGTCATTTTCATATCCAACTTCTTTATAGAAAGGAAATGACATCTTGCCCAAAAACGATTCGCCTAATTTGAAGCTAAATAGAAAAATGATGAGAAAAAACGCAACGAACAATCCGTTCCGTTGGATGAATTCAATAAGAGGACCAAGTAATCTCTGTACTATCACTTCTTCTATGAACTTGTCAAATCCTCTGTATTTGGTGGGTGCCAGTTCTGGACGTGGTGGCTCTTTTATTAGAAACAGAACAAAGAGCATGAAAACCACAAAGCTAAGCGCCAACCCGATAAAAACTCCTAGCCAAGACCAATTGAACCACACCGTACCACCAATGGCAAGTATCCCAGGGAAGCTAAATCCAGCGTGCCAACCCGATGCTTCCATCGACGCTGCTAGTCCTACCAAGTGTGGTTCGTCTTCGCGAATTACGGTGATCCGATATGCGGCAGTAGATAAGTCGAGAAGTGCGGACCCGAACGCTAGGACAGCGGTGAACAACGCCAACAGTTGAAACAGAGTATTTCTCTGTCCTTCGTCGGATGCTCCGATGAACCACATGACATAACACATTGCTGCTACACTTAACAGCATGACCATCAAACAGACAAGTAACCAAGAACGTCTCTGGCCTAGCCTTGAAAGCAACGGTATTTTTAGATGGTCGGCAAATGGTCCAAATAGAAAATTGATGGCATAGCTTATACCTACTAAAGAAAACCAGCCAATCGTTGACTTACTGATACCGTATTCGACAAGAAAGAGAGTTAAGCAACTAGCGTGAATGAGCCACGGGAATCCTGAAGCAACCCCTAATACGAAAATTTGCCACAGACGAGGTTCAGTAAATAGAGCTACGAAGGTCACACCAAATCGGCGACGTGCGACTGGATTTGGAGATGTTGAAGATGATTGCGGTGAGTTCATTTCGATGGTATAGTTCTGTCCTTGAACATGATTGGAATCCTATCCGTTCGCTCCTTATTATC
>VYFT01000017.1 GCA_009842245.1 Gammaproteobacteria bacterium | reverse complement strand
CTTTTAGTGATTTCGTGGAGCGTCAACACGTAGCACAACTACGATTTGTGTAGTTATGTGTATAAGTCCCAAATTCTGGATATGACAGTTTCAAAGGACAGGAGCGACATCAAAGCGATAGCTTTGCTCTCTGGAGGGCTAGATTCAATGCTTGCGACCAAGGTGATACTCGACCAGGGTATTGATGTTGAAGGGGTCAATTTTTTCACTGGATTTTGTGTTGAAGGTCACACGCATGCGATACGTAAACGCAAGCAAGAAAAAATTAAGAGAAACAATGCGCTTTGGTCTGCTGAACAGTTAGGTATCAAGTTGCATGTAGTCGACGTCGTTCAAGAATATAAGGATATCGTACTCAATCCTAAACACGGATATGGAAAGAATTTAAACCCGTGCCTTGATTGTAAGATTTTCATGGTCGAACGGGCACTCGACATGGTGGGTTTTGATGACCGAGCGTTCGACTTCGCCATATCAGGTGAAGTCATCGGACAACGTCCAAAGTCGCAGAGGCGGGAGACGATGGCTATCATCAGTCGGGAATCTGGCGCAAACGATAAGCTCCTACGACCCTTATGTGCGAAAAACCTTCCCTCCACGTTACCTGAGCGTCAGGGTTGGGTGAATCGAGATGCACTCTATGACTTTGCTGGTCGTTCGCGAAAACCGCAAATGAAATTGGCTGAAGAATACGGTTTTAAAGATTACGCGCAACCCGCTGGAGGGTGTTGTTTCTTAACTGACAAAAACTACTCGAACAAATTGCGTGATCTTTGGGACACCCGCGCACATCGGGAATACGAACTTGACGACATCGTTTTACTCAAGGTGGGTCGACATCTCCGTCCTAATGCAAGATTTAAACTGATTTTGGCGCGCGAAGAAGGCGAAAACAACTTTCTGAAGGGATACCGACAACAGTATATCCATATAGATATCGCTAGCCACACAGGACCACTCGCACTTGTAGATGGAGACCCAAATCCAGATGATCTTCTTCTCGCAAGTCGAATCGTGGCCCGATACAGTCAGGGACGTAATGAGTCAGCCGTACTAGCACAGGTACACTATCCAGATGGTGCAACACAAGACGTGAGCGTTCAACCGTTTGCTCCACATGACATACCAGACTCCTGGCACATTGGAGCGTGAACCCCGATAAGAACACTTTGGACACAATCGGTTTACTGTGTCCTATACCACTCATTCGAGCCCAGGACTTCGTGCGTGAGCTAGCTCCGGGAACGAAGTTCTTACTCTTAGCTTCCGATCCTGGTGTGTATTACGACATTCCAGCATGGTGCCGCATGCACGGGCACGAACTAGTCAGTGTCGAAGAAACACAAAGCGAATGTGTGATTCAGATGTGGATTCAGACCGCCAATAAAGCATAACAGCAGATCCGATCCTGTTGCTGGAATGTTCCACATCATACTCTATCAACCTGAGATCCCACCAAACACCGGGAACATCATGCGTCTTGCAACGAACACCGGTTCAACACTTTCGCTCGTGCGTCCGCTTGGATTTACACTCGAAGATACGAAGCTAAAGCGTGCGGGCTTAGACTATTCCGATTGGGTAAACGTTAAGGCGTACGACACTCTTGACGAATGCCTCAGCAGTGTCGCGAAGGACCGCATCTTTGCCTTTTCCACTAAAGGTGCGTTACGTCTTGACGAGGTTAATTTTCAACAGGGGGACACGTTCATTTTCGGACCGGAAACTCGGGGACTACCTGTCGACGTTCGAAATCGTTTTATGGAGACCTGTGTAAGGATTCCCATGCGACCACAGTCACGGAGTCTAAACTTGTCGAATGCCGTAAGCGTCGCAGTTTTTGAGGCGTGGCGACAGCAAAATTTTGCTGGTGCGAAGTAAAACTAGTTTACGACTGGCTTGGAGTATGGCGGAGTGATCGGCTTATTCTGCTCAAGAGCAGTCTGTACTACTTCCCGGAAGTTTACAGGCGCAAGTGCGAACGGTGGTAACGAGGCTTTTACCATCACACTGTCTAACGTTTCTCTAATGTAAGGAAACAAGATATTGGGACACTCAACTGCGAGAATCTGGTTTAACGCAGGCGTCGATTCAATCTTAAACACCCCCGCTTGCACGACTTTGATATGTACAGCATCATCCGCGGCAATGGTTACGTCTAAAGTAGCCTGTAGTCTTACTTCAAAGCAAGAATCATCCAACTCGTCGTAGTTTGATGCTAATGAGATGTTTACTTTGGGTCTCCACTTCAGTTCCAACAATTGTCGCATGTCCTTTGGCTTAAACTCTAACTCGCTTAAATAAATACGCTCGATTTGCACGCGCGCTGTCACGCTTTCGCTCATAAATTACTTAACCACTGGCATGTTTTGTGAGCGCCATTCCGTCAGTCCGCCTCGGAGCTTCGCAACATTTTGAAAACCCGCTCGCCGTAATATACCCGTAGCCATACCAGAGTGTTGTCCCATCTTACACGCAACAACTACGGGTTGTTCCTTGAACTTGTCAAGTTCTCGCACTCGAGATTGAAGCGCGGTGTAAGGAATATTCATCGCTCTGGGGATGTGACCTTGCGAGTAGTCACCAGGATCTCGTATATCTAGAACTAGGGCATCTTGATTGTTCATCATGTTGACTAACTGCTGGCTGTCGATAGTTTTACCGCTTCTTTTCGTCTCGTTCCAGACGAACAAGATCAACAGCATAGCAAACGCAATTACCGGAAGAGGATTCTGCGAAATGAAGTTAAAAATATCAGCCAATTCTGCAAGATTTTTGTTTCTTTGATGCTAATAAATTATAGGAATCACCGACAACCGTTCGTCTACAATTTCTCCATGCAAACAGTAATAACGTAAAACCAATTGAGCGTCGCACTACTAGTGGTTCTTGATGGCTGGGGACACGGTAAACCGAGTCCATACAACGCCATACACGTAGCTAACACCCCGATATGGGATGCGCATTGGAGTTCGTGTCCAACTACTCTTCTGGAGTGTTCAGGTGAACATGTTGGTCTCCCCCCGGGGCAGATGGGAAATTCTGAAGTCGGACACATGATGATGGGGTCAGGTCGAGTCGTGGATCAAGATTTCACGAGGATCAACAAAGCCATCAATGACGGTTCGTTTACGAATTTGTCCGTAATACGTGAATTACTTCAAAACCTAGGGTCAAGACGCGTTCACGTGTTGGGACTGTACTCGCCCGGAGGTGTCCACAGCCACGAACGACAAATCGACTACGTAGTAGAACACCTCCTCAACACTACCTCCAACGTATGCGTACATTGTTTTTTGGATGGACGGGATACACCTCCACAAAGTGCCCGGACGAGTTTAGAAAACCTAGACGAACTACTACGGGCTAAGAATAGATCTGGGATAGCGTCGATTTCCGGTCGGTATTACGCCATGGATCGGGATCAACGTTGGGAGAGAACACGGCTCGCCTATGAAATGTTGACGAGTCAAATGGGTGACGCTTGCGAAATTACCGCGACAGCTGCACTAGAACGATCCTACGCGCTGAACGAAACGGACGAATTCGTAAAGCCCACACAAACTAAACACTTTAGCCCAATCACGAAAGACGATGTCGTCATTTTCATGAACTTTAGAGCGGACCGCGCGCGCCAACTGAGTAGTGCGTTTTTATTTGACGATTTCGATAAATTTGATCGAACTAGTCGTCCAAAACTGTCTGAGTTTATAACACTGACTCCCTATTCCCGAGAGATTAACGAACTACCCCACACTATTCCAGTAAAAACATTGTTTCCCACTCCGACGGTATCCAACTCATTAGGTGAGTACTTCGCTGAGCTTGGGTTGCGGCAATTACGTGTCGCCGAATCCGAAAAATACGCGCATGTGACCTATTTTTTCTCCGGTGGACGCGAGCAACCGTTTTTAAACGAGACTCGCAAAATCATAGCTTCTCCGAGTGTCAAGACATACGACCTAAAACCGGAAATGAGCGCAGAGCAAGTTACCGACGCCGTAGTTGCAGCGGTCGAGTCATGCAATTATGAACTGATCGTTTGTAACTTTGCTAATGGGGATATGGTCGGACACACGGGTGTATTTAATGCAGCTGTAAAAGCAGTAGAGTGTCTTGATGCTTGCTTGGGACGTATCTTTAAAGTGTGTAGAGAAAATTCGGCTCAGTGTTTCATAACCGCGGACCACGGAAACGTTGAACATCTATACGATACTCCAACTGATCAGCCGAACACAGCACACACAATTAACCCGGTTCCATTCCTCTATGTGGGTCCTAAATCGTTACAGTTTCGTCCAAGCGGTGCGCTAGCCGATATTGCACCAACAATCTTAGATGTATTACAACTACAGATCCCGCCCCAAATGACGGGTAGTTCGTTGTTGACTGATTAGCTTTAGAAACAGTTAATTCATGCGCTTTCGACTCTTTGTCGCAGTTGGTGTTTTCCTAGTCAACGGATGGTGTGCGTACGCAGCACTACCCTCTATAGCTGAATACAAACAGCAACTTGGTCGAGTGATTGACGAACTCAATCGTCACGAAGAGTGGATTGAAACTGCCAACGAACAAATCCTTCAAATTGAGGCGAATATCAAAAACTCGGATAGGGAAATAAGTGCTGTGACAAAGGAGGTCTCCGATCTAGAGTCGAACATCGGCCAAATTGAGGAACGCATTGATGTTTTGAAGATTGATCAAGAAGTATATCAACAAAAGATATCTGAACTAAACGACTCAGTCAGCTGGCATTTGCATGCTGAGTATCGCCTTCAGAAAAACCACTGGCTCAAGAACCTGCTCGACTACGATGAACCGAAGAAACGAACACGACTTACACGGTACCATCAGTTCTTTGTCCGATCCAAGTCTTCGCTGCTTGAAGAGTTCAATGCAGCCATGGGCCACCTAAATCAAACAAGTAGAGAGCTATACCAAGAACGATCACGTCTCGATCATGAACGAGATATTGCGAATGTATCTAAAGAACGTCTAAACGAACAAGTCGCTCAGCGAGAGGTACAAATAGCAAATCTTGAGGCTGAGATTCACAATTCCGAGGTTCGAGTTGAAAAACTCACGATGGATCAACAACGGATTCGAAAACTCATCATACAAATCGATGCGCTAGGCTTAGACGTTCCGTCTGAATTCACGGTAACAGACGGTTCGCTCACTTATCCAGTTGATGGAGAGATTGTTAGGAAATTTGGAGACAGTCGAGCTGACGGTCGTCTCAATTGGAACGGTGTCGTTTTTTCGGCTAAAGCGAACTCAGACGTCGTCGCAGTGGCAGCCGGACGAGTCGTGATGGCTGATTGGCTTCAGGGGTACGGGATGATCGTAATTATCGACCACGGTGATGATGTTAAGACCATCTACGCGAACTGTAATTCATTGCTAGTTGAGTCTGGTGACTTTGCAGAAGCCGGTGAAGTGATCGCGAAAACAGGTCAAAGCGGTGGGTCGACAATTCCGGGGTTGTACTTCGAGGTTCTTAAAGATGGCAATCAAGTTAACCCAATCCAGTGGCTCGAGGCTCAAGACGAGACAGAGTGACGTCAACGTAAGAATGCCGGCGGGGCTCTTCGAGTCCCGCCGGCATTCATTTCTATTACGGATTAAAAGGACAGATCGAAAGTTCGGTAGAACTCTCTCCGTATATTTAGATTTGTTTCAAGTTTTGTTCTATAAGTGAAATCATCTCGTCGGTTAGACCATGTCCTCGAGCAAGAAGCTTTCCATCTCGATCAATCAACATATAGGTTGGATAACCACGTATATTCCACTCCTTGTGAACTTCTCCACCGGGGCCGATGTGCCAATGGTTCCAAGGTAACTCTTCGTCTTCCAAGAAGTCAGTTACATCTTCTACAGAATCGTCTGCACTTACCGACAAAACTTCAAAGTCAGTTCCCGCAAATTTCTCTGCCACTTCACGTAGCTTCGGAAGACCTGCGATACAGGGTCCGCACCAGGTAGCCCACACATCAATAAGTACTACTTTACCCTTGAAATGGTCTAATGCTTGCTCTTCGCCCTCTAGAGTCTGTGCGGTAACAATTGGAAGTACCTCACCTAGATCTAATTGCTTGGGAACGTACATTCGATTATTTTCCGCTTCGACTAGTAACGGATCATCTGGGTCGAGATGTTCGCGTAATCGAGTAAGAGCTTCTAAACTACCGGAAGCCATTTCTGAGGGCAAATCGTCAAAATCTCGAAGACTACGAGAATAACTGGAATAAGCTCTTTGATACTTACCCATGGCTTCGTAAACGGTGGCTAACTTATACCGGTTGATGGGTTCCCATCTCGGATCGCCATTAAACGCAGCTGCAAAGTAGTTTTCATACGCCTTGTCAATATTCTCTTGATCAAAGTATAAATCGCCTAAGAAGATTTGAACCTGTTGTCTATGAGCCGGGTTCTTTGAAACGGCAACGTATCCTAGCGCTTTCTCGCCTACTGCAATCTTTAGATCCGCTTCTGCGCCAACTGCGTTAGAGAAACCGATAAAGTTGTTGATATAGCGGAATTGATCAGACTCACGAGTAACGTTCAATCCACGGTCAAGCGTTGCGAGTTGAACCTCTACGGTTTCGTTCTCTTCGATGCCGAGACCATATCGCCAGAAAACCGCTTCTCGAACATGGCGATCTTCCGGATATGTGTCTAAGTAAGCATCGAACTGCTCACTGTCTCGAGCTCCAACCGCCGAATAGAAAACTTTATCTTCCTCTCGGAAATTACTATTCTTGATTCGAGTTAGCGCTAGTATCCCTTCCTCTGGATTGATTTCTAGCGTATAACCGGACAGTAGTGACAGTCCTGTGATGAGTACCGGTTCATTGCGCATGCGTTCTTCTATCGGTACAACTTCAGGTAGTTCTACACCTTCGGGAAGCTCCATTTTCGGTGCCCGTTCAACACCGTTTGGCATGAGTGCAGCCATTTCCGATATTGGTTGGCTCTTATCTCCTTCAACGAATCGAAGATTCGGAACATCACCTAGAGGGAAGCCTCGCAAATTCGCAAAATCTTTGTCTATACGAGTGTGATACGATCCGGTATCAAAGAGCATGTAAACACTTTGATACACGTCATCTTGAACAGGAATCCATACGCGGTCGTCAACTCGGACTAAGCCTTTCAGAATCATTTCGTATTCCGCGAAAATGTCTTCTTCTGTACGTTCGGACGAAGGCGTCAACACCAGCTCATTATTGTCGAAATCTAGCTTTAAACTAAAGTGTTTTAGCAAACCCCAGCCGACTTTCGCCGTAATATCGATACGTTCGTTTTGTTCTTCAAATTCCGCAGTCAACTGGTTCATCAAAGCAAAACTAGGATGACCCGGTCCAGCATCGATAATTTGATTAACTGGAATCTCTAATGAAAGATTCTCCGCGCGAACCTTTAACGTTGTCTCTCCCTCGCCATAACGCATTGAGCGGTAGAGCGCGCGGTGCATATCCATCACCGTAGGTTGTGTGTAGTCAATGACGACGTACGTGTCTTTCTGAAACAACTGAGACTCAAGCCTCAATTTAACTGCGATGTTGTCGCTATAAACAGTCAGTGGTGCTGATCCCCCCGTACCAAACTCGGTGGTAGCTGGAGCATCGCTAGACTGCGCTTGCAACGAAAATCCTGTGAACAACGCAAGAATTGCAATCCAAGAAATTCTTGAACTAATTAAGTTCTTCATAGTGACTGTCCCTCGTATATTTAAAGTCAGTGCTCTGTTCAAAATTTTGCTCAGATATGATCAAACAAGGCAGGACCACGGATGTGGGCCAACGAGCTCAACCGACAAGAGCATTGCAATACGCGAAGCATTAGTGCTTTACGTACATCTAGTCTTACGTATTTTACGGCAAAATCAAGCGGAGTAAAAATACGATATTTCTATATTGGAGTCTAGGAAAAGCTATGCTATTGGTGACGTAAAACGCCGGTGATGAGCAACCTCATCACCGGCGTGTTTACTAAACTAAGAAAAGAGGACTAAATTTGAATCAAATTTTGTTCTATCTGCTGAATCATTTCTTCTGTCAGCGAGTGACCACGGGCGAGCAACGTTCCATCTGTGCTTATAAGCATATAGGTGGGGTATCCTCGAATATTCCACTTCTGATGGGTTTCGCTGGTTGCTCCGATATGCCAATGATCCCACGGCAACTCTTCTTCTTCCAAGAATTCTTTCACAGTTTCAGCTTTGTCATCTGCACTTACCGAGAGAACGGTAAAGTTTGTTCCTTCGAATTTCTTCGCTACTTCGCGTAGCTTTGGCAGACCAGCGATACAAGGACCACACCACGTAGCCCATACATCGATTAACACAACTTTACCTTTGAAATCCTCTAGTGTCTGCTCAACTCCCTCTAATGTCTTGGCAGTGACATCAGGTAGCTGATCACCGACATTGACGACGCTTGCGACATACTTTCGCATGTTTTCCACTTCGGCAATCAACGGATCGTCTGGATCAAGGTTTGGTCGAATTCGAGAGAGACCTTCTTGAGCACTTGCTACCATTTGTGACGGAAGCGACATTTGTTCTCGTAGAGCACGTGCATAGTTCGCATAAGCTCGGCCCCAACGCTCTTGTTTTTCGTAAACCGTAGCTAACTTAAACTTTACAACGTTCTCCGCTCTCGGATCACCGTTGAAACCAGCACTCATGTAGTATCTTGTGGCTTCTCGAACATTATCTTGTTCAAAGTATAGATCACCCATATACATCTGAATCTGTTGTCGGTCGGCTGGGTTGTTTGAGACACCTACGAACTCTAATGAACGTTCGCCAATTGCAATCTGCAAATTGGGGTCAGCCTGAGCCTGCGCTGCAAGACCAACAAATCCGTTGAGATAGCGGAAGCGTTCCCCTTTATCCGTGACATCAACACCTTTTTCTAAGGCAGCCATTTGCACTTCGATGTCATCGGAGGCTTCAAGTCCATAGACAAATCGATATTCCACAGCTTCTTCGACGTTGCGATCTGCGGGATGCGCTGCTAAAAAGGTATCAAGGGCATGACGGTCTTTAGCTTCTACCGCGGCGTAAAACTCTTCATCTTGACTTCGATAGTTGCTGTTAGTGATCTGTGTGAGAGCAAGATATCCTCTTTGAGGGTTAATCTCTAAATCGTATCCAGTCAATAGAGAAAGTCCGGTCGCTAGTGTTTGTCCCGCGTTCGTTCGGTCATCAGATTCAAAATCGATTCGCATTAAAGCGGCCATTTCGGTTATTGGACGATCTGACTCACCGTTGGAGAAGTACACTGACGCGTCTTTGTCAGATGGATAGCTGATTGTCGATGCAAGTTCTTGGTCGATTCGAGTATGGTACGTCGAAGTATCGAATTGCATGTATACCCGTTCGTCTGCCCCTGCAAACACGGGCACCCAAACCTGATCTCCGACTTTCTGTAAATCGTTGACAACCAGTTCAAACTCTGCTCTAGCGTCTTCGGCAGATCGCTCTTGTGCCGGAGTCAGCACGAGTTCCTGAGTATCAAAATTGAGACGCAAGCTGTAATGCTTCAAAATGGGCCAACCGATCTTTGCAGCAACATCAATCTGGTTGTTCTCTTCCGCATACTCTGCTGTCAATGTGTTACACAGCAAGTCCGGTGCAACGCTAATGTCTTCTTTTGCAACCTCGATGTGGAAGTCTTCGGCGAGAACTTTCAAGGTGTTTTCGTTGTCGCCAAAGCGAAGCGTACCAAGCACGCAAGCTTGGATTTCAAACGCGTTAGTTTGGGCGTAATCGATAACGACATAGGTATCTTTACGCCATCGTTCGGTCTCAAGGCGCAACTTCATTGCAATGTTGTCGCTGTATATGCTCATCGGCACGGAACCACCGATCCCATGTTCAGGAGTAGTATCAGCACTACTAATTTGGGCTTGTGCCGCTACGCATGAAAGCATTGCAACAAGTGGCAACAACCACAGCGACTTAAAAGACGATCTTGTCATAGGTCCCCCTATCAACACAACAAGTAAAACAAAGATACAAGACACCGGCATCCCTCGCAAGAGAGAACCAAGAGTCTGCGATTTCAACCTATTTTACGGAAAAGGATAGTAGATTCTGTCGCGCGGTTTTGGTATTTGTTAAAAAAGTGAGACTTGCGAGAACAGTCCGTTTCCAAAATCTATTCCACAAAGCTCGAACTTGTTTAAAGGAACATGTTAGAAGGATTTAAACTTAATGTCTTGTTTCCTTCTACACAGAGAAGAATCTTGGCCGTCTACTCGTCCCGCAACAAATTCTGTGCACTGATCGACTGCTGTCAAAGACATCAATCATGCTGTTTCGATCGAGTAATTCGACATGAATCAGCAATCGAGCCAACACAATACTACGAGTCTTCGAGAACCTGATATTTCGCGAAACTTGCTAGTGTTCTACGAAAGGCGTGCTAATCCTGGACTCCGTTTCTACTGAAATCTCGACTCGGTGCTCAGTCTCTTCTTCTTCAGCAGGAATGGAAAAGATCACAACAAATCCAAGTATTAAAGCTAGGAACACGAACAGAATCTGTCGTCCAATCGCTGCTAACGAACGAAACATCCCTTCTCGAGTATTGTGTATTGATGCTAGCACGGTTTGTACGAAGTAGTAGGCCGCAAACGCTTTTGATGCAAGTGCAATAATCCCAAATAGGTCGACAGTCCACACCAGCATTGCTGCAGAAATTGAAACAACCACATAACCCACTTTCGAGGACAGTACGTCCTGGCTATTTTCACGCAGTAAACCACCACCGCCACTCGTATCCGCTACAGCAGCACTAAATTGACTCATGAGGGCAGCTAACATCAGCAATGCAGGCAATACTACCGCTACCGGTGCCATCGCTGAAATGATCGAAGAGAGCTCCACATCGAACAGGTCGACATTGGTGAGTACAGGAAGCAATAAAAACACAGAGACAATATAAATCGCGCCTGATATCCATTGCGCGATTTTCATGCTTTTGACTCGTACTTCATGGGAATACTTGTCCCCAAGAAACCTCGAGGTCTCAAACCCTTGTACGACAAGCAAAACTCCTGCGAGCATCTGTATTTGAACTATCAGCGGAAAGTCTTCTCGTGCAAATACAAGCTCTTGGTCATAGTTGAAGCTGAACAAGCAAAGTCCTAAGATCAACGCAGCCACAACGGACAACTGAATCGTCATGGAATAGGATTCCAATCGTTCTAAGCCCGTTAATCCCCGCATCGCGCCCACAATGGCGATAAATATGATGATGACAGAGGTCAAGATCCTCTCTAAGAAAATGTTGTTCACACCGAGAAAGTTGAGAAGGAAATCGGACAGCAGCGATAAGTAAAAGGCAACCGCAATTACATACGCGACTACCAAGACTAGATTTCCAAGATATTCCGGCACCTGAAACACCTTATGAGCTTCAGAGTCGAGACCGGGTGATTCAACGTTTCGGATGTTGTAGCGCATCACGTACCCCAACGCGTAGGCAACCAGAACGATACCGATCACAGCATAGGTCGCGACGGTACCAACAATACTTGCTAGTAATGGGGCCATCACCAGAAAGCCACTACCGATAATGGACGACAACGGTGTTAAGGTCGCTTGCCACAGCTCGTTTCTTCGCAGTCTTGGTAAAACGAGGAAGACAAAAACGACTATCGCAACAAGAATTAGTAGAGCATTGAAGAGCCAATCTGTGGCCATGTTAAATCCTTAAAAAAATCTTAGTATGAGGCACTGGGACAGTACCTTGAACTGTATGACTGCCTTCCCTCGTGAATTTACGTTTACCGTTGAACCGAGGAAATGTGTGTGGAAATTCTATAAAGTGCGCAAGCTTGATCGTCAGGCTATAGGTGGAATGAAACGCGATGAACCGAAATGTTCAATACCGACAAAGTATGACGTATTGAAACTCCATCGTATTAATCCCGTGTTGTTTACAGCAGGTAACTAACCGTTCAAAGCACTACTGAGATCGTTGCGCGCGTTCCCCTCGCGGACATGCGTTTAGCGTAAACGATCTGCGACGCTACCGTATGGTAGAAACCTATTCGTTGAGTGCTGTTTGATCCAAGCGGTAAGTGTTTCTGGGTATGCCGAACGTTGACGTAAGACTCGTACAAGGGCGATCACCGGCGAACGGGCACCATGCTCAATTCCAGAATATTGTTCAGGACACAGGGTTAAAACCTTGATCCAATTAACCAATTCTTTGGCGTCTTTATCCTGCGCGAAGTTCGTCCACGAATGCGCACCAATGAGGAACAGACCCTGTAGTGTTTCGAGTTCCGAAGTGGTGAGGTGAATGGTGTCGCCTGAGATTTCAGACGCCACTTTGTTCAAGAGTTCTCTATGAGTCTGACTGAGGCTCTGTGGAGTTGGATCCCAGTCTTGGACATCTGACATCGTTGTACCAAAAACGCTTCTAAACTAGAATTTGTAAGAGAGTATATTAGGAATTTTGTAAGTCTCAAATTGGATTGGTTCAGCGCTCAAATTCTGCAGTGGGGTAGAGTTCATAGTCGTACAGACTTACCCTGGCAACAACGACGTTCTCCTTATCGAGTGTGGGTGTCCGAGATCATGTTGCAACAAACCCAAGTAGCGACCGTCATTAGGTACTTTGATCAATTCACCGGAAGGTTTCCGGACGTCTTTTCGCTCAACCGCGCGACTCGAGAGGATGTACTCAGTGCTTGGCACGGGCTAGGATACTATCGTCGTGCACTGCATTTGCAAGAGACAGCAGCTGTGATCGTAAATAAATATTCTGGGCAGTTTCCTCGTACGATCTCAGAGTTGTGTGAGCTACCTGGGATTGGTCGTTCTACGGCCGGAGCTATTCTTGCGGCAGCGTGGAACGAGACTGCACCCATACTTGACGCCAACGTGCGACGTGTGCTGTCAAGATTTCACGGTGTGAACGGTCCAGACTCTACAAGAATAACTGAGAGCATGCTATGGGAGTTGGCGGAATCACACACGCCACAAGAGAACTGCAGAAACTACAATCAGGCGATCATGGATTTCGGTGCTATTTGGTGCACACGAACGAATCCACGGTGTTCTAAGTGTCCGTTGAGTTCAAAATGTAGTGCTAACAAGAACGACCAGATCGCCGAATTTCCTGCGAGGAAGCGTGCAACATCTGTGCATGCAACGATCCTTAGAGCTTGCATTGTGTTTGATCAACACTTTGACAGCTTGCTCCGACAGCGAGGAGCTTCAGGAGTCTATGCAGGGATGTGGGATACACCCGAAATGCCTGACTGCATTGAACCCCAAGCATTTCTACGTCAGATGAAGCTTCCAACATCTGGTATATTTTTGTTCGACAGCGTACACACAGAAACTTACCGTATATCCAATCAGCGAGTCAGTGAGGAGTTATCCATTGCAAAATACAGTGTACCGTCGATGGAACTATACATCCCAGCGAATACTCGCTGGACACCATATCGATCACTCAAAAACATCGGATTACCAGTGCGGACCATGCAACGAATACAGATAGCTAAGACTCTTGTGGAGTCAAAATGACACGGACAGTTTTCTGTCGAAAGTACCAAGAGGAACTTCCTGGCTTTGACAACCCGCCGATGCCGGGTAGTCTCGGTCAAGATGTCTTTGAAAATATATCACTTCGTGCATGGCAGGAATGGCAGCAGCTACAGACTATGCTCATTAATGAAAACCATCTTTCAATGCGAGACGCGCACGCGCGTCGCTACTTGATGGAACAAATGCAGAAGTTTTTTAACAATGAACCACACGATCGGCCAGCCGGTTTTGTCGAACCTGGACAAGCCGATTGATAGAAACAGTTCGACTTCAGAACTAGCTTCGTGTCGCGCGTTCAACTGGTTGAAGTCCCAACGCAGTAGCATGACTTTCATATATATTGGCGAGATCCATTTTGCCAGAAGTTGATTCTGGTAGCGGAATCGTCCTCCTCGTAATGGGGATACTGTACGGCGGCGGCTTTCTAGTCGGAGCTTGGGTGTTCGTTCGCCGATTGTCGCGAAAACAACGCCCTGATCAAGATCAAGAGCCATCCAATGGTGAAGATACCGATGGCGTGGATGAAGAGTAACGGAACTCCAACATTCCCTGATTTAGTTACTGAGAAGTAATGAGCTGACGAAGATTCGAGTCAATAGAAGAGAGGAGAACCCAATAAAAGTGAGTGAAGAAGATCGCTCTACGTGGAACGAAAGATACCGAGATGGGTTTTACCAGAATCGTCCGCATCCCTGTCGTCTCCTAGCGCATTGGTGCAAACAATTTCACGGTGGACGCGCCTTGGATGTAGCCTGTGGTACAGGACGTAACAGTCGCTTTCTCGCGAGTCAAGGGTATCAAGTCACTGCTTTAGACGTGTCCGACGTTGCATTAACGAAGGCACGAAGCACACCCCACCCGAATAGTTCCCAAATAAATTACGTACTGCGTGATCTTGATGAAGGACTACCAGCATTGGGAAAATTTGATTTGATTGTTGTCGTACGCTACTTAAAGAGAGAATTGTTTCCGATACTTGATCAGCACCTTGTCGCCGGAGGGCACTTACTCGTAGAGCACCACATCAAGTACGATGCCGATGACAGACCTTTAGCGGGACCAGAGAGTCCAGAATATCGGTTAGATCCTGAAGAACTTAGAACTCTGATAAAGAATTTTGACGTGCTTTACGAATTTGAAGGACTGATAACGGATCCTGACGGACAGTATGCAGCGATAAGTCAGTTCGTCGGGTGTAAATCAACTACCGTATAGAGTACGAAGTTTTTTGACCTGAGAACCACGTTAGTTCGATCTTAACGCTCGACCAGAGTCTTGTTCTCTAAGAATTTCCCGTAGACTTGGCGCGACGTGCTTCCTCAGCCCCGTCAATGCCCTCGCGCAATTCTTCTATTACGTGGCGAAATTCTTCTTCGTTTGCGGTGTTGAGTGACGCCAGTGCTTCATGCGCTCGAAGTAGCCACCGTTGTTGCGCCATCATGTCAATGTCCTCATCGGATAGCCGAGAACGATTGGTGGGTACCGACAAATGCCCCCCGATAACAAAACCCAAGACATCGTACATTCCAAGTTCCACGAACGCATCATATATGGGTTTTGACACGCCTTGAATAGTGAGTTTCAGGCTATTGAGAGAACATTCATGTGCTGTTTCGTGTAGCGTGCCGAGCATGGCACTATCTAGGTAGTCGCAATCGCTGAGATCTACGACAATATCCTGTTTTTTCCGTACCGCGTCTCGAATCGACTGCGCGACCGGTTTTCCTTGTACCCAAGACACCTTCCCAACAAAAATCAAGAACGTGGAAGTTTCGTCCTGTGCGATCTCGATATGTGGTACTGGCTGCCCATCGTTCTCTTTTCCTGTCGTCGAACCCATGGTTCGTGTACGGGTTAGCGAGTCAAACTGATTTTCAAATTGATTCTCACCTTCGCGGGCATCGATCATGAGCATGGTGATGTCGTCTTGCTCTTCGGTTGTCGCACCGTTCTGCAATTCACTGACCAACGTATTCAAAATGTTGTCGTGTCCCTTAAGTTCTTGCAACTTACTTGCAATACCTTCCATTCGAATTGCTTCGTCTTCGTCAAGGCCGAACAACCCGTCTGTATAGAGCAAAACATTGTCACCTGGGCTCAGTGTCAGTGTACGTTCCGCAAACACTGCATCGGGATATAACCCAAGTGCTGGACCCGGAGATTTGATGAGTTCGACTTCGCCAGTTGCGCGTAGATACAACACGGGAGGATGACCAGCATTGGCAATCGTTAGTTGCGATTGCTCAGTGTCCAGAATGCAGCATACGGCTGTAACAAACATGTTTGAACCAACCACATCCGATACGAGTTCGTCGTTAACTCTTTCAAATACTGGTATCGCACTATAAGCTGAACGGGTAGTCGAGGTTTGGTCAGTCAACGGATCTGCATTTGATTCTGACTGGAAGACACTCTCATCCGCTTCAACTAAGTCCAATCTGTTCTTGAACAAAACAGATAACATCGCGGCACTGACTCCATGCCCCGTTGCATCAGCGACCACTAATCCGAAATGTTGATCGTCAATTCGAAACACGTCGTATAAATCGCCGCCCACGTTGTTTCCGGGTACATACAGCGCGGAGAGCGTGTAGCCCGGCACTTTCGGTGGATGTCGAGGTAGCAATGACCTTTGAATAACTTCAGCTTGTTGTAAGTCTTGGTCCATCAGCTCGTTTTGGCGTTCAAAGCTAGCGACCAACGCGCTCAATTGGTCTTTAGACTCTTCAAGTTCAGCAGTACGTCGATTTACTGTATCTTCTAGAGTCTGTTGGTTCGTACGGACTGTTTCAACCATGTCGTTAAAAACACGAGCCAAAGCACCAAGTTCGTCTTTCGAGCCTTCTGTCACATGAACCGTCAAATCTCCCTCCGTGACCCGCTGCGCAGCATGAGATAACCGACGAATGGGAAACAACGAAGTACGTACAAATGTCGTCGCAACCAAGATTGAAAGCAGCGTGACGATAACCCCAACGATAATCGTGATAGCCAAAGCTCTCCGAGTAGGCGCGAACACTTCACTGGAACTGACCTCGACGACCAGACCAAAACTACCGTAATCTACTTCGGGTAAGAAAGCTGTGAGGACACGATTGCCATCGGCGTCAACTACGTCGTCTATGAAATCTGCTTCGTCATTTAAGGCACGATTCATCGCGATGTCGTTGTCTGGATCAATTGGAAAGTGAAGCTGAGAGTCATCTGTAGTAAAGACATACTCAATCAAGCCTTGTTCATTGAAGACGCCCAAGCGAACTTCCGTGCTTTCATGCACAGTCTGCGCTGAATTGAGCACTTCTTGCAACAGTGACACATCGCTGTTGATAATAGATACCCCAAGGAACTCATCCTGCGCGTTTGTGATTGGTTCGCACATAGCAAGGATTTGTCCTAGGGTTCCACGCATCTGAAATTCTGCGTATTTTCCGATACCTCCGTGTCTAAACAACGAGCTACCGGCTAAAGACTGACCGACTTTCGACTGGTCGCTAGCTGCGACAATCGTACCTTCCCGATCCAATAACTCAAAGTCGCGAAAGGTACTGGACTCGGTTTCAAATTCATTGACGCTGGTGCGCATCTGTTCACTTAGATCGCGCGCGTCTTCAGAACTCTCCGTTGTTGCTTCTAAGGAAACATCTAACTGATTCACCGCAATGTAGGTGCGGAGTAGTTCAAGCTCTTGTTCGATGTACAGGTGAAGAATTGAGCGGAGGCTTTCACCGTAAAGGCTGAGCTCATTGCGAATTTCCTGTTTCAGGATATCGCGAATATACACGAAGTCGAAAACGGTCACCGACGTGACCGTCAACATTAATATAGTAATAACGATAACGGTTAACCGTCCACGAATGGATCGTTTGAATGGGATATCCCCGTTACCGTGCGTATTAGTCAGCGCCACCTCCAACGTGCTTAGCGGTGCGCACCAACATTACTGTCAAGAGATACTCTGAATTAGCATCGAATAAACCGTATATTTTAAGAGAAGTCCGAGGTCGTACAACTCGCCCAACGCCGAGCCAACAGATGTTCGAAGTAAACAACAATACAGATTGCAATACCTTTCAATAAATAGATATACGACTACACAATTTGGTTCCTGATTCCCGTGCGGTTGAAACAGAACTATCCAATCGCAATATTGACTAAATGTGAGGTGACA
This sequence comes from Gammaproteobacteria bacterium, assembly GCA_009842245.1. Classification (GTDB taxonomy): domain Bacteria; phylum Pseudomonadota; class Gammaproteobacteria; order Pseudomonadales; family Azotimanducaceae; genus Bin55. The sequence continues at coordinate 53,694 of VYFT01000017.1, read as the reverse complement.
ATCGTATACACTTACAGTTAGAGTATTGATCAAAGTCTTGTAACCATTTATTCAGAACAGGAATCTATACAAACATGACCAGCATTCGCGGTGTGGAAATTGATGAGCAGACGGTACACGAGCTCATGCGAGGCGATGCTAAAGCACAAGCATCCGTGTTTGAACAACTGTCGCCCCACGTGTATTCGATGGCGCTCAGAGTTCTAGGCGATAGCCATGCAGCTGAGGACGTAACTCAAGACACCTTTGTCGACGTAATTTCCAAAGCTCATACCGTCAAGAATCCGGATCGATTTGTCGGCTGGGTTCGCACTGTTGCTATCAATCGATGTTACCTGAGAATTCGCTCACCTTGGCACAAACGACGTATCGACATCGAACCCGATGAAGGATTTGAAGAAATCGATCAATCGAATTCAATAGATATCGAACAAGCCTTGGAGAAAATGGATCCAAAAACGCGATTGGTGGTCTGGATGTACTGCGTGGAAGGATATACCCACAAGGAAATCGGGCAATTACTCAAACGTAGCACAAGTTATTCAAAAGTTATTATTTCAAGATTGTCACAAAAGATGAATTTAACGGAATCGCGTACCTCAGTGGAGGAGACTGAGGGAAAGTCGATCCGTTCTGAACTCATAGGCCCATGGAGCACCCTTTCATGTCCATAGATTCTTTCGAAAATTTCTCGGAGCAGTTACAACAACTTCCCCTTCAAAACCCTCCCAAAGGTTTGTTGCTGGATGTTCAGAATACGATCCAAAGAAGAAAAACACGCAAACGAAGGTTGCTGCAGTGCAGCGTCGTGCTTTCGTTGTTTGTTGCGACACTTTGGGTCGTAGTCGACCAGCAATCGAAGTTTCCACCGGAATCAGCGGTCGTGGAGAGTGAAGGTGTAGAAGAGTCCGGTGAAACGGAAGCGATGAGTCAGTCAGTGCTTCCAACGGAATTTGAGCTCCCTCAGCAGCCATCATCCACAACACTCGCTGCCATTGTTTTTCGTATTACGGACATTGATCAAGAAATAGAAAAACTTCCTCAGAGTGCTACGGCACGTCGGCAAGAGTTACTTGAGACTCATACCACTCTAAGAGAAACCTATCGATCTATTCGCTTACAACAACAATCTATTGCACACCAAAGAGTAGCGCACTCTAACTAATTGAATTAGGAGAATTCTATTATGAAAACACCGAGTCTGTTCCTGTTAATTGTCCTTTTTGTGGTCGGCGGACATGTTTTCGCCCAAAGTGACAAGGATGAGCGAACGCAACAGAAAGTTGACACGACTGAAGAGAGAATCAAAAAATAATCTGAAGTCAAAGAAGCAGAAGCCGCCGAAGAGCTCCAAGAAGCTCGACAGGAATATTTCAAAGAGTTGTCTGAACTCTCGAAACCGTTGTTGAACGAGTTGATAGATCTATCGGAAGAGTATTCGAAACGCTTGTCGCCGTTTACTTCTTTTGCCGGTCAGTATCTACTAGACACAGAATCACTCCAGCGACAGCTTGAATTCATGAATGAAGGCGTTGTTGGTATTTACCTCCAAGCAGAGGAAGACGGTGGTGTACTAATCACGCGTGTTACCGAAGACGGGCCAGCCGATTTGGCGGGATTGCAATCCGGCGATGTCATTGTAGAGGTAGATGATGTTGACGTTTTGGCGGTAGATACTCCCTATGAAACTACAGCCGCGATTATTAACGACAAAGGATCAGGCTCCGTCGTGCACTTCAAGATTCGACGCGACGACGAACACATAGACTATGAAATAGAGACCATTGATCGAATGACATTGAGAGCACTTGATGCACAAACCCACCAGAATTTAGCGATGATAGGATCTAACCCTATAATTTATGGTCCTAGGGCGTGGCAACAACAGGTCTATGAGTATGCAATTCCAGAGCGGACCGACAAAGCCATTTTCGTTATGGAAATTGAAGAGGACTTTGGCCAATATTTCGATGTAGAGTATGGCGTATTGGTTCTAAAAGCAGACGATATCGAAGGTCTTCAACCAGGGGACATTCTGCTGGAAATTGACGAGCGACCTGTACGCTCATTGTCGCACGCGTTACGACATAAACGCGATGCCGACGACGAGGTTGAGATTCTGTTCAAACGAAACAAACGAGAGAAACGTATTACGCTAGATAAAGATCAGTTTAGCTTGAACGCGATCTTGCAGTAAATACGGTTCATATCTGGTATACGCACACAAGACGAACACGGGTGAAGAGTGCTTAAAGTACTGTTGGTTTCAACCATGATGGCGATTACACTCTCGCTAATTGCCCAAGGTCCGACTGGCTCTGACGATGAGGACGAAACGCTTGACGCGGAAGAACTACTAAATCGTCATCTAGATACATTTGCAGAACTGGAATCTTGGGTGTTAGCAGAGAGTACGCTCGCTGACATTGCACAAGCCATCAATGTGGAAGATATCGTTACACCACTAGAAGAATTTTTTAGGACAACGATAAAAGACCTCTCTAAGACGTACGCAAATTTCTCGACAAGTGAACTTGATGTGTCACTGGAACTCACTCCTGAGAATCAGGTGCTTATCAAATCCATAGACCCGGAAGGGAGATTTCACGTCACTGATCTAAAACCCAACGACGTGATTACTGATATAAACCGAGAACTCGCTGTCGATTCGACAGATGATCCTTTACAAACGGTGCAGTACTATCTCTTCCCCTATGCTAAAGTGATCAAAGGATTCCCTCCACTTGTGTTGACGGTGAATCGAGAGGGTTCGGAGGTCGATGTCGAAATTAACAACAACGATGAAGCTCTTAAAGCTATCACCGTAAAGAGTACCACTTTCGGAACGCCCGCATTCACCTGGATGAACGACGGACAGGGAAATGTCGTACTTCAATATGAACCCCCTCCGTCGGTCTTTTTAATGGAAATCGAAGAAGAAATGGGACAGTACTTCGACGTTGAATTTGGTGTATTAGTACTACAGGCACCCCAGGATCACGGTTTTAAAGCTGGTGATGTTTTGGTAGAAGTCGAAGACACTTCCATTCGGGCTATCGATCACGTTACTAAAGCACTCAAACGTTCTGACAACGATGTGATCACAACAGTTGTGAAACGTAAGGGAAAAAGAGTAGAGCTAGAAGTAGAAAGATCATCTGTCATTTTTCGAAATGCGGAAGAGCAGATGACTCACTAGACAATATTCTTCCATTGGCAATAATTCAAAATTTCTAGCTTTACGCCAATATAGAACTTGGAATCCTAGTTCTCTTAGAAATAGATGTGGTAGGCATTTGAATTGGGAACAATCTGCTCAATGTCGATGTCAAACCAGTGTGTCAATTGTCATATTAAATCAGCAACATATGAGATGCTGAGGACAGAGCCGAAATTCTTTTCAAACGAAAGAAACGCGAGAGGAACTTCGCGCACGATAAGGACTAGTTTAGTCGACAATCTAGGTCGAATCTCGGGTACTTACCCCTCTTTAATTAACAATTACAAGAGACAACAATCATGAGACAAACAATCACTACGTTATTTGTTTTTGTCGTCCTTTTGGGCGTGAACCTAGTTGGGCAAGAACACGACGGATCTGCAACAACAAGCACCGTTACACTTCAGAATCAGCGGGACCAAGATAATCGCTTGGACGAAGTAGCCGATCGATTGCAAGAATTAGAAGAGCAACTCGAAAGAACACAGAACCTTGTTGATGCACTAATCCAAGAACTTCCGTCAAGACAGTCTAGATACATTCAAGATGCGTTATCTAATTTTTCGATGACTCAGGATGACGAAACAAAAGGTTTTATCGGTGTGTATCTGGACCGAGCAACAGAAAATGGAGTTCCAATCACTAGGGTAGTAGAGAGTTCGCCTGCAGATGTCGCACGCTTTGAGGCCGGTGATGTGATCTCGAACGTAAACGGAGTTGACGTTTTTCAGCAAGATAATCCGATCGCATCGACCATAGAATTGATTAATTCAAACCCACCAGACTCTACGATTCAAATCACAGTATTGCGCGAAGGCCAAGAGGTTACATTAAGTGTAGCTACCGCCCGTCGATCGTCGATCGCGTTTGAAGAAAATGACTCAATCGCACGCAGTACAATTCTGCGCAATCTGAATGACCTGACTAGTCGAATCAACGCGTTTGCTGTGGAATCCCGAAAATTCAGGAACATGATTTATGTCATGGAGATAGATGAGGATTTCGGTCGCTACTTCGAAGTAGAGAACGGAGTGTTAGTACTAGCAGCAGACGAAATTGAGGACATTCAACCTGGCGACATTTTGTTGAAAGTTAACAACCAAACAATAAAGACTACTTCGCAAGTGCTCCGTCTCAATCAGGTTGGCGACGACAAAGTCACTATTTTGATTAAGCGTGACAATCAAGAGAAACGTGTCACATTAAATAAAGATCAGTTCAGTGTTCGCTCTCTCTTGGATTGATTGTAGTAGCAAACATTGCTTAGTCGTGAATGCTGAATGTTCGGTAAAACCGCTTCGACTTCTGTTCTAACTATGAAGGATTACGTCTCAACGACACACTCGTCCTGCTACGGAGGTGAACAATATAGCTCCGGTACGAACAGGTGATTCTTTTGCGATGCCGACAATGGAACGACTCACTGAATACTATCATCAACACTCCGGTCTAGCCTCTCTGTAATCGCGAACCACTCAGCTTCTAAACGACCGACCATTTGCGTGAGCTCGCTGTGACGGGCGAGAAGACCGTTCAATTCACTGCGATCTAAGTGTTGCAACGTTTGTGGATCCGCTAAACGCGCTGTCAAAGACTTTTCTTCTTCACTAGCGCGTTCCAAAGATCGTTCAATACGATGAAGTTCTCTCACCAGAGCACTCCGCTGCTTGCGTTGAAGTGCGCGGAGCTGCCGTTTCACTCTAGGGGAATGACTTTCTTTACGCTGCCGCACCTCCTCTCCGACACCGACCATCGCTTCATAGTCGTCGAGGTCGCCTGCATATGTAGATATTTTTCCGTTACGAATTAGCCAAAACTCATTAACACACTGTCGTAACAGATGTTGATCATGGGCAACGACAATGATCGCCCCACCAAACGTGTCCAATGCACTCGCCAAGGCAATACGCATTTCTACGTCTAAATGGTTTGTGGGTTCATCCAGCACTAGCAGTGCTGGTTTTTGGAGCGCGAGCTTAGCCAAGACCAAGCGAGCTTTTTCGCCACCGCTCAACTGGGAAATAGGTCGAAATATACTCGATCTCGAAAAACCCCACGATCCTAAAAAATTTCGAATCGACTGTTCAGACATATCTCCACAATGGTCGATATGCTCAAATGCAGAAATTTTGCGATCGAGTACCTCTAATTGATGTTGCGCGAAGTAGCCTACGGTCGTATGCTCACTCAATTCCAGCTGACCACTCATAGGATTGATTTCGCGCGCTAGAGATCGTAACAGTGTTGTTTTACCCGCTCCGTTCACACCGAGAATTCCGATGCGATCTTTGGGATAGATTCTTTGCGTGAAATCACTGATAACTGTATGCTCTCCATACCCTAATGTACAAGCTTGAAAGCTCGCCATCGGTTGGTCAAACCGAGCAGGCGAGGGAAAGGCAAATCTATAGGGTGTTTCATCTCGTAGAACCGCAGTGTAGGTCATTTTTTCGAGTAATTTGATCCGACTTTGAACCTGCTTAGCTTTACTTGCCTTTGCACGAAAACGATCAATAAATTTCTGAATTCGGACGCGTTCTTTCTCTTGCCTTCCGCGAATCGTCTCCTGTTCGAGTAAGAGTGCTGCACGTTGTCGTTCAAACTGAGTATATCCGCCTTTGTAACTGCGTGCGACACCTTGATCTATATGTATGACTTCGGTTGCTACACGATCTAAAAACTCGCGATCGTGTGCTATCATGATCACCGTACCTGTGTATTTGAGTAGCCAACGATAAAACCATGAGACGGCTTCTAAATCCAAGTGATTAGTAGGTTCATCTAGCAACAGAAACTCGGAGGGTACCATCAATGTTTGCGCGAGGTTCAGTCGAATGCGCCATCCTCCCGAAAATTCACAATGAGGCTTTTGCCAGTCCTGTGGTTCGAACCCCAGCCCCTGCAAAATCGACTCAGCGCGCTGGCCGAAGTGGTATCCACCATGATCTTCATACGAACTCAACAACGTAACTAACTCACGGTCTTCCTTTTCTTTGTTAAAACTTGCGATCTTGCGCTCGAGCGTTCGTAGTGTAGTATCTCCGTCCATGACAAAGTCAAGCGCGGAACGTTCGCTCGGCGCGACGTCTTGTCGCAGGGTTGCGACTCGCCAATCTTTTGGAAGACTGATATCCCCCTCCTCTGGAGTCAGCTTACCGAGGAGAAGTTCGAACAGTGTTGTCTTACCAACACCGTTGCGTCCAACGATACACGCTCTGTGTCCGGCATGAACGGTTAGAGACAAACCTGAGAAGAGAGGTTGGTCGTCGTATTTGAAATGAATGTCTCTGACCTGTATCAGAGTAGTGTTTCTGTATCGGGAACGAGATTTAGAGGATAAAGTTCGAGGAACTCAGTCTAGGTTAATGTAGACTCTCGCTTGTCTTGGTGAATTACGTATAAGAAGAGCGCGGTCCGAGCCATAATTGTCGCAACGCGATGAAGATCAATACACCAAATCCAACGAAGGAAAGGATCGGAATGATGGATGGTTCACCGCAACTTTCCGAGCCTTTAAAAAAACCTTCTACCACTTCCATGAACGGATATTCCCCTTGGAGTAAGTAATTTAAATCTGCTCCACAACTGTCCGTAGCACCCGGTACGTATTGCAAATAAAACTGTCGAAACACAAACGCAATCCCACCTAAACAGCAAATAATTGTGGCGATGGGGAAGATACCCAGCCTTGGTTCCGTTATCAAACTCAAAGAAACCACGAGCACAGCGAGAAACATACAGTAGCGTTGAGATAAGCAAAGATAGCACGGATGAAGGGCAAAGACGTGCTCTAAGACTAAGGTTACGAATAACATCCCACCGCCTATCAAAACACCAAGCGTTGCCCACGTCTCCGAGTGTCTTAAATCAAGCCCAAAAAACATCATTCTTTCTCCTCTATGACTGTGCAAGTGTGATAGAGCTAAACCGATACAGATTCATTTATCGATTGCGCTTTTGAATCCCTTGCCTGTGTATTGGCCGCTTTCCAAGTTTGAACCTGTTCTTCCAATAACGGGAAATACTGACAGAAGTCGTCGTAAAAGTCGCTCAACTTGAACTCAAGCTCCGCAAGATGTATAGCGCGATCTTCCAATCGTAGGCGCGTAAGAATACGACACATGACTGAAAGTATTACATCAAAATTTGCATATTCACACCACAGGTCACGAGAAACAACGTGGTGGAAAACGCGCTTTCCGACTTCGGGAACTCTGTACTCTCCGATTATACGATAACAATTTGCAGTGAAATCTGACAACTTCCCTTTCCCGTGGTTGTCCCAATGTCTTGCTAATAAGTGGTCGGCAACCAAATCCAATAAGATGGGCGCGACTCTTCGTAATTCGATTCCAAACCGTTCATAAGTAGACCGAAATTCTGGCATTTGGTTCGTCAAAGAATCGATGTACCGATGTAGTCGAATCCCCTGTTGTAGCTCTTCGGGTAGATCTTGCTGAATCGGACCTTTATAGTAATCCCCGAGAAAACCACCGGCGATGTGCCCGTTATTTCCGCGTGCGAGCCAGCAATGAGCCAAGTGATTCATGGAGATTGAGAAAGATCCAGTTGCATGTAGTCATCTAAGTAGCGTTCAAACGAATCGTTTTCCGATGCTTCTAATTCGCGTTGTTCGATATGCGATTGAACTCCCAGTTCCACGTAGTGTTGTCGTTTGGAATTGGACAATTTTTGCTCCAGTAAGTCTGTTCGATGCTGCTTCGATAGTGTCTCGATCGTGCGGTAATAGGATTTGTCCCAGGTTGCCATTTGTTGAAGTAGTCGAGCTGATGGAGTTAGGGACGCATCCTGCAACTTTTCCTTTTGTGCCGAAACTGCATTGCGGTACTCGCTGCCATGAACGACTTCGTCAACTACGTCTGCAACCTGTGAGACCAAGTCGATAACGTAACTGCCAAGTTCTGGTACCGAGCACGGCTTACCATCGACGATGACCTCGAGGTTTGGATCCCTACCCTGTTCGACGACCTTCGTTTGATTACTCTGGCTCTCATCCCAACTCTGTTTTGTATCCTTCGGACTGGGGGCAAGCCACGCGAACAACAAAAACGCATCTAAAAAATATAACGTAGTACGATCTATTCCAGTTGGAAAGAAGGGGTTCAAATCCAAGCATCGTACTTCCAGATATTCAATGCCTTGATGTTTTAAGGCTACTAACGGACGGCGCAAACCTCTTGCTTTCGGTTTCGGTCGTATCGGGGTGTAGCTCTCTGCTTCAATTTGCAAAAGAGAAACAGACAGTTGTTGGTATTCTCCAGAAGCTGACTGCATCCCTAAATCCAGATATTCCGGATGTGGTTCTGTCAGTAACGGTACCATCGATGCTATGTAGTCGGCCAGGGTGTTGTATGAGAGGTAGTGCCGACCTTGCTCGGCACTTTGGTAACCTAGTCGCCCCATTCGTAGCGAAGTCGCATAGGGTAAATAATAGGACTCTCCGTCAAAAGGCTCTAGACTATGTGTGCGACCTGCTAGAAATGATCCACAAACTGCTGGTGATGTGCCAAACAGGTACACCAATAACCACGTGTATCGTCGTACGTTCCGAATCAACGCGAGATAGGACTGGTTTCGAAACTCAACCGAATCCTGCTCGCCGCACGTTTTCGCGTGGTGTGCCCACAGCGTATTCGGGATAGAAAAGTTGTAGTGCAAACCAGAGATAGTTTGCATGTATTTGCCGTAACGAAGTGCCAAGCCCTGCCGATAAACTCTCTTAAATCTACCTAGGTTTGAAGTCCCAAAGTCAGCGAGAGGTATCGACTTTTCTCCTCTGAGCATACAAGGCATGCTCGACGGCCAAAGCAACTCATCATCCAATACGTCGTACACAAATCGATGAATTTCTTCCATCTCTTGCATACAACCCTCAATTGAATTGTGAACTCCAGTGACCAGCTCAAGTTGAGCCTCAGAAAAATCAGTGGTTATCAAAGGATGAACAAGGGACGACCCTAGTTTGTCTGGATGGGGCTTTTTGGAGAGATATCCATGCCGATCAATCCGCAACGCTTCTTTCTCCAAACCATGATTGAGTTGTCCTAAGCCCGAATGGCCACGCAGACTATCAACTAGCTGTGAGAATTCCTTTTCCATAGTTAGCGATAACGCCTCTCAATTTTCATTGGGCACCTACAAATTTCGTGAGACGACAGTTGGGACTAGCCCCACTCCGTGTGTAAGAAGAACCGTCTTATGTAGGCCCGGCATCCAAGATGTTGGATCCGATGTCAAACTTCGTAAAGTTATCTTTAAATTTTGTAATCAGAGAACTGCGTGCAGCATCATAAGCGTTGGCATCACTCCATCCGTCTCTAGGATTTAAGATGTGCGGGTCAACGCCTTCGATGTGAACGGGAATAGTAAGATTCAATTCTGGTAAGTGATTGGTTGGCGCATGCAAGAGTTCGCCTGAACGCACTGCGTTGATAATTCTCCGAGTGTCTGGGATGCTCATCCGACACCCTACACCAAACGCTCCACCGGTCCATCCGGTATTTACCAAGTACACATTCGCGCCAAAAGCATTGATACGACGCATCAGCAATTCAGCGTAGACCCTTGGCGGACGAGGCAAGAAGGCAGCACCGAAGCCTGCGGAAAACGTCGCGGTATACGGTTCGGAAGCTCCTACTACAGTCGATCCTACTTGCGCAGTGTATCCAGATAAGAAGTGATAAGCTGCGCCCTCTAATGAAAGTAGCGAAACCGGTGGCAGCACGCCGCTGACATCACAAGTTAAGAAAATAATCGTCTCCGGTTCGCCTGCGCGGTTGTCCGGAACACACAACTGAATGTTGTCTCGTGGGTAACACGCTCGGGTGTTTTCCGTAAGACTGGAATCAGTGAAATCCGGTTCGCGAGAATATTCATCAATCACGACGTTTTCTAGCAATGCACCGAATCGAATAGCATCGAAAATCACGGGTTCCGTTTCGCGTTTTAGGTTAATACACTTCGCATAGCAACCGCCCTCAAAATTGAACACTGTGCCAGTTCCCCAGCCGTGTTCATCATCACCAATTAATAAACAATCTACGTCAGAGGATAGTGTGGTCTTGCCGGTACCAGACAGGCCAAAAAACAGTGCTACTTTGCCGTTTGCATCTACGTTCGCCGAGCAATGCATCGGTAGGATGTCTTTATCAGGGAGGAGGAAGTTGAGGACCCCAAACATAGCCTTTTTCATTTCCCCAGCATAGTGCATACCCGCCACCAGTACGCGCTTCTCGCTGAAATCAATAATCACGGTTCCGTCGGACTTGGTACCGTCTCGAGTTGGATCGCAAACGAACAACGGCGCATTCAATATTTGCCAGAGGTCTCTGTTTTCGGGGTTAAACGTATCAGGAACCAGAAACAATGAACTCGCAAACATTTGATGCCATGCGAATTGAGTCGTCACCTGTACCGGTACGTAGTGATCGGGATGTGCGCCGACGTGCATCAACCCGCGGTAATAGGTATCTCCTCGATCAACGAAGTTTCTGACTCGAGTCCACAGTCGATCCATAGCCTCGGGTTCAAAGGGTTGATTGATATCACCCCAATCTACTGTAGATCTGGTCAAGTCATCACAGACGATGAAACGGTCTTTGGGTGAGCGACCGGTACGTCGGCCTGTAGTTACCGCGATTGCACCACTCGCGAGCAATTGACCCTCGCGACGCTGTACCACGTGTTCTGCCAACACTGGGATGGTTAAGTTTTCAAATCGCGTAGGTTCTTGCAGTGCTTCGATTTGTGCTCTATCCAATGAGTGAAAAAAGTTCGTATATTGTAGCGAGTACTACGTCTATGAAGTCGAAAGATCTCGCGGTGTTATTGGGACTAGCTACACCTTATCGGCCTGTACTACGACTACAGTTAGTCTGCGCGCCCACCGCTTCGTTTCAGACGAGCTAGAGCCCGCCGATCAGACTTACTTGGCTTTGCACGTGGGCGTAACACGGAGTCGAAGTTTGACTTGCGTCGTGACTCTGCTTCTTTAGTTCTCGCAATCGACTCCTCCGTTTCTTCGTACAGAGTCTGCGCAACTTTGGCTGAGCCTCGTTGTTCTCTTAACTCTTGCACTGTGAATTCACGACTAAAGTATTCTTCCTTAATCGAAACGAGATCGCCAAGTTGAATTTCTTTCGCGGGTTTGATGGGTGTGCCGTTGACTTGAACTTTGCCATGTAGCACTGCCGCTTTCGCACGGCTCCGGGTCTTGTAAAAGCGCGCGACCCACAACCACTTGTCCACTCTCATACTAATCTAGATTTTCTCGTGTTCACTAGAAACAACTCATTGCGTGTGAATATTTGGTAAATTTTTTGTTTACTACCTACATCAACCTTTGCTCGTGCAAAGTGCTATGCAACTATAGCCTCTGCAACATCCCTAACTAATATGTTTAAGAGCTTTACGTTGCTACGTGAGTCACGATCTTGTCGATTAAGGTGATTGTATAAGGATAGCGACTGCACTCCCACGTTATGTGTATGCTACTCCGTTTGCTCAACAAGACCCGCGACAACTTGCCGTAGAGTGAATTAGTCCGAGAATGGAAAAATGCTTGATGAATTGATAAACATAACTCGATTAGCCCACCGAGAGATCCTTGATGTCTATGACACGAACTTCGACGTTGAAATTAAATCGGATAACACACCAATAACCGAGGCGGACCGAAGAGCACACGATGTAATTTTTGAGGGTCTATCGAGAATCGACCCAACGATTCCAGTGCTCTCAGAGGAAGGGGACATTCCAGCATTTGAAGTTCGACGACATTGGGAAAAATACTGGATAGTAGACCCGTTGGACGGCACCCGAGAATTTACCGAACGAAACGACGAGTTCACCGTGAATATTGCATTGATTGAGCGGGGAAGTCCTTCTCTAGGAATTGTGGGTATACCGACAAAAGCAGTTGTGTACTCAGGCGAAGTGGATCGTGCAATAGCGCTGTGCCATACTCACTACGAGGTAATACCCATCTCGACGAAGCAACCGGGCGATGTAATTCGTATGATCACGAGCCGGCATTATCGCACAACACAGAACCAGCAAATTATCGAATATCTCGAGTCACTCGGTAAGACTGTCGAGATTACGATTGTCGGCAGTAGTATCAAGATGTGCCACATTGCCGAAGGTCAAGCCGATGTCTATGTGCGTTTCGGATTATCCAATGAATGGGACGTTGCCGCTGCCGACGCAGTACTTACGGCTGCTGGGGGCGGGATGTATTTACTGAATGGAACTCGAAAGGTCTACAACCAATCGGAATCAACTCTGAACTCGGCTTTCTTTGCATGTAGTGCCCAACCCAAAGAATGGTCACATATCATTGAACAGTCGGGTATCACCACAGACGACCACTAAAACAGCTTGAGCTACTTTATCGGTTCGGTGGTACCTGAAGAATTTCGGGAAATAATCTCGAATAACAAACCCGATGTTGATGACGTACGGTGGGTTAAACCCGGGAAATATCACATCACCTTTGAGTACTTTGCTGAGCTGCCCATCGAACTAAGGCAGGAAGTTTATCGCAAAGTCCGAGCGCTATCTGAGTATTTCCCACTTCAGTGTGAGGCAAAGTGTTACTCTGGATTCCCTTCTTACCGCAAGGCTCGCGTGATTATCGTACGTCTTGAACTAGCGAATTTTGAAGTGGCTTCTGTGTGCGACGATAAGAGATTCAATCCACACGTGACTGTAGGATACGCACGAAATCGAGCGGTTTTCGTCCCACAAAAGCCGTTAGATCACACATTTTCATTCTCAAGACCAGCACTCTTTCGATCTGAGAAAGGAGTCTATACCGAAATTACTCGGTTTTAATACGCTGAACAAATTCGAGGTTGATTGTGAGCGACAAGGTTACTCTGGTTCTGCCACTCTGCGCCAACGGATCGCGTCGGCATATACGATTGATGGTTTCGTCGCACCGACCAAGATGACATCGGTTTTTCCGGCATCGAGTTCAAAATTGTCAACAAATCTCCACCCTGCTTCCGAAGAATCGGGGTTAACTTCTGTGTTCCAGAGCTTTGCGTTGTTCTCGATTTCGAAGTTGAAATTCGCAAGACTTCCATATTCCCTTTGGTTAGAAGGTTTGTGCACGTAGAAGTCAAGAGCCCATTGACCGGCAACCGGGATATCCGCGATAAATCGTACCGGGTGTAGTTTAAGAGACCTTGTGACCCGAGAGAGCGCTACCGTTCGGCGGAACCGACCATGTGCATTCATTTCAAAACGACGTACCCAGCGCGCATTCAGAGTCATGAATCTATGATCAATATCAGTGAGTGTACCGTCAAAGTCCTCGTGGAAGGTAGAAACCCAAAACCAATCACGAGGTGCGTATCGAAACAAAAACGGTAGTGGTTTAGACTGATGCACTACGAAACCCGAATTGAGATCGTCCACAATAATCTCGTCACGCTTCGGGACGAAATCGCTCTCCTCGATTTGATCGACAGGTGCTAACGACTCATCAACTGGTACGCCTTCCGTAGGAAGAACGAAGCCAATCGGACCTCGATTCAAAGATAAACCTGTGTCGATGATGAAAGAAACTCCACTCTGATCTCTTGAACTCAGCTCACGCACGACTGTGAGCCGTTTAGAAGTCTTGCCCGCAAGCGTGAACACCGGTAATGTATCTCGCAATGTATGGAGAAATCCCGATGTTTCTTGAGTGTTGGCAATTTCAAAGGTGAAGAGAAAGCGTGGTGACCCATCCTCACTGTTCGCAATTCGCGTCGGTGTACCAGGTGCGACCTCATACCCAGGAAGAGAATCTTTAGAGAGCCAATCGCCGAGAAAGAGGTGTATGTCGATATCAAGTTCGCGCGCGACATCTATTACATCGATATACGTGAAACGTTGACCTGTGAATCTACGTCGTAGTTCTACAAGCCATCGGTTTCGCTCCGTGTTTTGTCTCCGGAAATTGAAATACCAAAATAGCGATTGGTATATAGACAGACTCTTTTGAAACAGCACCTCAAAGTCTTGTTGGTGGAAATCGGGATGAAATGCTAGTCCAGCTAGGCTTGTTCTCTCTGCCATATTCCGAACCGCCGGTCGTCCGCTGTAGTCCATTTCTTTCCAGAATAGTCCTTCTAATCTCTTCGCTGGGAGACTAAGGCCGGTCCATCGCGAAGCTTGTGCAGTTGCATAAACTGAAAACAATCCCTCCGTAGGAGATGGAGTAAATCTCCCCATCCAAATGTGAAAGATTAGGTTCAGTGCTCTTCCATGCTCGCCGGAAGTAGATACGAGATGGTTCCAGATTTGATCGCGAATCGCGCTATCCAACTTCTCACTTCCTAGCGCATTCTCGGAAGCGGAGTACAGACGAGACCAAACCCTGTTAGATCGGTCTTCCGGTTCAGTCTCGGTGTTCTCAACACTCTTGACCAAAGTTTCAATGTTGAGATTGGGAAGACCTCGCTCTTTTAACAAAACCACGCCCGGAAGTGAATTCACACGACCCATCCGCCACCCACCACCTATGGTGCGCAGTTTGCTAGGTACTTCAACAAATACCAACGACGAGTATGGAATTGGAAATTCGTCCTCCACAAGTCTCTTTAAACGTCCATCAATCTCTGCCAGTAGTTCATCTTTGTATCTTTCTAATGCAACAAAATTGTTCGAGTGTTTTGAATGTAGATACAACGCGAGCTCCACGTTCTCAAAATCATGAGACATTCTTACGAAATCGGACGCAAACAGACCAATAGATGCAACGGGAACGTTTGGTTTGATCAGATACTCCTTTGGTTCAGTAGGGTGTGTTTGCGACGTACCCGATCCTGCGACTTTCCAAGAAGACGGTGCGTCTAGTCGGACATTCAACTCAACCTTGAAAAAGTCAGAACCAAATGGATCATCATCGGCGGGACGAGGAACCGTTCCAGGGACGGGATACCAATGTACGCCCGGCATCAATGCGACGAATCTACTGTTGTAAATCGAACCGTCAGTGCCATAGGAATGGATGGCTTGAATCGGGAAGTCTTCGTCAGCGAGGTAGTCGTAAGGCGTATTCAAATAGGCAAAGTGCGGGTTTGGTTTACCTTGAGCAACGATATTAAGCGAGTATTCCCTCTCTGGACGAATTTCGAAGGGAATGGACACTTCCAAAATACCGTTTTCAAATTCGTTGTCACACGGCGTATCATCAACTGTAATCGTGGTTATTTGGTATCCCGGATTCAGAGTAAAGACTAGCCTCTGAGTTGGCGTTTGGGACGTCAAAATGAAACTCAAATCGAGGTCGAGGTGCATCTCCCGGTGTGGGTTGATTTGAACCTCCCCCTGAATCGTTTGTACATCCAACTTCGAAGTCCATTCGCTGTTTAAATGAGCCAGTCGCCACTCACTGATTTCGTTCGACTGTCTAACTTCATACGCAACTCCCGCCGACAGCACTAGAACGCCAACACCCAAGAATGTCATTGGTAGTACTCTGGTCCATGATTGGTCCATCTGGTGCGATCGCGAACACACCCAAGCCCCCGCCCCAATCAGTGCTACCGCAAGTAGAGAAGTACCGAGCCGCATGATCCACGAAGTTACCGATGGGAAAGCCGGTAGAATGTCAGAGACGAACAACGTTTGATTAGAAGAATGGGAGAGAAGATCGACGAACGAGAATGGAGTATTGAGAACCCATAAGTAATGAACTAGCATTGCGCCCGAAGCAGTTAAGACAGTCAACAACCGGGAGCGAAGCAACGTAGTTAGCAAGAGAAAGAGCGATGTCCAAAAGAGCAAGGCAACAGGTGCATCCACCAAAAGCAAATTAAACACCGAGTGAAGTTGAATAGTGTCGGCGATGTCGAGCTTGAAAAGTTGAGATCCTAAACCTAAAAATTGCATGAAAAGCACGTTTAAACATACGACTATCCAAAACAAACCGGCATAACAAAGGGTTCGACCAAGTTGGAATTCCAAATTAGTAACAGGTCGAGACTCGATGACTTCGTCTAGTCGATACTTCCGGATTCGGTGTTGAAAGTCAAACACTAAGAGCAACAATCCAGCAGCGAAAAACACGAAATAGGCGGGGTCTAAATTCCCTAATAAATACAAAGGAGTCCCACCTACTGAACTGAAGTTGTACGGTGCCGTGTTGACATACACTAAGCACGAAAGTACATAAGCACTCATTACAGAGACGGAAAGAAAAACTACGACGAACCAAAAACGAAAGAGCTTGATTAAGCTCCGACTTTCCGTCAGTGCGACTTGACCTGCATTTCGAAGGGACAAAGCTAGGGAAGAAGGAGACATAGGATTAGCAGTTCAATTCAAAGGTCGAGAAACAGTTAACTAAATCACCGCGGGTAATTGTTTGATACCAGGATTCTAGATTTGTACGACTATTTTTTAAAACTCCTACGGTGTAGACTACAACAAGAACAAGAAGATCTTTTTGAAATATTGCAGAACTTGCTGAAGAACGGAGCGCGATAAATAGCTCTGGCACTAAAGCTTCGAAATCAATCAAGAAATTCCGATCGAGACTGGTTATTCACGTTTTCTAACTAGAATTTAAAGTGAACATTTCACACACTAAAACGTACTGATCGACGAGAGGTAGTGTTACCATGTATTCCAATACGATCATCAAACTTTCCTCACTCTTATGTGTCTGCGTACTTTTCGGTTGTAGTCAGGCACCTGAGGAACAGCAATCAGAGGTGAATCAATCCGAACAGAGTACCACAGCGGGAGAAATGATGTTTCCCGAATTCGTAGGTGCAAACATCCCTGGTGCCCCGAACTTACAACAACCAGTGTTGATTATGGCTGGCGATGCACCAGTCTTGACAGAAAAACACGGTCTCGCTGCACCAGCGCTATGGGACTGGAATGGAGACGGTATACGGGATCTCCTTGTTGGTGAATTTGAGACCAACTCAGGGGAGAGTTTCCCGATGTCCGAGGATGGCTCGACGGTTCGAGTTTATCTAAACATCGGGACAGACGACGCCCCCCAATTCTCAAGTGAATTTGAATGGGCGAGAGATACTGAGGGAACCATTATGGAAGTAGAACAATGGTGTTGTATAGGCTTCACTCCGTATTTCTACGACTTAGACGATGATGGTTATCAAGACATGATAACAGGCCAATACCATCCTGGTGAAGTGACATGGTTTCGTGGGAGTGAAGAAGGTTTTCTACCAGGAGTGAAATTACCACAAGAGGGAGATCCCTCTGCTGCTTGGAACCCAATGTACCTTGAGATGGCCGAGAATCCTGAAGACGCCGTCATACCCGAGCGGATTGAAACTTTCGATTATTGGGTATATTCCTCTGCGTCAATGGGAGACTTCGACGATGATGGCGACTATGACCTCATCTTCGGTGGCAGTGCATTAAAAATCAGTAAGAATATCGGTACGAAAAACGAACCGAAATTTGGAAAACGCGAACTACTTCTGGACGTCAATGGAAAACCTTTGAGTATCGGCGCGACTGCGACCGACGAAGAAGTTGAAGGTTGGGCGCAAGCAACCTCGGCTGCACTCGCAGGTGACGGTAAGACCTCACCTTACGTCGTGGATTGGGATCGAGACGGAGTCTTAGATCTCTTGGTGACGGGTAGCTATCGAAATGAAGGTGATATGGCTGTGGCGTTCTTCAAGGGGATCAAAGTAGCAGGAGAACACCGATTTCATCCTGCGGTCGACTTGTTGGCAACCGCGGACGGTAGTAAGGCACTTCCTGGTAGTGGCCCCCGTCTGTACGTAGACGATTGGAACCGCGACGGTATTCCAGATCTCATAATCGGTGCGAGTGTTGCAACCGTGAATGATGGCGAATTCTCGGAAGAGTTGTCCTGGGAGTGGGAAGCCACGAACAAAGTTGAAAGTGCCGGAAAAGATCCTGGTCGTTATCCACCGCGAGAAAAGCCGACTCGAGAAGCTTTTCTAGCACAGTATGAAGATACTGGTGGTTGGTGGGAGACTGAGGAAGAGTTTGACGAGTTCTTTCAAATGCAAGTGGATTACTGGGAGGAAAGTGTCGGAGTTCTGTACGAAACCGGACGCGGACACTGGCTCTCGATGCGCCACCAAGGACGGATATACGTAATGTTTGGTTCCGAATTTGCAGACCCCGACACAGTGGATACCGAAGTACCCGAGAAGATTGAGCGCATTGACGAGACGTCGATGGAAGAGCCAAGTTCCAAACAACCTGTCAAATTAGATCTGGTCGTCCCAGAACAGGTTGAACAAGGTAGTTCCGCAGAAATCTCACTCAAGATCGATATTAAAGACGGATGGTACATCTATGCACCTACTGGAAAAAACGCAGAACAAGGAATGAAAGAGACTAAAGTCTCCTTCACTTTACCAGACGATCTACAACAGTTAGGAAAGATGAAAATGCCGATGCATCAGTTCAAGGGATCGTACGATGTTTTTCGAGGATCGGACATTGCCGTGATTCAAAAAGTTGGAACGGATGATAGTACTCCTGGTAGTTACACTATAGAAAGTGAGGTAACCTATCAAACCTGTAATGACGACATTTGCCTACCGCCGAAAACCGTGCAGCTCACCGCTGTCCTACTCGTAGCAGGAAGTTAGACTAGCTAGGTAGAAGTTCTTATGTGAATAAGTCCGACTCGTTCGGATCCTTGTCACTCTGTTGTCCGACTATGACACACTTGGACTGCGCAGTTGTATAGAGGCATTCATATAGCTGTTTAAACACAAAAGCCCCTAAATTGAGTCCTTGCTCGATGTAGTGATGGCGATTGGGATCGTCCCAGGAGGGTTCAATTACTTGAAAGAACTCGTCGGCGTGTCGTTCGTCGAGTTCGGCATGTACAGTGTAGTGCCTCAGGTTGTCTCGATCAACCCACTGACGTCGCACTACGCTTGAACCAATGCTTGCCGATATTGAAGCAAAAGCGAGTTCGATTATGCCCATGCACGCGATGCCTAGCTCGAGTTCCGCTAGCAAGCAGGATCCAGCCAGCACGGTGTTGAACACGCGTACTTCAGGCCAGATAGACTTCTCATCCCCTAAAGTCTTTATGTCGCTTCCTAACGATGTCAGAAACTGCACAAACGTCGTTTGATGAAACTTACTCTCTGCAAACTCACCGTGTTCTTCCACGACGTTTTTGAGAATATCGAGACGTTGCATTGGATCGGGAAGACGACCTACCAACGCGGTCATAGGTCGGGGGAAGAACGTGACTGCAAAGAAAAACTGTTCCTGAGACAATCGAAACACTTCCTTCGTCATACTACCGTCCGCTAACGCTTTGAGATAGTCATTCGTCAGGACGCCTGTCTCGTTCAGAATTTCTTCCGCACGATTAGTAACTTGTAACGTGGGGTTTTCTTGGGATTCACTTGTGGTCGTCATAAATTTAAATCTCCGATGAATTTACCAAAAAGGGGAAGTACTCGCTCAGACTTACGCCATATATTGATGCTGAGTAAGCGTCGTGCTCGATGTTTTCTAATCTATGTTGAATCGAAGCTAAGTGTTTATCTGGAACTGTGACAAACATGTGTGAAAAACCAAGGGATTGACTCCGATTACAGGCATGCGGTATCAATTCGAGAATATCCTCTGGCTTAGTATAAGATGGATACGTTAAGTGTGCGTACCGATATTCACTTTGCTGACGATCATACAACTTCTTGGCGCGTCGGGTGTCTTCCAGCAGAGCGCAGGCGTTCGTCCGTTGATCTATTAGCCATACTGGCACGTCATGAGCGCGTAACAGTGGGTTAATGGTGGCCCAACCTGGAACTTTAGTCGAATTTCGACGCGGTTCGATCTCAGATGACCCGGAACCAAGATCCAGAGGATGTTCGGACACGTTGGAAGTCCACGAAAAGTTTGTTCCGGTCGAGAAGCTGAGTAGATGAACTCGACCTGCCCAAGAAAATTGAGGAACTCCCACTCGACCCGTGTATTGCTTTGGAGTCACAGATGTGCCGTCCATGACCACAGAATAGGCTGAGGCGATTTTGGGGCGCAACCAAAGAATTGCGGTTCGCGCCAAGCGATATAGTAGCGTGCTACCTTGTAGCTCTCTTGTGATTTTTACATCTGCTACATAAGCGACTTGGGTGGTTTTTCCGTTAGGTGATTGGAGCGTTCGGATTACTGAACTGAGAATACCAACTACTTCCTCTTCTCTCAGAGCGACAAAGCAGTATGCATCTCCCATCGAACTGAAAAAGTCTGTGTAAAGGCTTGGATGTTCAATTCGAAACTCTCTTGATTCTCCCAACGGGTACCAGAACTGTTGCTCAAAGTCTCGCAACATAGGACTGAATTCGCCGATCTCTTGCGCTGTCAGTCGAAAGATCTGTGAAGTCTCAGCCAATCTGACGTTCTACAATAAGCCGGCTCAAAGATTGGAGTTCGTGTGAGCTATAGTTTTTGGCCACAATGTATGCCACGGTAGAAATAACTTAGATCTTCCCGGTGTAGTACGTCGGATTCCTCATCCAACCATGTAAAGTGGTCGCTGAGAGTCCGAATCGGTAAATCCGAGTTTAGTTGCCGAATCAAGGTGTATCCTTTCGGTTTCAATCGATTCCAAGTTAATTCTAACAATGATCGAGCCTCTTCGACAGTCAACCAATCCAGCACATTTGACAGATGAATGTAGTCAAATTCGGTATCGGTCTGAGTCAAATAACTTTGAACTGTTTCAGCTTCGTAGCAAAGGTTAACTGACACATCTTGGCGCGGCTGCCTAAGCCACTGAGCCGTCGGTTTGGACTCTGCTAGTGTTGCGAGAACTTGCCAGAGAAAGTGATTGGTGTTCGCTTCATAGCTGTGTAGGGCATGTATGGTTCTTTGGAAAAAATGAGTCGAAAACGACATCACAGGATTTTGGGTCGCGGTTTCTCCAAAAAGTGCTACTAGGTTTTCTAAATCCATCACATGATCGAAAGTCTCAAGCAATCGAGCAACAAATTCTGGATGTGTTTGAAGCCACCGAGCTTGCTCACTTGCGCTCTCAAGCCGAAGTAAGTCAAGTACCTCATCTGGATGTGTCGCGATAGCTCTGCTAATCTGCCGGAACACTGATTCGTACCGACCTGCATAGTCGAGACCTACTTCTATGATGGAGTTTGTTGGGCCAAAAATACTGACTGGATCACCAATTTCATCACAGATCCGACTCAATTGATCCTCCCTCACTTCGCGAGCGAGACTACGATGTCCGAGAAATTCAAGGCGGGAAGCTGGATCTTGGTGCCTTAACAAAGCGAGTTTCACTCGGCACAAAGCCAACTGAGCTGAATTTGGATCGACAACGTGTACTGATCGTACATTAGGTAGGGTCGCGAGTACGGCGAGTGTACATCCACCCGAACCGACAACTAATAAGGTCGCGTCTTCAGGGAGCCGTTCAACGACCCAAGCATCTAGACTGGGATCTTCTCGAACTTGCGCGAAGCGAAGTGGAAGATCTAGTGATTGGTGTACCCAATCTGGTAGTTGGTTCATTGAAGAATGACACAAGTTGGCAAGTGGTTCGGTGATTTTAAATCGTGTTTTTTGTACAACAAGAACATTCGGTACAAGTCCTTCCAACCTAGGTTGTACTATCCTTAAAATTCTCGCTTCTTTGTTCCAAAAATAAACGAACATCCAGTGCGGCCAGGTAGCTCAGTCGGTAGAGCAGTGGACTGAAAATCCTCGTGTCGGCAGTTCAATTCTGCCCCTGGCCACCACTCACTTACACTGTTCTACTTCGTGTGAAAATGGCAGTGTTAGTGTTCTCACTTTCGTTCTCTTAAGTTCATTGTTAGTAATAAAAAATACGCGCTGGTTCTTAGCAAGCATCCTCATTCTCTTGCTAATGAGCTGTGGTCAGAGTCCTAAAGAAGTTTCCGTTGATAAGGCATGGGTTAGAACTCCCCTCCCCTCAAAAACTACTACGTCTGCATATGTGCAATTTAAGAACCACACCAAAGATTCGATTAAATTAACCTCAGCCGAATCGGAGACTATTGGAGCGATTGAATTCCACAAGTCGGAACTCAAAGATGGGATGCATCGTATGGTCGAGCTCGACTCACTAGAGATTCCCGCAAAAGACACGTTGACACTTGAACCCGGCGGTTTACATTTGATGTTGTTCCGTGTTCAAGAAGTAGAGGAAGACGAGCATGTAATCACCTTTAACACCGAAGGCGATCACAAGTTTGAAGCAACGTTCGAAATCAGTGATGATGAGCCGGAGTAACTGCTCTACATTCTGTGATTACTGTGTATGATGATTGTGCTTTTCAATATCATATTTAGTTATTCGAGCCACGTTCCGTGGCTTCTTATTTAGTAGGAGACGAGAGAGAATTTATGGACTTAGCTTTGATCCCACCAATCCTTGGAGGCGTAGGACTCATCACTGCGTTTATCGTATATATGCTGGTGAAACGCTATCCTGCTGGTGAGGAGAAAGTACGTCATATCGCAGATCAAATTCACCGAGGTGCGATGACGTTTATGCGACGAGAGTATAGTCTTTTAGCGATCTTTGCGCTCGTTTTATTGGTTCTAATTATTCTGTTCGACCATCTAGGTTTGCGTACCGGAGCCGCCTTCTGTGCGGGTGCAACCGCATCTGCACTCGCAGGATGGATCGGAATGTACACCGCGACCAAAGCGAATGTTCGTACGACCACCGCGGCACAAACTAGAGGCGCGGCAGCAGCTTTGTCGGCTGCGTTTTTCGGTGGGTCCATAATGGGATTGGCGGTAGCCTCACTAGGGCTACTCGGTTTAGGATTGGTGTATTACTTTTTCGGTGGAAACCCCGAACACGCACATCACATTCACGGATTCGGAATGGGTGCGTCAACAGTCGCCATCTTTTCTCGTGTCGGTGGGGGGATATATACCAAGAGTGCGGACGTCGGTGCAGATCTCGTTGGTAAGACGGAAGAAAACATTCCAGAAGATGATCCAAGAAATCCAGGCGTGATTGCAGATAACGTAGGCGACAATGTCGGGGACGTCGCAGGTATGGGATCTGATATCTTTGAATCTTATTGTGGCTCAATGATCGCGAGTATCGCTATTGCGGCAACGATTGGAATAAGTGGCTTGTACGAATTGTTCACCGTAGAGGTGGAAGAGTCACAGGCACGAGCGGTACTCATGTCTTTACCTCTCACTTTAGCTTCAACAGGATTGATCTGCTCAATTCTTGGCATCGTCATCGTTCGTACTCAATCCAATCGGGATCCCGCACTAGCCCTGCGATTGGGCATGCTCGTCTCGCCTACACTCTTCATTGTTGCGGCATACTTTATCGTCACCCAATACACAGATGTCTCCTGGAAAGTATGGGGGTGCGTGCTCGCCGGTGCGATAGGTGGTGTCATTATCGGACTGATCACCGAGTTTTACACTTCTGGTCGACCTATCGAACGCATCGCTGAACAAGGAAAAACCGGCGCAGCGACAGTCTTAATTACTGGTCTAGCAACTGGTATGCAATCTGTGGTCATTCCCATCCTCAGTATCTGCGGCATTATCTGGATCTCAACTGAATTAGCTGGCCTCTACGGTGTGGCAATCGCAGCTGTTGGCCTCCTTGCCACCGTGGGAATGACCATGGCGGTAGATGCTTATGGTCCTGTCGCGGACAATGCAGGTGGCATCGCAGAAATGGGTGGTCTCGGAGAAGGAGTACGAAAAATCACCGATTCGCTCGACGAACTTGGAAATACTACCGCTGCTATGGGTAAAGGATTTGCGATCTGTGCTGCTGCCTTAGCAGCTCTTGCGATTATTGCGGCGTTTGTTGAAGCGGTAGGGCACGAGCGTGAAGCTGCATTTATTTTGGAACTCAGTGATCCACGGGTATTGATTGGGCTCTTCATCGGCGGGCTGACGGCTTTCTTGATCGCGTCGATCACCATGAGTGCTGTTGGCTCCGCAGCCGAACGAATGATCGAAGAAATTCGACGACAGTTTCGAGAAATTTCAGGTCTGCGAGAAGGCTTAGCCGAACCTGACAATGAAAAGTGCATTCAAATCGCGACTAATGCAGCACTGACGCGCATGATACTACCTGGAGCGATTGCAGTATTTCTTCCACCTCTTGTAGGTTTTACCCTGGGAGCTGAAGCACTAGGCGGTCTGCTCGGAGGCGGCTTAGTCGGTTGCGTGTTACTTGCTCTTACAATGGCTAACGCAGGCGGTGCGTGGGATAACGCCAAGAAATTCGTGGAAAAAGGCGCTCTGGGCGAGGGCCACTTAAAGGGGTCCGAAACTCATGCGGCAACCGTGGTCGGAGACACCGTAGGCGATCCTTTCAAGGATACGTCAGGACCAAGCATGAACATATTGATCAACGTGATGGCAATCGTTAGCTTAGTGATTGCCCCCTTGATCGCATAAATCTGTCAGTCTAATTCAAACTCCGGCAACTTCCGGGATACTAGTTTGTTTTTCAGTCGTACGTAATCCGGTCGACCAGAAACATACTGAGGATAGGCTTCGCCTTGAATCAATGGTTCGAGATATCGGCGCGCGTTTGCCGTTATACTGAAACCATCTTCGGTGATATACGATCGAGGGAGTTTTCGTTCGACATTGGCGACGTTTCCAATTGGTGTCGTACCAACGCGCCAGCGATATGGCTCATCCTGTAGACGCTCAATTGTCACCATTTGCTCGGTATTGCCACTAAGTGCTGATACAACAGCTGTCTTCCCCACAGCGTACGCCTGATCGACATCGGTTTGTGACGCGATATGGCGTGCAGAACGTTGCAGATAATCGGCGATTGCGAAATGTACTTTATACTGTAATTTCTGAGTAACCAACTGTGCGAGGTCTTGTGCGACTCCACCAAGTTGTTTATGTCCAAAAGAATCCGTTTTTCCAGAGTCCGACAAAAATCTACCTTCATCGTCTCGAACTCCTTCTGACGCGACGACTACGCAATGTCTATAACGCGCAACACTCTCTTCTACTTTTGATAGGAACTTTTCCTCGTGGAATGCAATCTCTGGAAACAAAATAATGTGTGGTGGCTCGGACTCTGCGTTCCCGGCTAAGCCACCCGAGGCAGCTATCCAACCTGCATGACGTCCCATCACTTCGAGAATAAACACTTTAGTGGAGGTCTCGCTCATCGATCGTACGTCCAACCCCGCTTCCTGCACAGAAACCGCGACATATTTCGCCACAGATCCAAAACCCGGGCAGGTGTCGGTATTCGCAAGATCGTTGTCTACAGTTTTCGGAATGCCGATACAATGCAGGGGATAGCTAAATTCCTTACTCAGCGTCGAAATCTTGTTTGTCGTATCCTGAGAATCCCCACCTCCGTTATAGAAAAAGTATCCTACATCGTGCGCTTTAAACACATCAAATATACGCCGTGCAACGGTATCTGTCGTTGAAGGAGCTTTGAGCTTAAATCGACACGAACCAAAAGCCCCGCCTGGCGTAGAACGAAGCTTTTCGATCTCACTTTCCATCTCTAAACTCGTGTCGAATAGTTCCTCTTTTAAAATTCCTACTATTCCATTGTTAGCAGCGAGCACATTTTTTACGAGGTTTGGGTGCGCGCGGCATTCTTGAATAACTCCACAGGCTGTTGCGTTGATGACGGCGGTTACACCGCCCGACTGCGCATACAAGGCATTACGAGGTTCGGTCAATTTAGGCTACCATGTCCAAATTTAGCGTAAAGCATATTTAAATGAATCAAAAATTCCATCAAACAGTACTACCATTTTTTCGGTTGTTGCTCTTTCGTGGAACACCAATTGAAGTTAATGGTAGTATCCCAACAATAGTCGTACTTGCTATCCTCTTGGTACTGTTGGTATGGCTAGGGTTACCTTCCGGTGATTCAATCAGCCCAGACCGAGATGTTGCATCTGATGTTCGAATGGTATTTTTAGCGATTCCGATTCTCGCATATGCAATTGCAACGCTAATGATTCTAACAGTGCTGAACATACGGAGATTTAATGACCGGTTCCCAAAAACCATCTCTGCATGCCTAGGTTTGCTACTCTTGTTTCAGGTGGGAGCTTTCACGCTCCGCGTCGTGTTAAATTCTTTGCCGACAACGTTCGAATTCATTTCTGGAATACTCGGATGGGTGCTTATATTTTGGTTAGTTGGCGCATTGGGGTATGTATTCGCACACTCGTTCAGTTTGAAGCTCTACCAGGGGGTACTTGCGGCACTTGTCATCTCATTGATCTCGGCGTTTCTATCTTCCATTCTTACAGGTATGGTACTTCCAGGAGAGGTTGGAACTTTGATTGAGCTACAAGGACTTTCGATTGAAAATTCTTCCCCCGATTAATCTCTCCTTTCATAACGTCGAAGCAACACGATAAGTGTGGTCAGATTCTAGAACGTGTCTGCATTTTTGTTATTTTCAGGGTTCCGTACAAGATGTCAAAGCCGCTAATACCACTATCGGTACTTTCTTCTTGTTACTTTTGTTGCTGGAGTTGTATCCATTAGTTCCTCTATTCACAAGATCGGATTTGGCATCAAAGTTGCTGGAACATCGCACCATCATCTGGTTTCTGGCATTGTTGTGGCATGCGATAGCGATCTTGTTGATTTTCGCATTGTTGAGATTGAAACATTTAATGAACAGACTTCGTGGAATTCTGACGTCATACTTCGGAGTGTTCATCTTGATCCAATTCATGGGACTACTATTGCGTCTACTCAGTACGACGAACCTACATACCGGAATTCAAACGCTGTTGGTGTTCTGTTGGTTGTCTTGGGGTTGTTGTGTGTTTGGGTACGTGTTTGGGAGCGCTCTAGGTATAAAGTTCTACCAAGGAGTAATCGTCGCTCTCCTTGTCAACCTACTATCCTATGCAGCAGCATTCATCGTAGTTGCATTGCTCTTCTCCCAACAACTTCAAGCTGTCTTCCAACAGTGAGTAAGTTGTTGTCGAAGCAGTTGGAAAACGCATAGACTATTCTCGTGCTCGGAGCATATCTAACATACATTCAGCTCTGCATTTTTCGTAGTAGCGTCAGAAACGTCAGTGCTAGTGCGGC
Organism: Gammaproteobacteria bacterium; assembly: GCA_009842245.1. Classification (GTDB taxonomy): domain Bacteria; phylum Pseudomonadota; class Gammaproteobacteria; order Pseudomonadales; family Azotimanducaceae; genus Bin55. The sequence continues at coordinate 26,387 of VYFT01000017.1, read as the reverse complement.
AACGATCGTACTAGTGTGCGTATTGTTCGCACTTACGTCAATCCTTCGCTTTCTACTCTCGCCTACCGAGATGACAGATCCAGTCAGTTATTTCGGTCACGTGGTCGTGATCTTCTGTGTGTTCAATGTGCTGATGTATACCGCCTTGGTCTATCGAAAAAATCAGAACCGCTATCGCAAGGTGCTGTCCGCATTTGTCGGTACACGAACATTGATTGATCTAGCTATGATCATCGTAGTACTGGTTACGCCACCCGATGAATACTTGCGTCAAGTAATATCCTCTACGGTTGCGATCTGGAGAATGTGTATCGTCGGATTCATACTAAAAGAAGCTCTCGACGTACGGTTGCCGACGGGTATCCTAATCTCAGTAGTTATTTGGTTCATATCGATGGTTGTGGCAAGTATGACTATCGGCCCCCCAATCACGCCCGAGGACGCAGTTCCAATCAGTGAGTAACGGAAAGTCACTGTATTTCATGGGAATTGGTGGGACGCTAATGGGGAGTCTCGCGCTTCTCGCGAAGGAAGCAGGATTCTCCGTCAGCGGATTTGACGGAACGATATATCCACCGATGAGCGACCTTCTCGCGAACGCTGAAATTGATCCGTATGATCACTTTGATCCTACGCATTTACAACCTCCACCAAACCTAGTTGTTGTGGGAAACGCGAATCTCCCGCGGGGCAGTGAACCGCTCGAGTACGTCCTCAATGAAAAGCTTCCATACGTTTCTGGTGCCGAGTGGTTGGGAACCGAAATATTGAAGGATCGTCAAGTGATCGCAGTAGCCGGCACACATGGTAAAACTACGACAACGGCGATGATCGCGTGGATCCTGTCTAAGGCTGGACTCGATCCAGGATACCTAATTGGAGGTGTACCCATCAACGATATGGTGTCTGCAAGACTAGGTAGTGGGAAACACTTTGTTGTTGAAGCAGACGAATACGACACCTCGTATTTCGATCGACGCTCCAAATTTTTACACTATCGCCCCAATATTCTCATACTCTCTTCGTTGGAGTTTGATCACGCAGACATTTTTGAAAATTTAGAGGCGATTAAGTACCAGTTTCAACACCTAATCCGTGCGATACCAGAGAATGGTCAAATCATTGTACCGAACGATCACGAACACATTGAAGACGTATTGCGACGTGGGTGTTGGACGCCGGTTACTCGGTACGCAATTTCTGCTACGAATGGGGAAACAGTCGAGTTCTCCGCAGAAAACTTAGCACTTGATGGTTCAACTTTTGATGTGATAGAACGGAAGCATGGAATCAGAGGACTCGTTGAGTGGAATTTGCTTGGAACTCACAATGTTGCAAATGGTTTAGCTGCATTGATTGCATCACATTATGCCGGCGTAGAGTTTGAAGCAGCTCTTCAACATTTGAGTACGTTCCCTGGAGTGAAACGACGGATGGAAGTAATTGCGCAAAACGAGACAACTACCATCTACAGTGATTTTGCGCATCATCCAACTGCGATCGCGACCACTCTTAACGGTATTCGACAACATGTTGGTTCTGATAAAGTAGTCGCGGTGATCGAACCACGCACCCACACAATGTCGTTGGGTACGCTCCGCGACCAACTCAAAGAATGTTGTGGAGCAGCTGACGAAGTGATTTGGTATCAATCTCCTACCATCAAATGGAATCTGGAAGAGCTATTGACCGATACATCGCAACCAACAAAAATCGTAACGGACATTGATAACTTGGTCGCGGAGCTTGGTGCACCGAAGACTCAAAACACACATGTAGTCGTGATGAGTAATGGAGCTTTCGGTGGTATCTACCAGAAGTTAGTAGATCACTTCGATGCAGAGCACGAGTGAACAATTTTCAGTCTAACGGAATCTGTTGAACGAAATGTCTAGCAAGATCAAGCTCATCACAAAGTTCAAGTGTGTTGGCACCCCTTGGGTACAAGTTTCAATTAGCACAGATTTCAAATGCGTCGCGTAATCCGTGATGTCGTAAAAGGGACTCGTAATCGCCTAGGGTAGACGTCCTGTCCCGTGCCTTTGGCTTGTCGCTGTCCGGTTAAGTTTGTCGCATTCCTTCTAAAGCATGAAATCCTCGCAATTCCTGCAAAAACTGATTCGGTTGAGTGTACTCGTAGTACTTGTGGCGACTCAGACCATTTCGCGCGCACATGACGAAGTCACCTCTACTTTCGATTGTCACCCCGTCGTCTCAGATCAAGAAGACGACGATGAATGTCATTGTCATGTACCTGGAGAAGACCCAGTCGTCGTCTCGTGCGAAGACGATTTGTTAACTATGGAATTACTTCTTGACCTAGAACAGGTTGACGAAAAATTATTCTTTGGACTAAAGGTGGAACCAGAGAACACGTGCACTGAGTACAACACCGCTGAATACCCGTACGGAACAACTTTAGACGTAATCAAATCCAAAGAATTGGGTGGCATATTTGGAGCGTACGAGAATCGATGTTTCGATACGTACAAGGACGTCGACGTTGAACATCTGGTAGCAAAGAAAGAGGCACATGACAGTGGATTGTGCGCCGCGGATGCTCAGACAAAAATCAATTTCACAAACGACTTAGAGAATGTCGCCCTTGCCAGTCCTTCTGTCAACCGAAGTAAGGGAGCGCGCGATCCCGCGGAATGGCTACCGGAGCATAGTGCATGTTGGTATGTTTGGCAAGTCCTGCACATTAAACGTAAGTACGACCTGACCGTTGATGACGACGAGAAGAACGCAATCGAAGAAGTCTTACATGACTGCACTATCGAAGATTTAGTTCTCAAGGTCGACGAAACGTGCACTCTTCCTGAGAATGCGAAACCCAGTCTCGAATAATGTCAGAACCAGTTTGACTCTGGTGTGTGGAGTGAGTCTGTGCCGTTACGAATCGTAGCAAACAACGATGGTATTTTCGGAAGTATGCGATCGAAGTAAAACTCTGCAGTAAATTTCTTTTTCAAATGATCGTCGTCCAGACTGCTCATTTGGTTCCACAGCCATGCGTAGATTACAAGACCGCTCATTTCGAGATAATCGACCGCATTCCCTGCTGCAAACTCCAAGGTGTTTGATGAGCGTTCCAAAATCAACTTGGTACAGTCGAGCCACTCATTAATGACTCCGTCTACAGCTTCTTTGTGTGAACCAGCTGTGTTTTTCTCACGCATGTATGCAGCAAACTCTTCGACAAATTCGCCACGATTAAGTAATACCTTGCGGCGAACTAAATCCCACGCTTGAACGCCATTGGTACCTTCGTAAATCTGAGTGATCCTAGTGTCTCGAACGAGTTGTTCAATTCCAGTCTCGCGGATGTATCCATGACCACCAAAACACTGTTGTGCATGGAGAGTTGAATCCATTGCTCTATCCGTGAGAAATGCTTTTGCAATCGGAGTGAGCAGTTCCACGAATTTCGTCGCTTGCACTTGATCTTCGGGAGACTCAGCAAAGCGTGCGCGATCGATCTGATGCGCTACGAATATTGCAAATGCCCGTCCACCTTCTGTAAAGGCTCGTTGTGTGAGCATCATGCGGCGAACATCGGCATGTTCTACAATCGGATCAGCTTCAGCCGTAGCATCGGGTGATCGCTGTACCGCTCTACCTTGCCGACGCTCTTTTACGTAATCGGATGCTAACTGGTATGCACGTTCGGCAGCACCCAAACCTTGAATGCCTACTGACAATCGAGCCGCGTTCATCATTACAAACATACCGGCTAGACCGTGATGTGGTGCACCTACTAGATATCCAATCGCGTCGTCGTAAATGATGGTCGAGGTTGCACTGCCGTGAATCCCCATTTTCTCTTCGATCGAAGCACTGAAAAAACTGTTTCTTGTGCCTAAGGTTCCATCGTCATTTACTAAGAACTTTGGTACCAAAAAAAGCGAAATCCCCTTGGATCCACTCGGTGCGTCTGGAAGTTTCGCAAGTACCAAGTGTATGATATTTTCAGCTAGATCGTGTTCGCCGCTGGTGATGAATATTTTCGTTCCTTTTAATCGGTACGAACCGTCTTCGGACGGTGTCGCTTTCGTCCGTAATAGTCCAAGATCTGTACCTGCGTGAGGTTCGGTGAGAGCCATCGCTCCCGTCCATTTCCCCTCATACATCGGTGGTAGGTACTTTTCCTTGGTTGCTTCGTCGCAAAACACATCGATACAGTGTGCGGCACCCACAGTCAACGATGCATAGAGCCACAATGTGGTGTTAGCACCCCAGAAATACTCTTCAACCCCTATGGAAAGAACCGCAGGAAGACCTTGGCCACCATATTCAGGGTTTCCAGTCAAACTCAACCAACCACCAGAAACCACACCGTCGAATGCTTCTTTGTACCCTGATGGTGCATAAACTTCATTGTCGCGCCACTGTGCACCCTCTTGATCCGCGGACTGGGAAACCGGTCCCATTACTTCCGCTGCAAACTTGCCGCTCTGCTCAAGAATCGCTTGCGCGAGATCCAAATCCACCTCGTTGAACTTAGACCACGACGCCCAATCCTCGTGAATCTTGAACACATCTCTGAGAAGAAACATAGTATCTTCTACAGGCGGCCGATACGGCAACATCTACTCTTCCTTAATTTTGGTATGTCGGACTAACGCGAATCGTGAATTTGATTCGCGTATTGCTTGTATAAGTACTGACGAGCTGCGGGTTCTAAGCTCTGACACTGTTTTTCGAACGCGCGTTTTACGGGTCCCTTTTCAAGCTGAGACCCGGTACCTCCGGCTAAAAGCCTTTGAGCTTCATAAAACGTGGGAAACGCCCGCAAACCCGAAGTAATCGACGCGTCGATCCGCAAAGCAAATTCATCCGCATCTAACGGTTTCACGTTGGGGTCACCGTTCTGCATCACCTCTTCAGGCTTGATCGCTTCCGAAAACGCTAAATGTACACGACCCTTGAATCCCTTAATACCTTGAACGATGCTACGAAAGTCCTCTCTTTGGTCTTTTTCATACGTGCCAGTAGTCTCTCGAGTGTAGAGTTCCATCGCTTTGAGAGGAGCACAGGGATCTATTTCGTATGACACAGAAATCGGTACTAGATACACGCGTTCTAACCACTCCGAAATCTGTGAAATTTCATCGCGATAAGCCAGTAAGAGCATCTTTACTAGTGCGGGATCAGTCTTGTCCAAACCATCTTTGGATCTTCCCTGTCGCTGTGAGATCCAGACGGATTCCCCTTGCTCCAACGTATGGCGAATGTACTTCGACGTGGTTACCAACGCTTCATATTGGGCTCGTCTTGAATCCGCACTGCGAACGACCATGAAGCCTCGATTCAATCGCATAATCTCTTTTTCCCAACCACTCTCAAACAGATTGTCACCAATGGCAATCTGCATATTCGGAACATCCTGCGATCCTAGGATAAAAACGACTATTGCTGAATCCAAGACAATGTCGCGGTGGTTCGAAATGAACAGACAAGGCCGATCGCTCGGCAAGTGTTCCAATCCTGTAGTTGTCAGACCCAAAGAAGTACGTCGAATGCAGAAACCAACATATTTTCCCATTAGTTCTTGGAGATCTCTAATGTTGTGAATGTTTCGGTAACGATTCCGAAGAATACGACGCCACAGCCACTGCACTCCCGCTGGGAACGTCCTATACAGACGTGGGATCGTGAAAGTACAAACCGTTCTTATCAAGGTTTGGTCTTCTGAAAGTTCGGCGAGCTTTTCGGCCAGCTCTTCATCTCGGTAAGGTCGAATATCCTCGAATTGATCATCGATCGTAGTAGACCGCGACCGTGTATAGTGAGTATCCGACTCACGTACCGTCGATTCACCGACGTCCATTAAAGCGTCGCCGGTACCAACTTGACTAGATTCCAAAGGTTGAGGTTGCCTCTTCACCTTGGCGTTAAGGGGAGTTTATTTTATGCTTTTGTAGCAATTTTCGCATTTAACGCTGTAAATAGGTAAGACTATGCGGGAAGATATGCGGACGAGATTTCATCAATTTGATTCGTAGTGGTTGCACCCCCATCTCACAAGCACAGCAGTTAAGATGAGGGTAAGCCTACACGAATTCTTTAAGACAGTACGCACTCAGTAACGCTAATCACGATTGTCATCAACAATCACATAGACATCAATAGGCGTACGTTGACACCTACCGTGTTTCAAGCAGCTCTTTGTAGTGGGCTTTCTTCGATATAGAGAATCGGGTGTGGCAGAACACTGAAATCACTCGGATTCTCAGCCAATCGAGTAGGGAAATTGCCATTACTGGCGGATAACGCACTAATACAAGACACACACCAAGTTTACCACTTTCACGTCTCAAAAATTTTTTTATTCAGTTGGAACTCTCAGGGGGCTTTATGATCAACTTCAGTGCTTTCTGCGCGAATTCGTTACCCTGTCCCTGCGTTGATTCTTCTACCTCTTTTGCCCATTCCCTCATGCTTTCTTCTACTTCTGCACGTGAGGGTGGTGCTTTCAACTTGCCACCTCGCTTTACGAAACGAATTTCTTTCCTTAACTCAGCCGGGTCGTATTCACTTTGCGCAAATTCTTCTCCTGCCTCTTCGACCAATAAGAGGTACGCCTTCGCGCGATGGCGTGCGCGGTCTTTCGAATTAAGGTGACCATACCCCCAAGTATTCCAAGGTTCGCCTATAACACGATGCATCAACAAGGGGTAGCGCTGCATCAATTCGGCACTAAATTCGGCTATAAAAGAAGCACCAAGATAGCCACTGCGAATCGCCCAATCATCACCTGCTTTCATTGCTATCTTCATTGTTGTTGAATACGTGTGATTCAGTAGCCGATGAAACTTTTTCTCATCAGCCAAGAAGGACACCCCTAAGCCCAAGGACAAAGAGTTCCAAGGCAATTTCTCTTCTGTCGATGTATAGGAGCCAGTGGTTGTTCCCGGCCATAAAACAAATCCATGTTGATTGCACTGCGCTGCGACCCAGGAAGCATGCAGGTAGTTTTTCTCCATACTGCTCTTCGCAGCCGACCAAAGTGCCGGGTCTGATATCCAATCTTTAAGTAGTCGAAAACTCTTTTCGAGCAAATTGAAGCCATCAATCTCGTGGGCGTCTTCAGAAAAAAGACTAGCGTATATGAGACTTGACCCATCACCGTGGAGCTCGTTAAGCCGACTTTCTGCGTCAACACACGCACTGAGATATGCCGCATATTTGTACATCTCGCGCGCCGCACAGTGATCCGCCATTTCGTCGTGCAATCCATTATTGTTGGGATACGCTATTTCCAGGCACTTCGAATCCTTTATCACTCGTAAGAAAAGCTCCTGACGTTGCTCTATTTGGTCATCGAAAATGTGTTTCCAAAATGGAACATCAGTATTGAGAAAATCTGCTGCACTATGGTTTCTCCGCAGATCCAAATCGATATAGATCAACGGCCGCCAGCCGCCCCCCATATAAACATGCATCTTGCTATATCTCCAGACCGGTTCGTTGGCGAAGTAGACTCCAAGTGAGGACATACAGCGATCGCTCAAAGAAGATCGGGAATTCAGAGGAAAACAATCTTCAAATACTCTATTCCACGCGGCTCGATGTTCATCGGTTACCGGTAGATATGGTTCTGTCTTTGGAGGAAACCCGAATTCTTTGTTGTGCTCTCCTATTACAGTATGTGAATGACTGTGTTGTACTACAGCGAGCCCTAAAACAATAAAGCTAGCGAAAACTCTGACTAATGTAGTGCTGAACATACTCTTTCCTTTTCAATTGTATAACGAGAAAAGCAAAATTTCTGTGTAAGAGGTGGAGACTAGCCATGAACATGGGTGAAATCTCTACGAAACCGAAGATTCTTCTATCAAAAGTCAGCCATGGTGTTTGGGAGCCACAACACGATATCCGGAAAGATCAACAGAATCGCGACCGTGACGACATCAGCGACAAAAAACGGTCCAACACCGCGAAAAACATCCTGTAATGGAATATTGAGCGAAGTTCCCGAAGGAGTCTGCAGTTCGCGGGAAACACCCGCGACCACAAAGCAATTTAGTCCAATCGGCGGTGTAATCAAGCAAATCTCAGCCATTTTGACCACGATGACCCCAAACCAAATCGGATCGTAACCTAGGACAATAACCGCGGGAAACACCACTGGTAGAGTCAATATCAACATTCCGATGGCATCCATAAACATACCCAAGATCGCATACGCGAGCAAAATCCCGATCATGATCACCAAGGGAGATACGTTCAGCGTGACAACCCAATCCGCAAATGCACTAGGCAATCCAGCGTATCCTAGGAATCGAACAAAGATGAACACACCCCAGATTAGAGTGAAAATCATTACTGTCAATTTCGCTGTTTCCATCAATGCTTTGAACATGTTTTCGCGAAAACAGGAAAAGGACTGTTGTAATAGAGAACGACCGAAATACAGCAGGAAAATAATCGCAGCACCGAGAGCTCCCGCCTCGGTTGGTGTGGCAAAACCGGTGTATAACGCGCCAAATATTGTTCCAACAACGAGAAGTATTGGTAATGCTCCTGGGAGACTCTCGATTCGTTCTTTAAAGGAGACGCCGGTTATAGAAGCTCCCAGTTGTGGCTTCGCGGTACACATTCCGATGATTAGGACTGTGTAAATCAGTACCGAGACTAAACCTGGCAGCAGGCCCGCTAGCAGCAATTTACCTACAGATTGTTCAACGATAATCGCGTAAATCACCAAGATTGCCGAGGGAGGGATCAACGAAGCAAGTGTGCCACCGGCCGCAACCACACCGGCTGTGAGCCGACGGTGGTAACCATGCTTCACCATATCCGGTATAGCGACTCGAGAAAACACTGCGGCTGTCGCCGTTGAAGCACCGGAGACGGCGGCAAACCCCGCGCTAGCGAATACCGTAGAAACGGCTAGGCCTCCCGGTACCCAACCGACCCATCTTCGGGCGGTTTCGAATAATCGCTTAGTGAAGCCAGCATGAAAAGCCAAAAAGCCTATCAATATGAACAACGGTAAGACCGACAATGCGTAGGTCACAGTTTTGGAATGGGGAATCGTGCCAACAATAGCGATAGCCGTACTCCAACCCCTCAGAAGGACGAGTCCGACAAAACCAGCAAGTGCTGCCGCAACGAAAACCCGTACTCCCGCAAGCACTAAGGCGACTAAGAGTACGATTCCAAAAAGACCAATCGTTAGATCGTCAACTGGTAGCATGAGTCTAGCGTGCTTGTTGTTCTGCCGACGCGGCTTCTGATCGAGCTTTATCTTCTAGTGTCTGAACCACCGGAATAGCGATCGGTTCAAGATTCGGTTGGTAGAGCATGCGCAAGTAACCCACCGTTTGTATAAGAAATCGTCCGAACAAGATCGTTAACGCGAAGGGTACAACTAACTTCGCCGGCCACGTCACGATTTCAATATCCATCGTGCTATCACCGTATTCAAACGCCCGCTGAAAGTGACTAAATGACGACGGGATCAGAATGCCGACGATGAACAGAGCGACGAGACCGCCAAAGGTTTCAGCAAGCCACAGCCATCGTCCCCGCAGAGAGGTCAAGATCAACTCCATTCGGACATGTCCTCCAAGTCGTTGGACGAACGCAATTGACAGGACCGCAAATCCAACCATCGACACCTCTACGATGTCGATAAACCCGTACAGCGGTGGATGGGGGATGTGAAAGTAATCGAGGACGCGAAATAGTATGCGGACGACGCCGAAACACATTAACGCAAAAATCAGCAACCCTGCGATTACGTTTGTCGTGTTTTCGACGTAACGAAAAATTCGGTCCACATAGGAAAGAAGACGACCGACAGGGTCAAAATTGGACTGCGTCACAGAAGAACTACGAAATTATGGGGATTGGGAGCACCCTTCGAACGAACATAGCGTTAGGATGGAGAGGGGCGCTCTTTGTGTCGTCCACGTATAGAAATGAAGGTGATGTGAGAATATCGATGCTTACGGCTAGAGTTCTCTGTCCGTCATTCGAGAGAACAGTCGGTGTTTCTGAGTTAGTGGAAAGAAGTCCCAAAAACACTACTCGATAAATCGAGTACTCAGTACTCTTTTCCCAGCGCTTCGAAAACTAGCTGCACTAATCCTCTTGCATCAAAATCTTTCTTATTTTCTTCGATCCACTCTTCAATCACCGGTCGAGCAAATTCTTCTCGAATTTGATTAATGACTTGATCTGTGTATTCAATCTCAGTTAGTTTTTCACGCAACATAGGTAAGTTCTCTGCGTCTACGTTCTCGTACGCTATGCGTTGCTGCTCCGCGATGTGGGGTTCAAGTGTTTCTAGCAGCTCCTGATACTGGGACGGAAGTTTGTCGTATGCTCGCGCTGACAATATAACTGGACAGTCGGCGGTCCCTGGGGAGAAATTTGAAGTGAACCAATCTGACACTTCGTGAATTCGATAGGAAACATGCGCGTAGGTAAACGGGAATGCGGCTGCGTCCATTGTTCCTTGTTGCACACCGGTGTAAACCTCGGTCGCCGTTGTGCTTGTCGGTGTCGCACCTATCTTGGCAAGAACTTCTCCAATCCCACCTCCGGCACGAACACTGAGTGCTCGCCAATCCGATACAGCCCGAGGTGGATCGCCACTACCCATTATTTCATACATTGGTAGATATGACGAGGAGTAAATTCGCGCCCCCCATCGCCGCATTTCTCTCTTCACCTGTTCATGCTCATATGCTGCTTTCCTAACTTTTACATGATCGTCCCAGCTATCGATTGGTAGGAAAGGTAACGAAAGTACCATCAGTCCTGGATTTTTCTTTGGGTGATAGAAGTTGCAAATCATCGCACCGTCAAATGCGCCGATGGAAATGCCGTCAAGATTCTCTCGAGCTTTGGACAGAGCTTCACCGTAATGGAGTTTGATCTCCCAATTTCCGTCAGTCGCTTCTTTAACTTGTTCTGACAAAGCGTCGACAATCCGTGTACCAGGGCGAGTTGTACCCCATAAGGACATGTCCCACCGAAGTTTCGGTCCTTCCACTTTGTCAATCGGAATACTGGACTGTGCTTGAACACAAAATGTCGCGAAGCTCAGAAACAGTACAAGATATTTCAACGATGCCAATTTCATAAGTCTTGCCTATTGCTTCCTACGCTAGTCTCAGACACCTTAACACACGGTACGCGTACTTTTAAAGCGTGTCTATGATGAAAGTCGGGGTCGAATTGATGTTAGGGATTGTAATGTCCGAACTTTGCGTACATTCAAGTCGTTGCGACCTGAACTGAATGTCAAATACGAAGCTCTCTGCGGTTCACGCAATTTTCCAGTACTCCGTCGCGTAAATAGCGCGCCGCCGTGCGTGCGGTTAACCGTCGAATGTCATAAAGACTTTCGGGAGTCATAAATGCCGTATGCGGAGTAATGACCAGTCTGTGTTTGATCCAATCTTCACCTTGCAACCAGGCTTTAATTAATGGGCTCTCGACATTCATCGGCTCTTCCGGTAGAACATCTAGTCCCGCCGCCATCACAGTATCGCTTTTCATGGCATCATACAACGCGTTCAGATCAACAATGGGACCACGAGCAGTGTTTATTAGCACAGATCCTCGTTTCATCCCCTTAAAGAGTTCTGCATTGAACATGCGCTTCGTGCGTTCATTTAAGGGAGTGTGGACGCTCACGACGTCTGACTCTCCAAGGAGTTCGTCAAGCGAATCTGAACGTCGAATTCCTAGTGAATGCTCGATACCATTTGGTTTATTCGCGTCAAAGAAAGTTACGTCCATCTCAAACGCTTTGGCGCGCAGTGCCGTGGCAACCGCAATGCGGCCAAATCCAATCAATCCCAAGGTCATTGAAGACAGCCTCCGCGCAAATGGAATCGCGGTCATATGCCAGTTTAAATCTGGATGTGAATGAAGTAACTGATCGTGGTACGTAATTCCACGAAAAATTGCCAACATCAGAGCTATAGTGTGGTCGGCTACTTCACGGGTACCGTAGTCTGGGCAATTACACACGGGAATATTGCGCTTTGTCCATGCCGCAACGTCGACGTCATCATATCCCACTGCTGTTTTGACAAAGATCTTGCAGTTTTGTAGCTTGGTCATGTCTTCTGGAGAGGGTTGTGTGCCCACGATACCATCACACGCAGCCCACTGTTCATCGGATACGTTGTCCATGCCACCACCGAAGACTGCCTCAAGATTTTCTCCGAGACCTTCCAGCTCAGCCGAGTTGTCTCTACTCGGATCACGACGAGGCCAGAGCACCCGAAGAGTCATTGTGAATCTCTATACGAGACGAAAAAAATCAGAATCCCGCTATCTGCACTACGTTGTGAATTAAGTTGATCAAAAAACGCGGATAAATTCCAAGCACGAGCATACAAACGCCGAGAAACGTAAGTATTCCCAAACCAGTCCATGGTAAACCGGTAAATGCTTCCGAATCGTCGGGTGCTTTCTTAATTACCGTGAAAACGATACGTAGATAGTAGTAAATACCAATCGCACTACCGACCACCAACGCGCCGATCAAGAACCACATACCGCCATCTATACCAGCCAAGAATAGATAGAACTTGGCGACAAATCCTATTGTGAGTGGAATTCCCGCTAACGATATCGCAGCGACAATGAGTACGACCCCGGCAATTGGTTGTCTCCAGAACAAACCAGAAACGCTATCGATCGTATTCAGCTCATGTTCCTGGTGAGTCGATAGTACTGAGACGACTCCAAAAGCGGCCAATGTCATCAGGAAGTAAGCGATTAGGTAGAGAACAACGGTTTCATATCCAAACGCACTGTTTGACTCAACGAGTAACAGCGCAATGAGCAAATACCCCATGTGTGCGATGGACGAATATGCCAGTATCCGCTTCAAATTTGTCTGCAACAATGCAAGGAGATTTCCAATTACCATAGAAGCGCACGCGATGAGGGTGAGAGCTAACTGGACGCTACCTGAATCCAGCACATTTCCTTCGATAGCGTATCTGAAGACAACGGCGAACACAGCACCTTTGGATACGGTCGCAAGAAAACCCGTAACAATAGACGGTGCCCCGTGATAAACATCAGGTGTCCAAATATGAAAAGGTACTAATGAGAGTTTAAATGCTATTCCACTCCAGAAAAAGGCATTTCCGATCAAGTACAGGTACTGTCCTTCGATACTCCCGTCCGCGGGTAGTGAAGCTGCGAATTCCAGAGATCCAGAACCAGCGTAAATCATCGCCATTCCAAAGAGCAAGGCGGTCGATCCTACTCCAGATAGCACCAAATATTTCAAACTAGCTTCTAAAGGAGGCCGGGCTTTTTCTGGATACGCAATCATCGCGTAAAGCGAAATTCCAATGATCTCTAGTCCCAAAATGAGGGAGGCAAAATGGACTGATGCTGGCAGGACTATGCTGCCTAGAGTTGCACAGAGTAAGAGTAGATAGAACTCCTCTTTGAAACGAATACGCTGATTGAGAAACTCACTCCCTAAGAACGCGACCACGAGTGCTGCAAGCAAGAATAGAACGTTGAACAAGTACGCAATCCCGTCAACTTTGAACAAACTGGTAATTTCAACAACGCCATCGTTCAGCGCTCCATACGCCAGAATGTGAGACAATATAGTCACAAGCAACGTGATGATCGTGAGTACTGCGGCGACCGCATGTGTGCGTTTGATTGCTACGCCTATCATGACCACCAGAATCCCGCTAGTGAGTACGAGATAAGGCAGCCCTGCTTGAAACATGGTCGCTACACTCATGAGACGAACTCAAGCATGGACACGAATGTATCGGACATTCGTAACAGCGACTGTGGATAAATACCTACCCAAACCAAGGCTATCATTAGTAATACCATAACACTCATCTCTCGGAATGCGAAATCTCGCATTTTCGGGACATTTGGATTGGGTACACCTTGGAAAGATCGTTGCATCAACGACAAGCCATAGACTGCAGCCACGACGATGCCAATCGTTGCGAAGACCGTAAGCACAATGCTCTTCTGAAATGCTCCAATCAGAACCAAGAACTCACCAATGAAGTTTCCTAGACCGGGCATACCCACTGAAGCAATAACGAAGAACATCGTTACGGCACCCATACGAGGTGCGCGTACCCATAGACCACCCATCTTCGACATTTCTCGGCTGTGCAAGCGTTCTTGTAATGAACCGGCCATCATAAAGAGTGCTGCCGTGGAAAAGCCGTGAGCAATCATGGTGATTATTGCACCCTGCGTTCCCAACTTGTTAAACGAGTAGACCCCGACGAGAATGAATCCCATGTGTGCGATCGAGCTGTATGCGACCAATCGCTTAAAGTCTGTTTGGCTGTAGGCTAGGTACCCGCCGTACAGAATGCTCACAACTCCGAGAGACATACCCCACACGCAGAAGTCCTGCGATACGTCGGGAAAAAGAGTTATCACGAATCGAATGATTCCGTACGCACCCGTTTTCAGCAGGATACCCGCCAAAATAACAGATCCCGCAGTAGGAGCTTGTGTATGGGCATCCGGTAACCAAGTATGAACAGGTACGCTGGGGAGTTTTGTGATGAACGCAATGAAAAATCCGAGCATTAACAGCTTTGCGGTCGTGCTGTCAAGGTCTGCATTCACTAATTCAAAGTAGTTGAACGTTAGACTACCGCTACTACTGGCGTTGAACCAAACCAATGCGACGATTGCGACTAGCATTAACAGCCCGCTAATCTGCGTGAAGAGGAAGAACTTCATTGACGCGTATTCTTTGTCTTCGTGTCCCCAGATCGCTATTAAGAAGTACATGGGAATCAGCATGACTTCCCAGAAAAAGAAGAACAGAAAGAGATCGAAGGCGGAGAACACTCCAACCACACCCGCCATGACCCACAGAATGTTGAATTGGAAGAAACCGTGACGAGTTTTCGTCTCCGTCCATGAAGACACGACTGCGACCACACCTAGGAAGGTGGTCAGTCCAATCAGCATCAACGATAAGCCGTCAACTTCAAAGCGGAAGTCGATTCCAAATCGAGGAATCCAGTCTTGCACCCAATTTGCGTACAGTCCATTCGTATCAGGACCCGAAAACCAGACAACAGTCACCCAGAGGGTTGCAACGATGAACGTGATCAACGAGATCCAATTGGGAAGCGTTGTTCGTACTCTTTCAGACAACCACGCGACGACACCCGCGACGAGTAGCAACGGAATTAGCCACAACAAACTCATACTAAATCCACACTACCGTTAGTAACACTAACAACAGACCACCAAGCATCGTGAATGCGTACCATCGAATGTGCCCGGTCTGAAACATTGATAAGATGTGGTGGAACAAGCTCGCCAAGAACTTGATCAATTTGAAGAACAGATCCACGACATCGTTTCGATTCAGGCGAGTCTGAGCTATGAATCGGAAAGGATTGACGATCATTGTGTCGTACGCCTTGTCGAATCCCCAACCACTACCCCAGAACTTGCTCACCAATTCACTCATTCGGTTTTTGATGAGTATTCGACGATCTAATAGATCTGACGCAAAGAGGAAGTACCCTACTACAACACCCGCGAACGGGATACCCAAGGTCAGCAACGCGATGGGATCGAAGTGAAGTTCTGCGTGAACTCCCTTGTCGTCAAACAACCTGCCCGTAAATTCGAACCCTAGCCAACCTCCAGCAATCGATAGCACAGCAAGAAGTGCAAACGGGACAACGGTACGAATTCGACTCGGATGCCACAACGACTCTTTCTTGAGTTCATGCATTTCACTTTGAGGTTTACCGAAAAAGGTCAACGCCATCATGCGAACGGTATAGAGTGAAGTAAGAAACGCGGCGATGACCGCTACCGTCCAGAACAGCGTTGAAAAATCGGAGTCATTTTTCCACGCTTTTAGCAAGATTGCATCTTTACTGAAGAAACCCGAAGTAAGCGGCAAAGCTACCAGCGCGGCGGATCCGACCAACATTCCAATGAATGGAACAGGAAGCTTCTTCCACAATCCTCCCATCTTGAACATGTTCTGTTCGTGATGCATCGCCAAAATGACCGACCCGCTCGCAAGGAATAAGAGTGCTTTGAAAAACGCATGGGTCATTAAGTGAAATAGTCCCGCTGACCACGCTCCTACCCCGAGAGCAAAGAACATGTAGCCAATTTGGCTCATAGTCGAATATGCAAGCACGCGTTTAATATCGGACTGCACCAGAGCAGTAAAGGACGCAATTAATAGCGTGACTAAACCTACCACTGCCACGCACAGCATTGCGGTTGGTGAAAGCAGGAAGAAGTCCTGCATCCGAGCGATTAGGTAGACGCCTGCCGTGACCATGGTCGCCGCATGTATAAGTGCAGACACTGGGGTTGGTCCTGCCATGGCATCCGGTAACCAAGTCTGCAAAGGCACTTGTGCGGACTTGCCGACCGCACCCCCTAATAACAGCAAACAAATAATGGTGTTTATTGTCGAGCCTTCAGACATGTTTTCGCGAGCAAACAGCAGACCGTCTTGGATATTGAGTGAGCTAACTTGGTGGAACAACAAGAACAATGCAATGATTAAAAAAGTATCCCCCACTCGAGTTACCACGAAGGCTTTACGTGCGGCATATCCAAATTCGGGTATCTTGTGGAAAAAACCAATTAGCAGGTAACTACACAGTCCAACGCCTTCCCACCCAAGGAACAACAATAGCAGGTTGTCCCCCATGACAAGCATGAGCATCGCGAAGACGAAGAGGTTCATGTAACAGAAAAATCGACTGTATCCCTCTTCATCGCTCATATAGCCGGTGGCGTACCAGTGAATGAGGAAGCCAACACCGGTGATCACGCCGACCATCACTAATGAGAGTTCGTCCAACCAAAGTCTGAACGAAACATCGAGATCACCCACAATCATCCACGTCCATGAGGACGAAACGAATTCTGTGGTATCGGACGATACAAACTGCCAACCGATATACCCGGTCAGCAGCGCGGCTAACCCTACGCTACCAGCCCCAATACTCGATACAACTGGTTTCGGTAGTCGGCCTTCTGTGAGAAATAGGATCAAAAAGCCGGCTAGCGGCAGAGCAGGTATCGCCCAGAGCAGATGCATCAGCCGTTTAGCTCTTCAGCCCTGTCGATATCAAGGGTTTCGAACCTTCGCGCAAGTTGCACGACGAGACCCAAAGCAACTGCTACTTCAGCCGCTGCTAACGCAAGAATGAACATGAACATGATCTGTCCATCTGGTTCGGCCCACCGAGCTCCTGCGGCGACAAACGCTAGACCGCATGCGTTCATCATCAACTCGAGAGAAAGCAACATAAAAATGATGTTTCTACGAATTAAAACACCAAACGCCCCAATCAAAAACAATATGAGCGCAAGAAAAAATACGTGCTCAAGCGGAATATTGATCGCAGTCGTCATTTCATGTCTCGCGCCGTTCTTCTAGATATCTTCGCCCGAGATGAAACGCACCGACTAGTGCTGCTAACAGTAAGACACCGGCCAGCTCTACACCTAAGAGATACTCGTGGAACAGAACTTTTCCGACTTCTTTCGGTGGGACAACTTGCCCCTCAATCTTCGCACTGTTTTCAACTTGCAGAACTTCGAACCCAAAAACGACAAAGAGTACGCCCGAGAGGATGGCTGGCAGTACCCACATACCGGGACGGAGCCACTGACTTTCTCGTGCGACGGAAGATCGTCCAAGGTTCAACATCATGACGACAAACAAGAACAAAACTACGATCGCTCCCGCGTATATGACAATTTCTAAAGCTGCGGCGAACGGTGCCCCGAGCAAGAAGAAAATCACTGCGATTGACAACAAGGTCACCACCAGGTAGATTAGTGCGTGAGACGCATTTTTCCGTGTCACTGCCAATATGGCAGTCGTAATCGCTACCCCCGCGGCAATGTAGAACAGCCAAACACTCACAACTCAGAGACCCGATTCATCCTAAGGTAATAAGCTCCTTACGTCCTCGGGACTGTTCTCTTTTTGAGCTTCCCCTTTGTCCTTACCTGCAATCGTTTTACCGGCTACTTGCCAAAAACTGTAATCAGGATACTTCCCCGTACCTTCAATAAGTAAGTGCTCTTTCTCGTAGACCATGTTGTTGCGATCGAACTCGCATAGCTCAAAGTCGGGGGTAAGCTGAATCGCGTAAGTAGGACAAGCTTCCTCGCAGAGTCCGCACATAATGCAGCGAGAAAAGTTGATCCTAAAAAACTCTGGGTACCAGCGTCCATCTTCTTCTTTCTCCGTTTTCTGCAAAGCAATGCAGTCTACGGGGCATGCAACGGCGCAAAGATTACAGGCGACACAACGTTCTTCTCCGTCGGGGTCACGAGTCAAAATGATGCGTCCACGATAACGTGGCGCTTGATAAGGCATTTCTTCGGGATATTGCACTGTTTCATTGCGCTTAAATAAGTGCACGAAGACGGTCCAAAGTGTTTTAATTTGACTGAGCATAGCTTCTCTTTTTCACGTCCCCAGCAAGATCGCACCGGTTATCAAAACATTGATCAGCGACAACGGCAAAAGAATTTTCCAACCCAATGACATCAGCTGGTCGTAACGCGGACGTGGAATAGCTGCGCGCAACAAGATGAAAAAGTTGATCACGATCAGTACTTTGAAACCGTACCACAAAACACCTGATAACAAAGCACTTGGCAAAAATTGAGGTCCCAACCAGCCTCCGAAGAACAAGACCACGATGAGCGCGGAAATCAAAATCAACGATAAATACTCTGCCGCCATAATTAAGGCAAACTTCATCCCCGAATACTCAGTATGAAATCCAGCGGTAAGTTCGTGTTCTGCTTCCGGAAGGTCAAAGGGCAAGCGATGCGACTCCGCCAGACCAGCAATTAAAAAGATTACCAGTCCAACACACTGTGGAATGCAAAACCACATGTCTTCTTGGGCATGTACGACATCTTTTAGACTAAATGAGCCAGTGAGCATGACAACGCCTAAAAGAGACAAGCCCATGAACACTTCGTAGGTAACCATCTGTGCAGCTGAGCGTAAGCCACCGAGGAGTGAGTACTTGTTATTACTAGCGAGACCAGCTAAGAGAACTCCATAAACCGCAAGTGAAGACATCGCCAATATCCAGAGAATCGCGATATTTGAATCAGCAATGATCAGACCGGGACCGAGTGGCAGAACTGCATACGCCATGAGCATAGCTCCGGCGACTATGATCGGTGCGAGAATAAAGAGTATGCGGTCGCCAAATGGCGGTACCCAATCGTCTTTCGTGACCAACTTAATCGCGTCCGCGAGCGATTGCAGAATACCAAACCACCCGACTCGGTTAGGTCCAAGGCGGTCCTGCAAGAAACCTAAGAGACGACGTTCCCACCACACCAACACAAGTGCGCCTCCCATCGTCCCACCAATCACAGGGAGGATGAGCACGTAAGACCAGTTGATGTTTTCGAAGAACATTAGCCTTTCGCAATCACCTCTGCGTCGCCGCTGGAGCGTGCAACAAAATCTGGGTCTACTGACAATTGAACTCGACCCGTTCCGTTCGGTGGAAACTCGACCAGCCCTCGAGGTATGCCAACCACCCCGCTAGGTAACCGAGTATCAATTCGAATCTCCACGCTCTCCGATTCGCCATCAATACGTACACCCATTTTTGCTTTAACTTCTAGTGCATCGGCATCTTGTTCGCAAAGCAGCACAAACGGGGCCGGAGCACGTGCTTGAATCGGCCAAGACTTATTAGACATCTCATCCGACCCAAAGACGAAATGCAACGGAATCACTTCGAAGACTCCATCCTTCCTTGAAACCTCCGATGTACCGAGATCAAAGTACTCAAGCGGAGCCCCATTCGGTTCAATAAGTCTTAAACCTGGGTCACCGCCGACAAGCTCACCAGCTACTTCCTGTTGGAACTTGAACACGGATTGATTGGAATTCCACCCCGGCGACCAAACGTAAGGAATCGTAGCACCATTTTGATCTCCCGGATTTTGCCCCTCCATCGAATACGAGAAGGGTGTATCAGGATCAACTTTCGCCTTGGGTTCATGAATGTTGACTTGTGCGTTCATCGCTGTGCGCCCACTATAGCGGTGCGTCTGTCGTGGAATACGTGAGGTCGTGTCGATGCGATAGTCTGAACTGGGTGCAATGTTCTTTAGTTGCGAAAACGTACGCTCAGCACATTGCTCTAGAACGCTAGCATAGGAATCCCAGCTTGATTCAGTCCCGAAGGCTTCAGCCAACCGACTCAGCCAAGTCCACGCCGGTGAAATTTCATCCCGAGGTTGAAACACTTGGTAAAAACGTTGCGCTCGAGACTCGTAGTTAACAAAGCTCCCCGTTTGTTCGGCATAAGTCGCGGCTGGAAGAACTACGCTAGCCTGTTCTACAGTACGGTTCTCCAGCGTGTCAAGTACAACTACATTGTTCGATTCGAGAGCTTGGTCTACGCTTGTAGCAGGTGCGCGGAAGTACAAATCATTTTCTAATACGATCGCACTGTGTCCTTCACTCATTTTTTGCAATGCGGACGAGAGGGACATTCTACCGCCTAGTAACGCGACTCCAATGGTGTTGACTTCGGCGGGTACAAAAAGAAACGAACTTGTTTGATTCTGATCCTGCAGGGCACGACATATGTTCGCGGCCGCTTGCACAAGTTCGACACTTTCTAAACTTGAACCAGTCACGATCAACGGTGCTCTAGCACTTCTCAAGCTGTCTGCTACCAATTCAGCGAAATCATCTGAGTTCGGCGTAGCCTTCTCTATTCTTCTACAAATCGCGCTTCCGATAGAAACGAGCTCAGAAATTGAACCACTTGCGGTTTGTGTTGCGATACCGTCTAGGCGAGTTGCTGCGGGAGTTGCAATAAACAATGCGCTCTTTTCACTCTGTGCATGACCGCGA
This sequence comes from Gammaproteobacteria bacterium, assembly GCA_009842245.1. Lineage (GTDB taxonomy): Bacteria > Pseudomonadota > Gammaproteobacteria > Pseudomonadales > Azotimanducaceae > Bin55. The sequence continues at coordinate 5,485 of VYFT01000017.1, read as the reverse complement.
ACACCTGCATCCTGCCAAGTCGGAATATTCGCATCCGTTGCCATGGCAAACGATTTCGTCCGTACTGCTTGTCGTACAGACAAAGCCAATCGCGACGAGGTATTCGCGATGTCTTCGCCGAGAACTAAGATTGCATCCGCTTCCTCTACTTGTTTCAGTGTCGGTACCACAATCCCTTTTTTGCTCATCACGTCGAGCGCGGTGTTGACAATTTCGAGTTCGGTATCGTATATCCCAGCACAGAAATTTTCTGCACCCACTAGCTCACGTAGTGCGAAGTTGTTCTCGAAACTAGCGCGCGGAGATCCAATTCCTATTGCACCTTTAGACAAAGCCGTACTCGCGACTTTGATCGCATTCTTCATGTCTCCAAATTCGTACTCCCCGTCTCGAGTCCGTACGCCGGCGTGTCGAATTCGTTTCTCGTGGTTTACGAAATGTGAACCAAAGCGACCACGATCGCACAAGAAGTAACCGTTAACCTCGCCGTGATATCGATTGGTAATTCGCTTAAGTTCTCCGTAGCGTTCCGCAGGGAACACATTGCATCCCACCGCGCATCCAACGCATACGGAAGGAGCAGACTGCAAGTCCCATTTTCTTGAGTAGGACTGAGCAAACGGTTTGTCAGTAAACACGCCGGTAGGACAAACTTCTACCAAATTCCCTGCAAATTCGCTCTCAAGAGCACCATCTTCAAACCGACCAAAATACATCCTACCCCTAGATCCGAATGCTGCGAGATCCGAACCACCAGCATACTCGTCATAAAACCGGACACAACGGTAGCAAGTGATGCAGCGATTCATTTCGTGCCCAATAAACGGTCCGAGATTCTGATTCTGCCACGTACGTTTCGTACCACGATACCGACGCATCGAATGCCCGGTCATTACGGTCATGTCCTGCAAGTGGCACTCGCCGCCTTCTTCACACACAGGACAATCGTGCGGATGGTTTTCCATCAACCACTCGATCACCGTGCTTCGGAAGTTCTTTGCGAGCGGAGCTTGGACAGAAATTCGCATGCCATCGGTTACTGATGTCATGCAAGCCATACCCAGTCGACCGCGTGTGTCTGTCTCATCTGCATAGGTAATAATCGCGCATTGTCGACAAGCTCCAATGGAACCCATAGAAGGATGCCAACAAAAATACGGTAAATCCAAGTGATGCGATAGGATCGCTTCCAAAAGGTTTTCGCCAGCTTTCGCTTCGTAGGCTGTACCGTCTATGTGTATCGTCGCCACGGTATATCTATTCCAAGTCAATCATCTTCAAAATTAGTACGCTCGGTACGGACAATTCTTATGCTCAATATGGTGTTCAAAGTCTTCGCGGAAATATTTCAACGCGGACTGCAGTGGTTCGATTGCACCGGTTGCGTGTAGGCAGAACGTATTCCCTGGAGCACCGATGTATTGAGCGTTCTGCTCCAAAAGTTCGAGATCTCCCGGCTCGCCCTTGCCGTTTTCTATATCTGCTAGTAAGTCCTCTACCCACGGCAATCCTTCTCGACACGGAGTACAAAAGCCACAGGACTCTTGGGCAAAGAAGTGCTGTAAATTGCGTGCCATGTCCACTGGGCAGATCGAGTCGTCCATCAAAATCATCGTCCCAGTACCCATTCGACTCCCAGCTTCTTGAATCGTCTTATAGTCCATCGGTAAATCAAAGTGTTCCTCTACCAAATAGTCTGTAGATGCTCCACCGGGGAGGATGCCACGCAATTTGTACCCCTTTTGCATCCCACCGGCATGAACATCAACCAATTCACGGATTGGAGTCCCCATTGGAAGCTCCCACAATCCTGGCTGCTTCACTCGCCCGGAAATACCGTAAATTTTTGTTCCAGAATCTTCAGTTAGACCGAGATCCTGGTACCACTGAGCGCCGTTTCTAACGATCGCTGGTACGTTGCATAGAGTTTCGACGTTATTGACAATTGTGGGTCGTCCCCAAGCACCACTAGCGGGAGGAAATGGTGGTTTGTAACGTGGTTGTCCTCGTTTGCCTTCCAGAGCATTTAGCAACGCAGTCTCTTCACCACAAATGTACCTACCACCTGACAAATGAATGCGCAGATCTAAATTAAAGTCGGAACCGAATATCGACTTTCCTAAATAGTTCTTCTCGCGTGCTTCTCCAATCGCACGTACTAACTGACGATTCGGTTCGTGGTACTCACCCCGAAGGAACACATAAGCCTTTTCTGCACCGATAGCGTATGATCCCAGAATCATCCCTTCGATAAGCGAGTGTGGGTTGAATTCGATGAGATAGCGATCTTTGAACGTACCTGGTTCCATTTCATCGCCGTTGCAAACTAGATATTTGTAGCCAGGGGTTTGGGGTTCACCTTTAGCGAAGCCCCATTTCACTCCCGTTGGAAAGCCCGCACCCCCTCTGCCGCGCAAATTTGCCTCGCGAACAAGATCGATGACCTCCGTAGGAGTCATCTGTGTTAACGCTTTCTTCGCCGCGGCATAACCACCACCCGATTCATAGTCTGAAAGCGAGACTAAACCTCCGACTTCCTGAACCCGACCGATCAATGGTTTTGTATCCTGGAGCGACACTCAGGTGTACCTCGAAAACACTTCGGCTAGATCTTCTTCTTTGACCGGACCATATAGATCTTCATTAACAATCATGGTTGGGGCGCGATCGCATGCACCAAGGCACACTATGGGAAGAAGCGTAAAGCAATCGTCCGGGGTGGTCTCTCCAAACTTAATCCCCAAGTGATCCTGCACTTTTTGCGCAAGACCATCAGCTCCCATTACATAACAGGAAACACTATCGCAAACCATGACCACGTTTCGACCCACCCTCTGACGATGAATCAGGTTGTAAAACGTTGCGATCCCGTCTAGCTTTGCTGGGGACATTTCGAGAAATTTCGCAATTGCAGACAAACTTTCGTCCGATATCCAACCGCGGTGTTTCTGAACAATCATCAATGCATCGATCGCCGCCGACTCTCGATCTGGCAGATGTGCAACTTCGGCTTCGATTTCAGAGCGTTCCGCGTCACTTAAAGGCGAAATCAATGCAACCGTGCTCATCGATCTACGTCCGCCATCACGAAATCAATACTCGCAATGATCGCGATTAAATCCGCCACCATAAATCCATTGCTGATGAAAGGTATCTGTTGCAACGCAGGAAACGACGGTGTTCGTACGCGCGACCGGTACGCCATGGTTCCACCATCCGATATGGAATAGAAGCTAGTCCAACCTTTCGTCGCTTCGACCAGTGTCGCAGATTCTGAGGGTGGGATCACTGGTCCCCAACTCACGTTAAGAAAGTGGTGAATGAGCGTCTCGATGTCTTGCATCGTGCGCTCTTTGGCTGGAGGTGTCGTCAACGGATGATCCGCTTTGTACGGTCCTGTGGGCATGTTGTCCGCACATTGTCGGATAATGCGCAAGCTCTGCCGAATCTCCTCTACTCGAACAACGCATCGATCATAACAATCCCCGTTATTTGCGGTCGGAATTTCAAAATCAAATTGATCATAGGAACTGTAAGGACGATTCTTGCGAAGATCCCATTGGTGGCCGGTCGCTCGTAATGATGGACCAGTAATTCCCCAATCGAGGCCTTCGGCAGTGTTATACGCCCCAATTCCTACCGTGCGATTTTTTAGGATTTTGTTTTGAAGAGCCATTGTGTCGTAATGGTCCAGCCGTGCGGGCATATAGTCACAAAAGTCGGTAACCATTTCGTACCAACCGTCGGGCAGGTCATCGCATACTCCTCCAATCCGGAACCAACTTGGGTGCATGCGACCGCCCGTGATTGCCTCAACAATCGAAAATAGACGTTCCCGATCCGCAAACATATAAAACACTGGGGACATCTGCCCTACATCTTGCGCGAAGGTTCCATAAAACAATAAATGACTCGCGATTCGAAACATTTCCGAGACCATCACTCGGATCACCTGAGCTCGTGGTGGAACCTCTATACCGGCCATCTGTTCAACATTGAGTACGTACGGGAAGTTGTTCATTACACCGCCCAAATAATCAATTCGATCGGTGTAGGGAATGTAGGTATGCCAAGACTGCCGTTCCGCCATTTTTTCTTGGCCGCGGTGATGGTAGCCGATGTCAGGAACCGCTTGAACTATCACCTCTCCGTCCAACTGAAGCGCAATACGAAACACACCATGGACGCTTGGATGATTCGGTCCAAGATTCAAGAACATAAAGTCCGTATGTTTAGTGGAACGGCTCATACCCCACTCTTCTGGTATGAACCGAAGCGCTTCTTGCTGCGCATCTTGCACTTCGTCTGGTAACGAAAACGGATCCATCTCGGTTGCGCGAGCGGGATGCTCTTTACGAAGAGGGTGTCCCTCCCATAAAGGGGGTGTTAATATGCGACGTAAGTTCGGATGTCCTTCGAATTGAATGCCGAACATGTCATAGGCTTCACGTTCATACCAATTTGCCACGGGATATATCGACTCAACACTCTGTAAGGTTGAATCTTCGTCTCGCAATGGCACTTTGATGCGGACATCTTGGTCTGATGAAAGGGACATTAAGTGATAAAACACAGTGAAGTCCGACGTAGGCTGATCCGCGCGAAACTTGCGATGCCTCTCATCAATCGCAGATAGGTCGAACATCAACTCATACCTGTTTTCGGCGTCATTTTTTAGGAATTCAAGGACTTCTGCGACTTGGTCGCGATTGATCCAAACGTTCGGTATCCCATCGACCGTTTCTTGGTATTGGCAATCATCACCGAAGCGATTGCTCAGTTCGCGTACGATATCGGGAGTATCAAGAGTTGGGGGATTTACCGTAGCTGCTTCCGCGTTCACTTCGTTCGTTCTTTCCCCAGTAAGTCCTTGGACAAAGGCGCATCACCGACGGAATTGGGTTCTGCGAGTTCTCGTGTTTTCATACGTTCCGGCGTGTGCATATCTCGCTGACTCGGTTGGTACTTCACCGGTGACCCACTGTCGGTAATTACCCACGACAATGGACGTCGAGTGTTTTTGACCGATTCCTGAAGTAAATTTAAGCCTTGCATAAAGGCTTCGGGACGGGGTGGACAACCTGGGACGTAAACGTCAACCGGTAAGAACTTATCAACACCCTGTACCACACTATAGATATCAAACATGCCGCCTGAATTCGCGCAAGACCCCATGGAAATCACCCAACGAGGTTCCAACAACTGTTCGTACAGATGCTGCAAAACAGGAGCCATTTTTCGGAATACGGTCCCTGATACCACGATTAAGTCTGATTGTCGTGGTGTCGCACGAATCACTTCTGCACCAAAACGAGAAATGTCGTGGCGAGATGTAAATCCGGTTGCCATTTCAACATAGCAACACGACAGTCCGAAATTGAAAGGCCAGATTGAATTAGAGCGTGCCCACGCAACCAAATCTTCAAGTCGCGCGGTTAAGAAGCTCTTCGACGCCTCTTCTTCATATACCTCGTCCGGTTGAGTC
>VYFT01000014.1:73551-75880 GCA_009842245.1 Gammaproteobacteria bacterium | reverse complement strand
GAACATAATACCACATTAAACACAGACACACATGAGATTCTGAACGTGCAGTGATTGGGAATAATTGAGATTGGACGAAAGTCCCCGCGACTGCAATCAGCATGTGGAGAGAAATTTGAAATCGAGATCACGAAGTGGCATACAGTCTAGGCTTTTTTGGCTGAGTATTGCCTGGACTACATCGTTGAAAATGTGAGGTTTGGGTTTGAATCCCGTCATTGCCGAGTATGTTTTGTACTCATACGGGAACGAGGTCAATCATCCAATACAAACGTCGCCTAGCAGGAATCAACGGCCGGTGTTTTGCGTCATCTTTTCCACCTAAAGAGTCTTTCAAGTTCAACAAATCATGAATATTGACTAACTGTGTGGTGGCTGATACAACACGCTAACACGAATTGTGAAGAATACTTCGAATGAATCGGAGAGTCTGCTGGTACAACAGAGCCAAGAATTAGCTATGAAAGACAAACAAAATTTACCGCTGAAAGACGCAATTCAAGAGTTGCGAACGTCGACATCTGAGGATGAAGTTCGAAGTCTGCTTAGAGAAATATTCGTAGCACTCGGATTGAAACAATGGCGGCTTGAATACCCATTGAGTACTGGTGTCGCCGATATGGTAAATTTTCCCGCCCGTATTGTCATCGAGACAAAAAAACCTGGATTGGTAAATCCTTATGGAAAGTCTAGTGGCAACGAAACTCAGATCGATCAATTAAGCCGATACATTTCAGGAATAATCGATCAAAGAACTATATTTGAACGCGCTGATGAGATAGATGAATGGCGCGGGTACCTGACGGACGGTGTGAAGTGGTGGGGATATCAATGGAGCGACGGTCCGCGCAAACTTGTACCGATCCCTCAAGTTCAAGGAATTTCTGTTCATTTTGATGTTGAACCGTTTTCAGATTTTGTTAATCAACACATCAAAAGGAGGACACAAGGTAAGGACATTCCTCCAGACGATATAGCATCAAAACTAGTAGACCCACTGATGGAACCGTTGTCTTCTCTTCAGAGAGACCTCGAGTCCGAAATATTCTATCAGACGAAGATAGGATTGTGGCGGAAAATACTACATGGGTCTGGAATCGCACCTAGTGATTCCTCACCGCTAAATCAAAGTTATATCTTTCTCCGGCATAGTGTTATCGTCTCCTTGGCGAGAATGTTGATTGCTTACCTAAGTAATGCTTCGGCTCATCCTTCTGAACTAGTTTCCAACGCGCTCGAAGGTTTTCAAGGTTGGATAACTGAAGTGCACACAGGAGTACAGCTTCTTACCCGTATCGGTGAGAATATAAGGAAATACGATTGGCGTGGTTCGACTAGAGACGTATTGAAAGACGTATACCATGGTTTAATTGATCCCTCGCATCGTCAAGAGTTTGGCGAATACTATACTCCTGATCACCTAGCACGAGAAGTTGTTGGAAATGCGTTGGACGATGATTGGTGCGACGATGCAATTGTCCGAGCTAATCGAGTACTCTCTGGTGACCAGGATGTGTCAACAGAAAATTTAGGTGTATTAGATCCGTCCTGTGGATCTGGAACATTTTTGTACCACGCCGCACGGAAAATTTTGGGTCGTATCAGCACGAATCATCTCACGTTAAAGTCCAAGAGTCCACAAATCGTGTCAAGGCTTGTTCACGGTATTGATGTCAATCCAATTGCTGTCGAGATGGCGAAGGCTACACTTGCAATGGCTCTTCCTGAAACTCCAGAAGGTGTTCCAAAGCTGAGAGTTGCTTTAGCAGATGCTATGCAAACTCGAGTAGGACCTATTTTCGAGAAACTTGGTTTATTTATTTCCACACCTGCAGATCGCTCTTTCTTTGTACCGGATGAAATTGTTTCCCACCCTCGTTCAGATAGTCTAATTGAAGTAGCTGTAGAAGCCGCGGTTCAGCAGGAGAAACCACGTTTCGAAACACCAATTTATGGAGACCGAATTCTTGAAAGAGTTGAAGAACTATCCAATTCGCTCACACCAATCATCGAAAACGAGAGTAATCATGTTTGGGTTTGGCATTTGGAGAACGCTATTGAATTCGCGCGCATGTCTAGAGATCGAGTAGGTCGATTAATAGGAAATCCACCTTGGTTGGTGCGAAATGAAACTCCTGAAGGTGCCCGGAAGAAAGATATAGAACGCTTAGGTAAAACTCTTGGTTTAGTAGAAACGCTGAGAGGTAGTAGTGCCAAAGGTGACCTCGCTGCAATTTTTACCGCACGAGTGACCGACTTATACTTGGGAAACTCACCAAACGTCAATGGATTTGCGTGGGTATTACCGGGTAGTGCGTTAATCAATCAA
>VYFT01000014.1:31455-73541 GCA_009842245.1 Gammaproteobacteria bacterium | reverse complement strand
TAATTGGCGTCGAGGTTTCCGTAGTGAGATTAATAATGTTGAACTCGACCTTGCGTGGAATCTTGATGATGTAATCCCACCAATTTTCGATCATGCACCAAATGGAACCTGTGTTGTCTTCGGTCGAAAAATACCAGACGACCCTCAGGAAATTCTTCAAGTCTTGAAATGGAGGGTGAAATTTGAGATTGCAGAAATTTCTGAAATAGAACAAGAAAATGTTGCAAGTTCTGAGTATTTAGAAGCCGTCCAACGTGGAGCATTCTACAGCCCAGAACCATTGCTTCTCACTGAAAATGTGGTAGATGTCTCGGACCAACTGGTGAGTGTCGATACGAAACCAGGTAGCCAGAAGAAGTCTGAAGGTCGATGGTTCGGAGTAGAAACTAAAGACTTGATCATTGAAAGAGATACTCTGCTACCTGTTTATCGATCGCAAGACCTTAAACCATTTAAGGCGAAGAGTAGTGCGTATTTAATTGCACCAACGGACGATGATGGGACTCACCTACTTGATCCGAAACATTGCGAGTCGCGATACCCACGTCTCTACTCCTATTGGCTTACCGCCGAAAGACTGTACTTAGATCGACGTAGACCATCGTCAGCCGATAGTTTGTTTGAAAATCTCGATTTCAAAAAGTACATTTCAAAACAGTTGACCCTACACAAGTCGAATGACAGATTGAAAGTGATATACAATAAGTCAGGAAAAAATCTTCGTGCAGCATCTGTTACCCCTTCAGAGATTGCTGGCCAAACTCTTTATTGGCTGCTAACCTCCTCGATTGAAGAAGCGTTGTACTTGTGTGGAATTCTTAACGCACCTTGTATGCAAGAAGTTTGGGATAAGCGTCGCACGTCAAAAATGCACTTTGACAAGTCCATCTTTCGTCGAACTCCGATCACAGTGTACGACCATAAAAATCCTCTGCACATTGAGATTGTTGATATTGCGAACATGTTGTCAGAATCAAGCAACGAGAGTCTCGTCGAGTTAAACGAACCAGTGCAAGAACTCTTCCGCGATTAACTTTTAATTTCGTGCGAGTGGGTTTAACAATTAGCGTAGAACCCACAATAACCTCCTGAGATTTACTAACATGCTTGCAATTTGTTTACGACGTTCAACTTGCTTGGTAGTTTTCTTACGTTACAATTCAATCTTTATTTGGACCGATTTTTAAAGGAGTATTCATGCGACAAAACCTTTCACCCTTGAGTTTGAGCCAAAGCCGAGAGACTGTATCGATCCAAAAGAGACCAAGTACAAATTGAGCTAACGCCCACGAGGAGAACACATCAGCAAAACACCTGCTAGCTCTAAATTTGAGCGAGCAACTCTCAATGAGGACATAGACGCTCCACAGGTGCGTTTGATTGACAAGGACGGTGAGCAAATAGGTATCGTGACCAAGTCGCGAGCCTTAGCAGAAGCGAAAAAGGACGGACTCGATTTGGTGCTAATTGCACCTCAATCCAGCCCACCTGTCGTAAAGGTACTTGACTACAGCAAACATCTCTTTGAGCAAAAGAAATATATTTCTGCAAACAAGAAAAAGCAGAGAAATACACAAATCAAGGAAGTTAGGTTTCGCGTAAATACCGGAGAACGAGACTACCAAACAAAGATTCGAAATATTGAACGATTTCTAGCTGACGGGGACAAAGCTAAAGTCAGTCTTCGTTTTAAAGGGCGCGAGAGCTTGCACCCAGAAATCGGACTAAAGGTGTTAGAACGGTTACAGGAAGACTTTGCAGAGAAAGCAACGGTTGAACTTGCACCCAAGTTTGAAGGGCAACAATTAGTGATGGTTTTCGCACCAGCGAGCACGAAAAAGAAGAAATAAGAACACATGCCAAAAATTAAATCCCATCGTGGAGCAGCAAAACGATTTCGTCGTACTTCCAACGGGTACAAGCACAAACGTACCGGGAAGAACCATTTGCTTTCTAAAAAGTCACAGCAACGAAAGCGTCAGCTACGCGGTTTCAAGAATTTGTCAGATAGCGATGTCGCAAAGGTTGATGATTTATTACCTTACGACGCGAGATAATCCACAGGAGTAACGGTGACTCGAGCAACAAACAGTGTTGCGTCGCGCGCACGACGCAAGAAAGTTTTACGACAATCCCGCGGTTACTACGGTGCTCGCAGTAGATCGTTCAAGGTTGCAAAGCAAGCTGTAATCAAGGCGGGCCAGTACGCGTATCGCGATCGGCGACAACGAAAGCGCCAGTTTCGATCGCTCTGGATCATCCGAATTAATGCAGCAGCACGCGAAAATGGCATGACCTACGGACAGTTCATGCACGGACTCAAAAAAGCAAATATCAGTTTAGATAGGAAGGTGTTAGCAGATCTCGCATATCACGAATCTGCGTCGTTTGCGCACTTAGTTTCACTCGCGAAAGAAGCAGTCGCAAATTAATCGTTGCGATTGATTCGCGCAACGCATCGGTCGCTGTGTCCTTACTATATTGCAGGACGTAGCTACTCAAACCCACACCAAACTAACTTTTTCGGGTTTCATCGTTTATGGATACATTAAACGACACTTTCGACAGTACTCTTCGTTCAGTGCAGCAAGCACAGACAGAGAAAGAGTTGGACGACATTCGAGTTCAAGCATTAGGCCGTAAAGGAGCGTTCACTCTCGCTCTACGCGGACTCAAAGACCTGCCCAAGGAACAGCGTCCTGCGGTGGGTGAAGAGATCAATCGGTACAAGAAGTCCATCGAAACTGCGCTCTCGGAGCGGCGCATTGAACTCGAGTCAGGCGCGGGTGAGAACAAATCTGGATTCGAGGAGATCGATATATCTTTACCCAGTCGAGCTAGATTCAAAGGTAGTTTACATCCAGTAACTCAAGCCCTTACTCGCATCGAGGATATATTCCTCAACGTTGGTTACGATGTCGTTCTCGGTCCAGAAATTGAAGACGAGTATCACAATTTCGAAGCATTGAACATTCCTGCAGAACATCCCGCTCGCGATATGCACGACACGTTCTACTTGACAGACGGACAGGTTCTGCGTACACACACCTCTCCCGTGCAAATTCGCACGATGGAAACAAGGAAGCCACCCATTCACATCATCTGTCCCGGTCGAGTCTATCGTTGCGATTATGATCGTACGCATACGCCCATGTTTCACCAGGTGGAGGGACTTGTTGTCGATCGCGGCGTTAGCTTTGCGCATCTTAAACACACCGTCATCGAGTTCATTCATTCATTCTTCGAAGAATCAGTAGAAGTACGGTTTCGCCCATCGTACTTTCCATTCACTGAACCATCGGCCGAGGTTGATGTGAAAGGTGCTCAAGGATGGAGCGAAGTTATGGGGTGCGGAATGGTTCACCCGAGAGTTCTCAGCATGTCTGGAGTGGATCCCAATGAGTACAGCGGCTTCGCGTTTGGGTTTGGTGCTGATCGTCTCGCGATGTTGAAGTTCGGGATCAGAGATTTACGATTGATGTTCGAAAACGATCTACGTTTTCTTAACCAGTTCCATTGAGCTAGAAGATGAAAATTACAACGAGCTGGCTCAGAAGGTTAGCGAAGTACGACTGCGATGACGCGGAACTAGTGAATCACTTTAACTCGCTTGGGCTGGAAGTTGACGCGATTTATGAAGTTCCCGTTCCATTCACGGGTGTCATTGTGGGACAGATTAAACAGCTCGAACAACATCCGGATCGTAATGACTTGTTAGTCTGTACCGTTCTCACCGATAGCACGCACAACAAAACTGTCCAGGTGGTGTGCGGCGATCCGTCTTTGAAGTTAGAGGAGAAAGTCGTACTAGCGCAAGATGGTGCAAAGCTTCCCGATGGCAGAGCTATCAAGAAAACCAATATTCATGGTGTTGAGTCCGATGGAATGTTGTGCTCGGGTAAAGAGCTTAGCATTTCATCCGAGCACGAAACGATTTGGCGCATGAGCAGTAATCAGGGTAAGATTGGTGAGTGCTTAGGACAAGTCTTGCTCGGGGACGAAAAGGTTTTAGATCTCGATTTCACGCCGAATCGAGGAGACTGTTTTTCAGTACTTGGATTGGCGCGAGAACTACAGTTAGTAACTGATGGTGCATTTCACAATCCACTCACAGGCGTTGATTGGGAATGTTCTCAGTTGCACTCCGACGAAGTATCCATCGAAGTTCAAGCACCTGAAGCATGTCCAATCTATCACGGGATAGTGATAAAAAACGTACCGAGGGACGCAACACACTTAACTAGACTTCGAAAAGACCTTACAAGCTGTGGATTGCGTCCCGTGAACTATGTCGTCGATTGTCTGAACTACGAGCTGTTTGAAACTGGTCAGCCGACGCATGCGTTCGACCTCGACAAAGTAAAGGATGGGATTGTCGTACGATATTCTCGGGCCGGGGAGAAAATTTTGCTTCTTGACGGAACCGATGTTACTCTCGATTCTTCAACTTTGGTTATCACTAGCGGCGACAAACCGGTCGCAATCGCAGGAGTCATGGGAAGTCTGGACAGTGCAGTAACTGCAGAAACTAAAGACATTCTTCTCGAAGTTGCTTACTTCACTCCAGATGCAGTACGAGGGACCGCGAGAAAATATGGTGTTCAGACTGAAGCATCATTGCGGTTCGAACGTGGCGTAGACTTTTCGATTCAGCTTCAAGCACTTCGGTGCGCTTGCAAGCGATTGGCTGAGGAAGTCTCACCAAGCTTGTCAGGGTCTGAGGACATACCAAGATTTGGCCCGGTCGTAAGTGTTGTTTCAGAAAGTCATCTCCCGCCTCGACCAGAAATTTTTCTACCGAAAGAGTTACCCCAGAAACGGATAGGCTACGCGCACGATCCGAAAGAAGTCAACCATATGTTTGAGCGATTGGAATTCGGCTTCAGGCAAGAGGACAATGGATGGTGGATTACTCCGCCCCCACATAGATACGACATTGAGATTCCGGAAGACTTTATCGAGGAGATTTGTCGCATATACGGGTACGATAACATCCCTAGTGAACCCTTGCAAGTAGCGACTCACTTTCGAGGGTCAAAACGAATCCGGGGGGATGTTCGAGAACTTCGAGCGAATTTAAGCACGTTGGGTTATAACGAAGCTATGACCTATAGTTTCATCAAAGATGATGCAAACGCTTTATTCAGCAATTCCAAGAAAATACCTGAACTAGCTAATCCAATATCTATGGATCGATCAATAATGCGATGTTCTATTGTTCCTGGTCTTCTGACAGCCGCCGCTTACAACATCGCACGTCAGGAAAGCGCGCTACGGATATTCGAGTATGGTCAGTGCTTCGAGTATGAAAAATCTGGTGAATTGAAACAGCGAGATAAGCTCGCAGGATTGTCGTTAGGTCCGCGGCATCCAGAGTCTTGGGCGAACAATCGAGAAACAATTGACTTTTACGACCTCAAAGCCGATATCGAGTCGTTATTGTGCTTCTCCGACGTGGTCTTTGATTCTGCTGCATGTAAATGGCTCGAGGCTGGTCATAGCGCCTCCGTAAAGATGATGGATCGGACTGTCGGGGTCGTGGGTAAAGTGAGAAGGAACGTCGCGCGGTACTTTGAACTTGATCAGGACGTTTATGCGTTTGAGCTTGACGCTGCTCAACTACTCCGATCGGAATTCGCTCGATTTGCAGAGTTCAGTCCGTTCCCATCGGTTCGAAGAGATCTAGCTATCGTTTTAGATAAGTCAGTCACCATTCGTGAAATTGAGACTCTAGTGCGAGTCACTTTGAAGAGTTTCTTATGGGATTTCGTAGTCTTTGATGTATTCGGTGGCACTCAGTTTGAGGACAATCAACACAGCGTCGCGATAGGGATTACCTTACGCCATCAATCGAGAACTTTACAAGACGAAGAAGTAACCGGTTTGATGAATGAAGTGGTGGACAAACTTACGACTCAATTTAATGCAAAATTAAGAACTTAGAGAGTTGGATGGTGTTAAGGTGACCTCAAAGAAGGAAGTAGTAACCCGGGCCACACTAGCGCAACGGATTCATGACGAATTAGGTATTCCCTTTACCGAAGCAAGTTCGATCGTTGATGACTTCTTTGACGCGATCACATATGGACTAGAGACCAAGGACTCAGTTCAGTTAAAAGGATTCGGCAAATTTGAAGTTCGTGAGTGGAAAGGGCGATTGGGTCGCAATATAAAAACTGGCGAGTCGGTCGAAATCGCACCAAGCAGCAAAGTTCATTTCAAACCAAGTCGGACACTGACGAAACGGATCGCGAAGTATGCCGGACCAGGAATCGAGTAAGCCCACTCAAGATCGTTACTACACGATCGGTGAAGTCAGTACGTTATGCGAGGTAAAACAACATGTACTTCGCTATTGGGAAACTCAGTTCGAACAGTTGCAAAAACTGACGCGTTTAAATGGACGACGTTATTACACCAAAAGCGACATCGACTTCATCGGTGAGTTGAAAGACTTACTCTACACTCGAGGGTTCACGATTAGTGGCGCGCAAAAGTTCCTAGCAACCGGGCGTGTGGAGCACGAGTCGACGGAACTGACTCCAGCCTCACAATCAAATGTAAAGGCAGCTATCGCAGATTTGCAGGACGCGAAGCAAATCTTGAAGCAAATTACTATCGAGTAAGCACTATTGAGAGGGGTTAAACTCTTCGTCGATACTTCAGCATAGAGATCGGGACGTGGCGCAGTTTGGTAGCGCACATGACTGGGGGTCATGTGGTCGCCGGTTCAAATCCGGCCGTCCCGACCATCTTTGAACGGACAGAATAAATCGCTTAGTCGATCACACCTTGCCCACCGTCTTCCATCTTTTCAGGACGAGACCAATAGCGGAACTGTGGAGTCCACTTATCCTCTTTAATGCCCGCTAAAGCAAACATGTGCCACATTGCGCAGTACACGTCTCCAGGTCCGAATAAACAAGCGTTTTTCTTGAATATCTGATCTCCCTTGCGGACGTATACGGCAGCTCCCGGGACGTTTCCGTAATCGCCCAAAGTCGTGTGGTCTTTCGCGTAGTCGCAATTTCGATGTGAAGCGATATTGAAACGCCACCCTCGGGAATTAGCAAACCGACGCTGCGTATCAGGATCGTTCTTGGATACTAGCACAACTGACATCGCAGTCTCAAGATGAGGTAAGAATCCGTTTATTCCATCCGCCCAGATCGTACAGTATCGACACCCATCGCCCATGTTATGAATAACAAACAGTGTGTCTTTATTACCGAATAGGTCATTCAAAGTTACGTTTCCAAATTCTGTTTCGAACGTGTAATTGGGTACTGCTTCAGCATCGGCTTCATTCGCGATTTGAAGTTCTTTCAGCTTTGTAGTAAGTTCTCCAATTTGTTTTTCTAGTGCTTGTATCTCAGGTGTGCTCATGGTCTATCTTCAGGGTAGAGTGGAATTAAATCTGAATGGGCCTATGACTGACTGTCCGTTCCGTTTCGTTTGAAATAGGAGTGGAAGCGTTCAGAATCTCGTTGATTGAAAGTCGAAATTTTATGAATTGAAATTTTCAGTCGATGTTGTTTGATGTTTTATATTAGCACAATCAACGGGTACACCCATCGGCGTTAGACTTGTGGTTCTTCTTGCTTTCCCGGTAGGCGTCATAGACTTGTGCGCGCCCATCCTAAAATAAAATATGACTACACTTCCTTAGGAAATTGATAGTGTGGGAGTAGGAGTGTCCAATCAACTTTGATCAGTATGAACTAGACGACAAATTCTTTGACGAACTCTTTGCGGAAGATGGCTCGCCACATCCCCACAATCATCATCTACACAAACATCTAACTGCTACATCCGTTGAAGAACTAGAGAGCATTCAAGAGCGCGTTACTCGAACCTTTTCTAGTCAGTCGATCTCATTCACCCTTTACGGAGAAGATGAGACTCAAGAGCGGATAATTCCAATCGACTGTATTCCTCGAATAATTCCATCGGAAGAATGGGATGTACTCGAAGCAGGCTTGATTCAACGAATTGCCGCGCTCAACAAGTTTATAGTCGACGTTTACGGACCAGCTCGAATTCTGGCTGATGGAGTAATTCCAATTGATCATGTGCGTGGCTGTCCGCAGTACCGAATGGAGATGCAAGGTGTGTCAATTCCACTAGATGTTCCCGTTGGGATTTGCGGGACAGACTTAGTGCGAGTGGGTGATGGTTTTCGCGTTCTTGAGGACAACCTGCGCGTACCATCGGGCGTATCTTACATGATCGCGAATCGTCAAGCGACGAAAACTAACTTTCGGGAACTATACCGAAGATATCAGGTACGCGACGTAGAAAAGTACGGCACCTTGCTTTACGAAACTCTACGTGAATTTGATCCAAACGGCTCCGCCGATCCCTGTATCGTATTACTTACCCCCGGGGTATTCAATGCTGCGTTTTACGAGCACATGTTTCTTGCGGATGAAATTGGAGCCGAGTTGGTCGAGGGACGCGATCTTCTCGTTAATGACGGTTTTGTGTACATGCGTACGACTTCCGGATTACGAAAAGTTGATGTGATTTATCGACGAGTTGACGACGATTTCTTGGATCCGCTGTTTTATCGACGAGACTCTATACTCGGCGTTCCAGGTCTCATGCACGCTTACCGAAAAGGGAACGTCGCTTTAGTCAATGCACCTGGTACAGGAATTGCTGACGATAAGTCGATCTATGCATACGTTCCAGACATGATCAGATACTATCTGTCAGAAGATCCAATCCTACAAAACGTCGAAACCTATCTGTGTCGAGAACCCGAAGATTTGGAGTACACGTTAGACAACCTGGAGCAATTGGTCGTTAAACCAGTCGGTGGTTCAGGAGGCTATGGCCTTTTCATCGGTGCGGACAAGACTGCGGCACAGAGAGACGCTTTTAGTAAGCAACTGCGGGAAGATCCAGATAACTACATTGCCCAACCAATACTTGCGATTTCACGAGCACCCTGTTGGATTGAACGCAATATAGAACCTCGGTGCGTCGATCTTCGTCCCTTCATTCTGACCGGGCAGGAATCGCGGCTAGTTGGTGGAGCGTTTTGTCGCATCGCGTTGCCAAGAGGAAGTCTCGTCGTAAATTCGAGCCAAGGCGGTGGAGCGAAAGACCTCTGGGTGGTGAAAAACTGATGCTAGCCCGTAGTGCGCAAGGGTTGTATTGGATCGGTCGTTATCTAAAACGCGTCGAACACACCAGCCGTCTGATGGAACTTCAGATGAATGCACTGGTAGACTGTACTTGGGATCAGATTCACTTCGGGTGGCTAAGGCTCTTTAGACATTTGAAGACATCACCACATAACGAAGAGTTGGTCAATTGGGAGCAACACGGTGATTCTTGGGGTCTGACCGACTCGTTTGCTCTTGCCGATGAACTGTCTTTTGTGATGGAAAACGAGTCCTCGATTCTCAGTTGTTTCACAATGGGACGTGAAAACGCACGTCAGATGCGGCATTGCATCAGTTCTGAGATGTGGATTTGTTTAAATAAGGCATACTTCGAGATCCGCGACCTGAGCATTGAAGACATTTGGACCAAAGATCCAATAGAGTTTTACGCGAATCGCGTGCAGGACGTAAATACGTTCATGGGTGTGTGCGCGGCGACACTGTATCGGGACGAGCGGTGGGAATTCCTGCAAATTGGTCGATTGATTGAGCATGCCCAGTTGATGTTAGCACTGATGTTGTTTCAGAATAAGTCCGCTGACATCGATGAATTCGAAGATTTGGAGCACTATGACTGGTGGAGTTTGCTGCACTGCTTTCAAGCTGATGAAGCATATCAGCATTACTTTGGAGCGAAAATCCAACCAGAGCAAGTTATGAATATGTTGGTTGCAGACCAGCTATTGCCGAATTCGATCGACTTTTCTTTGAATCAGATTGCTGACCGGTTGTCCGCGCTCGGAGAAGCTCCCGCAAACCGGCACGGAGCTATGGCTAATCGTTTTATAGGGCGACTTGTCGCCTTAATACGGTTTGAGTGGCCGGATGCTGATAACAAGACGCGTATGCTAACGGTGGCAGAGAGTCTTGCCCTGAAGTTGCACGACCACATCGCTGCGGCGTGGTTCAACTATGAAGTAGACGACAGTGTTCGACTTTAATATAAAACAGAAATTCGTTTCGTACGAAATCGTACATCAAACGACTTACAGCTACGAACACAAGAAGCGTTCGAGCGTAATGACTGTTTGTATGCAACCGAAGGCAACACAATGGCAACATCTTGATCATTATCAATTGGCGACCACGCCGGAAAGTAGGATTGATATCGACGTTGACCCTTTCGGCAATACACGACATTTCTTTGACATTCACCGGCCACATAACAAACTCACAGTAACAAGCAATGCACGCGTCCGATCTCACTTTACGAAAGAGGACGAAACATCTGAACCTGACGATTGGGATGCTTTAAAAGAGCTCCATACGAATTTAGAGTTTTGGGACTTTCTATTACCCACGGATTTAACTAGTACCAGGAGTGACCTAGATCGCTGGACTGACCATCAAGGCGGAATTGACAAGTCTAATCCTTGGCTGTTCTTGAAGTCTCTTGAACAGCGTCTTTCTGAAGTCATACGATATCGACCTGGCGCGACTTCCATCGATTCCACGGTAGACGATTTATTACGGCACCACGAGGGAGTGTGCCAAGACATATCGCAACTCATGATTGCGATAGCTAGATCAAAGGGTATTCCAGCGCGTTACGTGTCGGGTTACTTGTATGTAGCACCGAACGCGACAAGGCGACTGGTTGATAATGCTACGCACGCTTGGGTAGAGTGCTATTTACCCTCAAAAGGGTGGTGCACGTTTGATCCAACGAATCCTCAGGGAGCTCCGGAGACTCGGGTAACCGTTGCATACGGACGCGACTATCGGGACGTACCACCAATACGCGGGATTACCTTTGGCGAGGGCGAGGCGGTAATGGATGTCAGCGTTATGGTGTTTCGGCAAACCTAAGTGAAGATTGATTCTGTTCCGAAACAATACGGAAAATCGCTAGAATTTACCGCAATGCATGAATTGTAGGGTGCAACGAGACAGTTGTACAAGAGAGAAAACAAACTATGAGCGAGTTTGTAGCAAGTCATATCCTTGTAGTCGATGACGAGCCAGATTTAGAAGAACTAATGCGGCAGCGCATGCGCCGAGAGGTTCGACGTGGAGCGGTAACACTTAGCTTCGCACAGAACGGTCGGGAAGCGCTCGACATACTGAGACAAAACAGCGATATCGAAATCGTGCTCTCAGACATAAATATGCCTGTCATGGACGGACTGACCATGTTGGAGAATATTCCTACGATTAACGATAAGCTGAAGACAGTAATGATCTCCGCCTACGGCGACATGAAGAACATTCGACAAGCGATGAACCGCGGCGCATTTGACTTTATCACCAAACCAGTCGATTTTGAAGACCTTAGGATCACGATAAATCGGACATCGGAACGTTTTCGAATCGAGCGTGAGCTGCATCAAAATCGGGAGAAATTGATCAGTATTCAGTCTGAACTCGCTACCGCGGCGAGCATGCAACAGTCGATTCTGCCTCGGTCTTTTCCTTCCAATGCCGAGTATGACATTTTCGGAAACATGGAGCCAGCTCGTGAGGTCGGCGGAGATTTCTTTGATGTAATTAGGTTGCCCGACAATCGCGTGGGACTGTGCATTGCCGATGTAAGCGGCAAAGGAATCCCAGCGGCTATGTTCATGATGTCGGCCCGGACATGGATGAGCGGTGCGAGTATCGGTCACCCGTTACCCAGCAAAGTGCTATGGGAAGTCAATAATTTGTTGGAAGAAAGCAACGATTCCATGATGTTTGTAACGCTGCTGTATGGAGTCTACGATCCTTCTACTAACTTGTTCAGTTACGCAAACGGTGGGCACAATCGACCGTTGTTGTTCAAGGCTGATGGGTCTGTGTCGGAGATCGATGCAGTACCAGGGATAGCACTTGGTGTTCATGCTGGATGCGACTTCGAAGACCAGAGTATTAGCTTAGCCAAGGGAGATCTCTTACTGATGTATACGGATGGCGTGAATGAGGCGGAGCGCGCCGACGAAGAACTATTCGGTATGGAACGATTGGAGCAAGTGTTTGATGGAAACGCACCACCTACTGATCCGAAAGAGGTTACCGAACGGGTGTTTGAACGAGTCAGCGAATTTGTGGAAGGAAACGTTGCCTCTGATGACATTACATGCCTAGCTTTGTGTGTTAAGTAGCGATGAAAGCAACCTGCAAAATCCAGTTAGAAAATCGCCTCGAGGAATTCCAGAGGTTTGAATCTGCATTTATGGATTTTGCGCGCTTTCAGAACTTAAACGACGAGGTGATCTACGCTATTCAACTTTCGGTCGACGAACTCTTCACCAATATTGTCTCTTACGGTTACGATGACTCCGAGACGCACATAGTAAAGTTTGTCATCGATGTAACGCGTGAAGAAATACGCGTCGAGATTATTGATGATGCCAAGCCATTTAACCCACTTGACGATGCTCCAGAGATGAATCTAGACTTGAGCATTGAAGAACGCAAGATTGGCGGGGTAGGGATTCACCTAGTTAGGTCGCTGATGTCAGAAGTCACATATGTCCGCGATGGCGACTACAATCGGCTCCGTCTGGTTAAAAAGTTCGAGAATTGAGGTTTAATTTCCACCGATTACTCATTGTCGGTGTTTTTTGTAGCGCGACGGTCTGCAATTTAGCGCAGGAACAGGAATCCGATGAATCGGCGGTTCCGGACGACGAGCAGGAAACAGCCAGCACCGAAAGCGACTCTACATCGAGCGGGACTCCAGGTATTTATCCCGATCGTGTAGTGTTTGGACAGAGCTCTGCACTGAGTGGATTGAATGCGGCATCGGGAACTGGGATGCGTCTTGGAATACAGGCGGCGTTTCAGGAAGCCAACGAAAACGGAGGCATCCATGGTCGTCGGATCGAACTGAAGAGTCGCGACGATGGCTATGAACCAGTTCTAACCATCAAGAACTCTAACGAGCTCATCGTTCAAGAGCAAGTATTCGCGCTGATCGGTGCGGTTGGCACTCCCACGTCTCGAGTTGCCGTACCGATTTGTCAAGAGCACGGTGTACCTTATGTCGGTCCTCTCACTGGTGCCGCTTTTTTACGCGAGGTTTCTGATGTAGTCATAAACCTGCGTGCGTCCTATGCGCAGGAAACTGAAGCAATGGTGAAATTCCTAACCGAGGAAGTCGGTACCGAAAAAATCGCTATCTTCTATCAAGATGACAGCTATGGTCGGGCAGGATACAACGGTACATTAGCCGCCATGGAACGGCGTGAGTTGAAACTTGTAAGTTCTGGTAATTACCGTCGAAATACATTAGACGTGCGAACTGCCGCATTGGACATCTTTGAAGCTAAACCCGATGCTATCATCATGATCGGCAGCTATGAACCTTCTGCTGAATTTATTCTGTGGTCGAAGAAAATCGGCATGGATGCGCTATTTGTCAACATTTCTTTTGTGAACATCAATGCGCTCGCGGGCGCACTTGGTTCTAGCTCCGAGGGTGTATTAGTTACCCAGGTCGTACCTTTTCCCATGAGCAACGCATTAGAAATAACTAGAAAGTACCAAGCAGCACTAGAAGCATTTGACTCAAGCGTCTCACCCGAGTTCTTTTCGTATGAAGGATATCTAGTTGGACGTCTCGCGTTGTTAGGTTTGGAGCGAGCAGGCGCTGATGTGACGCGAGAGTCTTTTCTAAATGTGATACGGTCGATGGAAAACTTCGATATGGAAGGTTTTTTGCTCGACTTTGGTGACGATAACCAAGCCTCGGATAAAGTATTCATTACGGTGTTAGCGGCAGATGGTTCTTGTCGTGATGTTGTGTCCAGAGCGGACATAATTTTGCCGTAGTTGAGTCGATGAACACCCAAAAACCGCAAGACATTGCTCCACGACGGTGGAATCGAATATCCTTTCGCCTCGGTGCCTTGTTATCCGGGGCTGTGTTATTAACACTTATCGCAACCTTTCTGAGTAATTTTTACTTTCAGAGCATTCAGCGTTTTCAACGAGTGGTTAATGATGAAGCCGTACCCAACATGGAAGCCGCGTTCAACGTATCACTTGAAGGAGGGAAGATTGTCGATGCGGTCCCGAGTTTAACCGCCGCTCCAGATGTAGAAGCGTTGAGTGAACTAAAGACACTCATTGATGCGCAACAAGAAACCTTTCGAAATCAATTAGGTGAAGTAGCCCGCATCGGCTTGAGCGAAGAAAGTCAGGACGAACTGAACAATAAAGCAGAAGCATTGCTCACGAATATTGACACGGTAGAAGATCTAGTAGCAGAAAGGTTCACTTTCGACGAAAAACTAGCAACGCTCAGCAACGACTTCAACGGAATTGAAGAGGATATTCGAGGGCGTTTGCTAACTGCTATCGACCAACAGACGATGTTCTTTCAATTAGGCTACTTGAACTTAGACGAACCGCGAGTAGCCGTTGACGAACACTTCAACCAAGCAGAATTCAATCGATTTCGTTATTTAATTGAACTCCGCCTTAATGCGATGACATCGGGACAGATACTGTCTCAAGCTCTTAACGTCAACGATATTGCAAACTTAGAAACTTTGAAAGATCAGTTTGAATCGAGTGAATTCAGCATTCATAGAGCACTAAAGTACTTAGAAGACGATGAAATATATTCTGAGGTTGAACCGGTATTCGCTACTTTGTTGGACGTTGGTTTGTCAGAACAGGGGATCTTTCCCGTAAAGTCCAGACTGATTCAGATTGAAGTACAGATTGAAAACCTGTTTACTTCCAATCGAGAATTAGGGGAGTCAGTTGTGAGCACTATCGAGGAGGTAGTAACCAAAGCTAAAACTGATGCGGATACAGCGACCAAATCTAGTGGTGATGTCGTCACGCAAGGCCAAGTTATCTTGGTGGTACTTGTAGTAGTAACAGCGGTTGGAGCTGTGTTAATCGCCGTTACGTATATCAATCCAAAAATATTGAAACGCTTAGACCTACTGTCGCGCCACATGCGGGTGATGGCGAAGGGTGATTTTGAAGAGAAAATCAAGGTCGACGGAAGAGACGAAATCGCAGATATGCAGGAAGCGCTGGAAGTCTTCCGACGAAATTCTCTAGAAGCACAGAGATTGAATCTGGTCGAGACTCTCGCTGAAGAACTTTCGAAGAAAAATGAAGATCTTGAGTCAGCCAATGTCGAGTTGAAACATGCCCAAGGTCAAATCGTGATGCGTGAGAAGCTTGCAGCACTGGGAGAACTCACAGCGGGCGTGGCACACGAAATCAGAAACCCAATGAACTTTATCAAGAACTTCTCCGAATCTTCTGAAGATTTACTTGAAGAAATGATAGAAGAAATTTCTGAGCCCGAAAAACGAGATCCCCCGGGTTCTGAGATGGACATGGGACTCATTGAAGAAATTTCAGAAGATCTGGTTTCCAATCTTAAGCGTATCCGGCAACACACCACGCGTGCGAATCGAATCATCGACGATATGTTGAAGATGGGTCGAGACACTCAGGAATTCCAACCAACAGATCTCAACGAACTATTGGATGAACATGCTCGTTTAGCATTTCATAGCGCTCGCGCACAAGACATCGAGTTTCAGCTCGACATTCAATACGATCTAGACAAAACCGTAGGTGATGTGAAAGTTGTACCCCAGGATATGGGCCGTTTGTTTATTAACTTAGTTGCTAACTCGGGTTATGCTTGCAATGAAAAACTAAGAACACTGCAAGCAGAAAACCCAAGTACGGACTACGTTCCCACACTGAGTATCAAGACCCAAAGGATGGGAGATCAAATAATCCTTACGTTCAAGGACAATGGCACCGGCATTCCACAGGAGTCAATCGAAAAGATCTTCAATCCGTTCTTCACGACGAAACCTACGGATCAAGGTACAGGTTTGGGACTATCTTTGTGTAATGATATCGTGCGAACGCACGGTGGTGAAATGCGGGTTTTCTCCGAAGATGGAGAATATACGGAGATGGTAATCGACTTGCCAGAAGACCCGGCAATGTTTATGGAAGTTTAGTTTCCGAACTTCGCTAGGGCGTCGGCATGGCTGGGGACGACATCGATGATACGATCAAACCCAGCAATTTTGATGATTTCTAAGATGGTGCTCGGTACTGCACACAACGCAAACTTCGACTGCATCTTATTAAGCGTCTTTGCAATCAACAACATGGATCGCAACCCGGCACTACTGAGGTAGGTAACGCCACTCAGATCGACGATAACTCCGTTGTCGTCTTCGACAAACAATTCTCGAATTTCTTTTTCAAAGTCGTTGGCCGTCATGCCATCAATTCTTCCAGAAACCGAGACTGTCAAAACTTCCCCGTCTCGGGTTGAATCAATTTGTAGTGATGTTGCGTTAATCTGAGTTCTCCAACAGTGTCAAAGGTTTCGAAATAAACTTAAAGTCGTGCCGAAGCGCAAGGGGGTTTCCCAGAACTTAGGAATGGAATTATAGATACTACAGATAACAAAGTGAATAACCCCTCGGAATACGTGTTACCCGCGCTCACTCCTGCGTCTGATTCGAGCGTCTAGACGATCGCGTTGTGAATCGAAATTTGTAAGTATTATGCACTCGACTGAACTATTTGTTCCATCTCGGCAAGATTTGTAGGCGTGTTGATATTCAAGAATCCTGAAGCGATGTCCGACAAATCGGTGGGTTGCGCGCAAATTTTATCAAGCCAATACTTGACCGCGATTCCTCCTTGTTCGTAGAAAAAAGCTAGATCTTGTCGGTTGGCGAGATTTAAGAGAAGAAAGAGGTTTTCTCGTTGTCCATCGACGATTGGTACCGCAACACCATTTTTCTCCGCGTCGACGATCAGACGGTTCACTAAGGTAGCTGGAAGAAGAGGTACATCTCCAGGTACGGTGAGCATCCAAGGAGTAGCAACAGATTGCATTGCTTCGACGATCCCGGCCAGTGGTCCTCTTGCTGGTTCACTGTCAACGACAACTTCGTGCCCGATCGCTTCGTACAGTGCAACGTTTCTGGAACAGGAAAGCAAGACTCTTCCTACTTGAGGTTCCAGTTGCTCAAGTAAGTAATCGATAATACGGCGCAATCCCACCGAAATTAGTGGTTTGTCTTGACCGTGCAATCGAGCTCCCTGTCCACCGCAGAGGACGACTGCAGTGATGTCTTGGCTGTTAATCACCACGCACCCGCGAACCGTGGTAGACATTAAATCCACTATCACGCAAAAATCCGACCAACGTTATGCCCTGCTCTTGCGCTAGATCTACGGCGAGGGAAGAGGGAGGACCAATAGAGGCGACTAATGGGAATCCAGCGATTGCACTCTTTTGTAATAGTTCAAAGCTTGCACGACCGCTCAATAGCAGTCCACAATCTTGAGGCTCGTATTGCATACCGTCTCGCAAGGATCCAATCAGCTTGTCGAGTGCGTTGTGTCGTCCTACGTCTTCACGAAGAGCTTGGATTTTTCCTTCTGAATTGAACAGGGCACTGGCATGTAGTCCTCCGGTCTTCTGAAACTCACTTTGATATTGCTGCAATCGTTCTGGTAGAACCTTGAGAGTCTCAACAGAGATCTCAAAGCTCGACGTGGATTTCTTACTCACGTGAACTTGAACCGCGGCTAAGGAAGTTTTACCGCAAACTCCACAGCTAGAAGTCGTATAGAAATGCCGAAGCAAAGATTCGGGATCAAAGTACACATCCTGCGCGAGTCGAACGGTGATAGTATTTGGTCCATCCGATCGTACTTCGTCGATTTGTCGAAAGCGATCAATGATGCCCTCGCTCAGCAAGAAACCGGAGACGAGATCTGCGTCATCTCCGGGAGTTCTCATAGTAACAGCAAGACTGTATTGTTGGTATGCGTCCGAGACCCAGTGTTCTATCTTGAACTCTAACGGCTCTTCTACAGAGACTGAGTCCTCACACACTTCAGAGGTGTGATTTACTCGACGGATGCGATAGTCTCGATTCCGCACGGAGGTAGTTTACCTGCGGTCTTACCCGCCAGCTGGTAGAAGCGTATGTTGTCGCGCTTCGTTGTCTTGAAATTCAGCGTACCAGTCAGACAAGTGATTAGCAGGCATGACTTCGACCGCAGTCACTTTGTACTCGGGACAATTGGTCGCCCAATCTGATAGGTCCGTAGTAATTACATTAGTACCAGTAGCTGGGTGATGAAACGTGGTATACACTACACCGGGATTTACTCTGTCGGTGACTTCTGCTTTGAGTGTAATTTCTCCCATTCGACTTCGAATGGACAACAAGTCACCAGTGCGAATTCCGCGGCTCTCGGCATCGGCGGGATGAATTTCCAATCGATCATCTTCCAACCACCGATTGTTATCAGTACGCCGAGTCTGGGTACCGACGTTGTACTGTTCCAATTTGCGACCAGTGGTTAGCAGTAAGGGGAACTTCCGGTTCGTACGTTCTTGCGTAGGTTCGTAATCAGTTCGAACGAAGTTGCCCTTACCACGAACAAACGTATCCACATGCATTATCTCTGTACCCAATGGTGCGTCATCGTTGCAAGGCCACTGAACGCTGTTTACTTCATCGAGAAAGTCAAAGGAGACACTTGCAAACATATTAGTGAGCTGAGCAAGTTCATCCATGATGTCTGCTGCTGATGAGAAATTCATGGGGTAACCCATTTCGTTCGCAAGTTGTTGGATCACTTGCCATTCTTCTCGACCTGTCTCCGGTGGCATTACCGGGCGCACGCGGTTGATCCGACGTTCTGCGTTGATAAACGTCCCGTCTTTCTCCAGGAACGAAGTACCGGGCAGGAAGACGTGTGCTAGTTTGGCTGTTTCAGTCAAAAACAAGTCCTGTACGACTACGCAATCCATCGATCGTAAGGCTTTTTCAACGTGCTTTGTGTTGGGGTCGGATTGCATGAAGTCTTCCCCTTGGATGAACATGCCTTTGAAGTTGCCAGCACATGCTTCGTCAAACATGTTTGGAATACGATAGCCAGGTTCTGGATCAATCTCCACATTCCACGCTTTTGCGAATGTCTCACGTGCATTCTCGTCCGTGATGCGTTGGTAACCGGGTAGTTCGTGTGGGAACGAACCCACGTCCACAGCACCTTGGACGTTGTTTTGGCCTCGTAGAGGATTCACGCCAACGCCACTACGACCGACATTACCCGTCGCCATAGCTAGATTAGCCATACCCATGACCATGGTTGAACCTTGGCTGTGCTCGGTTACTCCAAGCCCATAGTAAATTGCAGAGTTGCGCGCGTTGGCATACAGTCGAGCTGCATCCCTTATCAAGTCCGCGTCAATGTCAGCTATCTCTCCCACAGTCTCGGGGCTGTACTCGTCCTGAAGAATCATGTCGCGCCATTCGGCGTAGGTTTCGAGATCGCACCGTTCGGCGATATACGTTTCGTCCATCAATCCTTCTTTTAGGACTACATGCGCAATTGAGTTGATTATCGGAACGTTGGTACCGGGCCGAATCGGAAGGTGGAACGCGGCTTCTATATGAGGAGATCGGACGACGTCAATTTTTCGGGGATCAATCACGATGAGTTCTGCACCCTCACGAACACGACGTTTCATCTGAGAAGCAAACACTGGATGTCCTTCGGTTGGATTAGCACCAATAATCATGATCACATCGGCATCCATTACAGAGTCAAAGTTCTGTGTCCCCGCGGAAGTACCGAACGTTTGCTTGAGACCATAGCCTGTAGGCGAATGGCAGACTCGAGCACAAGTATCAACGTTGTTGTTGTGAAATGCGGTCCGTACGAGTTTTTGGACTACGTAAATGTCTTCTATCGTAGTTCTTGAGGAACTGATACCACCGATTGATTTACGACCGTGTTTTGATTGAATATCTTTGAAACGGTCCGCAACAGTCTTTATTGCCGTGTCCCAATCAACGACTTCCCACGGTTCGTCAATGGACTTTCTCACCATTGGTTCAGTGATTCGATCTGGATGCTTCGTGTATCCCCAGGCAAATCGCCCCTTCACGCAAGAGTGGCCATGGTTTGCTTTGCCTTCTTTGTAAGGTACCATGCGTACGACTTGATCACCTTTTACTTCGGCTTTAAAAGAACAGCCCACGCCGCAATATGCACACGTAGTAAGAACTGTACGGTCAGGTACGCCGTGTTCGATTACCGTTTTTTCCATCAGTGTCGCGGTTGGGCATGTTTGCACGCACGCGCCACAAGAAACACACTCCGAATCGAAGAAGTTGTCTGCAGAGGTCGCTACCTTTGAAGCAAAACTCCGTCCGTCGATGGTGAGCGCATACGTTCCCTGGACCTCTTCGCAAGCCCTTACGCAACGTGAACAGACGATACATTTAGACGGATCAAACGCAAAGTAGGGGTTCGAGTTGTCGACTTCTTCGAGTAGGTGATTAGCACCTTCGGCATATCGAACTTCCCTCAAACCAACAGCTCCAGCCATGTCCTGGAGTTCACAATCTCCATTTGCGGAACACGTAAGACAGTCTAGCGGGTGATCGGAAATATACAGTTCCATTACGCCGCGTCGAATTCTTTCGAGTTGTGGTGTTTGCGTCCGCACTCGCATGTCCGCACGCACAGGTTCCGTGCAGGAAGCGACGAGATTACCTCTCCCTTCGACTTCCACCAAACACAATCGACAGGACCCAAAAGCTTCCAAGTTGTCGGACGCGCAGAGCTTTGGAATCGGAATTCCTGCTTGCACCGAAGCGCGTAGAATCGAAGTTCCTTCGTCTACCACGACGTTATTCCCGTCGATACTCACCGGTACTTTTTGGACGGTTTTTCCGTTAGAACGAATAACAGGGGTGCCGTAATCCGTTTCTAAGAGTCTCATGTCTATTGCTCCGGTATAAAGTCTTCTGGAAATTTTTGAATAGCGCTACGTACTGGGATAGGAGTCATTCCTCCCATCTGGCAAAGACTTGCTTTTTCCATTACCTCACACAATTCTTCAATAACCACCAAGGTTCTAGCATCGACGTTGTTGGAACTGAACTGTCGTAAAGCTTCTTTTCCGCGAACGGATCCGATGCGACAAGGAGTACATTTTCCACAAGACTCTATCTCGCAGAACTCAAACGCGTACTCGGCTTGTTCCTTTAAATTAACGGTATCATCGAAAACCACCAAGCCGCCGTGTCCGATACCGGCACCGATTTCCGCCATCGCTTCATAAGTAAGCGGTGTGTCGAATTCAGATTCTGAGAGATACGCGCCTAGCGGACCGCCTATCTGAACCGTTCGTACAGGACGACCGGATGCTGTTCCACTACCATAATTGTAAACCAGTTCATTAACTGTGTGACCAAAGGGTAATTCAATGAGTCCACCTTGTTTGACGTTGCCAGATATTTGGAAGGGCATCGTCCCTGTGGATTTACCGACACCCAATTGCGCATAAGCTTCAGGACCAATTTCGAATATCCCGGGAACCGCGGCGAGACTGATTACGTTATGCACTAAGGTAGGTTTTTCAAAAAGACCCGCGATCGCCGGTACCGGTGGCTTTACTTTGATTTGACCTCGTTTTCCCTCAAGGCTTTCAAGTAAGGACGTTTCTTCCCCACAGATATAAGCTCCAGCTCCGATCAGCACTTCGATATCAAACGAAAAGTTTGAATTTAGAACGTTCTTTCCTAACAGTTTTTCCGTGTAAGCAATCTCTAGAGCTCGGTCAAGGTATTCCTTCGCGACAGGATATTCCGACCTTAAGTAGATGAATCCTTGTGTCGCTCCGGTTGCGTAGCCAGCAATGATCATTCCTTCAATCAATTTGAAAGGATCACCTTCCATGAGCATGCGATCAGAAAACGTACCAGAATCCCCTTCATCCGCGTTGCAAACGACATACTTCTGATCGGCGGGAGTATCTGCTACAGTTCGCCACTTAATGAAGGCAGGAAAGCCTGCGCCACCGCGCCCGCGTAACCAAGAAGTTTCCATACCAGCGATGATTTGATTGGGATCTTGGTCAAGTAGATTTTCCAACAACGTGAAAGAGGGTAGCTGAAGTGGTGGACAAACCCCAGCTCGATCGAAGACTAGTCTATGTTGCTTTGTGTAAAACGGGTGCGAGCTTACACTTAGTTCCGCTGGATTACTCGTCGGAGGATCTCCGTTTCCTTGCTTCTGTGTCGAATTTAACAGCTCAACAATCGCCGGGACATCTTCAACCGATACTTTAGTGAATTCGGATATAAGTCTGTGATCACTATTTCTTATTTGCACTACCGGTTCGAGCCATGCAAGTCCGAAGGAACCAGTGCGTATAGGTTCAATTCCGTGTGTCTTGAGCGCGAACTCCACACTCTCTGAACCCAATGCGCGCGCAAATGAGTCGTCGGATATATGTAGATTCATTCGATACTTAAAGAGACTGAATCGGGTGTTGCTCGCGCGATGAGTCTGTCATCAACTTGTACTGAGGGACCCACGGCACACAAGCCCAAGCAATAGATAGCTTCAAGTTCAACTCTATTGTCAGATGTGCGGGATCCAAGATTCGTACCGAATTTCGCTTCAATGTCCTTGGTGAGTTGCCGCGCGCCTAGAGATTGACATGCTTCTGCTTGACAGATCTTTATGGTGTGAACTGCAGGTGGTTTAAGCTTGAAATCGTGGTAAAAACTAATTACTCCACGCACTTCAGCTTGACTAATGTTGAACACATCGGCTAGAGTAGGAATCCAAGACGCATCAACATATCCGTACTCTTCCTTTAACCAATTCAAGGCATGCATCAACCCGCCGACACGGTCAACAAACCTTGTCAACTCCGAATGGCGATCGCTGGGGGAGGAACCGCTCTTAGACTGGTCTTCTCGTACTCTCTTTAGCATTCCGTGGTGGGTATATTGACACGTTGTCCGTGTGTGTGCAAATTAGTAAAATTGTACACTTACATTGAGGTGAGAGACAGTTTGAATAGCCGATGGTATTGAACATCGTATAGGCGTTACTGTCCGTGTCACCCATAACAATTATCCTTACGTCGTTCCGAGTTTCTAGGTCCACGGAGAGAGACCAGACACCCAGTACGTAAGTTTTTTTTGCGACAACCAAACTTCAAGGGATATTAAATGAAAACACTAAAGAGATCTTCCTCTTACTTTGCACTTTTTGCACTTGCGTTTTTGCTCACGGGTTCGGTATCTTGGGCACAAGACGGACAAGACGCAGCCGGGTTCGAATATATTACCACCGTTGAAGGCGTATCTGAATGGCAACTTGAGAATGGGCTTAGAGTCCTCGTATTACCGGATCCTAGCGAGGAGAATATTTACATCAACATCACTTACCATGTCGGTTCAGCGCACGAGGGCTACGGTGAAATCGGAATGGTCCATTTGCTAGAACACATGATATTTAAAGCCACGACGACTCGCACTGGTAAACAGATACTGGATGAAATATCGGAAAATGCGATCAGTGCAAATGGAACAACTTGGTTAGATCGAACTAATTACTTTGTCACTGTCGTACCGGACAAAGAAAAACTTCGGTGGGCTTTGGAACACGAAGCTGACCGTATGCTGAATGCGTTAATCGACGCGAAAGAACTGGAAACTGAACAAACTGTCGTTGCTAATGAGTGGGATATCGGGGAAAATCCTCCTGGACAGGTGTTGAGCAAACGCGTACGTTCGATAGCAATGGATTTGCACAGCTACCGAAATTCGACCATAGGTCACCGTTCAGACATCCTTGGTGTAACCAGAGAACAACTTTACCACTTTTATCGAAAGTTCTACCAGCCAGACAACGCGACGCTAATTATCGCGGGTAAAGTTGACCAAGACGAAGCATTAGAGCTGGTATTTGAGGTCTACGGTGGAATTCCTCGTCCAGACCGTATTGGGTCGATGAAAATCTATGAGAACTATTCGTACGAAGCTCCTCAAGATGGCGAGCGCTCAATAGTTTTAGAGCGGGTCGGCGACATTCAGTTGTTCCGCGCAGCGTATCGGATTCCATCAGTGTCGTCCGCTGATTATCCTGCCTTGTCAGCTCTGGGAAGTGTTCTCTCCGGTGCCGGTGTGAATAGTCGTTTGTACAAAGCTGTGGTTGAAACGAAGATAGCTACGAATGCATTTGGGTATGCCGAGTCATTTAAATACCCAGGCTTTTTTTGGGTAGGCGCAACGGTTCCCTTGGATGGTTCCTTAGAAGAAGCGGAAGTTGCGATAGAGGCCACCATAGAAGACGTGATAGCAAATCCCCCGACCGAAGAAGAACTTGGTCGGTTTAAATTGGGAATGTCTAATTATTACGAAAACATATCCAACTCAGTTATAGGCGTAGCCCGGCAACTCAGCGAATGGTCTGCTCGTGGCGATTGGCGGTTGTTCTACATCACACGGGATCGCACTGAGTCAGTATCCCCCGAAGACGTTCAACGCGTGGCACAGAAGTATCTTATAAGTTCAAATAGGTCCAAAGGGTACTTTAAACCTGTGGAGGAAACACCTGCTCGAGCCATGGTAGAGTCGAATGCGGATATTAAATCATTAGTAGGAGACTATCAAGGACGCGAGGCCGTAGCTAGGGGAGAGGCTTTTGACGCTACACCTGCGAACATCGCGGACAGAACGGAGTACCGGACAATGTCTAATGGTGCTCGAGTTGCAATGTTGTCGAAAGAAAACACTGGTGACACGGTTCAAATTAATGCGGTCATGCGATGGGGTACACTCGACACCGTGATGCATAAAGGTTACATTGCCGGCTTCACTGATGGAATGATTGGTCGCGGTACCGTTAATAAGACCAGAAACGAATTGTCTGATGAATACCGACGTCTTCGACTGGGCGGAGGGGCATCCATTGGACTGACTAGCGGTGGGCTCACGATTAATACCGTACGGGAAAACTTAGAGGAGTCGATTAAACTAGTAGCGGAAATCGCCCGCGAACCATCGTGGGAAGAAACAGAGTTTGAGTTATTGAAGAAGGCTCAGCTAACAAATTTGGAATCACAGCGTGCCGAGCCTGGACCGTTAGCTAGTGTTAAGCTGTTTAAACACTTAACGCAATTTCCAAAAGGTCATCCAAATTACGCCTCATCGATTGAGGAAGATATAGAAGGCTACGGTAATGTCACTCTTGACCAAGTTAAGGAATATTACGATGACGTGGCCGGTCTGAGCGAAAGCACAACTATCACTGTTGTGGGAGACTTCGACCCTGACGAAGTATTTACTTGGTTAGAAGAGTCATTTGGAGATTGGGAATCTCCCGCTCCGTACGAACGGATTGGTCGTGATGCTCAATCTCAAGAGGCTCGCTTCTTTGAAGTTAACACTCCTGACAAGACCAATGCGCTAATGCGAGCGGCTTTTGATTTTCCATTCACGGATGAAGATCCGGATTACGAACCACTTGTAGTTGCTTTTGAGATATTTGGTGGCGGATTCTTGAATTCAAGGCTAGCACAACGAATTAGAGTACAAGAAGGATTGTCATACAGCGTCGGCGCTGGATTTTTTACACACCCAATTGACAAACGCGGTTACGTCGGGGCATCAGCCTCCGTTGATCCGAAAAACATGGATCAGTTAGTACAGTCGTTCAAAGAGGAAGTAATTCGTGCAGTCGAAGATGGATTCACTGATGAAGAGGTAGCTTTAGCGGTCAACAGTATCGTCGACTCAAGAAAGGGACGTAGGTCTTCTGATGGGGCAATATCCAATATGCTGCATCACACGATGTTTTTCAATCGCGAACTGTCTCATTATCAAGAGGTCGACGACAGATTTGCTTCGGTAACTTTGGAAGAAGTGAACAATGCATTTCGAAAGTACGTAAGCGTTGAGAAATTCTCCATAGTGGTTGCTGGTGACCTTGAAAAGGAAGAGGTCGCCGAACCTGCCGGTGAATAGAAACTACGTTAACTGAACAACGATAAGAAAAGAGCCGTGTTCACAATGTGGACACGGCTTTTTTATTGCTCCCAACGTTGAACGCAATTTGCGGAGAATAATCAGTCTAATCTACGCATAAAGTGCGGAGAATATCAAGTATAATATCCGCACAAGCTGCGGAGAATAGTAGTGCGATATTTGTGGGAACATGAGACTTGGCCGAAACTAACATGGGATCAAAACCATGTCTACAATTTGATTGCGTCGGTCTCGCATGAACAAGGTCGGGTTCAGGGTAAGATGGAGACTCTGGGTTTTGATTCACGCAATGAAACACAACTCATCATCAGAACCGAAGACGTAATCAGGTCTAGCGAAATTGAAGGGGTAGCCCTCGACTATAACGAAGTTCGATCTTCGGTAGCACGAAGACTAGGCTTAGAAGTCGGTGGTCTTGTCCAGCCTAGCGAACGGGTCGAAGGCGTGGTCGAAATGATGCTCGACGCTACCGAGAAGTACGATGGGATACTGAGTGCAGAACGACTATTCGCTTGGCATTCGGCATTATTCCGAACCGACTCAGTAAGTTCGAATCAAATCAACGTTGGGTGTTGGAGAGATGATCGGAACGGACCAATGCAAGTGGTGTCGGGTCCGATCGGTCAGGAAGTAGTCCATTTTCAAGCGGTTCCAGCGAATCGAATTCAAAAAGAAATGTCAGGTTTTCTGCGATGGTTTGCAGATCCCGGTGAACTTAATTCTTTATTGGTTGCTGGTTTAGCGCATCTTTGGTTTCTTACCATCCATCCGTTCGAGGATGGAAACGGACGAATTGCTCGTGCGATCACCGATATGGCACTTGCGCGTTCAGAAAAGTTTGCTCACCGCTACTATAGTATGTCGTCGCAGATTTGCGCGGAACGAAAGGACTACTACCACATCCTAGAAATTACTCAGCGAGGTTCTGTCGATGTAACAAGTTGGATGGATTGGTTCCTCTGTTGCTTACAACGAGCAGTCAAACAGAGCGACCAGATTCTCAACACAGTGTTAACTAAGGCACGTTTTTGGGCTCGATTCGCGCAAGAGTCGTTAAATTCACGCCAAGTACGAGTAATGAACAAATTCCTGGATGGATTTGAAGGAAAGCTCACTAGTTCGAAGTGGGCGAAAATGGCGAAGTGTTCTCAAGATACGGCCAATCGGGACATTCATGATCTCATTCAACGCGGCGGACTAAAAAAGGATGCTGCCGGCGGTCGAAGTACGAGTTACTCTCTAGTGGCGGATTGACCGTCCCATACGCGTATCGAGTCCATCGGTGTTTTACGAAGTTGTTCTCAATGAGGAGTCACACTCCAATCGCTTGTGACACTGGAGATGGAATAAAACACCCACCAGACATCGAACCCGACGTTTCCATTACAACCAGTTGCGGTACGCCGAATAGTCTGGGAGAGACTGCGTTCTTTCGTACTAATGTGTTCGAAAATTTTTGATGTAAGTGATCAATTGACTCGCTGTCCATGTTGTCCATGATCGTTATCAGGTCCGTACCGGAGACGTCAATTCTGGCTTGGTGCAAAGCATCCATTGTGTTCATACCAAAGTCGCAAAGAAAAGACAGAATTTGAAACACGGCCGGAAAAATCTGTCGGCCACCACACGCTCCTAGAGCGAATCTTCTTCCATCATGAGTCTTTCCAATAACTGGGCACATGTTGCTCAGGGGTCTGCGACCTGGTGCGACGGAGTTCGGAGTATCGGGTCTCGGATCAAACCACATCATGCCATTGTTCATGAGGATTCCAGTCTTAGGGAGCATCACGAAGGATCCAAAAACTGACATAAGCGTTTGAGTTAAAGACACCATATTTCCGTCGCGATCTAACACACAAAGATGAGAGGTCGCTCCGGTGGGCGTTCCTTCGTTAGTTCCGTCCCCAAGGTGCTTTAGTCGATACTCGTAAGAGTCAAGAAGAGTGTTTGCAAATATCTCATAGTCGGATGCATTTGGACACTTCCGGTCGATTACTGATAAGCGTTCCTTCAGCGTTGATAGGGCATGCGTTAGTGTTGGTCCTGCTGACCGTCGCGAAGGGGCAAAGATTTCGTGCCCTCGATAGTCGAGTTGTATGGGTTTCGTGATGTATGCTTCATATTGCTCTAAGTCTTGCAGTTGAATCTTGGAACCGGCTTTTGCGAGATCGGAAGAGATTTTCTCCGCTAACTCACCAGAATAGAGTGCGTTGGGACCATTTCTTTGCAACACTCGAAGAGTATTGGGCAAGTTTCCTAGTTGGGTGCGATTCGTAGTACCCGTGTCATCTTCTGTTTCTGGAGGGAGACCGTCAGATAGATAAACTCGTTGCACTTCTTCATAGCGCCGCATGGTTCTGGCACCACGCAGAATCTGCAATTGCGTATACCAATGTGTCGGTAAGCCCCATTCAGCTAGTCGACACGCAGGTTCCATCGCATCGGACCAATCCCAAGTACCAAAATTCTCTAGAGCAAGTCCGACACCTTTCAGGTAGCCGGGAGTAGCAATAGCAAACGGACCATGCACGTTTCTATCATCTAGTACCTCTGGCCAGTGAAAGGACGAAGCACCAGTAGTCTTTCCCGTAAGTGGATAGTCGTTCGGGTCAGCGAGTAAAGGCGCGCGCATCCCGAATTCGACGACAGAAACAGAGTCTTCCTCTGCATCGTAAATGGTCATAAAGCCGCCACCGCCGATGCCACTCATCCACGGCTCAACACACCCTAGTGCTAATCCACTTGCCACAGCCGCATCAATCGCGTTACCACCCTTTTGCAAAACCGAAGCTCCGACTCGAGAAGCGAGATAGTGTTGCGTCGCAACTACTCCGTGGGAGCCTGATACTGCGGGTTTACGCAGATTCCATTGTTCCTGAAAGATTTCGGGGAAGTCGAAGGTCATGAAATACCTATGAGGGTTTGATTAAAAAAAACGAACTTGCCCGAGTTTTGGTGTTGTATGGCGCTGAATAAGCCTGCGGTTTAGCGGCGGGTTTATCGTTCATTCGACTACAATTCTAAATAACGTTGTTACCCAACATTTTGGTTTGTAATCGGAATTGCCGCCTATCGTCTCTTGGACGAGTCTGGAAGAATCCACCGACAATAGAAGAATATGAAAAAGTTGACTTGTACTGCTTTGTTTGTCTCCCTTTTACTAAGTGGAAGCGTTCTAGCGCAGTTTACTTCGTCGATCGTGTATGACAGGACCATGCAAGAGTTTTTGCATCGAATCGATTTATTTGAGAACTATGGAAACAAGGAAAAGTTGTTAGATAGCAAACGGCAACTAGTGAAGTTTCAACACCTACACGAAGATGGAACCACGACTCACAAAATGTTTAAGTTAGAAATTGTTGGACCGAAGGAAGACGTGATCGAATTCCACGTTACCTATCAGAAACAAGAAGGAGAGGATGAGAACGAAAACGACCAGCAGTTAGACTTTGAAAAAGCCTTGACTAGCTTTATTGGATTCCGGTTACCAAGAGATCATCCTCGTGCAGGAAACTGGGGCCGACGGTATACCTACAGGTTCGATAGTCAAGAACAGAACGAAAATGACCAAGAAGTGATTGCTGAAACGAGTACGCCAGTGAGATTCTCGATAGATGACGAAACCGGGGAACTAAAGAGAATCGACATCATGTCCTTTTCCTTAACAACTGAAGGATTTGTAGGGAAGATAAAACCTCTTAATCCGGAGCAACCCATCCGCATGTATTCCATGAGTACAAAAGAGCATCGCGAGCTTGCTGAACAACTATTGAAGAAACACGCAATCCCTGCACCGCAGACACCGGATGAACCGATAGGTGTCGATGATTCAGGCGAAAATTCTTGACATATCGCATTGACTCTTTTTCTGCTACGCGTTCCAAGTCGTTTCGTGCGTGGTTGACTTCGCGGCTGGATGTGCTTTTCACGATTTGCTAGACACCAAAGCAGCTAGCGCTGGAAGTTGTCCAATCAACGAAACTCACACCAAACTCACACTGTAAATACCACACTTTATGATCTCGAATTACCAGGTATGAGAATAAAGATTTGTATCGCTCTTGTTGCTATGTTGACTTTAGTTCCAGTAGCTCAAGCTAAATTTACCGAAACGGTTTTGGAAGATGGATCCATCAAGGATGTCGTGTACGAGCTAGAGATTTTTGAGAGCTACGGAAACAAAACCAAGGTATTCGATCACGAGAATATGTTGATCAAATTTCGACATCAGTACGAAGACGGAACCAAAACTTACAAAACTTACAAAGTGGAAGTCTTAGAAGTGTCAGAGAACAAGCTTGAAATCCATGTCAAGTACCAGGAAGAGAAAGGCACCGATGATCGAGGTTGGCGGAGCGACGATAGCAAGCAAGAGATCGATGTTAACAAAGCCTTCGAATTCTGGCTCAACTTTTCGTTGCCCGATAGTCATTCACTCTCAGAACTCAAAGGCTATTACAACACACACACGATCAATGGTCTTGTGAAAGACGAAAAGAGTTCGGGATTTGCTAAGACAGAAGATAGTACGCCAATACGATTCGTAGTAGATGTTGATACGGGAGAGGTGGTAAGAATTGATTTTCTCTCGTTGTCAACAACGTCAGACGGCTTAGTCTACAAAATGGAAATGTTAGTTCCTGATGAGTCGATAATTTTGAAATCCATGGATTCTAGAGCGGTTCGAAACCTTGTCGAAGAATTATTGAAGGCAAACACGCCAGATACACTACAGAAACCTCAACCGAATGAATCCACTGACGGTCCTACTCCCATCAATCGATCTTGAAGAGTAATCACATGTCATTGGATTGAATTGATCCGCATTAGATCGTGCAGAGTCGGCACAAATAGTGTTATCGAACGTTTGTGTCTACATAACAAATGAAGACAACAACCAGTGTTTGCGTTTTCGAGTCTCCAAAGTATGAGTGAGGTTCCTGTGGTGTTGTGAAATTCTATTTCACATTCTGGGTCGATAATCAAACAGAAAGAGTACCGGGAAGTCGAGCATTGTTCGAATCATCCACGAAAGATTCCTGATGTGGGCACACTACAAACGGGTACAATCGAAAGAACTCGACACAGTAGACTCGGATATATGGGAGGAGGATCGTGAGCTTCCCCTTGACAAACAAGAGAAGAGAGAATCAGTTCTATCTAACTAGGACTAGTTCACAACGCACCCTATTGAAGGTACCTGTTCTGGTCCTGGTATGGGTTCTAAGTTTCGCGATAGGAGATACTTCGCTCTCGGCCGACACTCCAACGTCAAAACTTCATATTCCCCCGTGGACGACCGCAGACTTTTACGACGCTATCGACAAAAACGACGTCAAGTCCGTTCAAGATTATCTATCGGATACGAAACGAGCCACAAAAGAGTTTCTGAGTTGCTACTTGCTTGATTATGCCTTGGAACTCGAGAGAGACGACATTGCGGAACTGATGGTTGAGGCCGGAGCTGGTATCGATACTCTTTCCGCTGTTCAGTTTGAAAACGTGCCGATTCTTGAAGCGATGTTGAAGCGAGGTGTTAAACCGCTAGGCGCATCACTTGCAGCTGAACGAGGTAACGTTGATATCCTACAAATTTTGCTAGATCACGGCGAGGATGAGTTAAGCACTGAAGGAGCGGTTAAATATGGGCAACTGGAAACGTTGAAGCTTCTTATTGACCATGGTGCTGATCCCGAAGGGCTGGAAATTGCTATTCTTCACGGTCATGAAGATGTGGCTGAACTTCTATTGGACTCAGGCGCGGATCCTAACGAGATCACTCGGCTATCGCTCGGGGATTTCTCCGACGTCGAATTTCCACCAAAGTATAAGTTCGAGTATCTGTCGCCTCTCCATTACGCCGTCCTCAAACAGTCGAAAAAACTAGTGAAAGTTCTGCTTGAAGCAGGAGCAAATCCCAACGTCGTCCCTAAACCTATCACTTTATTGAAAAGTCGGTATGACAGTACCCCGTGGCCAACGGTACTAAAAGCCGCGCAAGATTCTGAATGGGGGGATACCTCAATTGCGCAAATGCTAAAGGAAAACGGTGCTATTCTGACAGTGTCGGACAGTAATGAGGAGTATCAATTGGAATTGAAACTTCATGACGCTGCTGATCAGTGGGACTATGAAGAGGTGGTACGGTTATTGGAATTGGGTGCTGTACCCACTGGATTTGGTGATTTCTACTACGAACTCTCAGAACCCTATGATCCGAGAGTTATGCAGGCTTTTGTTGAAGCTGGCGCAGACCCTGACGTATTTAACGAGTTCCCTGCTATGCTTTTGTACACTCCTACTGCGATAACTCTCTGGAATGAAGATGTGGAGAACTTCAAACGCTTTATTGATGCAGGTGCCGATGTCAATGATTCTTTGCTAAGTTGGTATTTGAAAATTGCTCTTGGTCGCGGTTTGACTGAGGCTATCGAGATTCTCGTTCGGTTAAAGCAAGAGCGACATGGCGTTTACGTTGGCGCATTGTGTAATCTCGGGTACTTACGTACGGTTGAGACTTTGCTAGCCAAGGGAGCTCGACCGGAGGGACTACGTAGGGCGGTGAAGAATGAACATGTACAAATTGTGAAGTTACTTTTAGAAGCTGGCGCGGATCCAGATCAACCACACGAATTTGATGAGCGAACTATTCTTGAAGTCGCGGTCGAGTCCGATAATCAATACATCATAAGTATGTTGACGAAAGCGGGAGCAAGTGAGTAGCGTAGAGATTTTGAGGTACGAAGAGTGATTGTTTTAACCTTAAATTTGTTTGTGCGCTGGATTTAACTCGACGTATTCAAAAAATTGCTGCTCAAGGGCACAAATTGGTTTAGAATAGTGGACAGTAGTATTGACAGTATCACACGTCATCCAAGACTTTAAGCTGGAGATTAATCAGCAATGAGAAACTACAAAAGATCAACTTTCGTACCCTTGATTGGGTGTGTAATAATTGTCTCAGCTTGCCAGGGGGCTGACGACACCAATGTACATAGCGAAATCCCGCCCTGGACAACACAGGATTTCTACGACGCAATTGACGAAGACGACGCGAAACAAGTTCAGTTGTATCTCTCAGATTCCACTCGAGCTACCAAGGAATATTTAGGCTACTACTTACTCGACTATGCCTTAGAGCAGGAAAGAAATGACATCGCAATGATGATGGTGGAAGCAGGAGCTGGAGTGAACACGCTACCAGCGGTCACGCATGACAATCTGGAAATCGTTGAGGCGATGCTGAAAAACGGAGTCAAGCCACGAGGAGCGTGGCTTGCTGCTGAACGGGGCAACATTGCAATGTTGCGATTGCTTTTAGAGC
Organism: Gammaproteobacteria bacterium; assembly: GCA_009842245.1. Lineage (GTDB taxonomy): Bacteria > Pseudomonadota > Gammaproteobacteria > Pseudomonadales > Azotimanducaceae > Bin55. Next base: position 40,236 of record VYFT01000014.1, on the reverse strand, counting down.
ACGGAGAGAAAGACCTCAGCACTAAAACGGCAGCGCGAAACGGGGAGCTAGACGCGGTGAAGCTGCTAATTGAACACGGAGCGCAACCAGAAGGACTGCACGATGCGGTCGTCAAAGATCATGAAGACGTAGTCAAACTTCTCTTAGACTCCGGGGCCGATCCCAATGAGTTGGATCGATATCCATTCGGCAGAGAAAATCTTGGAGTCCCCTATAAGTTTATTGACGAGTTCTTATCGCCGTTGCACTATGCCGTGATAGTCCAATCAAGGGCCATGGTCAAATTGTTGCTCGAAAACGGTGCTGATCCGAATGTTGCGCCACGTGAGATAACTCTACTACAGGTTCCCTCAGACTTTGAACGTTGGCCATCCGTTCTGGAAACTGCGACCGGTTCTGAGGGCGGAGATGACGAAATCCTTGCGCTGCTTAAGTTACATGGTGCAAGTTCTACAGCTGTTCATGACGATGAAGATATTGAAAGAGAGAAGGAGCTCTACAAAGCTGCCAGTGTTAAACGTCACACAAGGGTTTTAGAATTGCTGGAAGAAGGTGTTAAGCCTACGGTATTTGGGGAGTTCTACTATGCCTTCTCTGAAGAGCGTTATCAGCCCAAGCTTGTGCAGGCATTTGTTGAAGCGGGAGCCGATCCTGATGACTATAGATTTGGCTACCCGTACGGTCCTGCCTCGATGGCTCTTAACAACGGTGATGTCGAAAATTTCAAACGTCTTATCGAAGCAGGCGCACAAACTGACACATTCTCTACCAGGTACGTGTATAGGAAAATTGCGTGTGTAAAAGGGTTGAATGAAGCAATCGTGTATTTGTGGGATCTCGACTTTGAGGAGATTGGGTCAGAAATTTGGATTGCAGTTAACTACGGACATACACATATGGTGGAGTTCTTGTTGGCGCGTGGAAGCAGACCCGATAACTTGAAAACGGCTGTAGAAGACGAACATGTTGAGATTGTGAAAATGCTCCTCGCGGCTGGTGCAGATCCAGATCAGACCGATGGTAGCGACGAGAAGACATTACATCAGTTAGCTGCTGACACAGGTAATCAAGACATTATCGATATGTTGAAGAAAGCAAGCGCTGATTGATGCGACTTCCGATTCTATAACGAATTACCGCGATAGTCCTCGCATTGTGTCGAGAGCATCGTATACTTGTCTAGGCATTGGTCGGAAATATCCTGTAGAAGTGCGTCAAATCAGAGCGCGTTTTTGCTGACAACGTCCTGCAGTTCTCTGCAGATGTCAAGAAGTCCAATTCCCTCAGTGTCCTGACTTAAAGATACTCGATCCGTACCCGTGTGAACAACGAAACATTTGTTTGCGCCGATGTCAGTCTTTGCAATGTGAAAACCTTGACTCGTACGGGCTGCTATATTGCGTTTGATTTCAATTGCCCATCGAGTATCAAGACCTGGAAACTGTAGGATCAGATCAATCTCAGCTCCTTTCGCGGTTCGGTAAAAAAAGACTTGGGTACCGTGGGACAATACACTCAGGATGTTCTCGATGACAAATCCCTCCCAACTACGTCCGACGACTGGATGACCATATAGTTGCAATTCGGTTTGTAAGCCGAGTAAAGTGTGGGTGAGCCCGCTGTCTCGAACATAGACTTTCGGGCTCTTTACGAATTGTTTGTTCACATTTGCGCGAAACGGTCGAAGGACTCTTACTAGTAATAACTTCTCTAATAGCTCGATATAGCTACGTATCGTTGGTGCGGAGACCCCCAGTTACTTGGCCAGTGATGAATAGTTGACACTCGATCCCTGAGAATATGCCAACATTGTCCAAAGGTGTTCGACCAACGCTATTGGAGTGCGTTCAAAAAAAATCTTACATCTCGTTCGAAGTATGATTTAATAAAGTCTGAACGCCACCTAACGCTCTTTGAATTGGATGAGGCTGTCAAGCTGTCTGGCAAACCACCGCGCAACCAAATCGTGGCTAGGTCAATCCCACAGTTATGGGCTTCAACGACATTGATGGGATTGAGTGCTACATAGGAGATTCGTCCGGCAAGGCTTTCGCCACTTTGACGAAGTAATTCCATTGACGCAGAGCCTAAGACAAGGTACAAATTGTGTCGAATGCCCACAAATCTAGCTCGGTCTTTTTCTCCTCGTAACTGTGAAAAAATTTCGGGTGTTCGATGGATTTCATCGAGAATTACCAGTTTGTCTCTGTTCTGTGAAAAGAAGTAATCGGGATCCTGCAATACGAGGCGATCACTCTTTCGCTCCAAATCGAGGTATGTAGATGCTGTCTTTTTTTGAGCTTTGAAGCGCGAGTGTAGTCTTCCCGACCTGACGGGGACCGATTAACGCGACACATGCTTGATTGTTGAGAGAGTCGAACAGAATTGGACTCGCGATTCGAGGTATGTACATCCTATATCTAAAAACACGTTTTCAGTATAGGATGATACTCTACAGGAAATGACAGCGTGTACTAGGAAGGCTCTCGTAAGACTATTCGAGCTTGTGGTTCGGTGCGACGAGTCGTAACCAGATACAATTTAAACAGATCGGAATTTTTCCGTTCAATGTTGATTTCAAAGTAAACGCTTCACAACGAACAGTTTTAAAAATGAACACTCAATATCAGATCTCGTTTGAATCGCGCCGACAATACGTTGGAGAATTCATAACCAAGAAAAACAGTCGAAGATCGAATTTGCGAATTCTTGCCATACTTGGCATCGCTTTCATTGGCTATACGTCTCTAGTAGCGGACGATCAAGTTCAGGAGCTTGAGATTCCACCATGGACGACGATCGATTTTTATGACGCTATAGACAGAAACGACGCGACGAAGATCCAAGAATATCTATCGGACACGGAGCGAGCAACCAAAGAGTACTTGAGCTACTATCTTCTTGACTACGCTCTTGAACTCGAGAGAGATCATATTGCTCGGTTAATGGTTGAAGCAGGAGCTGGAGTTAGTACTCTATCGGCCGTCCAACATGAAAATGAAGAGGTCTTAGAGGAGATGTTGAGACGTGATGTCGAACCCCACGGAGCGGCTCTTGCCGCTGAACGAGGTAATGTTCACATGCTCAATTTGCTGTTGAGTTATGGAGACGATGACCTTAGTACAGTAGGTGCTGCTAAAAATGGACAGTTGCAAGCTCTGAAGCTACTAATAAAGCAAGGGGCAGAACCAGAAGGTCTGGGTATGGCGATTCTTTACGGGCATGAAGAAATCGTAAAACTGCTACTCAACTCTGGCGCGAATCCAAACAAATTGACTCGGCATTATCTAGGGATGCACGACCTTGAGTTCGATGTTCCATCGAGATACACTTTCGAATACTTAACTCCGCTTCACTATGCTGTACTGCGTCAGTCACGTGAGTTGGTCGATCTGTTGTTGGAGCACGGTGCTGATCCCAACTTCACGCCGACGGCAGTAACTCTAAAGGAGAATGCTTCAGGACGTGAAGTCTGGCCAACTGTGCTTCAAGCTGCGACAGATTTGCAGAAGGATGGTGACAGGGCGATCACAAAATTGCTAAAAAAGAGCGGTGCATCGAAATCTACTTCGGTTGATGATGAGGACATACCGTTGGAAAGGCAACTCTACAGAGCCGCGGATGAGCGAGATTACGAAGCTGTAATAGGGCTATTGGAGGCTGGTGCTCAACCTACGGGATTTGGAGAGTTCTATTACGGCCACTCTAAGCAATATTACAAACCTCAAATCGTCACCGCGTTTTTCGATGCTGGTGCTGATCCAGAAATTTTTCGTGGGGATATTAGTTACATGTATACACCCACTGCTCTTACGCTTCAGAATCGTGATATAGAAAACTTTCGACGATTCGTGAAGGCCGGATTCAACAGGGAAGAGCAACTGATGAGTTGGTACATGAAGATCGCATGTGTCAATGGCTTGAACGAAGCCATGGAGACCTTGTGGGAATTGGGTATGTCCCGCGGTCCATGGGAACTTGTCATTCCAATCAACTATGATCATGTTCACACAGTGAAGTTCTTACTGGCGAAAGGAGCGAAACCTGAATTCTTACGGCGTGCGGTGACGTACGAACATGTTGAAATCGTGAGAATGCTTCTAGAGGCGGGAGCAGACCCGAATGAGGCGGACAGTCATGACGAACGTTCAATACTTGAAATAGCGATTGAGTTGGAAAACGATCAGATAGCCAGTATGTTGCGGATTGCTGGCGCATCGGAATAGTTCGGAATCGGTCAACGATGCATGAACACTTCGCGACAACCGAATTTCTTTCGCGGAGCGTTTACCTCACCTTTGATCTGTTGAGGAATCGAAAGTTGTTGCGACTCTAGGTATTCACAATTGTGTGTGACTGAGTTCTTACCAATTAAGCGTGGGCGGGTGTTCGCTTGAACCCGATCAAAGTCCATTTCTTGTACAGCAAAAATAGCGGTGGCAACACGATCAAAGTTAAGATCATCGCGCTAATCATCCCACCAAACATTGGAGCTGCGATTCGTTGCATTATTTGAGCTCCCGAACCCGATGCCCACATAATCGGCAATAGACCGAGAAAGACGGTCATAGTCGTCATCATAATGGGTCGAATGCGCAGCATTGCTCCTTCCTCGATCGCCCCGACGACATCTCTTAAGACCAATGCTCGTTGTTCTTCTCCGGCTTGCTCGCGCCGCTGTTCCATCGCTAGATTGAGGTACGTCAGCAACACAACCCCAAGCTCCACGGCAACCCCTGCGAGTGCGATGAACCCAACACCTACGGCAACCGAAAGGTCGTAGTCGAGTAGATAGAGACAAACGATACCGCCAACCAAAGCGAAGGGTACGGTAGTAACTATCAAAAATACATCGGTAGCTCGTCGAAAATTCAAGAACAACAAGACTAGAACAATTCCTAGCGTTATGGGTCCCATAATTGCGAGTCGTTGTTGTGCGCGAACCAAGTATTCGTACTGGCCAGACCACTCTAAGGAGTAATTCGGCGGTAGTTCTACTTCCTCTCGCACGACTTGTTGAGCTTCAGCGACATACGAACCAAGATCCCTTCCCGCGATGTCGATAAAGAGCCAACCGGTAGGACGCGCGTTTTCACTCTTGATCATGGGAGCGCCATCAGTGACTCGGATTGTGGCGACATCACCAAGAGCAACACGAGCTCCCTGTGGAGTTGTGATCGGTAGGTTCTCTAAACTTTCGATCGAACTACGAACCCGCTGTGGATATCTGATGTTTATTGGATATCGCTCGAGCCCTTCCACGGAAGTAGCGACGTTCATACCACCTATAGCGGTGCTGACTATGTCTTGTATGTCGCTCACGTTGAGACCATATCGAGCAGCGCGTAAGCGATCGATATCGACGTCTAGATATCGTCCCCCTGCAACTCGCTCCGCAAATACCGAAGCTGTTCCCGGTACATCTGCTAACGCCTCTTCGATTGCAGTACCAATGGATTGAACAACGGTTAAATCTGGTCCTAAAACCTTGATTCCGACGGGAGTTTTAATACCGGTAGCGAGCATATCAATGCGGGTTTTAATTGGCATGACCCATGCATTGTTAAGACCTGGAAAGTTCACACGTTGATTCAATTCGTCGCGAATGTCGTCCATAGTTACACCGGGTCGCCACTCTTCTCGAGGTTTGAGCTGGATCGATGTTTCAATCATGGTGAGTGGAGCAGGGTCTGTTGCGGTCTCGGCGCGACCCACTTTCCCAAATACATTCTCTACTTCAGGAATTCCACGAATCAGCTTGTCGGTTTGCTGTAACAGTTCCCTCGCTTTATCGACGGAAATTCCAGGATGCGTTGTGGGCATGTACATTAAGTCGCCTTCGTCTAATGGGGGCATGAACTCTGTACCTAACTTTGTAATCGGCCAAAAGCCACAAGCGAGGACGACTACGCTGGCAATGATTGTCGACTTGGGAAAACGAAGAATCACTCCTAAGATCGGGCGATACCCAGCGACCAGTAGTTTGTTGAAGGGATTACGTTGTTCCGAGAATATCTTGCCCCTAACCAAATACCCCGTAAATACAGGAATCAATGTGATCGCGAGGATCGCCGCCACCGCCATTGAGTACGTCTTCGTGAATGCGAGGGGTTTGAACAGCCTGCCTTCTTGAGCTTCTAAAGTAAAAACCGGTAAGAAGCTCAGTGTTATGATGAGCAAACAGAAGAAAATCGGCGGGCCAAGTTGTGTTGCTGCTTCGCGGACAGCAATCCACCTTTGTTCGGTAGAAATTGCCTTTCCATCTTGCGCATAGTGTTCAATTCGTTTATGTGCGTTCTCCACAATAACAATTGCACCATCGACCATTGCGCCGATCGCGATCGCGATTCCTCCGAGAGACATGATGTTGGCATTAATACCTTGAAATCGCATCACTAAAAAAGCACCCAAGATTGCAATGGGTAGGCTCAAAATGATCACTAAAGAGGATCGCAAGTGAAAGAGAAAGAGGGCACAAACCAGCGCGACAATGAGAAATTCTTCGATCAGCGTGTTACGCAAGTTTTTAACTGAGTTAGAAATCAGCTTAGACCGATCATAAGTTGGAACGATTTCCACTCCTTCAGGAAAACTGGGACGCAATTCTTCGATCCGTTTTTTGACGTTTTCAATGGTTCGGAGTGCGTTTTCACCCGAACGCATCACGACGATGCCTCCAACCACTTCACCTTCGCCATCAAGCTCAGCGATTCCGCGCCGCATTTGCGGTCCAACTCGTATGTCCGCAATGTCAGAGAGGAGAATCGGAGTACCATGCGGGTTCAAGCCAACCGGTATTTGTTCTAGATCTTCTAATCCTTCAACGTAGCCGCCGGACCGAATCATGTATTCAGCCTCTCCCATTTCAATCACGGAACCACCGGTCTCTCGATTGTTTGCGCGTATGGCAGATCGAATTTGTTTAAGCGTTAATCCATAGGTGTAGAGTCGATCAGGATCGACGACAACTTGATACTGCCTTACCATCCCACCAACAGTAGCTACTTCTGCAACTCCAGGCACGGTTTGAAGCTCGTACTTCAGGAACCAATCTTGAAAGCTCCTCATTTGACTCAGATCTAGGTTTCCAGTCTTGTCGACGATCGCGTATTGGTACACCCAGCCCACGCCAGTTGCGTCAGGTCCTATGGAAGTTTTTGCGCCCTCGGGAAGTTGATCCTGTACTTGCAATAGGTTTTCGGTGACTCTTGTAATAGCCCAGTAAAGATCTGTTCCATCTTCAAAAATCACGTAAACATAGGAATCACCGAAAAACGAATACCCACGGACGTCAACAGCTTTGGGGACCGAAAGCATCGCTACAGAGAGTGGATAAGTAACTTGATTCTCGACAACTTGTGGTGCTTGACCGTGATAAGTGGTCTTCACAATTACCTGGACATCGGAGAGGTCAGGGATGGCGTCGATCGGGGTGCGGAACAGAGCTATGATACCGCCGACAATGAGAAACGCCGTCCCGATGAGAACGAGCTTTCGATTGTCGATCGACCAACCGATAATGCGGGCAATCATATGGTCTTACTCTGAGTCGTCAGCGTTTTGAACGTCAATAATAAATGTACCCTCTTCTTTCTTTTCCAGTTCTAGTATCACGTCTTGACCACTCTCCAATCCTTCAAATAGTGCTTCGTCGGCAACCTTTAATTTCATTGTCATAGAACCCCATCCCCATTCGGGTATAGGGTCGTGTTTGACTCGTAGTTTCATTTCTTCCGGAAGTGGGCTTCTAATCGTCGCACTGACTTTAACTTTGGTAGGGCGTTCGTCCACTTTCTTCTGTTCTTCATATCGCGCGATTGCCACTTCGATATTTGACTCTGAGTCGATCAGGAATTGCCCTGAAGTGACGATACTGTCGCCTTCCTTCAATCCATCGAGAATTTGGGTTCGTGCATCTACTTCCATACCCAACACAACTGGTACAGAGCGATAGATGCTACTTTCAGCAGCCAATACGACTCGGTCGGTCCTTCCGCCTCGAATCACCGCTTCGGACGGAATGTGTAGTACTGGTTCGGTACCCTCAGCGAAAATAGTGACTCTAGCGAACATGTGGGGTCGCAACACCTCGTTATTGCTCTCGAACACTATGCGAACTTTCAAACTTCGCGTAGTAGGATCGAGTTCGGGATATATGTAATTTACTGAGCCCTTATAGGTACGACCAGGGTTGGCTTCGAGTTCAAACTCTACCTTTTGGTCAACCTCGACATAAGCAGATTGTCTTTCCAAAACCTCCGCAACGATCCATACCTTGTCCAATTCAGCAATGGACATCGTATGAGTGGCCGGCGTAACGTGTTCACCTTCACGAATACCCAGCATACCAACAACACCATCAGACTTGGCAAATACACGTACGCGTTGGCTCGTAGTTTCGGATTCGTTGAGTTCCTCAACCTGTTCAGAGGACAATCCGAGTGCTTCCAATCTACCTGCTGCTGCTTCTAACATGTCTTTGTCGTTGTTGGACTTAGCTAGGAGATATTCTTCTTGTGCGTTTACTAATTCGGGAGAAAAGATTTCAAACAACACTTGACCTTCAGTTACAGGATCACCGGTATCTTTGACGCTTAATTTCTCAATCCATCCTTCGACTCTTGTGTGGATGTGGTGAAGCGCGTTTTCGTCATATTCGACATAACCTACGGCTTGAATCTTACGGTCAAGCGTTCCTTTCTTAACAGACGAGGTTCGCACCCCCATGTTTTGTTCGACGAGGGGATTAATCTGTACTTCGTCTTCAGATAAGTCTTCTCC